>CAXYJY010000001.1:0-3373 GCA_964277755.1 uncultured Hymenobacter sp.
GAGTTAGTTATCCGGCAGAGATGCTTCGGCTCCGCTGCGCTGCGCTCCGCATGACGGACGTTTTGCTTTCTTCCTTTTCCCCTCCCCACCTTCTCATTTATACTGCCGGTGCAGGGCCTGAATCTGGCTTTCGTTACCAAGCACGAGCAGCACGTCGCCGGTGGCGGGGCGGTAGTCGGCGGCGGGGCTCACTTCGAGCTCGCCGCCCTGGCCCCGGCGCAGGGCAATGATGGTGGCCCCGGTGCGCGAGCGCACGTCGAGCTCGCGGATGCTTTGGCCGCGCAAAGTGGCTTTTAACTCGTTGAAGGGCAGCTCTTCGAGGCGCAGCTTGTTGGGGTCGAGGCCCGAAATCATGTCCAGAAACTTGATAACTTCGGGGCGGATAATGAGGTTGGCCATGTGCGAGCCCCCGATTTCGTCGGGCAGCACCACCGAGTTGGCCCCGGCCGAAATCAGCTTGCTGACGCTGCTGCGGGCGCTGGCGCGGGCGATGATGGTGATGCGCGGATTGAGTTCGCGGGCGGTGAGGGCCACGAATACATTGTCGGCGTCTTTGGGCAGGGCCGTGATGAGGGCGCGGGCGTGCTCGATGCCGGCCTGGCGCAGGGCGGTTTCGGTGGTAGCGTCGCCGAGCACGGCCGGAATCGGCCGGTGGCCGGCCTCGGCGGCAGCGTTGATAAGAGCCTGGTTTTGCTCGACTACCACGGCGCGGGTGCCGCTGTGGCGCAGCTCGTCGTAGGCCTTGTAGCCGTTGCGCCCAAAGCCGCAAACGATAACGTGGTCGCGGAAGCTCTTGATTTCCTGGTCGGCGCGAATCATGCGAAAAAGGTGGCGCAGCTCGCCATCAAAAATGTAGGTAGTGAGCACCGACACGAGGTAGGCCACCACCAGCAAATTAAACAGAATGTAAAACGACGTAAACAGCCGCCCCACGTCAGACAGCGGCCGCACCTCGCCAAAGCCCACCGTGGAGGCGGTGATGACCGTCATGTAAAAGGCATCGACAAACGGGTAGTTTTCGAGCAGCATAAAGCCGCCCACGCCTACCGCGAAGCTGAAGACGAGCAGCCCGAGGGCCAGCCAGAGGCGCGAAAGGTTGAGCTGCTTTAACATGGATTATAGCGTCATGCTGAGCGGAGCGCAGCGGAGTCGAAGTATCTCTTTAGCATAGTAATTTCTACCGATAGCAACGAAGCGGTAGAGATGCTTCGGCTCCGCTCAGCATGACGGGCGATTGTTCACGAATTGCGCGCCACTACCGTGCCCAGCAGCTGCGCCAGCTGGCCGTCGAGCTTAGTCAATTCATTGTAGCGCAGCAGTACGTTGAGCTGCTCGTTGCTGTCGAGCTGGCTGTCTTGCAGCTGCGCCAGGCACTGCTGGCGCTCGCGCTGCACGTGGCACTTGTTGAGGCGCAGAATGGCGTTGTCGCAGGCTAGTTGAATGAGATTCAGCTCGGTAGGCACGTAAATATCCTTAATGCGCCAGTTGGGGCTGAGGTCGTAGCGCTCGGTGGCGAAGTCGGCCAGCAGGCTGCGGATGGCCGCGTCTTCGTGGTGGGCCAACAGGCGCAAATCGGGCAGCTGGCCCTGCAAAAAGGCCTCGCGGCACTCGGCCCACAGCCGGGCGTAGAGCGGGTGTTGCAGGGGCGTGCCGTCGAGTTGGCTCAGCAGGTAGTGCGCCACCGACACGCCCTCCTGCACCTCGTGCGGGCCATACAGCACCAGCAGGCGCAGCACGGCCTGCTCGCACTGGGTCAGCACGTCGAGCGGGGCGGCCAGCTCGGCCAGGCCGGGCTCGGGGCCGGCGAGCTGCGCGGCCTCTTCTTCCGAGCCGTGGGTGGCCCCGTACATGGCCATCTCAATCTCCTCCTCGGGCGTGAGCGGGCGCGGGTTGGCGGCGGCCAGCGCCGACGGGCTGGCCGGCTGCGCGGCACTAGCGGCCGGGCGCGGGGCGGGCGTGGTGGGCGGCGGCGAACTGCTTTTACCAGCGGCCGGAGACTTGAGCAGCTTGTTATATTCGGTGATAATTACTTGCTCGTCAAAGCCAAACGTGGCCGCCGTTTGCTGCAAAAATACCTGGCGCTTGAGGCCATCGGGCACTTTGGCGATGCTTTGGAGCACCTCCCGGATGGCCTCGGCCTTGCGGATGGGGTCGGCGCTGGCCTCGCGGGCTACGAGCATGGTTTTGAAGGCGATGAAGTCTTGGCTCTGGCTTTCGACGTAGTCGGCAAAGCGCTGGTCGCCCACCTTGCGGATGTAGCTGTCGGGGTCGTCACCATCGGGGAAGAGCACCACGCGCACGTTGAGGCCGCCTTCGAGCAGCAGGTCGATGCCTCGTAGTGAAGCTTTGATACCGGCCGCGTCACCGTCATACAACACCGTCACGTTGTCGGAGTAGCGCTTGATGAGGCGAATCTGGCCCTCGGTGAGCGAGGTGCCCGACGAGGCCACCACGTTTTTGATGCCGCCCTGGTGCAAACTCAGCACGTCGAGATAGCCCTCTACGAGGTAGCAAAGCTCTTCGGAGCGAATACTTTGCCGGGCCTGAAACAGGCCGTAGAGCACGTCCGACTTGTGGTAAATCTCCGACTCGGGCGAGTTGAGGTACTTCGCCATCTTGTCGTCGCGCTTGAGGGTGCGCGCCCCGAAGCCCACCACGCGCCCGCTCACGTTGTGAATCGGGAACATGACGCGCCCCCGGAAGCGGTCGTAGCGCCGGCCGGTGTCGTGGCCCTGGTCGTCCTGGCGCTGCACCACGAGGCCAGTTTTTTCGAGATATTTGAGCTGGTGGCCGGCTTTCTCGGCAGCCTTCAGCAGGTCGTCCCACTGGTCGAGCGAGTAGCCCAGCTCGAAGGTCTGGATGGTGGTCAGGTTGAGGCCACGCTCGCGCAGGTAGCCGTAGCCCACGCCCATGCCTTCCTCGGTTTTCAGCAGCAGGCCGTGGTAGTGGTCTTTGGCCCAGTTGCTTACGATGTATTGCGAGTCGCGCTCGTTCTGGCGCAGCTGCTCTTCGGGCGTGCGCTCCTCGACTTCGGGAATGTCGATGCCGTACTTTTTGGCCAGCGCGCGCAGGGCTTCGGGGTAGCTGCTGCCCTCGATGTCCATCACGAAGTTGACCACGTTGCCCGACTTGCCGCAGCCAAAGCACTTGTAAAAACCCTTGGCCGGCGCTACCGAAAACGAGGGTGATTTCTCGTTGTGAAATGGGCAGCAGGCCCAGTAGTTCTGGCCGTTGCGCTTGAGGGGCACGTAGTCGCCCACCACCTCCAGAATGTCGGCGGTGTGGTAAATCTGGTCGATTATTTCTTTCGGAATGCGGGCCACGGCAGAGAGTTAAAGCCGTCAAATTTACGCCAGCCGGCGCGGCGCGGGCC
>CAXYJY010000002.1:0-14809 GCA_964277755.1 uncultured Hymenobacter sp.
GGAGAGGGGGCTAGGGGGTGAGGTTCCACGTTAGGGCTTAGCTACCACCAGCCCATTCATACTCTGCGCCAGATTCGCCAGCGAATCAGACCCAATCCGCCGCCCGTCGAGCGGCGCATACAGCTCTAGGCTCGACTTCAGCAGCGAGTCGGCCGCCAGCGCCCGCACTTCATCGGCATTCATGCCGGCGCGGTAAAACAGCCAGTTGCGGTACCGCGCGCCGCGCGCCGCGCCCGCGCCGCCCAGCGCCAGCTGGCGCAGGTGCAGTTGCTCGGGCAGGCGGCCCACTTCCTTGCCATCCAGGTAAAGCAGCGTTTCGCCCCTGGCGAAGTAGTGCGTCAGCGCTACCTGGTGCCACTGGTTGTCACGCACGCGGGCGGCGCTACGCAGGTGCCCGCCGCCCGCCGAGGCGTAGGCGAGCGTGCCATTTTTCTCAATGCGGAGGCTGCCCGCGCGCGTGCTGTCTTGCAGGCTGAGCAGCTGCCCGCGGCCCGTAGTGCGGAAGCTGAGCACCTGCGTAAACGGGTGTACCAGCGCCTCGGGCACTAGGCGCAGCGCGGCCTTCGGGGCCAGCCGCACGCCGGCTGTGGCCTGGAAGCGGGGTAGCGGTTTGCCGGCCCGCAGCGCATCGAAAAGCGAGGGCACCCAGGCGTGGGCTAGCTCGGCGTGGCCGCGGTCGTTGGGGTGCAGGACATCGTCGAAGTAGCCGGCGGCCCAGCGGCCCTGGCCGTCGTCCACGGCGCCGAGCAGGTTCACGGTGGGCACGGCCCAGGCGTGCAGCAGCAGGTTCATCTGCCGGATGTAGGCGTAGTCCTCGGCCGTGTAGTCGTTGCGGGTGTAGCTGTTCGTGACCACCGGCACCAGCCCGGCCGCCCGCGCCTTAGTAATGAGCACCTGCAGGTTATCCCGAAACTGCTCGAACTTGGCTTGCCCGCCGCCGTGGATGCCCTCGTTGCCCAGCGCCAGCGCGTACACCACGTAGCGGCCCTGCTGGGGCGGCAGGTCGCGCTCCCAGCGGGCCAGCACTTTCAGGGTGTTGTCGCCGGGAATGCTGATGTTGGCCGTATTCCAGGCCGCGCCCTGGCCGGCGGTAGCGCGCTGAGCCAGCAGCCGGGCGTAGCGGCTGGCGTAGCCGTACTTGCCCGTAGCGCCCTGGCCGAAAGGCACCGACGAGCCAAAAAACACGATTTTTAGGCTGTCGGTGGTGGGGCGGGTCAGGGTAGGGCGGGCGGCGTCGGCCGCCGAGGACATAGGCCCCCGCTGGCCGAGGCCCGCGCCGAACAAGGCAAAAAAGAAAAGCTTTTTGAGCATACTACCGGAGCTGGAAGTGGGGCCGCGAAGGTCGGCGGCAAGGCTAGTACACCGCGCCGGGCCGCTTACCCTTAGTGCGGCCCGAGAAGCGTATCACCCCCGGCCCCTACCTTGCTGTATGCAGTACATAGGGATAGAGGCCCCGGAAGCGCTTCGGCACGCCATCAAGAGCTTCTGGTACACTAGTATAGATTTCGGCGAGTACCCTGCGGGCTTTGAGATAATCCCCGATGGCTACGCCGAAATTATCTTCCTTTTCGGCAGCGCCTGTAGCGTGGCCACCCTCGGCGACGCACAGCCTTTGCCCTCGCCTTTTTTGATGGGGCTGCTGGGACGGCCAGTGCGGCTGCACGCCCAGGGCAGGGTAGAAGTTATTGGTGTCAAATGCTTTCCGTGGGTTGTGTTTGAGCTGTTGGGCCTGCCTGCGGGGCCGGGCGGCGTGCAGGTATTCGAGCACCCGGTTGCCCAGCTCCAGGGCCCGCTGGCTATGCTGGTGCAAGCAGGGCAGGTAGCCGAGGCATTGGCGCAGGTGCGGCAGTATTTTCTGAGTGCCCAGCCCGCCCCAGCCCCCAGCCAACTGCTAGCCCGCGCGGGCCAGGCCATGAGCGCAGCCCATGGCACGCTGCCCGTGCATCAGGTAGCGGCCGCCGCGCACGCCACCGTGCGCACCCTGGAGCGCAAATTCAAGCAGGCGGCCGGCCACACCGTGAAGGACGTGTCGGGCCTGATGCGCTTCGAGCAGGTGCGCAACCATCTGTGGCGGGAGCCTACGGCCAGCCTGGCCGCGCTGGCGCAGGAGCTGGGCTACGCCGACCAGGCCCACCTGAGCCGGGATTTCAAGCGCTACTGCGGTACTACGCCCGCCGCCTTTGCCCGCCAGGCCCGGTGCGGGCAGCAGGCCGTGGGCCGCGATTTCGTCGCATTCATACAAGCCTAGCCGGGGCGCGGGCCGGAGTTTGGTGTTGCTATCAACACGCGATGCCGCCCACATCCACGCGCCGCTGGGTGGCCAGGGCCTCAGCCTGGGTTAGGGCGACGCCCTCAACCTGGGCTGGAAGCTCGCCGCCATTATCCGGGAGCGCGCCCCGGCCTGCTCGACAGCTACTTCGCCGAGCGCCACCCCGTGGGCACGCGGGTGCTCGACTGGTCGCGCGCCCAGGGGGCTATTATGGAGCCCACGCCCGAGGCCCGCGCCCTGCGGGCCATCACCAACGAATGACCTGCTACAAACTCGCGACGGGGCTACCTACTTTGCCGGCCGCGTCGGGGGCCTCACCACGCGCTACGACCGGGGCGGCGCGCACCCGCTGGCAAGCCACAGCGCGCCCAATTTTGAACTGGAAGCCGGCCCGACCGTCGGCGAGCTGCTGCGCGATGGCCAGGAGTATACTACTTGATTTTGAGAGTAGTACTAGCCTGGAAGAAGTGGCTTGTGAGTTTGGCGACCAACTGAAATACGTGGCAGGCCGCCCCGATGGCTTCGTGGCCTGGGCTGCCGGCTACAGCGACCCCGCCGTGGATGCGCTGCGGCAGGCGGCCACGCGGTGGTTTGGTGGTAGCTCAGGCAATAAACTTGTTTCTGTATAAGAAAAATGTAAAGACGAGTCATGCTGAACGCAGTGAAGCATGACCGAATAAGCATACTCATTTCTGGTCGATTATCAGCGTCAGCAAAATGCCCAGCACGCCGCCGCCGTGCATCCGGAAGTAGTTGCGCATAGTCTTGAGGGCCTGCATAATGTGCGCTTCCACCGTTTTTACCGATACGCCCTGGCGCGCGGCTATCTCGGGGTAGGAGAGGCCGAGCTGGCGGCTGAGCACGAACACCTCGCGCTGCTTGGGCGGCAGGCGGTCGAGAGCGGCCTGGTAGAGGGCTTCCATCTCCTGGTATTCGGCCTCGTTGGCCACGCTGGAGGGGCCGGCGGCGGCTACCTCGCCATTTAGGCGTAGGTGGTGCTGGTCGCGGCGCAACTCGTTGAGCACGGCGTGGTGGGCAGTGGTGAAGAGGTAGCCTTTCAGGGGCACGTCATCGCGCAGCTGGGCGCGCTTTTCCCAGATTTTGATAAAGCACTCCTGCACGATTTCTTCGGCGGCGGGTCGCGACTTGAGGTAGCTGAACGCGAAACGGTACACCAAGGCGCTGTAGTGCCGAAAGAGCGCGTCGAACGCCCGCTCGTCGTCTTGCTTGAGGCGGCGCAGCAGGTCGGACTCCGAAAAATCGCGCACTATTTCCACGGGGCGGGCGGCTAGGAACTGGAAGAAGTACTTTTGTAACCAGAAAGTAACGAAAGTTACTAGCAGGCCGTCGATTTTTTGCGGGCCGGCGGTAGCGGGCGTATACTTGCCAGCCGGGCCGCTAACCTGCCCCAATAGGTGGGCTGTAATGCATGTCGGCCAAGCAGTTGCCGCAGGCGTAGGCCTTGCTTTTCAGGCTTTATTTCTGTATTTATCATGGCTACTCGCCGGGCGTCCATCACCGATTTAGCTGCCGCGCTTAACCTCTCGCCGTCTACTATCTCGCGGGCGCTCTCCAACCACAAAGACGTGAGCGAGGCCACCAAGCAGCGCGTGCGCGCCCTGGCCGCCGAGCTGCACTACCAGCCCAACCAGCTGGCCGCCGCCCTGCGCCGGGGCCGCAGCAAGACGCTGGGCGTGCTGGTGCCGCACATCCGCGGGCATTTTTTTCCGGAGGTAGTACACGGCATCACGGTGGCGGCCAGCAAGGCGGGCTACCAGGTGCTCATCTGCCAGTCGAACGAGGACGTGGCCCAAGAGCGCCAGCACCTCGACTTGTTCATGACCGCGCAGGTCGAAGGTATCCTAGTATCGGTAGCCGAGACAACCCAGGATTTCAGCCACTTCGAGCAGGTGCGCGACCAGCAGGTGCCGCTCGTGTTTTTCGACCGTGCGGTGGAGGGCTTTGAGGGCGAGCAGGTGCGCGCCGTGGTGCTCGACGACTACCAGGGCGCCTACCAGGCCACCGCGCACCTGGCGGCGCAGGGCTGCCGCCGCATCGCGCACCTATGCGGTCCGCTGCACCTGGGCATCCACAAAAACCGCCACCAGGGCTACCTCGATGCGCTGGCCGCCCACGGCCTGGCGGCCGAAGACGACCTCACGGTGCTTTGCGAGATGAACCAGCGCGGCGGCACGCTGGCCGCCCGCCAGCTGCTCAAGCTGCCCGAGCCGCCCGACGCCATTTTCTCCTCCAACGACCTCGCCGTAATGGGCGCGCTGCAAGTGCTGCGCAAGCACCGCCGCCGCGTGCCGCAAGACGTGGCCCTGGTCGGCTTCAGCAACGAGGCCTTTACCGAGCTGGTCGAGCCACAGCTCAGCAGCGTAGACCAGTGCTGCGGTCAGATGGGCCAAACCGCCGTGCGCCTGCTGCTCCAGATGATTCAGCGCGACGCCAAGCGCAGCGCGGCTGGCGCGGCTAAGAGCGTGGTGCTCAAGCCTAAGCTGATGGTGAGGGAGTCGTCGGAGCGGCGGTAATGGTGGCACGACAGGGTGGGTAAGCAAATACTCAGAGATTTTAGAAGAAGCTTTGAAACGAAGAACATTTGCAGATTTGCAAACGTATATTTGCAACAGTATTCAAAAAGAAAGGCACCGCCCTTCCGGACGATGCCCTTCCCAACTACTTGAGTAAAAAAGCGAGTAGTAAAGCCCACAAGAACTTTCATAGCCCGCTAAAAAACCCCATCAAGATAGCCTTCCCAAGGTCTTGAAGTAGTTTAATCACACGCTTATTTCTCATTCCGAGTAAGAAGTTAGGCTTCTTCCCGCCTGCTTCTTGAAACTCTGACTGTCCCCACAGCCAGGGTTTCGCCTTTTTAGGGCGACGCCGAGGTGAGGTGGGTTAACCGTGCTTTCGAGGGTAAAGATAAGTTTTAAGTTGGGCTGTTAAGGATTTTAGCCAGTAAAAAGCCCCGCTTCTAAATAAATTAGTAGCGGGGCTTTTTTACTTTCATTTCCACTTAATCACTTCTTCTCCGTGCCCATTTGCAGGCGGCGCAGCTTATCGGCGCGCCAGGCCGTGACGGCCACCACCAGCAGCGTCATGAGGCCGCCGAAGACCACGCTGCGCACGGTGCCCAATAATTTGGCCGCCGTGCCGCTCTCGAAGGCCCCAATTTCGTTGCTGCTACCGATGAAGATATTATTGACCGCCGACACGCGGCCTTTCATGTACTCGGGCGTGTAGGTGTGGATGAGCGTGGAGCGCACGATAACCGAAACCGAGTCGAACACGCCCGTCAGAAACAGCAGAAACAGCGACAAGGCAAAGCTCTTGGACAGCGCAAACCCGATGGTGGCCAGCCCAAAGCCCGCCACCGCCCACAGCAGCTTGCGCCCGGCGTGCTGCCGCAGCGGGAAGTAGGTGAGGAAAATAGCCATCAGCACCGAGCCGAACGCCGGGGCCGCTTCAAGCTGCCCAAAGCCTTTGGCTCCTACTTTCAGAATGTCCGACGCGAACACCGGCAGCAGCGCCACCGCCCCGCCAAACAGCACGGCGAACATATCCAGGGCCAGCGCGGCCAGCACCAGCTGGTTGCTGAAAATAAAGCGCAGGCCACTCAAGACGCTGTCTTTAAGAGTAAGGCGCTCGCCTTCCATCGGGGGCAGCGGGCGGCCCGCGATGCGTGAGAACTGAAACAAGGCCAGCGCCAGTAGCGTGACGCTCACCAGGTAGGAGTCGGCCACGCCCAGCTTGGCAATGAGGAAGCCGCCCACGGCCGGCCCCAGCACCGACGACGCCTGGTAGGTGGTGCTGCTCCAGGTTACGGCATTGGTGAGCAGCTCGCGGCCGGGCAGCAACTGCGGCATAAAGGAGAACAGCGCCGGCCCCATAAAGCCCCGCGCGATGCCGCTCACGAAAATCACCGCGTACAGCGGCAGCGTGTGCCACGAGTCTTTGGCCAGCAGCCCCAGGCCGTAGGGGCTGGCCAGTGCGGCCAGCGCCACCACGCACAGCAGCAGCAGCGACTGGGCCGCTACCACAATGTTTTTGCGGCGCACCGAGTCGGCCACGTGGCCGGCGTACAGCGACACCACGATGCTCGGGATGGCTTCGGACAAGCCTATCAAACCCAGCGAAAGCGGGTTGCCGGTGAGGTGGTAAATCTGCCAGCTCACGGCCAAGCTCTGCACCCGCGTGGCCACCGTGAGCAGCACGCGGGCCGTGACGTAGCGGCGAAAATCGGGCACGCGCAGCGCGGCGTAGGGGTCGTGCGGCGCGTCGGCCGGCGGGGTTGGGGTCATGGGCAGCAAGTACGGAAACCGGCTACTAAACTGCCGACGCCGGCAAAAGATATGCGCCGCCCAAGCAGGCCGCCGTCTTATCTTGCCGGCTGGCACCGCTCGTTTAGCTTAGTAAGCTCGTCTATGTCAGGCCCCAGCATCACCCTCACGCACCGCCCCGATTTGGGGCTCGTCATTGCCCGCTGGCAGCGCGACATCGCGCCCGCCGAGCTGCGCGGCGACTACCTCGCCATTCGGGCCGTGGCCGACGAGGCCGCCTGCGGCCGCTGGCTGCTCGACCTGCGCCGCCGCGACGACATCACCGAGCCCACCGTCAATCAGTGGGTCGGGCACGAGTTTGCGCCCTCGCTGCGCGGGCGCTACGCGGCCCCGGCGCGGCTGGCGTTTCTGGTGTCGCCGCTGCGGGCCCAGCAGCCGGTGCTGGTGGCGGTGTCGGCCGAGGAAAGCGACTGTTTGATTGAAACGTTTACCGAGGAAGCGGCCGCGTGCGATTGGCTGACCGCAGATTAAAACGGATTTGTCGGATTTAACGGATACGCCGCTGGCGCGGCTGGCTACTGTAGCGTAAGCTTTAGCTTGCGCTACGCTACTTCCTCCTTGGTCAGCGCCTCATTGAGGCAAATGGCGGCTTTGCTGCCGCTGGCCGCTGCCAGCAGTGCCTGCTGCGGGCCGGGCACCATGTCGCCGGCCGCGTAGAGGCCGGGCACGGTAGTTTGGGCTTTTTTATCGACCCACACCGCACCCTTGCCCGAGAGGCGGGCCCCGAACTGGGCGGCCAGCGGGCTGCGCTGCTCCTGCGGTGGGTGCAGAAACAAGGCCTTGCATTCCAGGAAAGTGCCATCTTCAAACTCGACGCAGCGCAGGCCGGTCTTGGGCGTGCCCACCAGGCGGGCCACGGGCTCTTGGCGCAGGGCGATGCCCTGGCGGCGTAGGCGCTGGCGGGCGTAGTCGGTGAGGTGGCCGGGGCCGTCGGTGACGACCGTCACGTCGGCGCTCCAGCGGCTGATGAGCAGGGCCAGCCCCACCACGGCCTTGCCCCGGCCGTACACGGCCAGGGGCTGGTCGCGCACCTCGTAGCCGTGGCAGTAGGGGCAGTGCAGTACGCCGCTGCCCCACAGCTCGCGGAAGCCCGGCAGCGGCGGCAGCACATCCTCGACGCCGGTGGCCAGCAGCACCCGCCGCGCGGTAGTTTCGAAGACACGGCCCGGCCCGGTTTCGCCGCTGGCTCGGAAGCCGTGGGCGAGCTTGGTAAGCTGCTTGATTTTTAATTCTTTAATTTCCACCGTGGGGTAGGGAGCCAGCTGCTCGTGGCCCAGGTGCAATAGCTGGGTTGGCTTGATGCCATCGCGGGTGAAAAAGCTATGCACGGCTGGCGAGGGCGCATTGCGCGGCGCGCCGCCATCGGCCAGCAGTACGCGGCGGCGGCAGCGCCCCAGCGTGAGGGCCGCGCTGAGGCCCGCGCTGCCCGCCCCGATGACCAATACATCATACTCAAAATCCATAACTTGGCTGTGCCGCACGGCGGATATAAAGCCAATGCGACAGCTTAAACCGGCAAAGGCGGGCCGAGGGTTACAGCTGGGCGCGGCGGTAGGGCCGCAGTTGGAGGCCAAAACCGCCGTGGGCGGCCGGGGCGCGGGCCAAGGTCGTCATTACGAAATTGTTGCGGACAGGCTGGCGGGGCGCAACTAATTGCCTACATTCGCAGTTCAAGACCCGCCTCCCGCTTAAATCCCTTTTAATATGAGTTACATGCTGTCCCGCTGCCTACTGTTCGGTCTACTAGCGAGCGCGGCGGCCCTGGGGGCCGCGCCGGCTTTGGCGCAGGCCAGTGCCGCAGCGGCCCCGCCCACCAAGGCGCAGCGCAGCGCCGGGCAGTTTGCCCAGCTTTGCGAAAGCAAGCTCAAGCTCGCGCCCGCGCAGGCCACCGCGCTGAACACCTACCTCGACCAGGAAGTAACCTACCTGGCCGTGCTCGACGCCAACGGCCTCACCCAGGATACGCCCGACCTCACGGCCACCGAAAGCGCCCAGCTCGACCAGGTAGTAGCCAAGATGCTGGCCCCCGGCCAACTGCGCGACTACCAGCAGCTGCGCCAGATGCCCCAGGCCCAAGCCTACCTGCGCGACATGGCCCTGCTGCCCGACGGCCCCGAGAACATGGCCAAAACCAACAAAGCCCAGCAGCGCCGCAACGCCAAGATGATGGCCCAGCGCGACGAGTAGCATAGGCTTTAGAGAATTTTGCTCAGAAGCATTACACAAGGAGTGTCATGCTGAACGTAGTGAAGCATCTCTACCGCACCGTTGAATGAAGCGATAGAGATGCTTTACTGCGTTCAGCATGACTCGTGCTGCAAAAAAAGGCCCTTCCGGATATCCGGGAAGGCCTTTTTTTGCAGCACGAGGCTACTCCTTCGTCAGGTGCAGCACCTGGCGCAGGGCAGTGCCATCGGCCTGCGTGCCGCTCACCAGCAGCAGGTAGCGGCCGGGGGCGAGGCCCGCCAGGTCGAGCGGCTGGGGCTGGCCGCCGGGCAGCGCCCACTGGCGGCTGGCGCGGCCAGTGGCATCGAGCAGGCGCACCTGGTAGGTGGCGGTAGCGGGTAGCGAACTCAAGTCGAGGCGAGTGCCGGCCTCGGCCACGGGGTTGGGGTAGAGGGCTAAACTAGCAGCCCCGGCCGCCGCGCCAAACGACACGGCGCGCACCGGTGAGTAGGTGCTGCGGCCGTCGGCATCGACCTGGCGCAGGCGGTAGTACACGGTAGCGGCCGTGGCCGCCGCGTTGGGGTCGGCGTAGCGGTAGGTGTGGCTGGCGGCCGTGGTGCCCTGGCCGGCCAGCTGGCCAATGGCCACGAAGTCGGTGGGCAGGCCGGTGCGGCTGCGCTCTACGCTGAAGTAGGCGTTGTTTTTCTCCGAAGCGGTAGCCCAGTCGAGCAGGGCGCTGGTGCCGCTGGCGCGCACCGCGAAGGTGGCAAGCACCACCGGCAGCGGGCTGGCCGTCATGGGCACGGTGTAGCTGGCAATGTTATTGGAGCCCGCGCCTTCGCTATCCACGGCAGTGTAGGTGAAGGAGGTCGACATGGTGTTGGGGTTACCGTTGGCCACGTAGTACACGGCCCCGCGCTGGGCGTAGGGGATAACCTGGCCGGGCACGATGAGCGTGCCGGTGGGGCTGCCCAGGCGCAAGGCACCCTCGGCGGGCACGGTTTGCACCACGAAGGAGGCCACTGAGGCACCCGAGTTCACGAGCGTGGCGTCGAGCGGGTCAAGGTTGGTGGGCGCGCCGCCGTAGGGCACGCTCGGCGACTGCGTCTTGGTCACGGCTTGCAGATTGACGCTGCACGTGCCGAAATACAAGTCGTCGAGGCCGAAGTCGTTGCCGCCCGAGGCGCGGTTGATGTCACGCACCTCAAACGTAGCCGTGCGGCTGGTGCCCGAGTACCACACCCCCGAAAACTGGGTGTAGTCGTTGGCCGCCGTGGTGAGCGTGGTCGATACCGAGGCTGACTTGCCGTTGATAACGAAGCCCAAGATGGCCGGGCTCACGGGGTTGACGGACTGCGCCCAGCCCGAGAACGTGTAGTAGCGGTCGGGGATAACCGTGACCACCTGCGAGTACACCTTGCTCTGGTTGGCGGCCCCGTTCACAATCATGAAGTTGCCCTTGCCGCCCCGGCCCAGCCCCCGGAAGTTGCCGTGGTAGTAGTTGGCGTCGGTGTCCACGGCGTAAGTGGTTTCGGGCTGCAAGCCCGCCGAGTTGGGCGTGCCATCGGCCTTGAGGCGCGGCACGAAGGTGTAGGCCGAGGTGAAGCTACCGTCGTTGCCGGCCTCGAAGCCGGGGTTTTGCAGCAGGTTGGGGCCGGTGGCCGCGCTGCACACCGTGGAGGGGTTATACACGTTGATGGCCACGGTGGCCACGTTCGAGCAGTCGTTGGCCGCCGCGCACACCTTATAAGTAAAGCTGTCGCCGCCCAGGTAGTTGGTGGCGGGCGCGTAGGTGTACGAGCCATCGGCCTTCAGCGTGAGCGTGCCGTGGGTGGGGCCGGCCACGAGCGTGGCCGTGTAGGTAGCGCTGCTGGCCAGGTTCAGGTCGTTGAGCACCACGTTGCCGGCTGTGGTTGCGTTCTGCTTGGCGTCGAGGCCGTCGTCGTTGGCCACGAAGCTGTTGCTCGATACTACCGGCACGGTGTAGGTGGCCGAGTTGCTGCCGGTGCCATTGGCATTCTTGGCCGAGAAGGCAAACGTGGCATTGCCAATAAAGCCTCCCGTGGGCTGAAATGCGAGCTTGCCAGTATTGGCCGTGGGCACCAAGGTAGCCGCCGATACGGCCGTGCCATCGTAGTAGAGCGTACCGCCGGTGGCCGGCTGCACCGTAAACGAGGCGATGGTGCTAGCCGGGTCGCTGGCCGCCTGCGGCGAGGTCAGGCCGGGGTTGAGGGCCGCCGAGGGGCTGTTGGCCGCTATTTTCAGGTTGGTGAGGTTGTAGGCCGTGGGCGCGGTGGTCACGCTCACGATGCCCGAAAACTCCGACGTACCCAGGCTGGCCGCCGTAGCCGTGGCCGTGAGCTGCGCGGTGCCCGCGGCCAGCGCGGCGCGCTGCTCGGCCGTGAGGCTGGTGAGCGCGATGCGCGCCGAAAAGGGCACGCCCGAGCCACTGCCCTGCGCGATGCCGTTCACGTTGCCCGAGTAGGCCGTCACCGAGTCGGTGCGCGTCACGGCGAGGCTGCCCAGGTACGAGCTGCCCTGCCCAAAGTTATTGCCCGTGGTCGAGGAGGTCAGCCCCACGTTGTTGGGCGTAGCAAGGAAAAGCTCCACCGTGCGGCCCGTAGTCACGAGGCCGCGCACCGTGAGGGTGGTGCCTAGCAGGCTGGCCGTTTTCAGGATGGGGTAGTTGAGGAGCGAATTGGCCCCGGCGGTGCTGGTGCTGTTGGTGGTCACGTAGGGTGAGGTACCCACGTTGGCGTTGTTGTTGGCCGAGGTCAGCAGGTCGATGCCCACCTGCCCGCTGGCCGCGTTGCCGTTGGCGGCGGTCCCGTTGCCGTTGCCATAAATGGCGTTCTGGCTGATAACCGACTTGGTGGCCGCGCCATTCACCATCACGCCCGCCCCGTAGCTGTTGGTAATAATGTTCTGGCTGATGGTGTTGCCGGTGCCGTATACGCGCACGCCCGCCGAGTTGCGCGGAATGGTGGTGATGCTGGTGCTGCCCGCGCCGTTGCCGGTCACGGTGTTGCCGGTCCAGGTGTTGCCGCCCGCCGAGTTCAGTCCATCGATGCCTGCGCCCAGGTTGTTGACAACGAGGTTGTTGCTGATAAGCGAGTTGCTCCCCTGCATGTCGAGGCCCCCCATCGTCACGTCGCCGATGCCATTGTTGCGCACCTCGTTCTGGGCGATGTTCGCGCCCGTCACGCCGCTGTTGGCCGTGAGGCCCTTGCCCTGGTTGAAGCCGATGAGGTTGTTGTGTACCGTCAGGCCCGCGCCGCTTAGCACCCGGATGCCGTCGGCCTTGGTGCCCCCGGCCGGCGCGGCAAACGCCGAGGCCGTAGTGCCGATGAGGTTGCCCAGCACCGTCACGTTATCGGCCGCCACCCGCACGTTGGCGTAGGTGTCGCTGCCCGCCCCGTTACCAAAGCCGTAGAGGGCCAAACCCATGAGGCCGCTGCCCGCGCCGGTCAGGTCAAGGCCTACGCTGGTAGTAGAGGTGCCGGTGAGCTGCACCTCGGGCGCATTGAGTTGCGGCAGCACCACGCCGGCCACGCCCGTAGGGCCGCCGGTGCCCAGCAGGCGGGCGTTGGTGTTGCCGATGTTATAAGTCTGCGTCCAGCCGTTTACTACCGTGGCCGGGCCCGTGATAGCCGGTAGCCCCGCCGCCCCGCTGGGGCTGATGACGGCCACGCCGCCCGTGAGCTGGCTGGCCGGCCCGGCCGGACTGCCATTGGCGGCCCGCAGGCCGGCGTGCGCCGCGCCATCGGGCACCATGAAGATGCTGCTCTCGGTGGCGGCCGGCAGGGCAGTGCCGGTGGCGTTGGCCCCCACCACCTCGTTGAGGTAGCTGCCGGCCTGGGTTAGCTTGCTCTCATCGCCCAGCGCGTTGCTGTTCAAAATAAACTGCGCTAGCGAACCCTGGCCGCTGGCCTTGGTGTTCACCACTAGGTCGAAGTTAAATCCGAAATCGACGCCCGTGGTGCCGGCCGTGCTGCCCACCGTCACGGTGGCCACGGCCTGCACCGCCTGGCCGCCGGTGCCGAGGGCGGCCAGGCTCTGGCTGCCATTGTTGGCCGGGGCGTCGGGCAGGGCGGGGTTGGGGCCGCCCACCTGGTCGGTGGTAGTGCCCTGGTAGGTGGCGATGGGTAGCAGGCCGGCCACGTAGCCGGCGCGGCAGCTGCTCACGGTGCCGCTCACCACGCGCACGGCGTAGGTGCCGGGGTCGAGGTTGTAGAAGCGATACGCGCCGCTGGCGTCGGTGGTAGTAGAAGCCAGCAGCACGCCGCTGCCGTACAGCTCCACGGTAGCACCGGGCCGGCCGAGGCTGGCAAAGCCGGGGGCCGCGCTGGTGGCGGCGGCCAGCGAGCGGCCCGCGCCGCCGCCGTAGTTCACGTCGTCGAACACGGTGCCCGCCAGGTGCGGCAGCACCGCAAAGCTGGCGGCCGAGGTAGCCCGGCCCGCAGTGCTGCTCACCGGGCCCACCACCGTGATGGCTCCGCTGCTGGCCCCCGCCGGCACGGTAGCCGTGAGCTGCCCATCGGAGTCCACCACGAAGCTGGCCGCCGTGCCATTGAACAGCACCGCGCTGGCCCCCGTGAAGTTGCTGCCCTGCACCACCACCTTGCTGCCCACCAGCCCACTGCCCGGCGAAAACGAGGTAATGGCCGGCACCCCGTAGACCGGGGCCGCCGAGGGCACCACCCAGGTGGGGCCGTTGACGAGGGTGCCCGCCGCGCCCGTGCCGGTGCCGCCGGCGCTGGTGCCGGTGCCCTCGTCAAGGCGGTAGTAGGCGGCCAGGCCGCTGCTGCTGCCGGGCACCTGGTAGTTTTTGGTGGCGGCGAGGTCGGCGGCGCTGCGCACGGTGCTCCACAGGCGCACCTCGTCGAGCTGGCCGGTGAGGTAGGGCCCGCCGGTTTGTAGGCCGCCCAGGCGCAGGCTGGCGGGGCCAGTCAGTGAGGCGGTGTTAGTAGTGGTGCCGGCGCTGCTGGCTTCCTGCACGCCATCCACGTACAGCAGCATCAGGCCGGTGCTGCGCTGGCGGGTGGCCGCCAGGTGGTGCCACTGCCCGTCGTTGATGCTGGTGGCTGACTGAATGGTCACGTCAGGGTTGCCTACCCCAAAGGCCGCTTTGCCATTGAGCAACGTCAGGCCAAAATCGTTGACCGCGCCGCCCACTTCGCCGTCGAGCAGGCCCGCGCCCTGCCACCACTGCGTACCGGTAGGGCTGGCCATGCTGGTTTTCACCCACAGCTCAAGGGTGAAGTCGTCGCTCACGGGCCGGGCCAGCTGCACGTAGCTGCTCTTGGTAGCGTCGAAGCTCAAGGCATTGCCCAGGGCCCAGCTGCCGCTGGGGGCCGCCAGCAGGCTGGCCAGCAAGAGGGTAGTTGATATAGGTTTTTGCATAAAAATAGGTGTAGAGTAAGAGTAAGCAGGTCGGGTAAGCAGCCAGGCCGCCCGGCGTAAATCGCGTGGCGGTAGCTCTTGCTTGGTGCTACTTTTTTAGAATAAAACGCATAATCTTGTATTTCGTAAAAAGTGATTTTTATTGGTAAAAATTGTATTATTTAAAATACATGTTGTCTATAAATTAAACCAGGCCTCTAGATTATGGACAAAATTGATGAACGTCATTTGATTGTGCAACGGGTCGGTATTTTGTTAATTGTGTTTTATTGCTAATGTATATTACTCGTGCCGCCGATAGGTAGTTGGTGCTGCCTTTATTACACTGTTAGCCTGCCTGCTACGCTCGTAGTAGCACTGCGGAGCTTTTTTTGGTTTTCAGCTAAAAAAAGCTGGCATGATGCTTAGAGGCGCTGGTTGTCAGTCCCAAAAAGGGAAGGCCCGAGCATAAAAAAACCTTACCGGAAGCCGGTAAGGTTTTTTGTGTTGAGGTCAGCTGCAAAGCCTATTCCTTGGTGAGGCGCAGGGTCTGCCGGAAGGGGGCGCCGTCGGCTGTCTGGCCGCTGACGCGCAGCAGGTAGGAGCCGCTGGCCAGGTTCTGCACGTCCAGGGGCTGGGGCAGGCCGCC
>CAXYJY010000003.1:0-3179 GCA_964277755.1 uncultured Hymenobacter sp.
TGTGTGCTCTTCCGATCTGGAGCCGACAGCAAACGGGCGTAAGGCTACGTTAGCAAAGGCGTCAGGCGCCCCCTCTTTTTTGGAGAGGGGGTCGGGGGGTGAGGTTCCCGCGTTATTAAGCCAACAGCGCGGCCGCCAGCTCCGCCTTTTGCGACTGCGCTTCCTCAGCCGCCAGCCCTTTCACGTCGCCGCAGAAATGCACTTCCACGCCCAGCTCGGCCAGGGCGGCGGCCTTGATGCGGCAGGCCTGGTGGGCCTTGGCGGCGTAGGGCGCGTACACGACCTGGATGTGGTTGGCCTTGTGGCGGGCCATGAGCTGGTCGCGGCTCACGCCGCAGAGCACGGCGTGCATAATGGGCCACTCGGGGGTGGTTTCCTGCCAGCGGCGCTGGGTTTCGGCGGCGGGCAGGGCTACTACCTCGCCCACGCCCAGGTCGCAGTGCAGCTTGTTGTCCAGCACATACACGCGGCTCCATACCAGGCAGCCCGGCCGGCTGATGCCGCGCAGCGTGCCACCGCCGAGGCGGAAATACATGGGCGTCTGGCGCTCACTGCTAGCCCCGGCGTAGCCATCGATGAAGTGCGCGGGCGGCGCGGCGCCCGAAATCAGGAATACCCACACGAACTCCTCCCCGTCGCCGGTATCGAACGACTCACCCCAGCGAATGTCGTGCAGCGTGGTTTCGCCGCTCATGCCCAGCTCGTTCCAGAGGCGATACGTTAGCAGCGCGTCCAGCCCGGCGCACTCGTCTACCTCGTTGAAGTGGGGCAGCGCCTGGCCGGCGTACAGCTCCGCGCCAGAGGTCGAGAAAACGGGCGGGCGCTCGGTGTTATTCAGCAGGCCCTCAACCAAGTCGCTGGCCGGCACCAGGTCCTTGAGGCCCTGCTGATACTGAATGCCGATGGTGTCGCAGCCAAAGTCGGCGGCCAAGCGCACGGCGGCCACGTACATCTTGCACTGCGCCAGGGTCTGGGCTTTGGTGAGCTGCGTAGCCTCGTCGGTGCCCCAGTTGAATTTCATGCCCTTGGCCAAGAGCCAGTCGAGCACGGCCTGCGCATCGGCATCGCTCACCTCGCGCATGGCGGCGTAGAGCGTCGATTGGCTCAAGCGCTCCTTAAATACGCCCGTGGCGTGCAGCAGCTCGTCGGGGATAATGGCGTTGTACATGCCCATGCAGCCCTCGTCAAATACGCCCATGATGGCTTTTTGCTGGCGAAAGCGCTGGCCGAAGGCGCGGCCCGTCTGCTCGTCGGCCGCCGGCAAGTGGCTGTTGGCCAGCGCCAGCACGTGGCTGTCGTCCTGCGTTATCGTCCCTTCTTCTAACCACTGGCGCAGGCCGTTTTCGAAGAAAGCATCCGTAAAATCCTCGCTCCACAGCGTGCTGTAGGTCACGCCGGCCTTGGTGAGGCAGCCGTTGAGGTTCAGCATCCCTACCAGGCCGGGCCACTGCCCGCTCCAGTTGGCCACCGTCAAAATTGGCCCTTGGTGGGTAGTGAGGCCGGCCAGCACGTGGTGCGAGTACTGCCACACGCTCTCAGCCACGATAAGCGGCTGCTGCGGGTCGATAGTCCGAAACGTCTCGATGCCCAAGCGCTGCGAATCCAGGAAGCCGTGCTCTTTGGCAGGGTCGTAGGGGTGGGCGCGGCGCACCGCGTAGCCCTGCTTGGCGAGGGCGGCGGTGAGCTGGGTTTCCATGGCGTGCTGGGCGGGCCAGCACTTCTGGTTGGCGGCCAGGCGGAGGTCGCCGCTGGCCAGGAGGAGAACTTCTTTGTAAGGGTGTGCCACGGGTAAAAGGCTGGGTAGGAATTCCAAGCAAATATTGCCCGCGCCCCCAGCGGCTAGCTCCCGCTTATTAGCTACTTAGTATAGGATGTTAGCATGGCGGCCTTTGCGGCCCAGCTTACTAGTATGTATATTTGGTGAAGAAGTAATTGCTGACTTACTTTGCCGCAGTACTACTTTCCGGTAGCAGGCTACTCAAAATCGCCAGGCAGTAGACTACAGGAGAGTTATTGCAATTACGAACGGGACATTAGTAATCACTTACTGACCCGTAAGCAGCACTACAAGCTTTATGCATCGGCCGTCCTACCCAGGATAAGATGCTAGAATACCGCTACCACCCCTACCTCTATTCCCACCCTCCCCTTCCCATGAAAGCCCAGTTCCACAAGGTTCCGGTCAATATCCAAAGCTCGTTCAGCATCCGCCACGACCGCAAGCCCAACTTCGGCACCACCTGGCACTACCACCCCGAGCTGGAGCTGCACTATGTTATTCAGGGCGAAGGGGTTCGGCTGGTGGGCGACAACATCAGCAACTTCTCCGACGGCGAGATTATTCTGCTCGGGGCCAACCTGCCTCACACCTGGCGCTGCAACGAAGAATATTTTCAGGGCAACCCCGACCGGCAGGTCGAGGCCATCGTCATTCAGTTTTTGCCCGAGTGCCTGGGCCGCTACCTGCTGGGTTTGCCCGAAGCCTACCTCATTCCCAAGCTGTTTGAGAAAGCCAAGAGCGGCCTGCTCATCTCGGGCGAGGCCAAAGCCCGGCTGGAGCCACTGATGCGCGCCGCCGTACAAGCTACTGACCTCGACCGCATTATCATCTTCTTGTCCATCCTGAAAATCCTGTCGGAAACGGCGGAGATTCAAACCATCGCCACCGAGCACCACGCCTTCAAGCAGTCCAACGAGTCGGACGTGCAGCGCATCAACAAGGTGTGCAACTACACGCTCTCCAACTACAAAAAGGAAATCACGCTGGAAGAAGTCGCCTCGCTCAGCAACCTCAGCGTCACGTCGTTCTGCCGCTACTTCAAGCTCATTACCAAGAAAACGTACTACGATTTCCTGCTCGAAATCCGCATCAGCCAGGCCTGCCGCCTGCTTATCGAAGACAAGCTATTGACGGAGGTAATCTGCTTTGAGTGCGGCTTTAACAACGTCTCAAATTTCTACCGCCACTTCAAGAAAATCACGAAAGTGACGCCGCTGGAGTACAAGCGCAAGTACCTGCACAGCTACCGCGAAGCGGTGGCGGCGTAGCCCACAAAAAAGCAGCGCCCGCAGTAGTGCGGGCGCTGCTTTTTTGTGCGGCCGGGTGAACCTCACCCCCCGGCCCCCTCTCCAAAAAAGAGGGGGAGCCGACCGCAGAATGACGTTGCTAAGCGTCAGGC
>CAXYJY010000004.1:0-58545 GCA_964277755.1 uncultured Hymenobacter sp.
AGCGAGCTGGGGCCCCAGCTCGGCGGGCGTTTCGAGCAGGTGCCAGAGGCCCAGGTAGGCCCCGCCGGGCAGCGGGCGGATGGAATGAAGCGGCATAAACGACGGGCGAGCGGCGAAAATAGCGCCCGCCCGCGCCCCCGGCGCGGCAACACGGCCGCCCGGCCCCGACCTTTGCGGGCCGCCCAGCCCCGATTGCCTTCCCCGCCATGTCCCTTTCTGCCTCCGCCGCCCGCCCCAATGCCCGCAACCTCGCTACCCTGTCCGGGCACCGCGACGCGGTGTACGCGCTGGCCGGCCGCCCCGGCGCCGACCAGATTTTTTCGAGCGGGGCTGATGGCATGGTAGTGACCTGGAATGCCGCCGCGCCCGAGCAGGATGGCGAGCTACTGGCGCGCGTCGATAACTCGGTGTACGCCCTGCGCGAGCTGCCCGCGCGCGGCCTGCTGCTGCTGGGGCAGAATTTTCAAGGCGTGCAGGCCATTGATTTACAAACTAAAAAGCTGGCCTTCGCTACGGCGTTGCCGCCCGTCGCCATCTTCGACTTGGTGTATTCCGAAGCGCGTCAGCGCCTCTACTGCGCCCTGGCCGATGGCACGCTGGCCGTGCTGCGCGGTAGCGATTTTCGGCTCGAAAACCTGCTGCGCCTCAGCCAGAAAAGCCTGCGCTGCCTGGCTCTGAGCGACGCGCGCGGCGAGTTGGCTGTGGGTAGTTCCGACCACCTGGTGCGGGTACTCGACCTCGATTCCTTGGCCGTGAAAACTACCCTTACCGACGCTACTAACTCGGTGTTCAGCGTGGCGTACTCGCCCGACGAACTGCACCTGCTGGCGGCTGGCCGCGACGCGCATCTGCGCCGCTACGCCACGGCCGACTACGCACTGCAAGATGCGGTAGTGGCCCACATGTACGCCATCAACCACTTGGCTTTCAGCGGTGACGGGCGCTACCTGGCTACCTGCTCGCTCGATAAAAGCATCAAGCTCTGGGATGCCGGCACGCTGGCCCTGCTGCGCGTGCTCGACCGTGCGCGGGCGGCGGGCCACGGCACGTCGGTGAATAAGCTGGTTTGGCCGGGCAGCCAGCAACGGCTAGTTTCGTGCAGCGATGACCGCAGCCTGGCCGTATGGCAGGTTTACTAGGTGTTGAGTGGCGAGCGCGCTTGTCATGCAGAGCGCAGCGAAGCATCTCGCGTGGCGCAGTAAACCTTGACGTTTTTGAGGTTAGTTCTCCACGCGAGATGCTTCGCTGCGCTCTGCATGACAGTTTTTGCACCCATAGAAAAAGCTACCTTATACTCGTTTTACTAACCCAGCTAACAGCTTATAAAAATGAAAATTACCGCCCTCGATATTCGCCAAAAGACGTTTGAGAAAGCCTTCCGGGGCGTGGACAAGGACGAGGTGCAGGCCTTCCTCAACATGGTGTCGCAGCAGTGGGAGCGGCTGGGCGACGAAAACCGCGAGCTGCGCCTCAAGCTGGAGCACGCCCAGCACGATGTGCAAAAAATGCGCGAGGTCGAAAGCTCGCTCTACCGCACCCTCAAAACGGCCGAGGACACCGGCAACTCCATCACTGAGCAGGCCCAGCGCGATGCCGACCTGCGCCGCCGCGAGGCCCAGTTTCAGGCCGAAAATACCGTGGCTGAGGCCCGCCAGCGCGCCCGCGCCATCGTGGACGAAGCTTACCAGACGGCCGAGAAAACGGTAGCCGACATGCAGAAGGAGGTGAGTGGCCTGGGCCAGGAATGCCAGCGCCTGGAGCAGCAGCTCGAAACGTTGGTGCGCGACCTGCACCACCTAGCTTCCGATGCGCTCGAAAAAGCCGAGCGCGCCCGCGCCCGCCCCAAAAGCGGCCCGGCGGCCATCCTTTCGCGGGCGGCGAGCGTACAGGTAAAGCGGCCCGCCGAACCGGTCGCGCCCGAACCTACGCCCCCTCCTGCCATGAACGCGAATATTCCTGCCTTTGCCCCGTCGGCCGCCGCCGTGGCCGCCGCGCCCAGCGCCCCGCACAACGCCGATTTTGGCTTGCCCGCCCGCGCCGAGCGCTCGGCCCAGCCCATCGGCTACAACCCCAAGCCGGGCCAGCAGCCCGACCCGCGCAATCCCAACCAAGCCCCCGGCCCCGACATCGAGCGGCCCGCCGCCCCGGCCGAAAACCCCGGCATCGCGCCCGCCCCGCACATCGACCCGGCCAGCCCCTCGCCCGTGCCCGACCCGCCCGCGCCTTACGTGGAGCCCGCTCGCCCCGAAATCACGCCCATCGGCCCCGACCGGCCCGATATTCAGCAGCCCCAGCCCCTCACGCACCCCGGCATGAAGCAGGCCGTGGCCGAGCCGGTAGGGGAGAATTCGTTTTTCGACGAAATTTAGTTTTCTAGAATTGGTGGCTCAGAGCCACCGGCTTGCCAAGAAGGCTCAGCTACTTGCTGAGCCTTTTTTTGTGGGGTGTGCTACCCAGCGGTAGCGATAGCGATAAGCTCGGCTGAGTATCTTCGTGGTTGCGCTTCAGCAAGTAGTTACCGTGCCGCTCCATTACTTTCCTAATATCTGCCTGCAACATGACCCGGAACTCAGCGTGCTGCGGCTGGAATGGGTGCCCCGCAGCGACTCGCGCCAGCTGCGCGCCAGCGCCGGGCAGCTGCTGACGCTGGCCAGGGAGCTGGCTGTGCACCAGCTGCTGCTTGATATGAACACCATCCCCAACCTGCCGCTGGACGACCAGCTGTGGCTCGGCGACCACTGGATGCCCGCCCTGGTAGACCTGCCGCTCGACCGCCTGATACTCGTTATTTCCAGCAGTCAGGTGCATAATCAACTGGCTATCGACGCGCTCTATGAATTGGTGAAGCACACCATGCGCTTTGAGGCCCACTACTTTGCTGATATGGAATCGGCCCTCGACTGGGCCACCGACGGCTCGCCCCGGCTGGCGGCGCTGCACGCCGAGTGGGCCGGCCGCCGCCGCGAGTAGCCGGGCGTTGGAGAGTTGCGCCGCATTTTTGCCCGGCGCTCCCAGCTCACTCATCCACTCATTCACGCATCCACCAATGGGCCAGATTGCACTCGAAGGACTCGAATTCTTTGCCTTTCACGGCTACTACGACGAAGAGCAGAAAATCGGCAACAAGTACGGCGTCGACCTCTACCTCACCACCGACCTACACGCCGCCGGGGCCTCCGACAAGCTGGCCGAAACCGTGAACTACGAAATCCTCTACCGCCTCACGCTGCAAGAAATGCAGCAGCCCGCCCGCCTTTTGGAGCACTTGGCCCACCGCATCCTAGACCGCCTGATGCTGGAGTTTCCGCAGGTGCGCCGGGCGCGGGTGAGCGTGTCCAAGTTCAACCCGCCGCTGGGCGGCATCTGCCACCGCGCGCGGGTGACGCTGAGCCGCAAGCGGGCGGCGGGGTCGGTAGAGTAGGGGCGAAAAAACGCCTGTCATTGCGAGCGTAGCGAAGCAATCGCACCTGTTAAGCGTCGCCGTTCGGGTTTTGCTCTGGTGCGATTGCTTCGCTGCGCTCGCAATGATAAGCCGCCTGCGTTCGCAAACCAACTCTAACTTGCGCTCTTCCTACTTCCTTTTCCCACCCCAATGACGCGCATTAAAACTGCCCTGGTAGTGCTGGCTACCTTGTTGAGCACTACCGTAGCCCCGGCCCAAATCCTGCGGCCCCCGGCCTGGCCACTTATCACGCATACGCCCTATTTCAGCGTGTGGGCGTTTCAGGAGGGGCTGGCGGCGGCCCCTACCCGGCACTGGACTGGCGAGCCCCAGCGCCTCGAAGGCGTGGTGCGGGTCGATGGCCAAGCTTACCAGTTTTTGGGCCAGGCCGAGCCGCAGTACCGGGCCGTGGTGCCCACCGTGCGCGAGCAGCCCTACCAGGCGCGCTACACCTTCACGGAGCCCGCGGCGGGCTGGGAGAAACCCGACTTTGCGGCGGCCAGCGGCTGGCAGCAGGGCGCGGCACCCTTCACCGACAATCCCAGCGAGCACGGCACCACTTGGACCGGCGGCGACATCTGGGTGCGGCGCACGGTGCGCGTGACCAACCCGCGCACCACCGGCGAGCTGCGCCTGCTGATGGAGCACGACGACGACGTGGAGGTGTATCTCAACGGCGTGCTGCTGACCCGCCAAACCGGCTTCAACAGCAAGTACGACTTCTTCCCAATACCCGCCGCTGCCCGGCAGGCGCTGCGTGCCGGCGACAACCTGCTGGCCCTGCACGCCCGCAGCCCCCAGGGCGGCGAGTACCTCGATGCCGGCCTCTACGAAACGCTGCCCGCCCCGGCCCCGCTGCCGCTGGCCCGCCAAACGGCCGCCACCCTCACCGCCACCCAAACTACCTACACCTTCGCCGCCGGGCCGGTAACGCTGAAAGTCAATTTCTTATCGCCGCTGCTGCTCGATGAGCTCGAAACTGTGGCTCGCCCCGTGAGCTACGTTACCTGCACCGCCACCGCCACCGATGGCCGCGCCCACGCCACGCAGGTGTTCCTCAACGAAGCCGGCACGCTGGCCAGCAACACGCCCTACCAGCCCGTGGCCACCCGGCCCGGCCAGGGCGGCGGCCTGCGCTGGCAGGCCGTGGGCACCACCGCCCAACCCGTGCTGGCCACGGCCGGCGACAACGTCCGCATCGACTGGGGCTACGCCTACCTGGCCGCACCGGGCGCGGCCACCCTCGGCACCGGCAGCCCGCAGGCCCTGAAAACGGCCTTTGCCAAAACCGGCCGGCTGCCCGCCGCCGCGCCCGCCACCGGTGCGGCCCAGCAGGTAGCCCAGGCCGCCGTGCTCGACCTGGGCGCGGTAGCCGCCGCGCCCGCCGAGCGGCACCTGCTGCTGGGCTACGACGAGCAGTACGCCGTGCAGTACTTCGGCCAAAACCTGCGGCCCTGGTGGCGGCGCGATGCCAGCATGACGATGGAAAAAGCCCTAGCTGCCGCCGAGGCCGACTACCCCCGCCTGCGCCGCAAGGCCACGGAGTTTGACCAAAAGCTCTACGCCGACGCCCAGGCCAGCGGCGGCCGGCAGTATGCCGACCTGTGCCAGCTGGCTTACCGCCAGGCCATTGCGGCGCACAGCATCGTGGCGGGGCCGCAGGGCGAGCTGTTCTTTCTTTCGAAAGAAAATTTCTCCAACGGCTCCATCGGCACCGTGGACATCACGTACCCGTCGGAGCCGCTGTTCTTGCTCTATAACAACGAGCTGGCCAAGGGCATGCTGCGCTTTATCTTCGACTACTCGGAGTCGGGGCGCTGGAAAAAAGACTTTCCGGCCCACGACGTGGGCACCTACCCGCGGGCCAACGGCCAGACCTACGGCGAAGACATGCCGGTGGAGGAAGCCGGCAATATGCTCATCGCCACGGCCGCCGTGGTGCGGATGGACGGTAAGCCCGATTTTGCCCGCCAGCATTGGGCCACGCTCACGCGTTGGGTAGGCTTTTTGCGGCGCGATGGCTTCGACCCGGCCAACCAGCTCAGCACTGACGACTTTGCCGGCCACCTGGCCCGCAACACCAACCTGTCGGTGAAAGCCATCATCGGCATCGCTTGCTACGGCCAGCTGGCCCGCCAGCTCGGCGATGCCAAGACTGCCGACGAATACCAAACCCTGGCCCGCGACCTGGCCAGAAAATGGGTGCAGATGGCCCAGGACGGCGACCACTACGCCCTGACCTTCGACAAGCCCGCCAACTCGTGGAGCCAGAAGTATAACCTGGTCTGGGACAAGGTGCTCGGCCTGAACGTATTCCCGCCCGAGGTAGCGCAGCAGGAGCTGGCCTTCTACCTAAAGCACCAGCAGAAATACGGCCTGCCGCTCGATAGCCGCCGCACCTACACCAAGTCGGACTGGATACTGTGGACGGCCACGCTGGCCTCTAGCCGCGCCGACTTCGAGGCCCTGGTGGCCCCCGTGTGGCAGTTTGCCAATGACACGCCCAGTCGCGTGCCCCTCACCGACTGGCACGAAACCACCGACGCCCGTCAGGCCGGCTTTCAGGCCCGCTCGGTGGTAGGCGGCTACTTTATGAAGCTGCTAGCCGATAAGCTGGCCGCGTCGGGGAGGTAGGCGGCTTGCACGTGAAAAAAACGAGTCATGCTGAGCGCAGCGAAGCATCTCTACTGCATCGTTTGGGCTGTATTTCAACGGTGCGATAGAGATGCTTCACTGCGTTCAGCATGACTCATCCTTTCCGTCCTTCTTAACTCAGCTAATGCAGGTAGCAAGCATAACATCCAATCGGCCTGAAACAACAGCTCCAAAAGAAGCCCTTGTCGCATTGCTGACAAGAGCTTTTTTTATGCCTATAAAAATAATTTTATTGTTTATCAGATGATTATGTCTCAGTACGACAAATTTCGTACATTGTATTTGCAACTACGAAGCTTGTCGTATGACATTTGGTGTACGAAATCATTCGTATGAAACTTTTTTTCCGTTTCCACCATGCCCAAAGCCCCGCCTAAACCTACCGACGCCGAGCTCGAAATTCTGCACGTGCTGTGGCAGCACGGCCCTGCCACCGTGCGCCTCGTGAACGAGCAGCTCAGCAAAAGCCGCGAAGTGGGCTACACCACGACGCTCAAAATCATGCAGCTGATGCTCGACAAGGGCCTCGTGCAGCGCGACGACGAAGGCCGCAGCCACATCTACCGGGCGGCCGTGCGCGAGCAGGATACGCAAGGCCTGCTGCTCGACAAGTTCGTGGAGGCCACCTTCGGCGGCTCGGCCCTGAAGCTGGTGATGCAGGCCCTGGGCCACCGCAAAACCTCGGCCGACGAGCTGGCCCAGATTCGCCGCCTGCTCAATGACATTGAGATTCAAAACGCCAACCAACCCAACCCTAACTCCCATGACGACGCCCCAGGTGCTTAGTGAAGTAGTATCGCCCGCGCTGGTGCGGGGCGTGGGCTATGCCTTGCTGCACTCGCTGTGGCAGGGTGGGGCATTGGCCCTGCTGCTGGCCGGGGCGCTGCCGCTGCTGCGCCGGCATCGCGCCGAGGTGCGCTACGCAGTGGCGGCCGGGGCCCTGGGCGCGCTGGTATTGGCGGTGGGCTGCACGTTCAGCTTTTACTACCAAAGCCAGTCCGCCCCCACGCAATGGGCAGCCGCTGGCCCGGCCGTGACCGGGGCGCTGGCCGCCGCCCCGGCCGGACTAGCCGCCAGCGCCCCGGCTGCCGCCGAGGCCGCGCCGCTAGCCTGGCTGCAAGCCAACCGCAGTACCCTCGAAGCCTACCTGCCGCTGGTTGTAATAGCCTGGCTGCTCGGCCTGCTGCTGATGAGCGGCCGCCTAGTGGGTGGCCTCGTGTACACCAACCGGCTGCGCCAAAGCGGCACTCCAACCCTGGGGGCCGAGTGGCAGCGGCGGCTGGCCGCGCTAACCCAGCGGGCCGGCGTGCGGCGGCCGGTGGCGCTGCTGGAGAGCGCCCGTGTGGCGGGGCCGCTGGTGCTGGGGCACTTGCGGCCGGCCATTTTGCTGCCGCTGGGCGCGGCAGCGGGCCTGCCCCCGGCGCTGCTAGAGGCGCTACTGGCGCACGAGCTGGCCCACATTGTGCGGCGCGACTACCTGCTCAACCTGGCCGTGTCGGTGGTGGAGGTGTTGTTTTTTTACCATCCGGCCGTGTGGTTTATGGCTAACTGCCTGCGCGCCGAGCGCGAAAACTGCTGCGACGACCAAGCCGCCGCCCTCTGCGGCGGCGACCGCCTGCGGGTGGCCCGCGCCCTGGCGGCCCTGGCCGAGTTGGAGGCTGTTTCGGCCACCACGCCCCGGCTGGCGCTGGCGGCGGCCGGAGCCGGTGGGCGCGGCTCGCTGCTGGCGCGGGTGCGCCGGCTGGCGCTGGGCCGGCCCCAGGCCCCTACGCTGGGCGAAGGGCTGCTGGCGCTGTTGCTGGGTGTGCTGGGCGTGGCCGGGCTGGGCACGGGCGTGGCCCTGGCGGCTCCGGCGGGCACCAAAGCCTTGCTAACCAATCTGAAGCAAGCCGTGGTGCCGGCTGATACTACGCGCAAGTCGCAGGTAGCGGGGGCATGGCCTGGTTTGCCGGCTTTGCCGGCGCTCCCCGCCCTGCCGGCTTTGCCCGGCCTGCCGGCCCTGCCAGCAGTGCCCGCCTTACCCGCGCTTCCGGCCTTGCCCGATTTTGCCGAGGGAGTGCGGAGCCTGATGGATACCGAACCCGACCGCATGGCGCAGGGGCCGCCGCGCCGGGGGCGCGCCAGCACGGTCGTAATAGAGAAAGATAAAAAGGGCCGCGTGGTGAACCTGCTAGTAGATGGCCAGCCCGTGGACACGGGCGCGGCCGGTAAAAAAAACAAGCGCGGGAAAGAGAAAGTCCGCACCGTGGAAGTAGTAACCGTGCCCGGACCGGAGCGGGTAGAGCGCCGGAAGCGCATCGAGCGCATCGAAATGTCTGAACTGCCCGAGCTACCCGAGCGCCTCGAAAACGGGTCATTTAGCTTCAATTTTTCGGCCGACGGCCTTACCAGCAAGGCACTGCGCGAAGCCCGGCGCGGCCTGGCCGAAGCCATGCGCAGCCCCGACCTCAACGACGAGCAGCGCGAGGAAATGGCCAAGGAAGTACGTCGGTTGGAAAAAGAAAGCATGAAGCTGCGGGCCTTTGGCAACGGCAACGGCAGCAACTTTCAATTCAAGATGGATGGTAGCACCACGGCCAGCCACCCAACCGACCCGCGCTTTCACATCGAATATAACAAGCGCGGCGGCCGCCTGAAATTCGACAAAGCCGACAGCGACGAGGCGGCCCGCAACGCTGAGCAAGCCGAGCGCAACGCCGCCCAGGCCGAGCGCAACGCCGAGATAGCCGCCCGCAATGCTCTCCGCGCCGACGCCAACGGCCGCACCGCCGAGGCCAATGCCCGCCGCGCCGAGCTGCGCGCCCGCATTGCCGCCGCCAATGCCGAGCTGCGCGCCCTCGACCGCTCGGCCGGCCAGTCGGCCCCGCTGCCGCCCCCGCCGCCCGCCAGCCCGCGCAATCCGCAGGTGCCGGCCCCGCCGCCGCCGCCCGCCGCGCCCAACACCGTCAAGCTACGCGAAACGCTGCGCAAGGATGGCTTGATTAAAGACGAAAAGCACTTCTCGTTTGAGCTCGACGACGAAGGTGGGCGCGTGAACGGCCAGGCCCTCACCCCGGCTCAAGTGGCCAAGTACCGCCAGCTGCTGAAGCTGCCCACTACCAAAATCAAGGGTAGCCACACCAACTTCGGCATCACGGTAGACGAAAACTAAGCGGCCCGGTGCTCCGCTGCCCGAAAGCGGGCTGGTTATCTGATAAACAGGTAGCTAGCCCGCTTTTTTGTGCCCGGTGCTGCCAGTCGCCCCGCCTTTTTCAGGAAATTTTTCTTTTCATTGTAACGAATGGACACGCCGCCGGTACTCCCTGCAAAACCTGATTCTCCCGACCCTTTCGCCCCCCGTATGCCTGCCGCCGCCACCGCCGTTCGATTCAGCGATGAAGCCCTGATGGAGCGGGTGCGCGAGGGCGAGCTCGACTGCCTCACCGGGCTGTTTGAGCGCTACCAGGGGCCGCTCTTCGGCTTCCTGGCCCGGCTGGCCAACGGCGACCGCGAGGTGGCCGAAGACCTGACTCAGAACGTGTTTGTGCGGGTGCTGCGCTACCGCGCCAGCTACCAGCCGGGCCAGCCCTTCCGGGCCTGGGTCTACCAAATGGCCCGCCACGTGTGGGCCGACCACTACCAGCGCCAGCGCCCCAGCGCCGACCTGGATGACGTAGAAAAAACCGCCGCTCACGGCCGCGCCGCCCAGGCCCAGCGCGCCACCCACGACCAGCACGAGGCCCTGCAAGAAGCCCTGGCGCTGCTACCCGCCGCCCAGCGCGAGGTGCTGCTGCTGCACCGCTTCCAGGGCTTCGACTACGCCGAAATCGGCGAGCAGCTGGGCTGCTCCGCCGGCGCGGCCCGCGTAAAAGCTCACCGGGCGCTGGATGCGCTCCGTAAGATTTACCTAAGCTAAATGGTAGTGACTAAGGACTAGTGAATAATATTTAAAATGTTTAGTAATTAAGTAATTGCGACAGTTTAACTCTAGCAAATCCAACTAAGATGTCTTCCGCTATAAACCCTGCTCACTTAAACGCGGCCTGCGCCGAGCTGCGGCCCTGGCTGCCCGAACTGGCCGACGGCCAGCCGCTGCCGCCCGAGGCCGCGCACCTGGCGGCCCACCTGGCCGGGTGCCCCGCCTGCCAAACCGAGCTGGCTGAGTTGCGCCAGCTCTTCGGCGACCTCGACGCGCTGCCCGCCGAAGTGCCGCCGCTCTCGCTGCGCGATAACTTCCTGGCCATGCTGGAAGCGGAAAAGGCGAAGCTGCCCGCAGCTTCGCCCGGCCCCCTGAGCGCCCAGCGCGGCGGCCAGGAGCTAGTGAGCAATGAGCAATCGGCAATGAACAATGCTCAACAACTAAGCACCAAGCACCAAGCACGAAGCACTAACAACTGGCTGCGCATCGCGGCCAGCGTGGCGCTGGTGGCTATTGGAACGGTGCTGGGCTTGATGTTGCGGGGTAGCCAGCCAGCCGCTACGCTGGCGGCCACCGAGCAGCCGGCGCAGCCCTCTCTATCGGTGCGGATGGCTGCCGCGCGGCAGCAGCCGGCCTCGGCCAGCCAGCGCTTGCAGCTGGTGAGCCAGGCCCCGGCCCTGGTTACGGAGGCCAACGACCCGGCCGTGCTCACCCTCATTCATACCCTCGACACCGACCCCAACCCCAACGTGCGGCTGGCCGCCTGTGAGGCCCTGGTGCGCCTGCGCAACGACCCCCGCGTGGGCCCGGCCTTGGTAGAAGCCCTGCCCCTGCAAACAGACCCCAACGTGCAGATTACCATCATCGAGGCCCTCGTGACGCTGCGCGAGAAGCGCGCCGTGCGCGAGCTGGAGCAACTGACGAAAAAGCCCGAAGTGCTGCCCGCCGTGCGCCAGCAGGCCGCGAGCGGCCTGGGCCAATTGATTTGATTTTACCTGTAAAGCGGAGTGGCACTCCGCTTCATATACCCCACTATCCAACTACGGCGGCCCGGTGGGGAGGCGGAGTGCCACTCCGCTGTACAAGCTGCTGATTCTTTTCGCTTTCCATTATCATGAAAAATATTCTGCCTTTGATTTTGCTGGCCTTCGTGCTGGCCTTGCCGGCGCAGCTGCGCGCCCAGGAATACAAGATGAAATTCAACAGCCCGACCAATCGCAAGGTAGTGCTCGACATGCGCGGCAGCGACGTGACGGTGGAGGGCTACGACGGCGACGAGCTCATTATCAAGGGCTCGGGCAACTTTGAGGAGTCGCCCGCCACGGCGCAGGCGCTGCGCCAGGGGTTGCGCCCGGTGTACAGCGGCGGCGCGATGGATAATACCCGCCTGGGGCTGGCCGTGACGCAAACCGCCGCCAACACCATCCGCATCGCGCGCACCTCGCGTAGCGACGGGCACTACACCGTGCGGGTGCCGCGCCAGACCGACGTAGCCTTTGCCCAGGATGCCTGGGGCGGCTCGGACGACCTGACCATGCGCGACATCGCGGGCCGCATCGAGGTAAGTTTGAAGTCGGGCGACCTGCGCTTGCTGAACGTGAGCGGCCCGGTGGTAGCCAACACCATCAGCGGCGACATTCAGGTGAAATTCAACGCGACCCCGAGCCAGCCCTGCGCCGTGTCGTCGGTGAGCGGCAACGTAGACGTGAGCGTGCCCGCGTCGGCCAAATTGACCCTTTCGATGCGCTCCATCTCAGGCGAGATTTACACCGACTTTGACCTGAACCTGGGCGGTGGCAACGGCCTGCGGCACGTGGGTGGCCAAACGGTAGACGGCCGGGCCAACGGGGGCGGCACCGTGCTGTCGCTCAAGACTATCAGCGGCGATGTCTTTCTGCGAAAAACCAAGTAGCCTGCCACGCATAAGGCTTGCATAAGCCCACCAGTAAGCATCCAACACCAACGCGGGAAAACGGAAAGGCGAGCGGCAAAGGCCGGCTCCGACGGCCACGGCTGCGCCTTTCCGGGCCCGATAAAACCGACTCCTTCACCTCTTAGTTTCTGCACCCTATGTACCGCTTTCTACTCGCCGCTGCCTTGCTGCTCGGCAGCTTGGCCCCGGCCCTGGCCCAGCGCCTCGTAACCCAAACCGCCACGCTGGCCGCCGGCCAGGGCGTATTTCTCGACCTCAAATACGCCCACAACATCAAGGTGCGGGCGGGGAGTAGCCTCAGCATTCAGGCCCGCGTGAGCATCAACGACAACCAGAACAACGACCTCTACAGCCTGGGCCTGGAAACCACGGCCGGCGAGCTGAGCGTGGTGGAAAAGCTGGAGGAAGAGAAACTGCGCGAAATAAACTTCACCGGCGACTGCGACGGTGGCAGCCGCAACAACGGCTCGGGCGGCCTCAACGTGGGCTACACCCGCTCGGAAAAGACGGGTGGCCTGCGCCCGACTATCAGCCGCCACAAAGGCGACAAGTACAGCTACTGCGTGAAAATTGACTACGACGTGACGCTGCCCGCCGGCACGGCGCTGCGCCTCAACACCATCAGCGGCAACCTCGATTTGAGTGGCCTCAGCGGACCCGTCACGGCCAAAACCATCAGCGGCAATGTGCTGTCGGCGGGCCTCACCGGCGAACTCACGCTGCGCACCATCAGCGGCAACGTGAAGCTGACGGGCCTGCCGGGCGGCAAGCCCGTGGATGCCACCAGCATCAGCGGCAACGTGGACGTGAGCTGGCCCGCCGCCCAGGGCGCCGACCTGCGCCTGAAAACCATTTCGGGCGAGGTCTACGCCGACCCGGCCGTGACCTTCAGCAATCTGCGCCAGCGCGTGTACGTGGGCTACGAGCTGCACGGCAGCCTCGGCAGCGGCGGCCCGCTGGTGACGCTGCACTCGGTGAGCGGCGACGTATTCTTTAGAAAGCAGGAGTAGAGTAGGCATTGCTGGTACGAAGTACGGCTGCGCCTAGACTCGTACCAGGGTAGACCTAGGCAGTTGTTTCAAACAAAACCTTCGCCTGCTAGCAACGCCCAGCTGCCCGCCGTGTCTATAGCGGAGCTTTACCTACTACTCATCCTTTTCTCATGTTGCTGCTGCTGCCCCGGCAGGCGCTCGTGCGCCTGCTGCTAAGCTTTCTATGTCTTTTTGGGGCCGTGGCGGCCCGTGCGCAAGCGCCGGCGGCCAGGCCCGTCGCGCCCGACGTGGCGCGCCGCCAGCTGGCGGCCACGCGCACGGCCGCCCCCATCAAGCTCGATGGCGTGCTCGATGACGCGGCCTGGAACAGCGCGCCGGTAGCCAGCGAGTTCACGCAGTTTCGGCCGAACCCTGGGCCGCGCGAGCGGCTGCCTACCCAGGTGCGCGTGCTCTACGACGACGGGGCCATGTACGTGGGGGCCAGGCTGGTAGAAACCAGTGCCGACAGTATCCGGCGCGAGCTGACGCAGCGCGACCACATCGGCAACACCGACTTTTTTGCCTTTTTTCTTGACCCCTACCGCGACCACCTCAACGGCTACGGCTTCTTCGTGATGAGCACGGGCGTGCAGGTGGACATGCGCTACTCGCCCGCCAACGGCGAGGACGATGCCTGGAACGCCGTGTGGGACAGCCGCGTGGCCCCGCTGCCCGAGGGCAAGGGCTGGAGCGTCGAAATCCGCATTCCGTACTCGGCCATCCGCTTTGCCCAGGCGCCCACCCAGACCTGGGGGATGCAGTTCTTCCGGCAGCGCAAGGCCGACAACCAGCAGTTTACCTGGAACCCCGTGCGGCCCGAGGTCGATGGCTTCGTCAATCAGTGGGGCGAACTCACGGGGCTCGAAAATCTGCACCCGCCGCTGCGCCTCTCGCTCACGCCCTACGTGAGCGCCTACGCCAACCACTACCCGTATAATGAGCAGGGCAAGCGCAACACCAGCACCAATTTCAACGGCGGGGCCGACGTGAAGTGGGGCATCAACGAAAGCTTCACGCTGGACGCTACGCTCATTCCCGATTTTGGGCAGGTGCTCAGCGATAACCAGGTGCTCAACCTTTCGCCCTTCGAGGTGCAGTACCAGGAAAACCGCGCCTTCTTCACCGAAGGCACCGAGCTATTTAACAAGGGCGGGCTGTTTTATTCGCGGCGGGTGGGGGCGCAGCCGCTGGGCTTCGGCACGGCGGGCGGGCAACTGGCCAAAGGCGAAACGGTGTACCAAGACCCCGGCGTGACGCGCCTGCTCAACGCCACCAAGATATCGGGTCGCACCCGTAAGGGGCTGGGCGTGGGCGTGTTCAATGCCGTGTCGGCGGCCAGCTACGCCGTGGTGCGCGACTCCACGGGCGAGCGCGAGCGCCGGGTGCTGACCCAGCCGCTCACCAACTACAACATCGTGGTGCTCGACCAAAGCCTTAAAAACAACAGCTATATCTCGCTCATTAACACCAACGTGACGCGCGCCGGCCGCACCTATGATGCCAACGTGACGGCCGGCTTGTTTCGCTTTGCCGACAAGAAAAACCAGTACGCCCTTAGCGGGCAGCTCAACTACTCGCGCCGCTACGGCAACGTGCTGAACTCGGAGGCGCGCATCGACGACCCGAGCGGCTACAAATACTACCTCAACTACGGCAAAATATCGGGCAACTGGACCTGGAACGTCGACCACGGCATCGAGTCGGACACTTACAACCCCAACGACCTGGGCATCTTGTTTGGCAACAACAACGTGAGCCAGTCGGCCACCGTCAACTATAATCAATACAAGCAGTTCTGGAAGGTTAACAATTTCTATTCTTCGCTGGGCGTGTATCAGTCGCTGCTGTTCAAGCCCTTGCTGTACCAGGACTTCGGCATTTATGGCAGCGCCAACACCACGTTTACCAAAAGCTTTCTGACGGCGGGCTTCAACCTCAATATCGACCGGGCCAAGAACGACTTTTACGAGCCGCGCACCTACCCGCTGGGCGGCTACTGGGTGCGGGTGCCGGGCAGCGTCAACCTGGGGGCGTTCGTGTCGAGCGACTACCGCAAGAAATTTGCCTACGACATCAACGGCGGGCTGCGGCCCTACGCCCTCGACGCGCGCGAAGGCGTGGCCGGCCGGGCGCGCCGCTGGGGCCTGGGTTTGACCCTGAGCCCGCGCTACCGCGTGAGCGACAAGCTGAATTTTCGCTACACCTTCGACTACAACGTGCGCCTCAACCAAATGGGCTACGTCAACGACGGCCTCAATGCCGACGAGCCGCTTGACCGGCCGCTGCTCGCCGTTATCGGGGGCGACGTGCTGCTGGGTCGCCGCAACGTAAGCACGTTTACGAACACCCTGAACGCCAACTATACGTTCACCAACCGGCTATCCTTCACGATGCGCGTGCGGCACTACGTGAGCATGGTGCGCTACTTCGACTTCACGCGCCTCTACGCCGGGGGGCGCGAAGAAAACCTAAGCTACCAGCGCAACCACGACACCAGCTACAGCGCCTTCAACGTGGATGCGGCGCTGGTGTGGTGGTTTGCGCCCGGCTCGCAGGTGAGCCTGGTGTGGAAGGACGCTACCGCGTCGTTTCTGCAAGGCAACGAGGCCACGCCGCTCTACTTCGACCACCTGAGCAATACGCTGAATACGCCGCACAATAACAACGTGTCCATCAAAATCCTGTATTACCTCGATTACCTGAATTTGCGTCGGGCGCGAGGGTAGGAGCGGGGAATTAAAAATGAAGAATTAAAAAAGAGCTGACGGGCGTCCGTCAGCTCTTTTTTAATTCTTCATTTTTAATTCCCACGTCGGGCTACTTGCCCGCCACCTGCTGCGCCTGCTGCACCGCGCCGTAGAGGTTGGCGATGCCGCCCGTGCGCGAAAGCGTAGCGAAGTCCACCAGCGTCTTGGTGCCGGGCTTGCGCACCTGCGTGTGGTTTACCACGGCCGACTGCAAGATGCACGCCTTGAGCTGCGCGGCGGTGAGGGTGGGGTAGTAGGCCTTGAGCACGGCCGCCATGCCGGCCACCACGGGGCAGGCCATGCTAGTGCCGCTCTTGAGGTCGTAGCCGCCGCCGGGCACCGTGGAGTAGATGGCCACGCCGGGCGCGAACACATCCACGTGCTGGGGGCCGTAGTTGGAGAAGCCGGCGGCGAGGTCGGCGGTGTTGAAGCGGCTGCTCGCGCCCACTGTGATGAGGTTCGGGATGGGCTGCCCGTCGAGGTAGACGTTGGAGGGGAAGTTGTTGGGCGTGGCGTCGAGGTCGCGGCTGTCGTTGCCGGCGGCGTGTACCAGCAGCACGCCTTTCTTGTCGGCGTAGCGCATGGCCTCGTCCACGGCGGCCTTCTGGGGCGAGTAGTCCTTGCCGAAGCTCATGCTGATAATCTGCGCGCCGTTGTCCACGGCGTAGCGGATGGCGTTGGCCACGTCCTTGTCGCGCTCGTCGCCGTCGGGCACGGCGCGCACGCTCATTATCCGCACGGCGTCGGCCACGCCTTCCATGCCCACGCCGTTGGTGCGCACGGCCCCGATGATGCCGGCGCAGTGCGTGCCGTGGCCCGCGTCGGGGCCCTGGCTGTCGGCGTTGCCGTAGTCGCGCTGCTTGAGGTTGTTGGGGTCGTCGCCCACCACGGCGCGGGCGTCGAAGTCGGGGTTGAGCTGCGTATCGAGCTTGCTTTTGGTGCTGGTGAGGGCGGCGCGCACGCGGGTCAGCACGGGCTCGGCGCCGGGGGCCTGCTGGCGGTGCACCAGCGCGTAGAGCTGGGGCGCGCCCGGCACGGCGGGCTGGGCCAGGGCGGCTTGGTGCAGGGTTGCCGAGTCGAGGGCCGCACCGGGGCGCTGGCGCAGGGCATCGGCGGCCGGGCCAATGAGGCCCAGCAGGCCTTCCAAGCGCTGCACGAGGGCCTCGGCCTCGGCGCGGGCCTGGAGGTGGCCGGCCTTGGCGGTTTCGTAGAGGTCGAAGCTACCTTGCTCTTTCTTGGAGAAGTCCTCGCGCTTTTTGCCCTCGTAGCGGGCGCGGCCCTGGGCATAGATGCGGGTCGATTCGAGGTTTTCGACGTCCACGTTGCGGCCATCTTTGCCGCCGAGGTAGCTCCAGCCGCGCACATCGTCGGCGTAGCCGTTGCGGTCGTCATCCCTGCCGTTGCCGGCTATCTCGCGGGCGTTGCGCCAGAGAATGCTTTTCAAATCGGTATGCACCGAGTCGATGCCCGAGTCGATAACGGCCACCAGCACGGGGGTAGGGGTGCGCCCGGCCAGCAGCTCGCGGTAGGCGCGGTCGGTGCTGATGCCCGGCACGCCATCGGCCTGCTGGTCGAGGTGCTGCCAGCGCTGCGCCGGCGTGAGCTGGGCCTGCGCCCCCAGGGCCGTGATACAAAAAACACCGCCCAGGGCGGCGCGGCGCATGGCGCGCAGCGAAATAACGGAAGACAGCATAGCTGGCAGCTTGGTAAAAGCTAAAAAAAACGAAAACGCAGCCAAGATACGAGCGCGGGGCGGCGGGCTCCGGCCCGGCCGCTCGCTGGCAACGTTGCCGACAACGATTGCGCAAAGAAAACCGCCCTTGCGCCGCCGCTACCGGGCCGGCCGGGGCTTATTTGCGCGGGTACTTCTCCTTTTCCCACCGTGATGCTCTTGTTAGCTGGTTTTGACCTGCGCCACGCGCTGCTTTGTTCTACCCTGTTTACTGGCTGGGGCCTGCGGCTGGCGGCCGACGCGCCGCCCGCCACCCGGCTGCCCGCTTTTCCGGGGGCCGAGGGCGCGGGGCGCTTCACGAGCGGCGGGCGCGGCACGGCAGCGGTGCCTACCACGGTTTTGGAAGTCACCAATCTCAACGACGACAACCAGCCCGGCAGCCTGCGCTACGCGCTCACTACCAAGGCGGGGCCGCGCACCATCGTGTTTCGGGTGGCGGGCACCATTCACTTGCAATCGCCGCTCACCATCAATCAACCTAATACTACCATCGCGGGCCAGACCGCGCCAGGCGGCGGCATCTGCCTGGCCGACTACCCGGTGGGCATCAAGGCCAGCAACGTCATCGTGCGCTTCGTCCGGTTCAGGATGGGCGATAAAAACCAGAACCAGGGCTTCAAAGATGGCGCGGGCGGCGACGATGCCTTAGGCGGCACCCGCAACAACCAACTGGTAGTAGACCACTGCTCGATGAGCTGGAGCACCGACGAGTGCTTTTCGGTGTACGAGGGCGACAGCACCACGCTGAGCTGGAACCTCATCGGGCCGCCGCTCAACTACTCGTATCACTTCGAAAAGGGCGATGCCGACTACGAGCGCCACGGCTACGGCGGCATCTGGGGCGGACAGCACGCCAGTATGCACCACAATTTATTCGTGCACTGCAACTCGCGCACGCCGCGCTTCAACGGCAGCCGCTACACCCACGCGGCGGGCTTCGAAAACTGCGACTTTCGCAACAACGTCATCTACGACTGGGGCGAAAACAACGTGTACGCCGGCGAGGGCGGCAACTACAACCTCGTCAACAACTACTACAAGCCCGGCCCCAACACCCGGCCCGCCGTGCGCGCCCGCCTCCTCAACCCCTATAAGCTCACGAAGGGTAGCAACCCGCTGCCCTACGGCAAGTTCTTTTTGAGCGGTAATTATCAAGAAGCTAGTGCCGAAGTAACCGCCCGCAACTGGCGCGGCGTGGACATGCACGAGGGCACCCGCGCTGATACCGCGCTGGCCCAGGCCGCGCAGCCCTTCGACCTTGGCCCCGTCACGACGCAGCCCGCCGCCGTAGCCTACCAGCTGGTTTTAGCGCAAGCCGGGGCCACCCGCCCCGCCCGCGATACCCTCGACCAGCGCCTCGTGCGCGAGGTGCGCCTGCGCACCGGCCGCCTCATCGACGTGCAGGGCGGCTACCCGCACGGCACGCCCTACGCGGTGTCGCAAAAGGCCTGGCCCGTGCTGCAAGCCGCCCCCGCGCCCCCCGACGCCGACCACGACGGCATGCCCGACGCCTGGGAAGCGGCGCACAGGCTCAACCCCAAAGACCCCGCCGACCGCGCCAAAACCGGCCCCGGCGGCTACCCTATGCTGGAGGTGTACCTGGCCGAGCGCGCGGGCAGCTAAGGTGCGAGCTGGGGCTTCGTGCGGCAGTTTTGAAGCAGCTAACTAGCGATTAAGGGCTTCCTGGCTAACAGCCGGGAAGCCCTTGCGCTGCGTGGAAATTCTCCGGATACCGTTGAGGCAAGCCACTGATTCCATTCAGGGTCTCTTGTATGCCATTGTAGGAGCTTTACCTGGGGCGCTGAAAAAAGAGGCGCCGATTGACCGCAATGAAAATTTGGTGATGAAAAAAAGCCGTAGCCCGATATTCCTGACTTATTATTGTTGCGAATTTGCGCTGCCTGGGTCTGGGTGGCTGGCTTTACTAGAAAGCCAACAAGTTAATGTCTTCTTTTTCTTCTTTTTTTCTACTCAACTTACTATGAGAAAACGGTATACGCCACTGGTTAGCGGCTTGCTGGCGGGCACGCTCCTGCTGCAAAGCTGCGCCACCATTATTTCGGGCTCTCGCCAGTCCATCCTGATAAGCGGGCAGCCTGCGGGCAGCACCATCTATGTCAACGACGAGGTGGCCGTAAGCCGCCCAGCCGGGGCCGACGGCGGCGTGCGCGTACGCATTCCGCGCAAGCACGCGGCCGAAATCAAGGTGAAGCACGAGGGCTACAAGGATTACCACGAAGTGCTGACGCCGGACAAAACCAACGGCCTGGTGTGGCTCAACTACCTGCTGCTGCCCGTGGCCCTGGTGGGCGGGCTCAGCATCAGTTCTTCGAGCGACGGCAATGGCAACACCGTGACCAACAGCAACCTCGGCACCTACATGACGACGCTGCTGGTGCCCATTGGGGGGGCGCTTGCCGACCAGGCCACGGGGGCCAACCGCAGGTTTAGCAAAAACGAGGTGCATCCGCAGATGATGCCGCTGCCCAAGGCCGTGGCCGGGGGCCAGACGGTGCAGGCCGGGGCCATCAGCGTGCGCATCAAGGGCGGCGACAAGATGGGTAACTTCTTCGTGGTGAAGGAGCCGCGCGAGATTCTGTACTTCGGCAAGTCGCTCGACGTAGACGCCGATAACCTGCGCGCCAGCGTCAACACCACCCTCAAAGACCTGGGCTTCAACGTGCCCTCGGGCGAAAGCAAGAGCGTGTTTTCGACGGGCCTGAACTCGCGCTACACCGTGCAGGGCGAGATGCACGAGGTAAAATACGACGTGGTGGCCTCGCACCCCTACGAGTCGCTGGCCCACTACGAAACGCGCTGCACCGTGGCCGTAACCTGGAAGCTAATAAACCAGAGCCGCCAGACCGTGTACGAGCATAAGGACAGCGGCACGGCCGTTAAATTTGAGAAAGGCGGCAGCGCGGCCTTCGCCGACGCCTTTGAAAACTCGCTCTACGCCTTTTTGGGCAGCCAGCAAGTGACCACAGCCCTGGCCAAGCCCATGGGTAGCGCCGGGGCCGACAAGCCGACCGCCATTACCCTGCACCGCGCCGCCGCCCTCAAAACCGTGGCCGACAACGGCGTAGGCGCGGCTGCTAAAGCCGTGGTAATCATCGACACGGGCGACGGCCACGGCAGCGGTTGCGTGGTATCGGCCGACGGCTACATCGTGACCAACGCCCACGTGGTAGGCGATGCCGAAGAAGTGAAAGTGCTGCTGGCCGACGGTGTGAGCAGCAAAGCCAAAGTAGTGCGCGTGAACTCCGAGATGGACCTGGCGCTAATCAAGATTGATGCGGATGGCCTCACGGCCTTCTCGCTGCCCACCGCCAGCACGGCCGATGTGGGGGCCGACGTATTTGCCATCGGCACGCCGGCCGACAAGGAACTGGGCCAGACCGTGACGAAAGGCATCATCAGTGGCCGCCGCAAAATCGACGGCCATTCTTTCCTGCAAACCGACGTGAGCATCAACGGTGGCAATAGCGGCGGGGCCCTGGTGGCCAAGTCGGGCCAGCTGCTGGGCATCGTCAATGCCAAGCTCGTGGGCCGCGGCATCGAGGGCATTGGCTTCGCCATTCCGGCCGAGCAGGTCAGCGACGCCTTGCAGCTCAAGTTTGTAGACTAAGGCAGGTAGTATCATCTATCTGGAAGGCCCGGTGCGCTCGGCTGGTTTCGCTACGAAGCCGCCGGCGCGCCGGGCCTTCGTGGTGTAGTGCCAGGGCTACGGCTGCTGGAGCAGCCGCTCGGCCGCCGCCCAGGGCGTGAGCTGGCCGGCCGCCACGGCGGCCTGCGCGCCGGGCAGGGCGTGCTGCACGCCGGGCTGGGCATAAAAGCGGGCTTCGAGAGCCTGGCGCACAGCCTCGGCCAGCCACTGGAGCTGTTGCTGGGCGCGGCGGTGCTGCCAGTAGCCGCTGGCCCGGGCGTGGGCGGCGTAGTTTTCGATGAGCTGCCAGGCCTCGGGCAGGCCCGCGCCGGTGAGGGCCGAGCAGGTAGCCACCGGCACGGCCCAGCCCGAGGCGCTGGGCGGAAACAGGTGCAGCGCGCCCTCGTAGTCGCGGGCGGCGCGGCGGGCGGCGGCCTCGTTGCCGCCGTCGGCCTTGGTGATGAGCAGGGCATCGGCCATCTCCATGATGCCGCGCTTCACGCCCTGGAGCTCGTCGCCGGCCCCGGCCAGCATTAGTAGCAAAAAGAAGTCGACGAGGCCATGTACGGCCACCTCGCTCTGGCCCACGCCCACGGTTTCGACAAAAATGACGTCGTAGCCGGCCGCCTCGCACAGCAGCAGGGCCTCGCGGGTGGCGCGGGCCACGCCCCCGAGGCTGCCCCCGGCCGGCGAGGGCCGGATGAAGGCGCGCGGGTGGGCGGCCAAGGCGGGCATCCGGGTCTTATCGCCCAGGATGCTGCCCCCGCCCTGCGGCGAGCTGGGGTCGATGGCCAGCACGGCGAGCTTCTTGCCCAGCTTTTCGACCACGTGTAGCCCCAGGGCCTCGATAAAGGTGCTTTTGCCCACGCCCGGCACCCCCGTGATGCCCAGGCGCAGGGCCCCGCCGGTGCGCGGCAGCACGGCTTGCAGCACATCCTGGGCCAGGGCACGGTGCGCGGGCAGCGTGCTCTCGACCAGGGTGATGGCGCGGGCCAGCAGGCCGCGCTGGCCGGCGGCCAGGCCCTGGGCGTAGGCGGCGGCGGAGAGGGGAGGGGCAGGCACGGCCGCAAAATAGCGCCCCGCGCCTCAATCGGCCCCGCTCACCGCGCCCGCCCGGCTGGGCGCGGCGGGTGCGCAGCAGCCACGGGGGCGCGGGTCGCCGAGGTTGTGGGGCCGCATGCCAGGGTCGTAGCTTTGCGAAAGCTATATATTCCTTCTGCGCTTTTGATGAAGCACCTTTCCCCCCTTTTAGTGGCCGCGCTGCTAGCCGCTACCCCCGCGCTGGCCCAGAACGAGCTTAGCAATTTCTCGGCTACTGGCCGGGGCGGCGTCATCAACACGTTTGCCGAGGGCTATCAGGCTGTGGGCATCAACCCGGCCAACCTGGGGCGCGACGGCGGGGCCCGCGTAGCGTTCAGCATCGGCGAGCTGGGCGCGGGCGTGGGCTCGCAGTCGCTGAGCCGCACCCAGTTTCGGAAGATACTTTTTCAAACCAGCGACCAGCTCAGCGCCACCGAGCGCACCGACCTCATCAACGGCCTCACCAGCGACAACACGCTCAATTTCAATATCGACTTCACCGCCCTGGCTCTCTCGGTGCGGCTGCCGGCCGGGCTGGGCGGGCTGGCCTTCGCGGCCCGGCAGCGCCTGGGCGGCCACCTGGCCTTCAACCGCACCGGGGCTGACTTGATTGTGAACGGCCGCAATGCGGCCATCATTCAGCAGTACTACGATGCCAGCGGCAACCCCCGCAGCGGCAGCACGCCGCCCCAGCTTTCGGCCGCCCTCGACGGCACGGCCATTCAGCTGGCCGTCACCAACGAGTACAACGTGGCCTACGGCGTGCAGGTGCTGAGCGTGCCCGGCGTGGTGCGGCTGACGGCGGGCGTGGGCTACCGCTACATCCAGGGCCTGGGCGTGGCCGACGCCCGCTTCGGCGGCGGCAGCGGCTTCACGGCCTACACGGCGCTTTCGCCAGTGTTCGGCTTCAGCTACAGCCCCTCGCTGCAGGGCAACCCCAACTTCAACTACCAGAACGGCGGCAACTTGCAGCCCGTGGGCACCGGCAATGGCTTCGACCTGGGCGTGGCGGCCGAGCTGGGCAAGGTCGTGCGCGTGGGCGCGGCCCTCACCGACCTCGGCAGCATGACCTGGAAGGGCAACGTGCTGACCGTGAACGACCAACAGCTGCGCTACCCGCAGTACGACGGCACCCAGGACTACAACGTGGTGCAGGGCCTCATCGACCAGTTTGCCAACGACAACAAGTCGCTCTTCACCTACCAGCCCGCGCGCGAGTACCGGGCCAGCTTGCCCGCCAAGCTGCGTCTGGGCGGCGGCGTGCGCCTCTCGGAGTACTTCGAGGCCGGCCTCGACGTGACGGTGCCCCTCAACAAGGTGGCCGGCAACCTCACCAGCCTCTTCGTGGGGGCCGGCTTCGACTTTAAGCCCGTGCGCTGGCTGCGCCTGAGCAGCGGCGTGAGCGGCGGGGCCGGCTACCGGGCCAGCCTGCCCGTGGGTTTCACCCTCGTGACCGGCGTATGGGAGGCCGGCTTCAGCACGCGCGACATCACGGGGTATTTCTCCGAGAAATCGCCCTACGTATCGGCCGCCCTGGGCGTGCTGCGCTTCAAGATTGGCGGCGGCGCGCGCTAGCCGGGCCGCCCGGCCGCTGGCTAGGGGGCTGGCCCACAAAAAATCCCCGCCAGGATGCTGGCGGGGATTTTTTGTGCGGAGAAGCGGGGTGGTTTACACCCACTTGTTGTCGAGGGTCGAGCCGTTGACGTCGATTTTGTTGGCCGAGATAACCAGGCTGAGCGTCATCGAGGCCTGGCTTTCGTCACCGCGGGCATCGAAGTTTTCAGTGTAGCCTACGCAATAGGCCTCCTTAAAGGCGATTTCCTTAAGCTTGGAATCCTGGTCGGCGCGCTTGAAGACAATCTTGCCATCGGCGCGCTTGTAGGGGTCGAGCATCCAGCTGATGAGCTTGGTGCTGTCGGTCGAAACGATGGTGCACTTGATAGTGCCACCCTGCACGACGGACGAGGGGCGGCCCTTGTCGTCGGTGGTTTGGTTGAAGGAGTAGCTGCAGCTTACTACCTCGCACTCTTCGCTGCCAGCAGCGTCAAAAACTGCACTAAAAGAAGCCATGTTGGAAAGGAAAGAAGTGAAAATGAACGAAATACTCTCGGGGAGTCCTTACGAAGTCCCCTTATCGAAGGTAAGAGAAATATCCGAAAGCAAAAGAAAGTTCACCGAAACTTAACGCGCATCCCGGCCGGGCTACTGCTGCGCGTACTCGGCGTTCCAGTCGCGGTCGGGGTTGTCGGGGTCGTCGCCCTTGGTGCCGTCAAGCGATACCAGGAAGGTCTTGGCCGGGAAATACGGCACCATGTGAATGTCGAGCAGGATGCGGTCTTTCTGGTCGGGGTCGCGCTCAAATTTCTTGATGGAAAACTTTTCGATGAGCTTGCCGGGGCCAGCAATGCGGTCGAGAAAGCGCACAATCTGGCTCTGAATGTCCATGCGCATGTTGTGGTCCCAGTTTTCGAAGGCGCGGCGGTTGAGGAAGTCAATCAGCACTTTGGTCACGTAGTCAAACACGCGCACCACCGAGTAGGTCTGCAAGCCGATGTTGTCGCCGTTGAAGAGCGTCTTGGCCGAAAACGCCATTACGCGGCCGTACTCGTTCACCATCGGCACGAGGCCGAGCTTTTCGAGGTTAGCAATTTCGCTTTTGCGCAGCGGAAATTTCACGCCTTCTACCTCGTTGAGCGTGCCGTGCTTGCGCCCGGCCGTGACCTGCGAGGCCAGCGTGGCATAAATGCGCCCCGCCAGGGCCGAGGAGGGCGGTACGAACAAGTCGTCTTCTTCGCCAATTTCCTCTAGCTTGCCGCGGCCTACCAGCCAGTTGGCGGCCATTATCACGTTGGCCTTGTGGGGCTCGGCCCCGGTGAGGTTGGCTTCCTCGAACAGCTCCATCACGTCCTCGGGCGTGTCGTAGTGCTCGAAGTCGGTCACCATCATCACCTTGTTCTTGTGGGCGATTTTGGCCCACTTGTCGAGCACCTTGTTCGAGCCTAGGTAGCCGGGCACCACCAGCAGCGAATAGTTGTCGCGCAGGTCGAGGCGGTCGTAGTTCTGCTCCAACTCTTCCGACACGGCATCGATAAAGGTCGTGTTGTCAAGGTCTTGCAGCTGGTCTTTGTCGGCGTTCAGAATGGAAACGTTCTTGACGCTGTCCTGGTCAGTGTTTTTGAAAAAGAGGGCCACCGAGCGGTAGGCCTGCTCCAGCTCGTGGGTGGCTTCCACGGCGGTTTTGAGGTTGTCGGTGAGCTGCTGCTCGGCGGCCTCCACGCGGGCCTGGCCCTGCTCGGCGGCATCGGCGATGGAGTCAGTTTCGCTCAGCAGCTTGTGCCAGAGGGCGAGCCGCTTTTTGAGCTGCTGGCGGTCGGCCTTTTTGCTGTCTTCGGAGAGGAAGATTTTTTTGCGCGCTTTTTTCTCGGGGTTGAGGTTGGAAGCCCCGTCGATGGTAGTTTCCAGCAAATCGAAGCCCCCGACCTTGAGCAGGGCCTGGGTGCTTTGTTCGAGGGAAGGGGCCGCCGCGCGGGAGCGGTAGCCGGCGCCGGCGGCGTCTTGCTGTTCGAGAGCCATAGTACTAGGAAAGGAGCGAAGGATGCGGGTACGAAGAAGAAGGGCGCCCGGCGCCTACAGCTCGTCCATCATGGCCTGAATGGCGTGGAGGAAGGCGGCCTTGGTTTCGGGGTTTTCGAGCGCGGCCTTCAAAATCTTGTTCGACTTGAGCTGGCGCAGCAGCTTATTAAGGTCGTCGGTTTCGGCGGCAAGGCTTTTGAGGAACTCGCTCTGGTTGATAATTCCCTGCTTACCAAAGTCGCCGAGCGAAGAAAAGTGCAGCTTCTCGGCCACGGTAGCGCCATCGCCATCGGTGAAGTCAACGGCCACTTCGGGCTTGAAGTGGGCGAACACCGCCTCGGGGGTTTTGAGGCCCTCGACCACCTGCGGGCGCAGCGGGGCCTGGGTGGTGAGCTTCTGCACGAGCAGGGTGCGGTTGAGGGGAATGTCCGAGATGGCCTCGGAGGCATTGTCGAGCTTACGCTCCTGACCACCAATTCCGTAGGAATACATAACAGGAAAAGTAGAGGGGAAAACACACACGGCGACGGCCGCCCCGGCCGCCAGCTATCCAACAGCAGAGAGCTCAGGCGGAAGGTACGGCCGGGCCGCCGCAAAGGTTAAGCGCCGGGCTATATAGAGCCGGCCAAAACCCTGGCCCCGCCCCGGCACGTAGCCGCTCTGTCGTTTCTTGCACTCTCCTTTTTTTCCTGTTTTGCCCGTGGCTTATTCCGACACCCTTCAGCGCGGCCTGCACATTGCCCAAGCCGTGGCCCATGAGTACCGCCAGGCGCAGTATGGCGCGCCGCACCTGCTCACGGCTCTCTTGCACAACGAGATAGGGCTGGCCTCGTGGCTGGTGGCCGTGCTCGACAAAGACATTCACTACCTGCGGGAGTGGGCCGAGGTGCGCCTCGAAGATGAGCCCAAGGCCGCCCGCCCCGTCGAAAACCCCGGCCCCGACGCCACCGTGCAGCGCGCCCTCGAAATGGCCGACCTCGTGGCCTTGCAGCTGGCCCGCCCTCAGCCCGACGCGCTGTGCGCGCTGGCCGCGCTGCTGCGGCCGGGCTTGGCGTTCTCGAGTGAGCAATTGAAGTCATTGCCCCTCAGCCAGAAGGAAATCCTGGACGCGGCGCAAGCCGAGCTGCCCGCCGCTACTACCACCGTCGCTGGCGAAACCACCCTCAGCGCCCCCGCCAACGGCCCCGCGCCCACCGGCAAGGGCGGCGCGCTGGCGACCTACTGCACCGACAAAACCGCCCAGGCCCGCGCCGGCAAGCTCGACCCGATAGTGGGCCGCGACCGCGAAATCCGGCTGGTGGCCGAGATACTGGGCCGCCGCACCAAGCCCAACGTGCTGCTCATCGGCGAGCCGGGCGTGGGCAAGTCGGCGCTGGTCGAGGGCTTTGCGCAGCAAATAGCAGCCGGGCAGGTGCCCGTGCACTTGCGCGAGGTCACGCTGTTTGAGCTGGATTTGGGCACGCTGGTGGCGGGCGCGTCGTACAAGGGCGAGGTCGAAGACCGTATCAAAAAGGTGCTTACCGAGCTCAAGCAGTACACCCGCGCCATTCTTTTCATTGATGAATTACACGTGCTGCTCGACCCCAAGGGTAGCGCCGGCAGCGGCATCGCGCAGCTGCTCAAGCCCGAGCTGGCGCGCGGCGAGCTCACGGTAATCGGGGCTACGACCAACGACGAATACCGCCAGTATATCGAAAAGGATGAGGCCTTTAACCGCCGCTTCGACAGCGTGCGGGTGGAGGAACCTTCGGTGGTAGTGGCCGAGCGAATGCTGGAGCGCATCATGCCCATCTACGCCGCGCACCACGGCCTGGCGCTGGGCGAAGGCACCGTGGCCGAGGCCGTGCGCCTGGCCAAGCGCTACCTCAAAGACCGGCAACTGCCTGACTCGGCCATTGACCTGGTCGACCGCACGATGGCCGCCATTCGGATGCTCGACGAGCAGGCCGTGGCCGGCCTCGCGCAGCTGCAAGCCGAGTTCGACGCCCTCGCCGCGCGCCGCGACGAGCTGGGCGAGGCTGACTACCTGCGCGAGCTGCGCTGGTTTTTGTACCAGGCCCAAAACCAAGTTAGTCAGCTCTGGCTCAATCAGCTTGAAAACGAGCAGCAGCCCGAGCAACTCGAAACCAGCGCTGAGCTCGAAACCTACCTGCGCGAGCTGCTAACGGCCGTGCTGGCGCTGGCCGATACCAAGAAGGAAAGCGTCGAAAAACAGGATATTGCCGCCATCGTATCGGGCAAAACCGGCATTCCGCTGGGCAAGCTCCAAAGCAACGAGCGCGAAAAGCTGCTGCGCATGGACCAGGTGCTCGGGCAGCGCGTGGTGGGGCAAGACGGGGCCGTGCGCGCCCTGTGCGCCGCCATCCTGGAGTCGCGCTCGGGGCTGACCAAGGCGGGGCAGCCCATCGGCTCGTTTTTTCTGCTCGGGCCTACTGGCACCGGCAAAACCGAGCTGGCTAAAGCGCTGGCCGACTTTCTGTTCAACGACGAGTCGTTTCTGATTCGCTTCGACATGTCGGAGTTCAAGGAAGAGCACTCGGCCGCGCTGCTCTACGGCGCGCCTCCCGGCTACGTGGGCTACGAGGAGGGCGGGCTGCTGGTGAATAAAATCCGGGAGAAGCCGTATTCGGTGGTCTTGTTTGACGAGATTGAGAAGGCGCACCCGTCGGTGTTCGATATCTTTCTGCAAATCCTGGACGAAGGCAAACTGCACGACCGGCTGGGCCGCGAGGGCGACTTCTCCAACGCCGTTATCTTGTTCACTTCCAACATCGGGGCCGAGCAGGTGAGCCAGTCGTTTGCGGCGGGCGAAACGCCTACCTCTACCGACTTGCTCGAAACCATGAGCCGGCACTTTCGGCCCGAGTTTCTGGCCCGCCTCACCGAGATTGTGCCCTTCGCGCCCATCTCCGAAGAAAACGTAGGCCGAATCTTCGACATTCACCTGCGCCCGCTGCTGGAACAGCTGCGGCGGCAGGGCATCGCGCTCACGCTCAGCCCCGAGGCGCAGCAGCACCTGGCCCGGTCGGGCTTCACGCCCAAGTACGGGGCGCGGCCCATCACGGGCGTGATTCGGGTGCAGTTGCGGCGGCCCATCTCGCGGCTCATCATCAGCGGCGAGGCCCGGCCGGGCACCACGCTCGCCCTGAGCAAGCCCGAGGGTAGCGACGAGCTGCTGTGGACCACCACGCACGAAACTGCCGCGCCGGCCGCCGATAGCGCCTCCGTGCCCGCCGCCCCGCTGGCGGCCGGTGCGTAGCTTAGGCTGTTGGTAAACCCAGGATTCTCGTATGGCATCTTTTTCGGCTGAGCTGACCGTGGCGGGCCACACCTACCCGGTGCGCCGGTGCGAGTTTGGCTTTAGCCAAGCCACCGACGCGCGGGGCCGGGTGCAGGCCAAGGTGCGCCACGGCCTGCTGCATCTCACCCTCGACGTGCCCGACCACGACCAGCTACTGGCCTGGGCGCAGGCCGCTCACAAGCCGCTGAGCGGCCACGTCACCTTTTTTGAAACCAACCGCGAGGCGGCCCGCGAAACGGTCAGCTTCGCGGCCGGGCAGTGCGTGGGCTACGAGGAAGTATTCGTGTCGGGCGCGGGCGGCGACGGGGCCTACGTGTGCCAGCTCACCCTCACCAGCGAGGGGCTCACGCTCGCGCCGGGCGGGCCGGCAGGGGCGTTTGTGGTGCCAGCCGCGCGGGAGTATGCCGCACCTGCGCAGCCAGCTAACCTAAGCGGTGGTACTATGCCCCTGGAACAGTTGGCGTTGTCACTAGCAACTAAGCAGCCTGGTAACCCCATCGACCCAGCGCGCATGGCTTTGTGGAAAGGCTACTTGGAAAGAAGAGGCGTGCAGTTTCTTATCGGAACGCCCGAAGCTGAGCTGAAATTATATGACAATCAGGCTGATGGCATGTATTCAGCAGGTGGAATCTCAAAAACTATTTACCTGCACGACCCACCTGGTACTGCCACTTTTTTTGAAGAAGCTTTTCATGCGCTCCAGCACCTGCACAATCACCCCGCCATCAGGGTATTGGAAACCGGACAAGAAGTTGACGCCTGGGAATATGATGCCAAGCAAGCTTTGCTAAAGTATGGCGAAAAGCTAGGATTGAGCTACGAGGAATATATTGAAACTGAAAAACAGTTGCAACAAGTAATCAACAACGAGTATGGAGCCTATTAATCATAAGCGGCATACAGCTACCTGGCTGGAAATTGCACTAACTTATAGTCGGCAGGCGACCACACTTGAGTTATTAATAACTTTTAGCAATAACTCCCTGGCTACTCAAGTATTCACTTTTTCAAACCACGCTCGCAAAGCTGAATTATTAGGTTTGCACGTCAGAAACTGGAATGGCCAGCGAATAATGCCAACTCATAACCTGCTTATTAAGCCTGCGCAAGATGTAGCTGCCAAGGGCCACGAATTGGCCTCTGGTGATGCATTTACTTATTTACTAGCGGGTATCTTGCATGAGGATAGTATAGAGTTTCCTGGCGCAATATTCAAGTTACAGACAGGAGATTCTTATCAATTGCAATTTCATTATGCCGGACAAAAATCCAATCAAGTAGAGCTGCTATTTTAAATTAGTAAAAATTGGGGTGCAGTGGCCCAAACGTATTATTGGCATCGATAGCCAGGTTAGGCAGTACGCCGCTACCATCACCCCATAGCAGCTACAGACTACCTTGCTCAACGTAGAGCTATCCCTGGTTTGGTATCACTCGCCCCGCCTTACGGTTACTGTTTTTACACCTTTGGTTTAGTGTTTAGCAAACTGCTACGTTATTATTCGGCTCACTCCCTTGTTGGTAAGCCTACCCCCGACTTTATCGACCGCTATCGGGCGCTGGTGCCCCCTGAACTATTGGAATTCTGGGAGCAGATTGGCTTTGGAGTCTTTTGCGAGGGCTATCTGAAAATAGTAAATCCTGATGACTACGCCGACCTGCTGGCGGATACCTATCAGCTCAGCAGTACTCCCACCTCAACGCCACCCTTGGTACTTTTTGCTACCGCGATGGGCGACCTGCTTATCTGGGAACGCGGCTATTTGGTACTGCTAGACTATCGCCACCAGCAAACCAAGGTGGTAAGTAAGGGGCTGGGCTTCTTTTTTCAAGACCTGGCCGATGAGGAAATGTTATCGGCCGAATTGCGCTGGGCGCCCTACCCCGCCGCCCGCGCCCGCCTGGGCGAACCGGCTTTTGACGAGTGCTTCGGCTACGTGCCCCTGCTGGCGCTGGGCGGCCCCGAAACCGTAGACCATTTGCAAAAAGTGAAATTGCGCGAGCACCTCTACCTCATCAGCCAGTTTACGGGCGTACTAGAGCGCTAGGCTAACTGCCCGCCGCTTGCACCACTACCTCATAGGGCAGGTTGAGGGCCGACTGCCCGCTGAGGTGCGCCTGCAGGGCCTCAGCGGCGTGCTGCCACTCGGGGGCGCTGAAGCGGCTGCCCGCCGCCGGCACCAGCCGCACCCGGATGCAGCGCACGAAGCCCGCCGTGGGCGTGCCGCCGTTTTGAAAGCCTTTTTCGACCTGCACCTCGGCCAGCTGCGCGCCCAGCTCGGCCCAGCAGGCGGCCTTGATGTCGGCCAGCGTTACGAGGCGGCTGCGGGTGAGCAGGTTGCGGCGCAGGGCGTGGGTGCGCTCATCGGCGGTGGGGCGCTCGCGGCCTCCGGCGGTGGTGGTGAGCAGACGTACCTCATCCACGTACAGGCCGTCGTGCACGCGCAGGCGGCTGCCGGCGGGCAGGCGGTTGGCCGCCGCGCCATTGCTCGACCAATACTCCAAATACACGCTGTCGTTCACGTCCTGGGGGCGCAGCAGCAGGTAGGGCACGGCCTGCTCGGCGGTGGGGCGGCGGTCGAGGCGCTCTTCGAGGCGGGCCAGGTTTTGGTTGAGCTCGCGTAGGATGGAGCCGATAAAATCGGTGCCGGCGGCGGTGAAGGCCCGGCTTTCGTCGCGCAGCAGGTCGACCAGTTCGCGCAGGGCCTCGCGGCCGGAGCGCGCGTCGAAGCGGCCCGCGCCGTGGGTGCGCAGCGTGTAGGTATCGGTAGCGCCCTCGGCCAAGCCGCTGAGCGTAGTAGGCTGGTACACCACGTTGGCGAGGCTGTACACCTCGCGCACCGCCAGAAATGGCTCCTCGCTCACGAGCGGAAACAGATTGAGCGCCGGCTGCAAGCGAAACAACACCTTGTGCAAGCGCCGGTTGAGCACTGGAAAACAGTTGAGCGCCACCGCCAATTGCTCAAAAGCAGCTGGCGGCAGCGCGGCCGAAAAGCGCACCTCCAGCCACGTCAGCGGCTGGGTGAGCAGCACCAGGTCGGTGGCCGGGTCGAGGGTTTCGGCGAGCTCGGCGGGGTAGGGGCGCGGCGCGTAGGCGGCCAGCGCCCCGGCCGGCCCGCCCAGCCCCACAAACGAGCGGGCGTAGAGCTGGCGCACCTGCTGCTCTACCCGGCGCAGGGCGTCGTACTCGTCGGCCAGGGGGGCGGGGCCGGTGGCCTCGGCGGGGTCGGGCAGACCCGGCCGCACGGTGAGGGTAGTGTTGCCCAGCCGCCATTCTTCGCCCGGCAAAAAGGCGGCGTAGGCGGCCCGGTGCGGCTCGTTAAACCATTCCAGGAACAAGGTCAAATCTTCGAGGGCCACGCCGGCGGGCAGGTCCAGGCCCAGCCACAGGCGGCGGTGGGCGGTGGGCGGCGCGGCCGCGTGGTGGGCCAGCAAGCGCTTCTGGCCGCTGGCATCGAGCTGCCACACGGTATCGTGGGTGGCCAGGCAGCGCACCGCGCCACCTACCAGGCGGGTGTCTTGCAGCGGCGAAAAATACAGCTCGGGCCCGGCCGCCTGCCGGCCCGCCGTGGCCGGCTGAAACCCAAACTGCGCGCTGCTGGGCAGCGCTACCAGTGCCTCGCGGGCGCGGGCCTGCGCCACGGCGTAGGCCGGCTGCGCGATGTCGATTACCTCGGGGTTGAGCAGCGCGGCCAAGCGCTCAAGCAGCCGGTGCTGGGTGTGGTGCAGCTCCTGGCCCATTTTCTCAAACTCCACGGCGCAGGCTTCGAGCAACAGATGCACCAGCGGGTCGAAGCCGTCGAGGTCGTTTTCGGCGTAGCCCCAAAACTCGGCCGCCTGCCGCGTGAGGCGGTTTTTGACGCTGGCTTTGCTGAAATCGGGGGCGGCGCTGGGCGAGGAAAAAGGGAGCATTGGGAAGGATGAGTGAATGACTGTTAGAGCCGCTTCGGCATCAATAGTACAGGCGGCGAGTGTAGAGACGCATCCATGCGTCTCACGTTAGACGGGCTCGCCGGACGGGAGACGCAAGGATGCGTCTCTACACTCGCTGCCTGTGCTCGCCTACTCCACTGCCAGCGGCGCGACAAACAAGCTGGCCTGAAACGCGAACGGCTCATTGGTATGATGCAGGGTAGCCTGCACGCTCACGTCGAGGCGCTTGCGGATGCGCTGCTGCACGTTTTTCAATTCAAAATCGAGGATGGCAATTTGCACCCGCGCCCGCACCAGGCGCGGCTCGAAGGTGCGGATGCTTTGCTCGATGGACTGCTGCACGCTGTCTTTCCAGCGCATAGTAGTCATGGCCTCAAAATCCTGCTCCCACACCTGGCAGCCGAAGTCGGGCTCGTAGCGCGACTCGCCGAAGTAGGTCGTCAGCATCAGATACAGGTGCTGGGCAATGGATTCCTGGCGCGAGCAGCGGGGCAGCGGCTGGCGCTCCACGATGGCCGCCAGGTCGAGCGGCAGGCGGTAGTATGAGTCTGACATGCGCGAAAACGAGCCGGTAGCTTACCCCGAAACTTACGCCGGGCCGGGCGTTTCGTTGCAAGCCAGCGGCGGGCGGGCTCATCCTTTTGCCGGGCCGGTGCGTACTTTTAAACACCGCCCCGGCGGGCAGCTCTCCTCCTTTTCTTCCTTTTCCTATGGCTTTCAGCGCGGCTCTTCTGGTAAATGGCAAAAGCTACGTGGTGCGCCGCTTTGCGTGGGGCCTGCGCCAGCAAACCGACGTAGTGGGCCGCCCCGATGCCCGCGTGCAGGGCGGGCAGCTGCAAATCGAGCTCGACTCGGAGCCCGACGAGGTACTGCACCACTGGGCCCTCGACGATACCAAGCAGCTCAGCGGCGAGCTGGTAGTGTACGCGGCCGACAATGCCTCGGTGCGCCGCAAAACCATCGCCTTCGCCGATGCCTACTGCGTGGGTTTGCGCAAGCTCTTCGATGGCAGCGCCTCCGACCAAGGCATGACCATGACCCTGACGCTCTCGGCCAACCAGCTCCGCAGCGGCGAGGTGACGCTGGATAACCAGTGGCCTGTTTAAGGTTGGCTTTTGATTTCGTATGTCATGCTGAGCGCAGCGCAGCGGAGTCGAAGCATCTCTTTAGCAGAGTAACTTCTAGCGTGAGTAACGAAGCGATAGAGATGCTTCGACTCCGCTCCGCTGCGCTCAGCATGACGGGCGCTTTTCTTCAACGTCTGCAACGAAGCGGCAGAGATGCTTCGACTACGCTGCGCTCCGCTCAGCATGACGATTAATAACCGACCCCTATCACCATGTCTTCCTTTCGCGGTATGCTGCTGCTGGCGGGCCAGGAGTTTCCCCTGGTCCAATGCAGCTATGAGTTTAGCCAGGCCACCAGCGAGCGCGGCCGCGTAGTGGCCAAAGTGCGCAGCGGCCTGCTGGTGCTGCACCTCGACGTGCCCGACGGCGACCAGCTACTAGCCTGGGCCAACGACCCGCACAAAAAGCTGAGCGGCTCGGTCGTCTTTCACCAAACCGACCGCCCAGTAGTGCGCGAGGAGTTGACGTTTGAAGACGGCTTCTGCGTGGCCTACGAGGAGAATTTTGCTTCGGGCGCGGCCCCGGAAGGCGCGTACCGCTGCACGCTGCACATTTCGGCGGCCCGGCTGGCGCTGGGCGCGGTAGCCAAAGACAACACCTGGGTGCAAACCCGCTGAGGAACGCTAGCGCGGCCGTAGCTCGGCTGGTACCTCGGCATCAGCTACCAGCGGCGCCGATTGAGGCTGCGCAGCAGCCAGAAATGCCTCGATAGCCGCCGCATCGGCGCTGAGCGCGGGCAGCCTCGCCAGCAGCTCATCGGTGGCGGGCACCCGGAAGGCGCGGCCCGCCGGCAGATGCAAAAACACCACTTCGTAGGCTTGTTGCCGCTTAAAATCGTAGAATGTCAGCCACTTGCCATCTTGGCTCCAATGCAGAAAAACCGGCGGCTCGCCGGGGCTGAGTGCGTGGGCCAGGTAGCCAGCGCGGTAGTAGAGCAGGCGCGGCGGCGCGCCCGCCGCCCACACGGCCAGCGGGGCCAGCGGGTTGCCCCACACCTCCTGCGGCGGGCCGAGCACGGCCACGTAGCGCCCGTCGGGGCTGGGCAACGCGGTGCCGGCGGGGCGGCTATTTGTAAGGAACTTCCACATAGCTAATTTCTTTGCCCCAGGTGCGTAGTAACTGATGGCCGCCGCCGCCCAGCGGGTTGTGCTGCGGGGCCACCGTGCCCTCGACATAAATGCCGAAGCGCCGCACCGACCACCGCCGCGACGCCCGGTTGAGCGAGCCGGGGTAGTCGAGCGCCAGCTTCAGCGCCGATTCGGCAGGGGTCGCCATCCGTTGGTTTGACAGCCAGCGGCCCTTGCGGGCCCACTGTAGCTCTTCCTGCACCTTGAAGCTGCGCTGCCCCACGCCGAGATTAAAACCCTTGACCTCGCTGAACGCTTCGGCGAACGACGGCGTGCGGGCCAGGTAGCGGGTGGCGGCCACCCGGTTGAGGGCGGTGGCACTGCCAGCGGCTAGCTTGGCGGCCCCGCCCGCGCCTTTGGCCAGCACCAGGTCGCCGATGATGCGGCCCACGGCGCGGCCCCACTGGCGGGCCGTCCAGTGCGGGGCATCGCGCAGGAGCTGCTTCACGGCGTTGAGGATGTCGGCCATGCGCTGGGCCACGTGGGTGCCCAGGCGGGCATCGAGGGCGCGGGCGGCGGCCAGGCTCTGGGCTACGTTGAGGGGGTCGAGCAGGCCCAGCGCGGTGAGCGTGGTACCCAGTTCGCGGTAGGTAGCCAGCTGCCACATGTCGTGCGAGAGCAAGCTCCAGGTGCTCTTGAGCGAGTCGCCGAGGCTATCCATCACGCCCTGGCTGAACTGCACGTAGGCCGCCGCCAGCGACTGCCCCGAGCTGGTGAGAAATACCAGCAGCGCAGGCCCGGCCGCCGTGCGGGGCCGCGCCACGGGCGGCGGGCTGCGCCGAATCACAGCATCGTTGAGGCTACGCGAGGTGACGCGCCGGGGCGCGCCGGCCGGCGCGAATGCCCCCGGCCGGGGCGGGCCGCTGGTGGCAAACGAGTGGCGGGCGGTGCGGGAGCTGGGAGCGGGCATACGCGGCAAATTAAGGAACGTGACGCACTTGCTAAACGTACAGGTAGTAGCTTAGTTCACGCATCGGGTGGAGGGCCGCCGCCCGCGCCGGCGCGTGTTTCCGTTCAGCTTTCTGCCATGTCCTATCCTGTTCGAGTAACTGTGCAAGTGGAAGGGGGAAGTGCCCTAACCGACTTTAAGAGCCTGACTATCACGCAGGAGCTGTTTACGCACCACACGTTCGCGCTCGATTTCTCGTTTGAGGCGCTGGGCAAGTCGCTGGGCTTGCGGCCCGACGTGCTCTTCACGCAGGCCCACGAAAAGCTGAGTGGCAAGGCCATTACCATCAGCTGGATGAGCGCCCTGCCCACCGACCCCGGCCGGCGGTTCGAGTTCAAGGGCCTCATCACCGAGACCAGCATCCAAACCAACGCCGACCTCACCAACTACTACCACATCAGCGGGGCCAGCCCCACGTTTTTGCTCGAAGATGGCAGCCAGAGCCGCTCCTTCGTGAAGCAAACCGTGCCGCAGATTTTCGGGGCCGTGCTGGGCGAGTACGCGGGCAATGCCTTTGCCCGGCAGCTAAAGCCGCGCCGCCAGGCCGTGCTGCCCTACGTGGCACAGTACGACGAAACGAACTTCAATTTTTTGAGCCGGCTGGCGGCCCAGCAGGGCGAGTGGTTTTACTACGACGGCACCACCTTGCAGCTGGGGCTGGCCTCGGGTGCGGCTGTGCCCTTCCAAAGTAATGGGGTGCAGAATTTCACCCTCAGCATGAACCTGCAGCCCGGCCAGCTGCGGGGCAGCACCTACAACTACCGCACCCACCAGCAGCTAAGCGCCACGGCCACCCCCCCGGCCGGCGGCGACGCCTACAGCAAGTTTGCCTTGCAGCGCTCGAAGGAGGTATTCACGCACCCGCACCGCGTGCTGGCCGACGCGGTGCTGACCGATACGCCCCGGCTGCAAGAGGCGATGGACACGCTGGCCGCCAAGCAAACCAGCGGCCTGGTAGCCCTCGAAGGCCACGGTGAAGCCTTTGACATCAAGCCCGGCAGCTTGCTCGACGTGCGCGACGCGGCCGGCACCGACTACGGGCAGTTTCGGGTGCTGGCCGTGGCCCACGAGCTCGACGGCGACGGCAACTACCAGAACCGCTTCAAGGCCATGCCCGCCGCCCTCGACACGCCCCCGGCCAACGAGTTTTACGCCCCGCCCGCCGCCCACCCCGAGGTGGCCGAGGTAATCGACCTCACCGACCCGCGCCGCCTGGGCCGGGTGCGCGTGCGCTTCCGCTGGGCCGTGGACAAGCCGGCTGATGCCGAGAGCGGCTGGCTGCGCGTGACCACGCCCTACTCGGGCGATGGCAAGGGCCACATGTTCACGCCCGAGGTGGGCTCGCAGGTGCTGGTGAGCTACGAGCACGGCCTGGCCGACCTGCCGGTGGTGGTGGGCAACGTCTTTCACCCCGACAACAAGCAGGGCAAGCTCTACAGCCCCACTAACAACAACCTGAAAGGGATGCAAACGGCGGGCGGCAACAAGTTTGTAATGAGCGAGGTAGCCGGCGCGCAAACCATTCTTATTTCCAACTCCAACAAGAAGGACACGGCCATTCTGGTGAGCTTTGAGGGCGATGGCAGCATTACGATTAAAACCAACGGCCCCATCAGCCTGAAGTCCGGTGATACCATTACGCTGGAGGCGGCCAAAAACATCGAAATGCGCGCGGGCGAGGACATTACCCTCGCGGCGCAAAAGAATGCCACGGTCGTAGCCCGCGAGGAAAGTATCAGCGTGCGGGCGCAGCAAAAGCTGCTGCTCACCGCTGCCAGCGACGACCTGACGCTGGAAGCGGCGGGCAAGAAGGTAGTAGCCAAAGCCGTTGATAATGTGGAAATAACGGCGGCGGGCGTGGTGAAAGTAAGCGGGCAGGACGTCAAGCTCAACAACCCTGGCTAGCCTATGACCTCCCACGCAGCCACTGCCTTCCCCGCCGCCCCGCCCCCCCGTGAGCTGCGGCCCGCGCACGAGCGCATAGGCTACCTGCCGGTGCGGCTGCACCGGCAGGCCACGCCCCCAGCGGGTTTGCGCTACGCGCTTACGTCCTTTTGGGAAGAGCGCTGGCCGGGCCGGGTGCAGCGTACTACCATCGAGAAAAGCCTGACCCTGCACTACGCACCCGACGCCACCGGCGGCGGCCGGCTGACTTACCGGGCCGACCCGCCCAAACTCTGCAAGCCCGACCTCACCGCCCTGGAAACCATCTTGCTGCTGCTGGCCCCGCTGTATCAGCACCTGGAGCTGACGGTAGCGCCCACCGGCCAGCTGCTGGCCCTGCACAACCACGAGGCCATCCGGCGCACCTGGGCGGCTATCCGGCCCGAGCTGCTGCGCCGTGCGGGTGGGGGCGAAGACGAGTTTACCCAGTTGCTGCTGGCTTCAGTCGAGGCCCAACTGCAGGTTCCGGCGCAGCTGCTGGCGTCGTTGGCTTTCGACTATGCGTTTGCCTTTTTGCTGCCCGACTGCTACGGGCAGCTGCTGGAGGGCGATTACTACTACCCCCGGGCGCGGGAGCTGCCCAAGTTTTTTGCCGACTCGGCCCTCTGCTTGCACGAGCGGCTGGCCTTACAGCCGGCGGCGGTTGGTCGGGTTGCCTTGCAGAGCCGGGGCACGCTCGACGCCGCGCGCACCAACCTGGCGGCCGTGGCCCGGCAAGTAGACGCGGCCCGGCAGGCGGTGGACGCTACGGCCCCGACCACCGACCCCGCCACCCTGCGCGCTGACTACGAAGCTACCTATCAGCTGGATGCGGCTACGGGCTGGCCGCTGCTACTCGATGCCTCGGTGCGCTGCTACGCGGCGGCAACTTACAGCAAGGAATATTTTCTCCGCCTCGAACAACTCCCGCCGCTATGAGCCAGACCGGACAAGAATACGTGTGCCACGGGGCCATTTGCCGCTGCGACAAGGGCTCGCTGCCCAGCCAGCTCCAGGTGCTCACCAACCAGACCGTGCACCTGCAAGGCAAGGCCGTGGCCACGACCCTGGACAAGCTGTTTTTGCCTTTCGGCACCTGCCTGCTCAAGAATAATACGCCCTGCTTTCCCATGCTCACCATGTGGCAGGACTACTTCGACAAAGTGAGCCTGATAGCCCCTGGCTGCCACCCGCTGCTGGAAAAGAGCACGATACCTTGCGCCATCGGGGGCAAGGTCAGCATCATTAACACGCTGCAAATTTCGATTCCGCTGCCCCCGCCGCCGCCCCTGGTCGAGAGCGCCCGCACCAGCACCATGAGCTTGTGCCCGCTGCTGCTCACGGATACTACCCCGGCGGCCTAGGCGACTCTTTTCGTTGTTTTAATTTTTCCTATTCCTATGCCCGATAGCTTTTCAGGGTTGCTTAAGGCAATGCGGGCGGGTATCGACCGCATGGTGGTGGGCGCGGCCCCGGCCCACACCCCGCAAACCGGCATTGACATAACCGCCGCCATCTTTTTTGATGGCACCGGCAACAACCGCAACAACGTGGCGCAGCGCCACATAGCCGAGTACAACCGGGCGCACCCCAACCAGCCCGCCAACAACGAAAACGGCGTGCGCTGGACGGGCAGCTACAAAAAGTACGGCAAGGAAGACAGCTACAACGCGGGCTACTCCAACGTGTCGATTCTGGAAAACCTGAACCGCAACCGCGAGCTGGCGCAGCGCCAGGTTTCGGTGTACATGGAGGGCATCGGCACCGAAAACAACGGCGGCGACGCGTTGCTCGGCTCGGCTATCGGCACGGGCAGCACGGGCATCATTCCGAAGGTGCTCACTGGCATCGGGCTGCTGGCCGACGGCATCGACAAGATTTTGAAGCTTGACGAAGACACGTACGTGAAGCAGGTTACCATCGACGTGTCGGGGTTTAGCCGGGGGGCGGCGGCGGCGCGGCATTTCATTTCGTACTTGCACGCGCGGCGCTCGCTGGCCATGCGGCTGGGCATTCCCAAGGCCAAGGTCAAAATCAAGTTCGTGGGGATTTTCGACACGGTGTCTTCGTTCAGCGCCATCGGCTTCAACAACGTAGACCAGCTGGGGCTCCGCATCCTGGGCAATGCCGACAAGGTGGTACATTTGACGGCCGGCGACGAGTTTCGCTCGAATTTTTCGCTTACCGACATCACCAGCTCGCTCAGCATCGGCTACGAGCTTACCCTGCCCGGCGCGCACTCCGACATTGGCGGCGGCTACGCCGAAACCGAGGATGAAACCCGCGAGCTGCACCCCGCCGAGCAGGCCGACCTGCTGGCCAAAGGCTGGTACGTGGCTACCCCGCAGCCCGAGATTACCATGCGGCAAGAAGACGTGTACAACCCCCAGACGGGGCAGAAAATGTATACCCGGCGCTGGCCCGTAGGCATTCGCCGCGCCCTACGCCACGACTACCAGTTTATCCCGCTGGGCCTGATGGCTACCTGCGCCCGCGAGCAGGGTCACATGCGCCTGGCGGCCCTCACGCCGGGCGGCCGCTACGGCCGCTACGCGCTGGCCGGCAACCACCCGCTCGCGCCGGTGCAGGCCGCCATTCAGCAGCAGGTGCGCGGGCACGGGGCCTCGGGGCGGCACGTGCTGCGCCTGCCCGACGATGTGCGCCCCAGCAATGGCGTGCCCGGCGTGCCCCTGGCCCTGAACCTCGGGCTGGTGCACCTGCTGCGCCACCGCTACCTGCACCGCTCGGCCGGCATCAGCTTCGGGGCCGATGGGCGCATCGGCATGGGCGAGCGGCGCGAAAACAATAAACTTCACCGCCTCATCTACCATGGCTAATTCTCGCTTTTGGCACCCGGCAGGCGGGCCGCGCGGGCGGGCTTGGCTTGGCCCGGCGCTGGCCGGGGCGGCCCTGCTCGCCGGCCTGCCCGCCTGCGACTCGCCCCAGCAGCGTGGCGAGGCTACCACCACTGCGGCCACTGCGGCCGACCATTCTACCTCTTCTTCTATGCCGGCTTCCACCACCAAATTCAAGCTGCGGGCGGGCCCCTGCGCCGCCGACGGCTACTTTGTCACCATCCACGGCGGCGAGTTCAGCGCGCCCGATGGCAGCTCGTTTCCCGTGCCCTCGGGGGCCACGCTGGAGGGCAACTGGGGCGCTTCGGGCACCATCTGGGGCGTGGGCGACGAGCAGCAGCCCGCGCCCAGCCGGCTGGCGTTGTCGTGGTTTGCCTACGCCGAAAACAAGTTTTACGAAGGCGACTTTGAGCTGCCCCACGACCGCCTCCTGGCCCTGCTGCAACAAGGCACCTGGGACGTGGCCAAGCAGCAGCCCGCCCCCTACAACGAGCTGGTGGTGTGCGTCATTCCGAAGGGTGGGGTAGTAGTTTGGCTGGCGGGCGGCAACCAGGTGCTGCTAGGGCGGTTTCAGGGCCACGAGGTGTTTCCGTCGGCGGCCACGTTTCAGCATTACTACGGCTCGGCCAACCGCGCCATCCTGGTGCAGGAAACCCAGGAAGAGATGCCCGCCGAAGTGCAACAGCAGATTGCGGCGGGCACCGTCAGCGCCCAAAAGTGGGAAAACTACCTCCAGACTTACCCATGGAGGGTGGCCTTCAACGTGCCCTTTCAGCTCGCTACCTACGGCTTTTACGGCGTGGATGCCGCGCGCATCAGCAACCCGGATATGCGCGACCTGGCACCCTACCACCGCTTTCTGCTGGAAGCCAGCCCCAAGCCCGCGCCCCGCAAGCTGTACGTGCGCGGCCAGGCCGAGCACGGGGCCAATTACGAGGTGCGCGTGCGGCAGTTTGACGAAGCCGAAACGGCCGCGGCCTTCCGCACCCTGCGGCAGGCCAGCCCCGACAGCCCGCTTACCCTGCTCATAGCCATCGATAAGCCCTACCGGCAAGCCACGCTGGTGCTCCAAAACGACCACCAGCAAGTGCCGCTCACCAAAACCAAGGTCGAGCTAAGCCAGCAGTAGCCGCCTGCGCCGCCGTTGCGCGAGCGAAATGGCGGGGCTAATTGATAAGCCCGAAGAAGCGCGGCGGGCGGCCCAGCTCCACGTTGATGGGCTCCAGGGTTTTTTCGATGCTCTGCTTGAGGTCGTCGGAAGCGGGGTCTTGCAGAATTTTGATGAAGGCCGTGCGGGCTTCTTCCAGCAGGCGCTTGCGCTCCTTGCGCGACTTACCATCGAGGGCGCGCTGCCGGATGCAGTCGGCATTGGCGAAGGCTATCTGGTCGCGCAGCAGGGCTATCTGCTGCTTGGCCCCGGCGGTGGGTGGCGGGGCTACCACTACCGCGCCGCCCCCGCCACCGCTGGCCACGGGGGCGGGCCGGTTGAGGCTGGCTTGCAGCATAATAATCTGCTGTTTGGCCTGGGCCAGCTCTTCGGCCAGGCGGCCGTTTTCCTGGGTGGTGTTGCCGCTTTTAGCCAGCTGCTGGCGCAGGGCATCGATAGTGCTGCGGTTGGAGCGGAAGAGGTCGAAGTCGCGCAGCTGGTCGCGCACCAGCAGGCGGTGGGCCGGCACCTGCAAGCGCGCTGAGTCGTTGCGCAGCTGGCTGAGGCTCACGGCGATGTCGTTGAGGTAATCCTGATTGGTAGTGGCCAGGCGACCCAGCACGAGGTCGTTGGTTTCGACGCGCAGGCGCTGGTCTACCGCGTCGATGCGCTGCAAGTGGCGCGTGAGCGTGTCGAAGCGCGTGACTAGCTGCGCCTGCTCCTGGTGCGTGCGGTCGAGCTCCTGCTTGAGGCGGGCGTTTTCGTCGGCCAGGCTATTGTTAGAAAACAGGTAATAGGAAGCTCCCAGCGGCACGGCCAGGGCCAGCAGGTACAGCAGCGTAAACTGCCAAAGGCGCGTGCGGCGTTCGGGTTGGTTGAGGGGCGTCATTGCGGGCGGGATGCTATGTCTTTTTCGTTGTTCGTTGCCGGTTGTTCGTTGTTTGCCTTCTGCCGCTGGCCGTCATGCTGAGCGGAGCGCAGCGAAGTCGAAGCATCTCTACCTCAATACTAACTCCTGACGCCAGCAACGAAGCGGCAGAGATGCTTCGACTCCGCTGCGCTGCGCTCAACATGACGGTTAGGCAGCAGTAGTTAACAACAAGTAATGAACCTTAAAACGGATTCCAGCGCAGGCCGCCCGAGTTGCGCGTTTCGGGCTGCGGCGTGCTGATGGGGTGGCTGGCCACCGGGCTTTCGTTGATGAAGGTCTGCCAGCCCTCGCGGTTCTTGCCGATGTATTCGAGCTGGCTGAGCTGCCGGAAAATGAGGCCCAGCAGCTGCCACAGCTGCTGCTGCTGCTGCAAATGCTCGTGCACGCGCTGGTGGTCGTAGGCCATTGTTACTACCCCTTGCAGCGCGCCGAGCACGGCGGCGGGTGGCGTTTCGGCCCACTGCTCGCAGTATTTCAGCAGCTCCTCGCGCTCGGCCTCGGTGAGCAGGTCGAGTGCGGTTTTCACCTGCTTGGCTACGCGCAGCAGGGCATCGAGTAGGTAGCTCGGGGGCTGCTGCGAGGCTAGCAGCCGCAGCGTGGTGAGCTGCTGGGCCAGGGCAAATACCGTGCGCTCGGCCAGGTCGCGCACCAGGTCGGCCAGTGGGCTGCGCTTGTCGGCGCGCAGCTTCACTTTATGAATAATCTTGAAGGCGTCCGTTTCCAGCTCCGTCAGCTGGTGGTCGAGCTGGTGCAGGGCTTGCAGCAGCGCCGGGTGGCTGGCCAGCGCCAGGCTGGGCGGAATGTACTGCACCACCGGCCGCAGCGCGCCATCGGCATACAGCAGCTCGCCCACCGGCAGCGCGAAGGCCGCGCCGCCCTGCTGCCCGGCTGGCACCACGCTCAGGCTGTAGCTGGGGCGGGTGTAGGGGTGGCGGGGCGGCAGCTCGTCGGGCGCGGGCGTACCCGTGGGCACCCGCTCAAACGGATTGACGGTGAGCACCACGCCAAAGCTTAGCCCCTCGGTAGCCGTGAGCCCGAAGGCCGCCAGCAGCTGCGCCAGGCTGGTGCGCAGCGTGAGCGGCGCGCTGTTCGGGGTGATTTCGATGCGCGCGCCGCCCGCCGTCACGGCCCGGCACTGCGTGAGGCGGGCCTGCACCTCGCCCTGCGCATCCACGCTCAGCAGCAGCTCGAAGGCGGCCGGGCTGCCCAGTTCGTCGGGGGCGGGCAGCAGCCCGTAGAAGTCGGGCCGCAGCAGCAGGGCGGTAGCGTCGCGCAGGTGGTCGGCCACCGCGAAGTCGGTTTCGGTGAAGTGGCGGCGGGCGATTTTCATCCCGTCCACCCAGTTCACCGGGTAGTGTGTAATGGCTGGAAGCATAGCCGCGAGAAGCGAAAAATAAGGAAAAGGAAGAACGGGCTGGCTACGCCGCCGCGCCCGGCCAGGGCACGCGCTGGGCCACGATGATGCTGCCCTGGCGCAGAAAATTATCCTGAAATGTGAGGTCGGGGTCGTAGTAATGGCGGCGGCGCCACCAGGGCCGCTTGGCGTAGAAAAGCCAGCCGAAGGCTTGGCCCTGGCCATCGACGTACTGCAAGGCTTGGTCGGGCTTGAGCTGGTTGTAGTCGGTGAGGAAGATGGCAAACAAGTCGCTGAGGCGCATCTGGTGAGGTGCTTTCGACGAGAAGTCGTGGTAGAGCGCCTCGCCGTAGCGGCGCGTCATCCAGAAATGCACTACCATAAACTGGCTCAGGTCCATGCGCGACAAGTCGGGACCGGGGGCCAGCGGGTTGTAGCGCCACAGCTTATACTGGCGGTGCGGCACGGCCCGCCACGCTAAGTAGGATTGCCAGAAAAAAAATGGCAGCAAAAACGGAATCACGGCCATCACGAAGCCCGTGGGCGGCAGGCCGCCCTGCGCCCACTTCAGCCAGCGCAGGCCCCAGATGGCCGCCCCGCCCAGTGTCGCCGTGGCCAGCAGCGCCAGGCCCTGCTGCCAGCGGCTATCGGCCGCCAGCCAGGGCAGCCAGCGTGGCAACCGCGCCGCATACAGCGCGCCCAGCCCCAGCAAGGCCAGCTGCAACAGCCCGAATGTGAGCGGGTAGCCCCCCGTGCTGCGCACCGCCGCCAGCCCCAGCAGCCCAAAGCCCAGGCCCGTGAGCAGCACGTAAAGAAAGGAGCTGATAAAAACCTTGCTGCGCTGCACCTGCGAGCTCAGGTTGGAAAGGGTGCTGGTAGCGGCCGAACGGGCTTGGGAAGTAGGGTCGGGAAGCATGAAGCAGGCAGGAACCGAAGGAAAGGGAAGCGCGGCTGGTTTTGCCAAAGTACGGGAAATCTGGCGGCCGGGTCAATAGCCGCCCTGTGCTACCCGCCCAACCCCGCCCAGCCAGCCGGCGTAGGGCCTGGTAGCGCCGGGCCGGGTAGTCCGGGCGTTGTAGCTTTTCCTTATGTCTGCTTCTGCTACCTCGGTGCGCCGGCTGCTGTCCCGCCTGCGCCGCCAGCCTTTCGACCTACGCGTGGAAGCCATCGTGGCCGAGCTGCTGGCGCAGGGCTACGCGCTGGAAGACTTCTTGGTGCGGCCGGTGGGTTTGTTTGCCCGCCGCTACCGCCGCGACTTGGGCGAGGTCTACGAAGAGTCGTTTGAGCGGCGGCACCGGGCGGTGGTGCGCACCGTGTTGGAAGTGCACCGCGAAGGCCTCTACGATGCCCTGCCGCAGCAGGTGTTTCACCAGCCCGGCAGCGGCCAGGGGCAGCCCGTGGGCACCCGCGAAATGGCCGAGGACAGCCGCGCCCAGCGCCGCCGCGAAAAAGCCACCCGGCTGTTTTTTCTGCCTTTCGAGCAAGAGTTTTTCCGCTTCCGCGTGGGCATCGAGCAGGAAGAGCGGCGCTACTTCACCAGCCGCGCCACGCACTGGTACAACGAGGCACTGGCCCGGTTCTGGGGGTTGGCCGACGCCGGTCTGCCGCCCACCGTGCTTACCAACCTGCTATATTTATTGCCGCTGGCGCATACCATCGTGGGCGACTTGGCGCGCACCCGCCACTGCTTCGAGAGCGTGCTGGGCCAGCCCGTGCAGCTGCGCGGGCTGCCGCCACAGCGCCACGCCCTGCCCGCCGCCCCGGCCGGGGCCCCGCCCGCCAGCGGCACCCTGGGCCACCTGAGTTTGGGTACCGATATGGTGCTGGGCGGCGACTACCACGAAACGCTGCCCGCCCTCGAAATCAGCCTGCACAGCCTAACCGTGCCCGCCCTCGAAGCCTACCTCACCGGGGCTTGGCCTGCGCGGGCGCTGGCGCTGCTGTGCGAGTATTTCGTGGCCTTCGAAACTGACGTAGTGATGCGCTACGAGATGGCCACCGCCGAGCCCGCGTTTCAGCTCAGCGCCGGCGACGGCGCGCCCATCCTGGGCTTTACCACGGCCGGTATCTAGAGCGGTTTCTAAATCAGTGTGCCGGCGGAGGTAAAGACACATACTGGCATCTCACCGTTGTTCGGCCCGCCTAGCGTGAGACGTAAGGATGCGTCTCCACCTCCGCCATTTGTACACCGATGCCAAAGCCGCTCTTAGAATGAATTTAGAAAATTACGCGAGCAAAATCGCTAGAGTCTGCGCCGCGTTGGCCGCCGCGTCAGGGCAATAAAAAAAGGCTGCTGGCATTGCCGGCAGCCCTTTTTCGCGGTAGGCGCGGGGTGGTTTACTTCACGTCCACTACCTCTACCTCGAAGCGCAACACCGAGTTGGCGGGCACCGTGGTGCTGGGGCTGTTGGGGCCGTAGGCTAGAGCCGAGGGAATAATCAAGATGGCTTTTTCGCCCTTGCGCATCAGGGCGATGCCCTCGTCCCAGCCCTTGATAACCGAGCCGCTGCCCAGCAGGAAATCGAGCGGTACGTTGTTGCGCTGCGAAGAGGCGTCGAATACGGTGCCGTTCATCAGGCGGCCGGTGTACAGCACCGAGATGGTTTTGCCGGCCACGGCCGGGGTGCCGCTGGGGTTGCTGGTCACGGGCACGTAGTAGAGGCCCGAGGTCTGCTTTTGGGCGGTGGTGATGGACGAGGTAGTGAGGTACTGCGTGATGATGGCATCGTCGGTGAGGGCAAAATCCAGGTCAACTACTTCGATGTCGAAGCGCACCACGGTGTTGGCCGGTACCACGGTGTTATTCTGGCCGGTAGTGCCGCCCGCGCCGTAGGCCAGGCCTGAGGGCAAAAGCAAGGTAGCCTTGTCGCCGAGGTGCATCAGCAGCGCACCCAGCTGCAAGCCGGTCAGCACGTTAGACTTGCCCACCACGAAGCTGACGGGCGTGTTGTTGCGCAGCGAGGTAGCGTCGAACACGGTGCCGTCGAGCAGGGTAGCCGTGTAGCGAATCGACACGTTGCTGCCCATCACCACCTGCTTGGCGGTGGCGTTGGTAGTGGTGGGCACGAAGTACAGCCCCGAGGGCTGCTTCTGGGCGGTAGTGATGGCCTTGTCGGCCAGGTATTTCTGAATGATACCGTCGTCGATGGGGCCGTAGTCAACGAACTCTTTGTCTTTCGAGCAGGCGGTGGAAAGCAAGCTCAGCGCGGCGAGCAGCGCGAAAAGCAAGCGAAAGCGGGAGGCGTTAAAAAGAAATTTCATGGGCAGTTTTTTGTAAAATTAAGTTTGGAAGGCCGATAACGCCAGCCCGGTGCGCTAGGGCTCCACTATAAAGGCCGGCAGGCCGAGCTTGCTGCGCCGCCCGCCCAGGTTGAGGCCATCGTCGCGGTAGCCGCAGGCCGCGCCGGCGGCGTTGGGCTGGTCGATAACCCCGAGAAAAGAATTATCCTCCCGCGCCACGTAAATTTTGCCTTCGGGCCCGCGCTGCAAGGCCCCGATTTTGTGGTTGGTGGAGCGACCCACCTGCACGGCGGCCTTGGTTTTGAGGTCAAACTGCCACACCTGGGTTTCGGGGCTGGCGGTGGGCGTTTTGATGGTGCTGTTGCCGTTGCAGGTGCCGTAGAGCTTGCTGCCATCGGGCGAAAACTCGACGCCGTAGGCCTCGGGGTAGGGGCCAAAGCTGCGGGCGTTGCTCACCTTACCCGTCTGCCGGTCAAAATCATAAACCTCAAACTTGTTGGTATCGCGCCAGATGGCGGCGGCCAGCTTGGTGCCATCGGGCGAAAACTTGAGCGTGCCAATGGCGTTGCGGCCGGGGCCGGCGTTCATGGCGCCCACGTTGCTCATGACGGGCTTGGCGGCCACGCCATCGGCCGTCACGAGGTAGGCCACGAAGGCGTTGGAGTTCCAGCGGTGGGCCAGCACCCACACGTCGCGGCCGTTGGGGTGGCGCACGGCGGCCAGCTTTTCGGCGGCCGGCGTGAGTAGCAGCAGGTTGGTGCGGGGCAGGTCGCCGAGGCCGCTCTCGCGGGTCATGTCCACCACCGAGTAGCGCAGGCCATCGGGCGCGCCCTGCGGGGCTACCGTGAAGATGTAGAAGATGTTGCCCGAGCCGGGGTCGGGCACGATGAGCGCCGACTGCGCGCTGCTGCCCGAGCCCATGAGCCGCTTGCCGTTGGGCATGGGCTGGTGCTGGCGGTTCCACACGGTACGGCCATCGGTGTAGAACAGCAGCTCGCCGCGCTTGGTGGTGGCCGTGGCGCAGCCCTCGTAGGTGGTCATGGCCCCGTCGAGCAGCGGGGTAGGGGTGCCGCTGCTGAAATCGAGCCCCGCCTGCCGGCCAAAGTACCACTTGTCGGTGAGGCGCTGGGCGCGGGCGGGCTGGATTAGTGCCGCGCAAGCCAGTAAAGCAAAAAGTAAGCGCATAGCAAAAAACGCGAATGGAAAAAGGCGAATGTGAGCTTCAACGAAAAATCTGTGCCAATCAATCTGCTACCCCCGCGCTACCAGCTCGCCGGCGCGCTGCCCGCCCGCTCCCGCCGGAATATGGACAGAATCGTAACGCCCCCGGCCCGCACCGCGAATACCTCCTGGCCCACGGTATCGGGGTAGGGGGTGCCCGTATGGCGGTAGCCAGTCAGGAAATAGCGCCCCGCCGCGCCGGGGGCCAGCACCAACCGGGCGCGGTCGGCGGGTTTCAGCCACACCTTGTTGTTTTCGATGGGCGGCAGGTGCGAGGCATCGTAGTAGATGGGCCCCTGCGGCTGGCGCGCCACCAGGTATTCCAGCCCCTGCCGGTAAGACAGCCCCCAGTAGTCGCGCTCAAACAGCCGCTCGGCCGCGCGCGGCGGCAGGTAGCTGAAATACGCCTGCTGCTGCGGATGCATCAGGGCCATGCGCCCGGCGGTGAGGGCCACCTCGGCCCCGGCCAGCGTGGCCGTGCCCAGCGCCAGCGCGCGCCAGCCGGGCCGGGTGCGCCGCCGCCACAGCCACTGTCCGCCCCCCACGGCCAGCAGCAGTAGCGCCGGGTAGCAGAAATAAAGATGCCGCCAGCCATCGTAGAGGCTGGAATGCAAGACAATAACCAGCAGCAGCGGCCCCAGCAGCCAGCCCAGCAGCAGGGCATCGAGTGGCCCGGCCGGCTGCCGCAGGCGCGCCAGCGGCCGGCGCAGCAGGTCCGCCAGCGCCACGGCCAGCCCCAGCAGCCCCGCCACCTGGTAGGCCAGCGGCGTGGTGATACTGAGCCACACCAGCGGGTAGTGCCAGGGTAGCTCGGTGGCGAGCTGCTCCTGGCCCATATATAGCAGCAGGCCCGGCCACTGGTAGTGGCTGAGGCTGCGGTAGGCTGCCTGAAAGTGCCCCAGTGGGTCGGCCCAGAGGTAGGGCCAGCCGGCCACGGTGCCCGCCGCCGCCGCCAGCCCCAGCAGCGCCGCCACCCCGGCAAGGCGCGCCCGGTGGGCTGGCTTCTGCCAGGCGCGCACTGCCAGCAGTGCCAGCGCCAGCGGCACCAGCAGCCAGCCCAGCAGGCGCACATCGGTGGCGGCGGCGGCGGCCAGGCCGGCCGCCATGGCCCGGCCGGCGGTGGGCCGGGCCAGCAGCCGGGCCACCAGCCACGCGCCTATGGTGAACAAGGCGGTAAAAACCAGGTCTTTGCCGTTGTAAAAAGACTCGGCAAAAAAGCGCGGGCTCAGTACCAGCAGCCCGGCCGCCAGCAGCCCCAGGCGCTCGTCGGCAAAGCGCCGCCGGCCCAGCCGGTACAGCGCCCAGGTGCCGGCCACGCTCACCAAGAACACCGCCGCGTGCCGCAGCAGGTAGTAGCTGCGCTCGTCGGGGCCGGGGTGCAGCACGGCCAGCCACGCCAGCGGCAACTCAAACAGCACCCCGTGGTCGTTGTCGTGGTAGCCCTCCAGGTCGGGCACGTCGCGCAGCTGCCCGGCGTGCTGCGCCGCCCAGGCGGGGGCCAGCCGGCCGGCCACGTAGCGAAGGCTCACGAGGCCGTTGAGGTGGTCGGCGGGCTCGTCCCAGGAGGTACCGTAGTCGGGCAGTAAAAAGGCACCCAGCAGCAGCAGGCTCCCAAAAAACAGCGCCACCACGGCGCGCGGCACCCGGCGAATGGGCAAGGCATCAGGCATGGCGCAAAGCTAGCGCGGGGACCGGCTTTGCGGCGGGTTTAAACTGGCACGTCGTACCTTTGCCCCTGCTTATGCGCCCTTTCCTGCCTTTTATCTTCAAGCTTACTCCACCCTGAGTACTGGCCCGAGTTTCGCGTGCCGCCGCTTCCTGCCCGAAGCGTGCGGCTTTTCTTTTGCCTTTACCTCAGTAGGTTATGTTTTCGCTGCAAGCTTATTTTTCGCAATACAGGTTCAACGTTAAAGACGAGATTCTGGCCGGCCTCACCACGGCGCTGGCCTTGGTGCCCGAGGTAGTGGCCTTTGCGCTGCTGGCCCACATCAGCCCGCTGGTGGGCATCGGGTCGGCGTTTGTGATATGCCTTATTACCAGCGTGCTGGGCGGCCGGCCGGGCATGATATCGGGCGCGGCCGGCTCGGTGGCGGTGGTTATCGTGAGCCTGGTGGCGCAGCAGGGTATCGAATACCTGTTCGTGGCCGTGGCGTTGATGGGGTTGATTCAAATCGCCATCGGCCTGCTGCGCTGGGGCAAGTTTATCCGATTGGTGCCGCAGCCGGTGGTGTATGGCTTCGTCAATGGGCTGGCCATCATCATCTTCATGGCCCAGCTCGAACAGTTCAAAATCCGCGACGCGGCCGGTACCGAGCACTGGCTCACGGGCGCGCCGCTGCTGCTGATGGCCGGGCTGGTAGCGCTCACGATGGCGCTGGTGTATGTCACGCCCAAAATCACGAAGGCCGTGCCGGGCTCGCTGGTGGCCATTGTGGTAGTATCGGCGCTGGTGATAGTCGGCGGGCTGCAAACCAAGTCGGTGGGTGACATCGCCTCCATCGCGGGCGGACTGCCTAGCCCGCACCTGCCGCAGGTGCCCTTGAGCTGGCACACGCTGACCGTGGTAGCGCCTTACTCGCTCATTATGGCGCTGGTGGGCCTTACCGAAAGCCTACTGACCCTCACGGTGGTAGACGAAGTAACCGACAGCCGCGGCCGCAGCAACCAGGACTGCGTGGCCCAGGGCCTGGCCAACGTGGCCTCGGGCCTGACGGGCGGCATGGGCGGCTGCGCCATGATAGGCCAAACGATGGTCAACCTCGAATCGCGGGGCCGGGGACGCTTGTCGGGCGTGGTGGCGGCCGGGGCGCTGGCTTTGTTCGTGGTGGCCGGCGCGGGGCTGATTGAGCGGCTGCCGCTGGCGGCGCTGGTGGGCGTGATGTTCATGGTCGTCATCGCCACCTTCGAGTGGGCCAGTTTGCGCATTTTGCGCCGCATGCCGCGCCTCGACGTGGCCGTGATGCTGCTCGTCACGGCCGTCACGGCCATCTCCCAAAACCTGGCTTTGGCCGTGCTGCTCGGCGTGGTGGTGTCGGCCCTGGCCTTTGCCTGGGAAAATGCCAAGCGCATCCGCGCCCGCCACTACGTGGATGCCCAGGGCGTAAAGCACTACGAGCTGTTCGGCCCGCTGTTTTTCGGCTCGGTGCAGGCCTTCGCCGAAAAATTCGACGTGGCTACCGACCCCGCCGAGGTCGTCATCGACTTTCAGGACAGCCGCGTGGCCGATATGTCGGCCCTCGACGCCCTGCACAAGCTCACCGAGCGCTACCAGCGCGCCGGCAAAACGCTGCATCTGCGTCACCTCAGCCCCGACTGCCGCCGCCTGCTGGGCCAGGCCGGCGCGCTGGTTGAGGTCAACATCGTGGAAGACCCGAGCTACCGCGTGGCCGGGGCCGACGTGGCGTATTAGGGCCGTAGCGCGGACTTTTAGTCCGCGAGTAAGTGTAAAACATGGCTTGCGGACTAAAAGTCCGCGCTACCCTATGGCTGCGCCGCCTCTAGCGTGCGGTGCTGCTCAAAATAGGCGTAGCCCGGCACCAGCTCGCGCCAGAACGCGGCGTGCGGGCTGCCGGCCCGGCGGGTTAAATCGCTTTCCGTGAGCGGAAACGGGAAAATATGCACAGGTATGCTGACCTGCCCGGCCGCCCGCGCCGCCACGGCCAGCAAATACACCTCCTCGATGCCCGCGTCGGTGAGGGGCAGGCAGCCGTCCGTCACGTTGGAGCCGTGGATGAAAATATCGCCGCCGGGGTCAGCCAAGCCGGTGGCCAGTACGTCGGCTGCCGTGGGGTAGTCGAGGCCCAGTGATAAGTGAAACGCACTGAGCGGGTTGAAGCGATTGATGCGGTAGAAGCCCTCGGGCACTTGCCCGTCGCCGGCGTAGCGCTTGGGACCGAGCGTGCCCGAGGTAGCGGCCAGCGGGTAGCCCGGCAGCGGCCGAAACGCCGCCTCGCCCTGGTTGCGCGCCCACACTTCGAGCGTGCGGTTGGTTTTGATGAGCCGGAAAAACAGCTCCAGCCGGGCCGGGTCGAGGTGCTGGGCTTGCAGGCGGGCGAGCAGCGTGGGCCAGCAGCGGGTGTGGGCGGCCCGCACGCGGGCGTAGGCTAGCTGCTGCTGCCAATAAGCGGGCGGCGCGGGCGCGGTGGGTGTTTGGGCGGCGGCAGGCCGCATCAGAAAAAGTAGCGTGAGCAGGTAGATAAAGCGCAAGAGTGCTGGGTAGTAAACAGTCGTCAAGTAGCGATTTGCAAACGCACTCGCAAGCAGCTTAGTATATACTTAAACCCATGTCGCCGCGGCAGCCAGGCGGCCTTAGGCGCGGCCGGGCCGTATGCACGTGCCATTGCCCCGCCACCTTTGCCCCTTATGAAGCCCGCCGCCCTCCTCGATTTCCTGCAAGACCTCGCCCGACACAACGAGCGCGAGTGGTTCCAGGACCACAAAGCCACCTACGACCAGCTGCGCCTAGCTTTTGAAGCCGACGTAGCCTACTGGCTGCGCGAGCTCACGCACGACGAGCCCGCCCTGGCCGGCCTCGACCCCCAAAAATGCGTTTTCCGTATCTACCGCGACGTGCGCTTTTCCAAGGTGAAAGTGCCCTACAAAACGCACTTCTCGGCCTACTTCGCCGCCGGCGGCAAGCACGCCGACGCGCCCGGCCGCTACGTCCAAATCGGGCCCAACGGCCAGACGCTGGTGGCCGGCGGCCTCTATGAGCCTACCAAAGAGCAGGTAGCGGCCATCCGGCAGGAAATTGACTACCAGGCCGAAAGCCTGCACGCGCTGCTGGCCGCGCCCGAGGCCCGGCAGTTTTTCCCGCAGGGCCTGCAAGGCGGGCAGCTCAAAAAGATGCCGCCCGGCTACGAGGCTACCCACCCCGAGGCCGCGTGGCTGCGCCACAAAAGCTTCTTGCTCAGCCACGAGCTGCCCGATGCCGAGGTGCGCAAGCTGACGCCCGAGGCGTTTCGGGCGCACGTGCTGGCGGCGCTACGGGCACTCGGGCCGTTTGGCGAGTGGCTGAAGGAGGCCACGGCGGCCGGGGCGTAGCGCGGACTTTCAGTCCGCGAGTCGACCAACCGAGCGAGTCGCGGACTGAAAGTCCGCGCTATTTACTTCAGCACCAGCACGGCTTGCTCATGGCCGGCGCGGTAGAGCTCGCTGGTTTTGGCGGGGCCGCTTTCGGCGTTCACGATGTTCATCTGGTCGGAAAACAGGTCGAGCATGACGGTATTGCGCAGCCAGAGCGTGGTAATGGCGCGGGGCAGCCGGGCCTTGGCATACAGCCAGTGGGCATCTTTTTCAGCCTGCATTCCTACAAATTGCAGCGCCAAGGGCGCTTGCGGCTGGCGGCCAGCGGCGGGCAGGGCCAGCGCCAGGTGCTCGCGCAGGTAGGCTTCGGCCAGGGCCTGAGCGCGCGGGTCCTGCAAGCTCAGACGCTGCGGGCGGCCCTGCGAGAGAGCGCTTTCGAGGTCATCGGTAAAGACTTTCAGCGCCAGCTCTACCTGCTGCTTCTGGGGGTTGAGGCGCAGCTCCAGAATGCTGGAGTGGTAGGTGTGGCGGGTGAGGGCCAGCAGCGGTAGTAGCAGCAACAGAAACGAAAAACGACGCATAAAACGAAAAAGGAGCGCGACTCTTGGCAAGTCGCGCTCCCTAAAATTACGGCGGCCGGCAGTACTTACCGCGCCGGACAGCTACAGCAGGCCCAGCTTGCCGAGAATGGGCTTCACCACAATCACGAACAGCATGAGGCTCAGAATGAGGAAGGTACCCACGCGCTGGGCGTTTTCGAGAAATGCATCGGAGGGCTTGCGGCGCAAAATCATCTCGTAGAGTAAAAACACCACGTGGCCGCCATCGAGGGCCGGGATGGGTAGCAAATTCATGAAGGCCAGCACCATGCTCAGCGCGCCCGTCATAAACCAGAAGTGCGGCCAGTCCCAGCGCCCGCCGTACTGTTCGGCGATGTCGGCCGGGCCGCCCACGCTCTTGGCAAACGAGGCGTGGCCGGTAATAATCTTGCCCACGGCCTTGGCCTGCGCCCCGATAATGCCAAAGGCCTTGTCGGTGCCGCGCGGGATGGAGCCCGGCAGCGAGTAGTAGCGCGAGTCGTAGTTCAGCTTATCCTCGGGCATAAAGCCGATGGTACCGTCTTTGTCCACGGCTACGGGCAGCGTCAGCTGCTGCCCGGCGCGCCGCACGGTAAGGGTCGTCTGCTTACCGGCGTTGAGGCGCAGGGCGGCCTGCAAGCGGTCAAAGAAAGGCGTCGGGATGGTACCCACGGCCACAATCTCGTCCTGGGCCTTAAGGCCGGCGCGGTCGGCGGCAGTGCCGCTTTTCACGCTTTTCACGGCAAACGGCCAGCGCACGTCCACGAAGGCGCTGTCGGGCTGTGAGGCCATCCGGTCCATGAAATCGGCCGGAATGTTGACGTCCAGCAGCTGGCCGTTGCGCTCCACGGTGTAGTAAGTGTGCGAGCCCAGGAGAACGTCGGGGCTGTGCACGTCGGAAAATTCCTCAAAGGGCCGGCCGTTGATTTTGATAATCTTATCGCCGTTGCGCAGGCCAATCTGGCGTCCCAGCTTGCTGGTCACGATGCCGTACTTGGCCTCCTTCGCGGGCAAAAACTTCTCGCCGTACACGAAGGTGAGCGCCGTGAAAATGGCTACGCCCGTGATGATGTTCATGATGATGCCGCCCAGCATCACCAGCAGGCGCTGCCAAGCCGGCTTGCTCCGAAACTCGTCGGGCTGCGGCGGGCCGGCCAGCGCGTCGGCGTCCTGCGTCTCATCGACCATGCCGTGGATGGCCACGTAGCCGCCCAATGGGAACCAGCCAATGCCGTACTCAGTTTCTCCCACTTTCTTCTTCAGAAGACTGAAATTAAGAACGTTGGGTAGCGGGAAAAGGAAGTCGAAGAAGATGTAGAACTTCGTGACTTTAATCTTGAAAAGCTTGGCGAAGGCGAAGTGCCCGAACTCGTGCAAGCCCACTAGCAGCGACAGGCCCAGCACCAGCTGGCCGGCCATAACGAGAATTTCCAAAGGAGTTTTTTAAGTTAAGACTATCCGTCATGCTGAGCGCAGCGAAGCATCTCTCTCGCTTCATCCAGACCGTTCAACGGTGCGGAAGAGATGCTTCGGCAGGCTCAGCATGACAACGACATGCAGAGTTAATTAATTTGCCGGGTCAGCAAACTAGTGGCCACGCGCCGCGCTTCGGCGTCGGTGGCGGCGTAGTCGGCCAGGGTTGGGCTTGCAAGATACGGCACCCGGCGGAGGCTCTCGGCCACCACATCGGCCATGCCCAAAAAGCTAACCTTGTCCTGCAAAAACGCGGCCACGGCTACCTCGTTGGCGGCGTTGAGCACGCAGGCGGCGCTACCGCCGCGCTGCATAGCGCTGTAGGCCAGCGGCAAGTGCCGGAACGTGCCCAGGTCGGGCGCCTCGAAGGTGAGGGTAGGATACTGCAAAAATGAGAACCTCGGGAAGGCATTGCGCAGCCGCTGCGGGTAGCCCAGCGCGTACTGAATGGGCAGCTTCATGTCGGGCAGGCCGAGCTGCGCCTTCAGCGAGCCATCCTCGAACTGCACCAGCGAATGCACGATGCTTTGCGGGTGAACTACTACCTCCACCTGCTCATTGCGAAGGTTGAAGAGCCACTTGGCCTCGATTACTTCCAGCCCCTTGTTCATGAGCGTGGCCGAGTCGATGGTGATTTTGGCGCCCATCGTCCAATTGGGGTGTTTGAGGGCCTGCGCCTTGGTGATGTGGGCCAGGTCCTGCGCCGGGCGGCCCCGAAACGGCCCGCCCGAGGCCGTGAGAATGACCTTCTCGATGGGGTTCAGTTCCTCGCCCACCAGGCACTGGAAAATGGCCGAATGCTCCGAGTCGACGGGCAGCAGCTTCACGCCGTGCTGGCGCACGAGGCTGGTTATCAGCTCGCCGGCTACTACCAGCGTTTCCTTGTTGGCCAGCGCGATGTCTTTGCCCGCCCGGATGGCGGCCACCGTGGGCGGCAGGCCCGCGTAGCCCACCAGCGCCGTGAGCACTACCTCGATTTCGGGGCGCTGCACTACTTCGATGAGCGCCGCGTCGCCGGCCAGCACCTCGGTTTCGGGCTGGTCGGCGAGGGCGGCTTTGGCTTGGAGGTAAAACTCGTCGCCGATGACCACGGCGGCGGGCCGAAACTCGCGGGCCTGGGCTACCAGCAGCTCCCACTGCCGCCCGGCCGTGAGCACCGCCACCCGAAAGCGCCCGCGCTGCTCGCGCACCACTTCCAGCGCCTGCGTGCCAATGGAGCCCGTAGAGCCTAGTAAGGCCAGGGTTTTTAGAGAAAAAGAATCCGTCATTCGTCGTAAAAAGATAACCAAAGGTAGGGCGTCGTAGCGCGGACTTTCAGTCCGCGAGTAGGCCGGTCCATTCGCGGACTAAAAGTCCGCGCTACAGCTAACCTCAACCTATCCATTTACCGCCTCCGGCCGTACAGCCAGCGCGCCCGCCGGGCGCACTCCTTACTTTCCCTTTCCGCCTTTACCCCAATGGCTCTCAAACTAAAGCCCCTCGACCAGCAAGTTATCGTTATTACCGGCGCTACCAGCGGCATCGGCCTGGCCACCGCCAAAGCCGCGCATAAGGCCGGGGCCCGCCTCGTGCTGGCCGCCCGCTCGCAGGCCGACCTCGACATTGTGGCCCGCGACCTCGGCGGCCGGGTGGCCGTGGTGGCCGCCGACGTGGCCGACCCCGCCGCCGTGCGCCGCATCCACGACGCCGCGCATTCGCATTTCGGCGCGCTCGATACGTGGGTCAACAATGCCGGCGTGGGCATGTGGGGCCGGCTGGAGCAGGGCAAGCTCGAAGACTTTAAAAAGCTCTACGAAACTAACTTCTGGGGCATCGTCAACGGCTCGCTCGAAGCCATCAAGCACCTCAAAAAGCACGGCGGCGCGCTCATTAACCTGGGCAGCGTGGTGAGCGACGTGGCCGTGCCCATCCAAGGTATGTATGCCAGCAGCAAGCACGCTGTGAAGGGCTTTACTGATGCCCTGCGCATCGAGCTGGCCGACGAGCAAGCGCCCGTGTCGGTAACGCTCATCAAGCCCGCCGCCATCGACACGCCCTTCCCCGACCACGCCCGCAACTACCTGCCCGAGAAGCCCAAGCTGCCCCAGCCCGTGTACGCGCCCGAGGAGGTGGCCAAGGCCATTTTGCACGCCGCCACGCACCCGGTGCGCGACATTTACGTGGGCGGCGGCGGCAAGCTCATGAGCACCACCAACAAGTACGCCCCCGGCGCGATGGACTGGCTAGAAGCCAAAACCGGCGTGGCCCAGCAGAAGCAGGAAGGCACCCGCGCCGTAGACCCCGCCGGCTCGCTGCACCGCCCCAACGCCCCCCACGCCAAGGTGCGCGGCAGCAACCCCGGCCACGTGATGGAAACCAGCCTCTACACCCGCGCCACCCTGCACCCGGTGCTGGCCGGCGTGGCGGCGGCGGCTGGTCTGGCCGCTACCGTGGCGCTCATTTCGAGCCGCTCGCGCGCCGGGCTGAAAGACTCGGGCGTGCCCCAGCCCGGCGAGCACGAGCCGCGCGTGCCGGCTACGGATAACTAGCCTTGGCGTAGTACCCCACCCCCGGCCCCTCCCCTCCGGGAGAGGGGAGCCTGACGTTTGGTTACGTTAGCTTACGTAGCTTTTCGGTCGGCTCCC
>CAXYJY010000005.1:0-59806 GCA_964277755.1 uncultured Hymenobacter sp.
GCCCAGCCCACCGCCGTCGTCCTCGACAGTCAAAGCGTGAAAAATACGGCGACCAGCACCCGCCGCGTCGGCTACGATGCCGGGAAACGCATCAAGGGGCGTAAACGATTTTTTCTGGCAGACACGCTGGGCAATTTACTGACTAGTTGCGTAGTAGCAGCCAGCTGTCACGATGGGGCTACCGCCGCCAAGGTCTGGGACGCCCTGGCCCTGGGCAACGAACTACTTGACCAGGTACAAGTCGTTTTTGTGGATGGCGGCTTTGGCGGGCGCTTCCGTCAGCACCTGGCGCAGCGCGGTATTCTAGCCCAGGTGCCCACCGGCGTGCTGGCGAAAAAGGGCCGCTTTTTCATTCATGCCAAGCGCTGCTTCAGGCCACGCGAAACCGAGCGGTATCGGCAGCACTTTCCGATTCAAAATAATTTGAAGTCGGACGGTGTTCAGGCCGTTCGTCTGAGCTGGCATTCGCAAGGTCACCGTGACTGAAAAATTCACGTGGTAAACAGGTGTTAAACAATCAATGCAAAAACCCCAAGCGAAAAACCCCCTTCCTGAGTCAGAAAGGGGGTTTCGCTTGGGTAAATAATTAATTTTTGGGGATTTTTACCCCCAGAGTACCAGAGACGGGACTCGAACCCGTACGTCCGTGAAGACAAGGGATTTTAAGTCCCTCGTGGCTACCATTACACCACTCTGGCTCAAGCAGTTGCTAATTTAGCAACTGTCTGATTAGTCATCAAACAAAAAAGACGCTGCCGGTTAGCAACGTCTTTTTGTTTGGAGCGGGAGACGAGGTTCGAACTCGCGACCTCGACCTTGGCAAGGTCGCGCTCTACCAACTGAGCTACTCTCGCTTGAGGTTTTCGCTGCTGTGGCGGCGAATGGTGATACAAAGGTAGGCAAAGAAGCTGGCGATGCAAGTAGTGGCTGCTAAAAAATGCTGCTGGCGCATGTTTTCGCTTCATTTTCAAGGGGAAAAATTTTAGAACGGTGTGCACCTAGGCGAATAGCCAGCGAGGTTGGCGTTGCGTAATTGCGCTCGGCTCGTGCAAAAGTGAAGCTTTGGCACCCTATCGGCTTAATTTCGGACGGCTGCGAAGCACACCACCACTATTTTCAAAAAATTTTAGGTCCGGAAAATCCAAAAGCCAAACCTGGAGCGTAGGTGCCTGCACAAACACCTCAAGTTTACTTTTTCTCCTCTTTTATGAAATTCTCGTTTGCTTCGCTCGCCCTCGTTGCCCTGCTCGGGGCTGGCACTATCCAGTCGGCTTCGGCTCAGAAAGCCAAAACCGTGATGGTAGGCGGTGCCCCGATGTACCCCACCAAGAACATTGTGGAAAACGCCGTGAACTCGAAGGACCACACCACGCTGGTAGCTGCCGTGAAAGCCGCCGGCCTCGTGGAGACGCTGTCGAGCGCTGGTCCCTTCACCGTGTTTGCGCCTACCAACGAGGCCTTTAACGCCCTGCCCGCCGGCACGGTAGAGAACCTGGTGAAACCCGAAAACAAGGAAACCCTCACCAAAATCCTGACCTACCACGTGGTAGCCGGCCGCATGACTTCGGCCGACCTGATGAAAGCCATCAAGGCTGGTAAAGGCAAGGCTACCCTCAAAACGGTGCAGGGCGAAACCCTGACAGCCATGATGAAAGGCCCGAAAACCATTGAGTTGAAAGACGAAAAAGGCGGTATCGCCACCGTGACCATCGCCGACGTAATGCAAAGCAACGGCGTGATTCACGTCATCAACAAAGTGCTGATGCCCTAATGCTTGGCTAAGCAGCAGCAGCCCGAAAGGCGGCTGGCCGCAGTGCGGCCAGCCGCCTTTTTTCTTTTGGGTGGACGGGTGGTTTTCTGGGCCGACTGGTCGTATGTTGGGGCCATGAAACGTTTTGTAGTAGCCGGCCAGTTGCTGGCGCTGACCTTCTTCGCCTTCGGGCTTTACAGCTGCGACTCGACCCCGCGCGAGCGCCAGGCCGTCGTACGCCAGGAGCTGCACAAGCTCGACACGGCCGCCCGCGCCTCGGGGCGCACGTTACGGCGGATGGGCCGGCAGGTGGCCCGCTTCGACTCGGCCAACCACGCGCGGCGGGCGGTGCCGCTGGCGGCGCGCCAGCAAAAAACGGTAGACCAGCAGTTGCTCGGCAGCTACGCTACCCAGGTGGGCACCCTCACGCCGGCCACCATCGGGGAGGCGTATGGCACGCTGCTGCGGGCCGTGCGGGCGCGTCACAAAACCTGGCAGCCACGCGATTGGGACTACGCCCAGGCTACCTACCGCCGCCTGAATGAGCAGCTGGCCCGCGTGCGCCTCGACCTGCCCGCGCGCGACGAGCTGCGCATCCGGGCGTGGCAGGCCGAATTTACGGCCCTGCGCGCCAAGCGCACCGCCAAAGACCTGCGCACAGCCACCAAAAAGCCCTGACGATTGTTGAGGGAGCGTTATGGCGGAGAATATTATCGTGCTCGATTCTTTTTACGAGCCACTAGCGGCCCACCTGGCCCGCACCAAGCTGGAGGCGGCGGGCATTCCGTGCTTCCTCACCAACGAAAACCTAGTGTCGCTCAACCGTATGTATAGCCCCGTGGCGGGTGGCGTGCGCCTGCACGTGTACCAGCGCGATGCCGCTCAAGCCGCCGAGGTGCTGCGCGAGCCCCCCGTGATGCGGGCCGAGCCCGGCGGCCTCGCTGAGCCCGCTACTACAACCGGAACCGAGCGTTGCCCCCGCTGCGGCTCCGCTGAGGTGACGTATGACGCGGCGGCGGAGCCGGGCGCGACGCACTGGTTTGTGGCCTTGCTGTCGCGGCTGCGGCGCTTCCCGCTGCAAGGGCGCGCGCACCACTGCTTTCACTGCGGGCTGAACTGGTAATACGTCGTTAAGCGTGGCCGTCATTGCCTCGCTATCCTCGCAATGACGGCCGATTTCACTCGCGTCCTGACTGTGCGCTAACCTTTTTCCAGCCTGGCAGCTTTAACCAAGCATGGAAAAACATGCAAAACCCGTCGCCCTCATCACGGGCGCTAACAAAGGACTGGGCCTCGAAATAGCCCGCCAGCTTGGCCAAAAAGGTATCGCCGTAGTACTCGGCGCGCGCCAGGGCAAAGCTGAAGCGCCCGCCACCGTTCTGCGCGCCGAAGGGCTGGACGCCCACGCCGTAGAGCTCGACGTAACCAGCGCCACCGACATCGCAGCGCTACCAGCTTTCTTCGAGAAGAATTTCGGCCGACTCGATATTTTAGTGAACAACGCGGGCGTGCAGCTGGACAACGGCTTTGACGTCAGCCCCGATACGCTACGCCAGACCTACGAGGCCAATGTCATTGGTCCCTACGCCATTACGCAGGCGCTGCTGCCGCTGCTGCGCCAAGCTTCGGCCGGCCGCATCGTGAATCAAAGCAGCATTCTAGGCTCGCTGGCTACCATCGGCGCGGGGCAGGGCGGTAGCTGGGCCACGCCGGGCTACACCTCTTCGAAGGCCGCGCTGAACATGCTGACGGTGGTGCTAGCGCAGCACCTGGCCGATACTAACATAAAGGTTAACGCTGCGCATCCCGGCTGGGTCAAAACCGACCTGGGCGGCGAGGGCGCGCCGCTGAGCGTGCGCGAAGGGGCCCGCACGGCCGTGCGCCTAGCCTTGCTGCCGGCCGATGGACCGACGGGCGGGTACTTTCACGAAGAGGAAAGCCTGCCGTGGTAGTAGCGCGGACTTTTAGTCCGCGAGTCACAACGTCAATAACTGGCGGACTAAAAGTCCGCGCTACGCTTTTGCTACCGCCCGCCGGACGCGGCGCACGGGCGCTACTGCCCTAACTGGTTTGGCTGGCTTGGCGGCGGGGCGCTGCACGGTCACGGGCAGCGGGGCTTTGGCCTGCTTGGCGCGCTCGGCCAGCCAGGTGTGCAGGCGCTCCAGGCCCTCGGGCGAGAAGGCGGCCTGGCGCTCGCCAGCCACGATGGGCCAGTCGCTCGGGTCGGGCTGAAACCAGTGGTTGACGCCTGACAGGCGGTGCGTTTCTACCTCGGCGTGGCCCAGACGCAGTCCTCTTTGGAGCACGCTCAGGTTGCGGCCGGCGGCCACTTGCAGGTCGGCGGTGCCGTTGAGCAGCAGCACCGGGCACGCTACTTGGGGCAAGCGGGTAGCGGGGTTGAAATCAAGGAAGTAGCGCGACCAGAGCGAGGTCATTTCGACGGCGCGGGCGCGGGCCATGCTCTCGCTGAGCGCCGTGTTGCTGCTGCGCAGCAAAGCGATGACCTTGGCGCGGGCGGCGGTGTTGTTGGGGGTTTGGCGCACGGCATCTACCAGCTGGTCGTAGAGCGACTGGGCGGCTTTTATCTGGGTGCCGTCGGTGCCGATGAGGCGCATGATTTCGCCCTGCTGGCGGCGTAGCACGTCGCGCCCCGGCTGGCCGTAGCCGGCCAGCGAGGCCACGAAGGCGGGCGCATTTTGGGGCTGGGCGGCGGCGAGCAGCGCCACGTTGGCCCCTTCGCCGTGGCCGAGCAGGCCTACTTGCTGGGGCGCGATGAGGGGCGTTTTGCGCAGAAAAGCCAGCGCGGCCTGCGCGTCGGTGACGAGGTCGGCGGTGGTGGCGCGGTGGTAGTCGCCGCCCGAGCGGCCCACGCCGCGGTCGTCGAAGCGCAGCACGGCGATGCCGTGGCGGGTGAGGTAGTCGGCCAGGATGCCGAACATGTGGTAGCCCTGCAGGTCGGCGTCGCGGTCGTGCGGGCCCGAGTCGGAGAGCAGCGCTACGGCCGCGAACGGCCCCTCGCCGCTCGGGATGGTGAGCGTGCCGCTGAGCCGAAACTTGCCCGTAGGGTTCAGAAACGTCACTTCCGACTCGCGGTAGGGCGGCGTGAGGCGCAGCTTTTTGGCGGCCAGCGCGGCGGCGGGGGCCGCGCTACGCTCCAGCAGCAGGTCGGTTTTGAGGCCCGGCTGCTGCCAAGTGCCGCTGAGCTTGCTGCCGCCCTCCTGCACCTTGCCTTCGAAGTGGCTGCCGGCCTGCTCGATGTTGAGCGTCAGGTTGTCGCCTTTCAGCTCCACCTCCACCGGCATCCGGCTGATGCGCTGCTGCGGCACGTCGAGCGCCGCGTAGTAGGTGCCGTTGCTGAGCGGCACGATAGTGATTATCAGATTAATGGAGCCGCCGGGCACTTTCAGCCCGCCCTGCCACTGGCCGTTGAGGCGGGCGGGTTCATCGGAAGTAGTTTTGGCGTGGCCGGGGCCGGTAGCCCACAGGGACAGGCCCAGCAGGAGAAGTAATAATTTCCGCATAAAATAGCACTCTTAACAGGAAGGGTATTCTGAGTTTTGCAATACTATGCAAATTACTAGCCAGCGCTGTTTTAGCTCTTAAAAAGCCTGTTATTGACGTGATATTCATACTTTAAATTAACATTACCCAACGTCTTATAAAAATTATAATTTACCTACTTGTTGAAAGTGGCCAAGCAGTGCTGATTAGCCTTACGCTCGGAAAATTATATTGGCCGGTCCGCCGAGCTAGTCCCGGCGCGCGGCCAGCCATTGCCGCCGGTTTTGCGTAGGATAGGGCCGGTACTATTCAGCCTCTTCTAATGTCGACTACTCCCACCTCTACCCCCCAGCCGCCCGAGCGCCCCACCGCCAAAGACATGCTGGAGCACGCCCAGAAGCTGCCCTACCCGGCCAAGCAAGCCGATATGAAATTTCAGCCCCAGAGTGACTTAGCCGCCTATCGCGCCGCCGGTAAGCTCGAAGGCAAGGTGGCCCTCATCACGGGGGCCGACTCGGGCATCGGCCGGGCCGTGGCCATCGCCTTCGCCAAAGAAGGTGCTGACGTGGCCATCGTCTATAACGAAAACACCGTGGACGCCCACGAAACTCAGCGCCTGGTGCAGCTTACCGGCCGCACTTGCCAGGTGCTGCAAGTAGACGTGCGCGACCGCGCCCAGGCCTTCCAGGCCGTGAAGGACGTGGTAGCCGAGCACGGCCGCCTTAATATTCTGGTCAACAACGCGGCCTTCCAGATGGCGCAGGAGAAATTCGAGGACATCTCGGAAGAGCAAATCCGGCGCACGTTTGACACCAACATCCTGGGCTACATCTGGATGGCGCAGGCGGCAATTCCGAATCTGAAGGATGGCGACTGCATCATCAACACAGGCAGCATCGTGGGCATCGTGGGCATTCCGCTGCTCGTGGATTATGCCTGCACCAAGGCCAGCATTCATGCGCTCACCAAGTCGCTGGCGTTGTACTTGGGCGAGAAAAATATCCGGGTGAACGCCGTGGTGCCTGGCCCGGTGTGGACGCCCAACATCCCCGGCACCATGCCGATGGAGGAGATTGAGAAGTTTGGCCACGAGGTGGCCCTCAAGCGCCCCGGCCAGCCCGAAGAGCTGGCCCCGGCCTACGTGCTGCTAGCCTCGCAGGACGGCTCGTTTATGACTGGCTCGCTCGTACACGTGACGGGCGGCAAGCTCAGCAGCGACGAGTAACCTACGGCGCAGGTTGTGCGTTAGTAAAGCTCGGCGGGCTGTTGGCTGCTTTCCAAATGGAACTGGTAGCCAATAGCTCGCTTATCTTTTTTACGCGCCACACATGACTTTTCAGGAGCTGCTGCCTACCTCCCACGTATCGGAGGCCACCCGCGCCGCGCTAACGCAGCGCTTAGATGAAACCCGCCAGGCGGCCACCTACGCGCCGCAGTTTCTGGCCCCCGAAACCTACCAGTTGCTAGTGGCCGTGGCGGCCCGGCTGTTTCCGCAGCCCGAGCGCCCGGTGCCCATCGCGCTGGCCCCGTCCGTAGATAAGCGCCTCGCCGAAGGCCGCTCCGATGGCTGGCGCTACGACGCCCTCCCCCCCGACCGGGAGGCGTACCGCCTGGGTTTGGGTGGCATTCAGCAAATCGCGCATTCGCTGTTTAATACTGATTTTGAGCAGCTTGATGCCGCGCAGCAGGACAAAGTAATTGAAGCGCTCGCCAGCGGTAACCCGCCCGGCGAGGCGTGGCAGACGCTGCCCGCCGACCGCTTTTTTGAGGAGATGCTGGCCGAGCTCACGGCCGTGTACTACGCCCATCCCTGGGCGCACGACGAGATAGGCTATACCGGCTACGCCGACCTGCCCGCCTGGACGAAAATCGGCCTCAACGAGAAGGAACCGCGCGAAATGTAGGGTGCGGGGCTTGCCCCCGCCCGTTGGCGCTCAGCAATTTAATTTCTAACTACTCAACGACGGGCGGGGACAAGCCCCGCACCCTACCTCATTATGCCCGACGAAGAAATTGCCGAAGAAGGGGTAGCCACCCCGCTCGAAACCACCGTGCAAGACCCGCTGCTGCGCGAAATCCTGACCGAAAACCAGGCTGCCGCTACCCCGCAGGAGACGCCGCAGCCTACGCCTGATAAGTCAGAAGAAGTTGACTGCGTAGTAATTGGCCTGGGCGCGGGCGGCGCGCCGCTGCTAGCCCGCCTGGCCCAGGCCGGCCTGAAGGTAGTAGCCCTCGAAGCCGGCCCCTGGCACAAGCCCGAAACGGATTTTGCCACCGACGAGCAGGCGCAAGACTTCCTGTTTTGGAATGATGAGCGGCTGGCCGCCGGCGGCACGCCGCTGGCGATGGGCCGCAACAACTCGGGCACCGGCGTGGGCGGCTCGACGCTGCACTACACCGCCTACACCCCCCGCCCGCTGCCCGATGACCTGACGTTGAAAACCGACTTCGGCGTGGGTGAAGACTGGCCGTTGACCTACGATGAATTAGCACCTTATTTTGAAGAGGTAGAGCAATTTATCGGCGTGTCGGGCCCTACGCCCTACCCCTGGGGGCCGTCGCGACCCAAAGGCTACCCGATGGCCCCGCTGCCCCTCAACAGCGCCGCGCAACTGATGGTGCGTGGGGCCGAAAAGCTGGGCATCCGCACCTCGCCGGCCGCCAATGCCGCGCTGTCGGCGCCCTACTTCCAGGAGGGCGTGGGCTGGCGGCTGGCCTGCACCAACCGGGGCTTTTGCCAAGCCGGCTGCTCCAACGGGGCCAAGTCGAGCATGGATGTTACCTACATTCCGCTGGCGGTGAAGCACGGGGCTGATATTCGGCCCAATAGCTACGTGACCGAGATTGAGCGTGATGAAAAAGGGCTAGTGTCGGCGGTGGTGTACACCCAGAATGAGCAGTCGCACCGCATCGCCTGCAAGCACCTCTTCCTGTGCGCCGGGGCTGTAGAAACGCCGCGCCTGCTGCTGCTGAATGAGTTGGCCCTCACCAGCGGGCAAGTGGGGCGCAACCTGATGGCGCACACTGGTATTCAGGTCTGGGGCACCTTCCCCGAGGAGGTGCGGCCGACCAAGGGCATTCCGGGCGGCCTGATTTCGCAGGACACGCACCGGCCCAAGGATGCCGATTTTGTGGGCGGCTACCTGCTGCAAAGCATTGGCGTAATGCCGGTTACGTTTGCCGGTCAAACGGCGCGCGGGCGCAAGCTGTGGGGCAAGGCGCTACGCGATTACATGAAGAAATTTAACTACATCGCGGGCATCAACATTTTGGGCGACTGCCTGCCTCACCCCGATAACTACCTGGAGCTGAGCGATGAGCTTGATAACAAGCAGGTGCGCAAGCCACGAATCCACTTCACAGCTCAGGAAAACGAAGTCCGCATGACGGCCCACGCCGAAAAGACGATGCGCGACATCTGGGCCGCCGCCGGGGCTACCGATATCTGGTCGTTTGACCGCTACGCGCACGTCATTGGCACGGCCCGCATGGGCTTGAGCGGCGACGACGCGGTAGTAGACCGCGACGGGCGCGCCTTCGACGTGCCCAACCTGTACATCAGCGACAATTCGACTTTCCCAAGCGCGCTGAGTGTGAATCCGGCCCTGACGATTATGGCTCTGAGCCTGCGTACGGCCGATAAGTTTTTGGAGAATCTCGGTGTTCGGTAAGCTTTAGCTTGCCGCTATACTCCTGTCTTGGTGCTTATTATATTTTTCAACGGCAAGCTAAAGCTTACCGCACACTATGAAATCCTTCCTTTCCGACGTTAAGAAGAAGTTTGGCGACGGTGGCTACGACGGCGACCAGTTTGGCGGCGCGCGTGGGCACAACGGCAGCGGCTTGCCCACGGGCCTACCCACCAATTTCATGTTCGCTACCGGCATCGAGTGCTCGTACCCGACCATCGACCACGGCAAAACCCGCCGCGACCTGCTGGCCGAGTGCGACCACTACAACCGCTACAAAGAAGACCTGGGCCTAGTGAAAGAAATGGGCCTCAAGGTATTGCGCTACGGCCTGCCGTACTACAACATCCAGCAAGGGCCAGGCAAGTACGACTGGGAATTTGCCGACCTGGCCATGAAGGAAATTAAGCGGCTGGGCATCACGCCCATCCTCGATTTGATGCACTTCGGGGTGCCCGACTGGCTGGAGAACTTTCAGAACCCCGAGCTGGTGGTGCACTTTGCCGACTACTGCGAGCAGGTGGCCAAACGCTACCCCTGGGTGCGCTACTACACGCCGGTGAACGAGATTTACGTCACGGCCCGGTCGAGCGGCAAGGACGGGGTCTGGAACGAGCAGCTGAAGTCGGATAAGGGCTTCGTGACGGCGCTCAAGCACTGCACGGCAGCTAGCATCATGGGCACGCAGCAGATTGCCAAGCACCGGCCCGACTGCGTGATTGTGCAGAGCGAGTCGGCCGAGTTTATCCACGAGCTGCGCGCCGAGCGCACGCCCGCCGTGCAGCTTGAGAATAAGCTGCGCTTTGCCTCGCTCGACTTGCTGTACGCGCACCAGCCCGACGGCGAGGTAGTGAACTACCTTTACGACAACGGCATGACCCGCAAGGAGTACGACTGGTTTATGGCCGGCGAGCCGCCGGGCTACCAGATAATGGGCAACGACTACTACGGCCGTAATGAGAAAATCATTTTGCCCAGCGGTGAGGTTTGCACCAGCGTCGACGTGTTGGGCTGGGCCACCATCACCCACGACTACTACCAGCGCTACAAAAAGCCGGTGATGCACACCGAAACCAACGTATTTGAGGCGAAGGAAGCGCCGAACTGGCTCTGGAAGCAATGGGTGAACGTGCTGCGCATCCGCAAGGAAGGCGTGCCCGTGCTGGGCTTTACGTGGTATTCGCTCATCGACCAGCTCGACTGGGACACGGGCCTGGCCAAAAAGGACAACAAGGTAAACGCCTGCGGCCTGTTTGACCTCGACCGCAAGCCCCGGCCGGTGGCTGAAGCATACAAGCAGCTGCTGCAAGAGTACGGGCAAATTACCATCGTGCCCCACGGCGAGTTGTTTGAAGTCACCGACCGGCCCGCCACGCTCAAGGTCGAGATATAGCCAAATAGTTGGGCTTTTAGCATTGCCCCTGCCGGTGAAAAAACCTCGCCGGCAGGGGCTTTTTTTGTGTTTTAGCCACAGTTTTCCCTCATTCACACAGCCTTTTAACGCCTACGGCAACAGCTTTACTTTCTTGCCATTGGAACTACTTGCAAGCCGCTCGCACTTGCGTAACTTGCGGGCACAACCCTGTATCCCCCACCCTCCCGCTATTACCCAGCTCTATGAAATTGACCGTTCCGCTGTTGCTGCTAGCCCTGCTCGTGGGGGTGTTGCCGGCCGCCGCCCAACGTATACTCGTCTCCGGCCAGGTAGTAGAGGCACAATCGGGCGAACCCGTGCCGTTCGCCTCCATCTTCGTACCCAAGACTACCATTGGCATTACGGCCGATGAGAACGGCAAATTCAAGCTGCCGCTAGCCACGGTGCCCGACTCGCTGGCGGCCTCTACAGTAGGCTTTGCGGTGCAGCGCAAGGCCCTTACCAAGGCGGCCGAGCAAACGGTACTGTTTCGCCTCAAGAAAGGCGGCGTAGCGCTGAAAGAAGTCGTCGTGTACTCGCGCCAACCCGAAAACCCGGCCTTCCGCATTCTGCGCGAGGTGCAGAAGCACCGCAAGCAAAACGAGCGCAATGCCTTGGAATCGGCCGAGTTCGACTCCTACAACCGCATCGAGGTGAGCATGGCCGACATCCCGAAGGCCTTGGCCAACCGCAAGGTGGTGAAGGACATCCGGGCGCTGGCCGTGCGCCGGGGCGCGGCCGCTGCCGCCGACCCCGATGCCCCGTTGCCGCTCTTTGCCTCCGAAGTAGGCTCGAAGGTGTACCAGAAATACACGCCCCTGCGCCGCCGCGAAGACATTCAGCACAAGCAGATGCGTGGGGCTGGCCCCCGCGAGGGCTCGGTGCTAAGCCAGATGCTAGGCTCAAATTTTCAGAACTTCGACTTTTATCCCAACTGGCAAAACATTCTGGGTAAGGATTTTATCTCGCCCATTGCCGAGGGTGGCCGCCTCACCTACGACTACGAGCTGCAAGACTCGGTGTTCGTGGGCAAGGACTGGTGCTACAAAATCGCGGTGACGCCCAAGCGCGACCACGACCTGGCCTTTAAGGGTACTATCTGGATTACGGCTGAGAAGTACGCGCTACGCCGCATCGATGTGGTAGCCAGCGAGCATTCCAACATCAACTTCGTTAGCGACCTGCGCATCTACCAGGACCTCACGCCGCCCGCCGACGGGCCCGGTCTGGCCGCCCGCACCAAGCTGGTGCTGGGCATCCGGCCCTATGAGAAGCAGGCCGCGTTGCGCGTGCGCTTCACCACCGTCAACTCCAACTTCGTGCGCAATAAGCCGCGCGAGGCCGGCTTCTACGACCAGCCCATCGTGTCGACCATCATGGAGCCGGGCAAGGACGCCGAAACCGGCGGGCTCATCAGCGGGATGCTACCGGCCGGCGCTACGGGGGGCTACTTCGACAAAAACCGCCCCGATACGCTGAGCCTCAGCGAGCAGCAGACCTTCGCGGTGCTCGACTCGGCCCGCAACCTACCCTCGGTGCGCAGTACGCTTGACTGGATAGACCTGTTTATCAACGGCTACAAGCGTGTGGGCAACAGCGACAATAACAGCAAGATTGAGCTCGGGCCCATCATCAACACTTACGCCCGCAACGACTACGAGGGTAGCCGCTTCCGCCTGGGCTTTCGCACCACGCCAGGCTTCAGCCGCAATACCGTGTCGCAGGCCTACCTGGCCTACGGCACCCGCGATGGCCGTATCAAGTACGGCTTGCGCTCAAGCTACATCGCCGAGCGCCGCCACTGGACGGTATTCACCGCCGAGTTTCGGCACGATGTAGAGCAGGCCGCGCTGCTCGATAACGACTTTTTGCAGGTTGATAACAACCTTTTCCTGGCCGCCACGCGTTGGGGGCGCTTCGTGCAGGGCAAGCCCATTCTGCGCGATTTGATGACCCTCTCGGCGCAGCGTGACCTGTTTCGCGGCTTCACCCAGACCATCACGCTGCGCGAGCAGAACATCAAGCTGCTCAATGACTTCGTGTATCGGCGCAACGACCGGGTAGTGCCCGACCTCACGCTGTCGGAGGTAGTGCTGGAGTCGCGCTACGCGCCCGACGAAACTCAGGTCCAGGCCGAGAACCGTCGCCGCCCCATCGGCCTAAAGCGCTGGCCGGTGTTCACGTTTCGCTACACGCTCGGGGCGCGCGACCTGTTTACGAACAGCGACGCCCGCTACCAGAAATTTAACCTGCTCGTGAGCCACAGCGTGTCGGTGGGCCACTTCGGCCGCCTCAACTACCGCGCCGAGGGTGCCTACGCCCCCGACCGCCTGCCGGCCTTGTTCCTCAAGATTCCGCTCGGCAACCAGACGCCGTTTTACAACGCCAATGCCTTCAACCTCATGAACTACTTCGAGTTCGTGACTGACCGCTCGGTGTCGCTGCGCCTCGACCACCATTTTGAAGGCATCATTCTGAACGCCATTCCGGGCATTCGCTCCTTCAACTGGCGCCTCGTGGCCACCGCCAACGCCCTCTACGGCGGCCTGAGCCCCAAAAACCAGCGCCAGCCCCTCGATATGCAGGGCCAGCCCCAAAGGCCTTTGCCCACGCTGGACAAAGTGCCTTACGTGGAAGTAGGCTACGGCGTGGAAAACATCTTCAAGTTTATCCGCGTCGATTTCATCCACCGCCTCACCTACCGCGATGCCCCGCCCACCGGCCGCGACGAGCCGGCTCCACGCAACTTCGGTATCAAGGTCGGCGCGCAGTTCCGGTTGTAAGCTAGAATTTTAGCTATTCCTAATAAAAAGGCCCGCAACTATTAGTTGCGGGCCTTTTTATTAGGAATGCCATCAAAGAAATACTTAATATATACCCTCCTTATTATCATGCAAATAGAAATCAACGCGAACAGAATCACCTGCTTTTACTAACAACTTCTTAATCTCAACCTTAGAATAGCCTATTTGAAAGGCACAAATATAATGCCGACCTGCTTTTAAGGGAAACATATAACTACCATCTATCCCAGCACTCACAGGCATTTTTTCATCTACTTTCACGAAATTACCTGGCCATTGATGAATTCCGGTGGAATCTTTTACATGTACAATGCCAAAAACACAGGGATTCTCATCAATGTTTTTACGATACAACCGAAGTATTTTAAGGTTAGGGGGGGACTTGCCTGCGCTTAACGGTCGCTGGCAAGACATTAGAGTTGCTACCAGTAAAATTAATGAAAAGGGAGCTTTGGCAAGCATAGAAGTAGAGCATAACATATACTATACTTAATTACAAGCTTTCGCACCTACTTGAGTAGCTGATAGCCCTTGGTTATTGGTACCATAGCATTCTGCTGCAATGACATCCTTAATACGAGATTTATCAGCAGCAGGCAGAGAGTTAAAGTCAGATGTATCTAACAACCCAGCCCATGCCAGGTCCTTATAGAACTGGTCGGATAGGTTATAACCTTTATTAATACCATACTGCTTTAGACTGTAGGCTATATCTCCAATCCACCCATTCGATGGCCCGTCTATTGCCATTTCTGTATGATGGCTTGCTGCTAATGTTCCAACATTATTACTGAGATAAGCAAAGGCAATGGCAGGGTATTGCCCCTGAAATCCTGTACCATTAATAGAGCCATTACCATTTGATAGAAGAGCATTTGAGTAATATGCAATCAAATAGGCATGTATTGCTTCATGAAGCATTGTGCAGGCAACAAAAATATCTGCAGACTGCCCCATTTGTGTTCCATCAAATGTTGTTGTAACTGAACGGTTAACAAAATTAAAGCGCGGCGAGGTATCACCCATGTGCCCAAACGAATTTGAACCATTCTTTACAACCCAATTATAATCTGGGTCTGAGCCAGAAAATAGTGCAACAATATCAAGCAGCGCTGTATTACTAGATGCTTGCAATCCTTGTAATACCTGCGAATGACATGGTTTTAGTAGACTTTGGTTAATTGTGGCCACTTGTTGCGGCCCTGTACTAGTACCGTTTCCACCGCCACTACTTCCTCCCCAGTTACCACCTATATCTGGTATGCCACCTGTGCAAGCAGTGAACAGGAAGTCATGAACAACCATAGTCCCCGTATTATCATAGCCTACCAAGAAATAGTCATAACATGTGTCTGGTGGGGGCGGCGCTTGTATTCGCATACTCAGCGGCTGCAATGTCCCATTGCGATAATTTAGCCCTATTTCGTACTCATAATTAGGTGAGTAGACGAGAAGGGTACCTGTAAACTCATCCACTGAACCCGGTATCTTACCAGATAATAATGGCTCAGTTCCAGTCAAAGCTAAATTTGCAGCCTGTCTTGGGTCAGCTATTTGCAAATCTGTTATTAACTCTGAAATACGGCCAGTGCAGAGCGAAGAGGAATCAGCAGGCAGATGAACAATTAGAAAACGATAGCCATACTTGTGAGAATCGCCAAATGAGTGCGAAGCATCTGCGAAAGGGGCTACTACGTAGTCGGCAGAATAAATAGCTCGGTCCCAATTTATGATAGGTTGGCTACTCCCTTCTCCGCGAGCAGCAGCAGTAGTAGATTTAGCAGAAGTATACGCCTGGTTTTTAAACCAAGACTGTGCTTTATTTACAGCGCGAGCAGCAGCACCGTCCGTGATACTTATTGGGCTGATGTCTATTGGGTTTGGTTCATCTTTCCTAGAACAGGCCGATAAATAAAGTATTATAGCGCTCAAACAGGCTACTACTTTTCAATGTAAAAGTTTATGTTTCATAGGTCGAGCAAGTTAAAGCTGCAGGAAGTCGTTATATTAAACGAATTCTGCGGTATACTATAGAATCGAATACTAGAGAAGAGTAATTCAAGAACCGTACAGTTTTTGAAACGCTATACTGTCTGCTGCGCGTGACCCCGACAGGATTCCAACCTGTTCCTCGACCTTAGGAGTGTCTTGCTCTATGCCATTAAGCTACGGGGTCGTTGCGTGCAACGAGGCGCAAAGCTACATCTTATACGCCAATACTATGGCAAACGAGAGCGCGGTTAGAATCAACCCCACCATGAAAATGGAGTAGCTCACGCGCAGCAGCTTATACTTGCGGTCGAGCACCTCGCCGAGGTAGTACACGTCGGTAACCATGTTGTTGTAGAGCGTGTCTTTCTGGCGCATCAGCTCGCGCATGCCTTCCTGGAAGTGCTGGAGACTGAGCTTGGTAAATTGTCCGAAAAAGAGCAGGTTGACGCGGCGGTTGGTGGCGATTTCGGGGTTGCGTTTGAGCCACTTGAAGCTCGTGACATCGGGCTGGGCCGAGAGGATGGCCGACGTAACCGAGCACAGCGCCGTGAGCAGTAAGATGCCCATTGGCACGGCCAGAATGGGGTTGCGGATGAAGCTGGTGCCGCCCGTGACGGCCAGCGACGACGACTTGGCCCCGAAATAGGTGATGATAACCGACAGAATAACCGCGTTGAGCTGAATCATCATGGCCGCTTTTTTATCGGCCATATCACTCAGTTTCATGTGGTTGGAGTACATGGTGCGGAACATTGTTTCGATGCCCCGCTTGGGCTCGGCGAAGGTATCGGTGGCTTTTTTAGCTTTCTTCTTAGCCTTCTTCTCGACTTTCTTGAGGTAGTCGCGCTGGTCGTCGATATTGGCTTTCAGAGCTTTCTTGAAGCGCTCCTTGCCGGCTTCCGAGTGGTACTTGTGGCCCAGCATGAAATTGAGCTGCAATTCGGCCCAATCGGTATTGCTGTACGACTTATCAAGCGCCAGCTCCCACTCGCTGCGGATGAGCTCGGCGCGCGCCCGAAAGTCCTCGGCCGCCAGGTTGCTCATGTCGGCGTCCACCATCAGCTTTTCGAGCTCGGTTTTAGCCTCTTCGTCGCGGTGCGTAGCCCGGATGAGGTTCTTGATTACCTCAATGCGTGCGGACCCTACATTTTTCTCTTTCAGCCAGGCCTCGGCGCGGGCCATACTCTTGTACTCGTGGCCGTCGTAGGTGTCGAGGTAGCCGGTATCGTGAAACCAGGCGGCCACCAGCAACTCCTCCGTTTCCTTAGCCGACAGCTTAGCGGCGTCGGCCAGGGCGTGGGCCTGCTTCACCACGTACTCGGTGTGGGCCAGGGTGTGGTAGGTGAGGCGCGGGTCAAGCTTCTCCTTGAGCAGTGGCTCCACGGTGGCCTGGGCCTGCTGCACCAGCGGCGAAGGCTCCGACTTGGGCGGCTTCGGGGGTTTGGCGGGTGCGGCCTCCTGGTCGGGGGCGGCGGCCGGCTGGGTGGAGGTGGCAGCTTCGGCTTCGGAGAGAGTAGTGGTAGCCATAGGGTTGAATGCAGAAAAAAGGCCGGTGGGCGCGGTGCGCAACCTGGCCGCAATAGCTTTCAACGCGAAGCAGCGGCGCGAGGTTAAGAATAGACTCAACCGTGAGCGCCGCCTTTGCGTAGGGAGCGGCTAACGCGCGCCGGATTTTACGTATACAGCGACTAGGCCGGCGCGCGTTTCGCCCTCCACGCTGTTCCCTTTTTTTCTGCTCACTTTATGAGGCTATTTTTTCGCCTGGCGCTATACGTTAGTTTACTGGCTACGCTTCCCTTCGCCGCCCATGCCCAATTGGAAGAATTGGGCGAAGCCGGCGAGTCCGACTTCAACCCGCCGCCCGGCTACAAGCCCAACTACCGGGGCAAGGCATTAGGCTGGCAAAAAAACCTGCCGCCCGACTCCAGCCGCATCCGCTACTCGGTGTTTTTGATTGGCGACGTGGGCAGCCCCATCCCGGCCGAGAAGGGCGGCGAGCCCTCGCTCAACTACATGCGCAAGCAGCTGCTGCACATGGGTGTGAACAGCTCGGTAGTGTACCTGGGCGATAACATCTACAACCAGGGGATGCCCCGCGAGGGTGCCTACGACCGCAAGATTGCCGAAGGCCGCCTGCGCACCCAGCTCGACGCGCTCAAGAACTACCCCGGCGAGAAGTACATGGTGCCCGGCAACCACGACTGGATTCAGGGCATTAAGGGCGGGCGCGAGCAAATGCTGCGCGAGCAGCGCTACGCCGAGTACTACATGGCCCAGGACTCGGCCAACTTCGCCTACACCGGCGACTTCCTGGTGCCCCGCGATGGCTGCCCCGGCCCGTATGAAATCCGCCTGCGCGACGATTTGGTGATGATTGCCATCGACTCGCAGTGGTTTCTCACCGACCAGGCCAACCGGCCCTTCGGCGACGCCTGCGGGGCCGATAATGCCGAGGAAGCCTTTGCCCAGATAGAGCAGGTTATCAAAGACAACCAGGACAAGCACATCCTGATAGTGACGCACCACCCGATGTATTCGGACGGCATTCACGGCGGCTACTTCACGTTTGCCGACCACGTGTTTCCGCTCAGCATCGTGTTCAAGTATGCCTTTGTGCCGCTGCCCATCATCGGCTCCATCTACCCGCTGGCGCGGCAGTACGGCGGCATCGCGCAGGATATTCCGGCCCCCATTTACCAGGAGTACCGCAAGGGCATTCTGGGCATTATGGCGAAGTACCCGAACATTATTTACGCCAACGGGCACGAGCACAACCTCCAGTACTACGAGAACCCGACCGTGAACGGGTACTTCATCACGAGCGGCTCGGGCTGCAAAACCCAGCACGTGAAGCCCGGCAAGGGCGGCGACGCGCTGTTTTCGGACAAGGAAAAAGGCTTTGCCCGCCTCAACTACTACGCCGACGGGCAGGTGTGGGTCGAGTACCTGGTGCCCAACGACAGCGACAAAGGCGAAACTGCCCGCCGCGTGTACCGCCAGCAGGTGTACGGCGACCTGAACCGCGGCCGGGCCACCGCCAAAACTAAAGGCCCCGGCGGCCCCGTGAAACAGGAGAAGCCCGACCCCAACCGCGTGCAGGGCATGGGCGGCGCGGCCAACACCGCCAACACCCGCAAGGGCAACCAAAGCAAGGACGACCTCGAAACCGCCGCCGCCCGCGCGGCCGGCACCCCCGTGGGCGCGCCCAAGGTGACGCCCGGCCTCAAGCGCCCCAACTACAAGGACAGCACCGTGACGGTGGCCGTGAACCCAACTTATGCCCAGCACGGCCGCTTTCACAACTGGCTGCTCGGCGACCACTACCGCGCCGAGTGGGCCACGCCGGTAGCCTTTCCGGTGCTCGACATCAAGACTGCCGAAGGTGGGCTGATACCCTACAAAACCGGTGGCGGCAAGCAAACGGCCTCGCTGAAAGTGCGCAACGAGGACGGCTACTACTACACGGTGCGCGGCATCGACAAAGACCCCGCGGCCGTGCTGCCCGAGGGCTTCCGCACCGGGCTGGCGCTGGCCGTGCTGCAAGACCAGATTTCGGCCCAGCACCCCTACGCTTCTTTCGTGCTGCCGCCGCTGGCCACGGCGGCCGGCATCCTGCACACCAATCCGCGCTTGGTGTACATTCCCAACGACCCCGCGCTGGGCCAGTACCAGCAGCGCTTTGCCAACACGCCCGCCGCGCTGGAAGAAGACGCCAAGGGCAGCCAGGACCAGGACGCCTCGCTGGGCTACGCCAAAAAGCTGGTGAGCACCGACAAGATGCTCGAAGAACTGCTGCAAGACAACGACAACCAGGTAGACCAGCCGGCCTTCGCCCGCTCGCGCCTCTTCGATATGTGGATAGGCGACTGGGACCGCCACGAGGACCAGTGGCGCTGGGCCCAGCGCAAAACCAAGGACGGCGACAAAATTTTCACGGCCGTGCCGGAAGACCGGGACATTGCCTTTTTCAAGGGCGATGGCGTGCTGCCCTCGCTGATTTCGCGCAAGTTCGCGGTGCGCAACTTCCAGAATTTCGGCCACGACTACGGCGACTACAAGGGCCTCAACCAGACCGGCATGAGCAACGACCGGCTGTACCTCAGCGCCGTGACGCGCGAGGAGTGGGTGAAGCAGGCTGAGATTATGAAAGCCCAGCTCACCGACGCCGTAATTGAAAAAGCCTTTGCCGAGCGCTGGCCCAAGCAGATATACACCCTGCACGGGGCCGAAATCGTGGCCAAGCTCAAGAGCCGCCGCGACCTGCTGCCCGACGTGGCCGCCAAATACGCCGACCTGCTGGCCGACATCGTGGAGGTGCGCGGCTCGCAGAAAGACGAGAAATTCAAGGTAACGCGCCTGCCCGACCACAAAACGCGGGTCGTGATGCAGAAAATCAGCAAGAAAGGCAAGCTGACCAAGACGCTTTACGACCGCACCTTCGACCGCAAAACCGACGAGATTCGCCTCTACGGCATCAGCGGCAACGACGTGTACGACCTGACGGGCAACGAGCGCCAGGGCCACAAAATCCGCGTGATTGGCGGCACCGGGCGCGATACCATCGTGGATAACTCGCGGGTGGCGGGCTTCCGGCACCGCACTCAGGTGTACGATGCCGACACCGGCAACGTGATAGTGAACAAGCTCGGCGAGAGCCGGCTGCGCCTAGAGCCGGGCATCGACGTGAGCCGCTACGACCACCCGCACCGCTTCGACCTCAAAGACTACCGCCTCAACTACACCGGCCCGGCCGTGTACTTTGGCTACAACATCGATGATGGCGTGTTTCTGGGCGGCGGCGTCACGCACCGGCGCTACGCCTTCCGGCGCGAGCCCTACTCCTCCGAGCAAACCCTGACGGCCAACTACGCGCCCGCCCGCGACGCCTTTAACCTGCGCTACACGGGGCACTTCATCAGCGTATTCGGGGGCAAAACCAACCTGCGCGTGAACTCGCAGTACTACGGCCCGCAGCTGCTCTACAACTTCTTCGGCATCGGCAACAACACCCAGAACTACGCCCGCGACGACGATGGCGGGCAGGCCAACCTACGCTCCATCAACAGCTCGTACCGCGTACGCTTCGACCGCTTCTACGTGGCCCCGACCTTCGAGCGGGCGCTGACGTCGTTTGGTAAGTTTGGCATCGGGCCGCAGTTCGACCGCTTCCGGGTCGAGCCCGACCCCATCGGTTCGGTTATCGCCGACAGCATCAACGCCCGCGGCGACCGGCCGGGCACGCGCTACGAGAATCGCCGCTTCGGCATCCGCAGCTCCGATTTCCAGGCCAACAACTACCTGGGCGCGCTGATGTACCTCGACTTCGGCGCGCAGTCCACGCCCAAAGACCCGCGCATTGGCATTCAGTGGCACACCGAGTTTCAGTATAATTTCCAGCTCGATAAGGAGGCGCTCACCTACGGCCGCTTTGCTACCGAGCTCAAGGCCTACCTCACGCCTAATTTTCCCTTCCGCCTCACCTACGCGGGGCGCGTGGGCTGGGCACACAACATCGGCGACTACCGCTTTTACCAGGCCAATACGCTGGGCGGCACCACCAACCTGCGCGGCTACCGCCGCACCCGCTTCGCGGGCCGCGATGCGCTCTACGGCAACTTTGAGGCGCGCCTGCATTTGTTCAAGTTCAACGCCTACCTCTTCCCCGGCACCTTCGGCGTGCTAGGTCTCGCCGATGTGGGCCGCGTGTACTCGGGCAACGACTCGCGCACCGGCCTCTCGGCCTTTCACTCGGGCTTCGGTGGCGGCGCCTTCGTAAACGTGCTCGACCAAGCCGTTATCAACGTCACGTATTCGGTAGGCGAGGAAAAGCTGGTGTTCGTGGGGTTTGATTTCCTGTTTTAGCCGCTTGATTCTTCAGCGTTCAAAAGCCCCGATGTCGCCAGCGGTCGGGGCTTTTTTTTAGCGCTTACCAAGGCGGCAATAGAATGGCTGCCTTCCGCCAAGTTACTTCTTCTTTTCAACTGCCTGCCGGGACTTCTCCAGCGCATTATAACTTAGAGTCTATCCGGAAAATAGCAGGGAGTGCCGCCAGACGGTATTGGCGCAAGCCAAGTGAAGCAGGGCTTCGTAATTGGCCACGTGCTTTTCCCAGCGAATAAGTAGATGGCGAAAGCGATTGAACCAAGCATGGGTACGCTCCACCACCCAGCGGCGGGCCCGGTAGCCGGGTGTACGGCACTTGTCCGCCTCCTCGCCCCGCCCCAGGAGGTGTACCCGGTAGCCACACTGGGCCAGCAGGCGGCGCACCGCCTCGGCATCGTAGCCTTTGTCGGCGCAGAAACCGGGCGCGAAGTCGCCCTGGGCCGGTGGGGGCAAGACGGGCATCGAGTCCAGTACGGCCTGGACCTGCGTGATTTCATGCACGTTGGCCCCGGTGACGGTTGTCCCGACGGGTAATTCCTGGGCTTCGGTGAGCACGTGGCGCTTGACCCCGCCCTTGCCTCGGTCGGTGGGGTTGGGGCCGACGGCCTCGCCGCCGAGCGGGGCCTTGGTCTGGCAGGTATCCCGGCATTACCATTACCACTCCCAATCCAGCCGGCCTTCCGCCTGAAGCTGGAGCAAGCCGCTGGTCCAAAGATGCTTAAATACGCCTGCCCGCGTCCACTCCTGTAAGCGCTCATGCACCGTCGAGGCCGCGCCCAGGCAACGCGGTAGGGCCTTCCAGTGTATGCCGGTCACTAGTAGGTAGTAGATAGCAAAGAACATCTGGCGGTTACAACAACGGGGCCGGCCACGTTTGCCAGGGCCGCTGGCGGCCTGCGGCAACAACGGTTCGACAGCGGCCCACAGGGCGGGCGAGGGTAAAAGTCGGAATGGATACTAGCTTCGTACTCGGTTGTAGTCGGGTGCAAGCAGAAATCTGGTCGGTGTGGTAACCCCAAATTTCTCGCGCTTGGCTACAACCTTCTTTATTTTCCGGATAGGCTCTTAGCCTTACACTGCGTAGGCCAAAAACAAAACAGCCACTCAGATTTACATCTAAGCGGCTGTTACTGAATGAGCGAGAAACGAGGTTCGAACTCGCGACCCTCAGCTTGGGAAGCTGATGCTCTACCAACTGAGCTACTCTCGCGGGGGTTGGCTATGGGCAAAGGTAGCGCCGGGCGGCCAAATAACAAGCAGGTGGCACGGCCCGGAACATCGGGCCGCACTGCCGTGTTCAGGGTAGCACGTATGGCCCGTCCTCCCTCGTCCCGCACCGTCCTCTCGCCTCTTTCGCGCCGCTTGGTAGCCGGGCTGCTCATTGCAGCGGGCATCTTGCTAGTTATCGCGCAGCTACTGCGGGTGTACGTGCTGTTGTATCACTGGCACGACCTGGGGCAGCTGGCCTGGCGACCCATGCTGGGCGTGGCACTAGGCACGGCGGCCGGCATGCTTACCAGCTACGTAGGCTGGCGCGTGGGCCGGGCTGGCTAGCGGCCGACGGCTTTGGGCGGGCTGCCCCACCTTTGCGGTATGTCTTCTCCGCTCCGCATCTCTATCGCTAAGGCCAACCTGGCCACCGCTACCCGCCTCGCCGACTTAGGCCGCCAAACGTTCAGTGAAACGTTTGAGGCCGACAACAAGCCCGAGGACATGGCCGCTTTTCTTACCCAGACTTACGGCCCCGATATCCAGTTGGCCGAGCTTCAGCAGCCGCGCTACACCTATCTGCTGGCCGAGATGCAGGGCCAGCTGGTGGGCTTTGCCAAGCTCTGGCGCGATTCGCCCCTGGGCCTGGCCCCCGGCGAGGCCGCGCCGGGCCGCTTGGAGGTAAAACAGCTCTACGTGGCAGAGGAGTGGACGGGCACCGGCCTGGGCGCGGCCCTCATGCGCCGCATCCTGGATTTGGCGCAGGCCGAGCACTGCACGGCCCTGGTGCTGGGCGTGTGGGAGCACAACGCCCGCGCCCGCGCCTTCTATCAGCGCTTCGGCTTTCGGGAGATTGGCGAAACGACCTTTCAGCTGGGGGCCGATGCACAGCGCGACCTCATTTTGCGTAAGGGGCTGGCGGGGCGGCCCTAGCCACTGAAGGCCGCTTCGCCGTTGCTTATGCGTATCGTTTTCTTTTGCTGGCTGGGCGTGCTGGCGGCGCTGGCTAGTTGCCAGACGCAGCCCGACCGCGCCAACCCGGCTGCTGGGGCTGCCCGGCCACCCGTGGGCCACTTTGCGGGCGCGCTTACCGCGCCCGGGCGGCCGGGGCTGCGCGCCGCACTGGAGGTGCGCCACCCCCGCCCCGGCCACTACGATGCCGAGCTGGTAGTGGAGGCTGCCCCTACTCTCAGCTTCGTGGCCGACACGGTGGCCTTCGCGGGTGGGCGGCTGCGGCTGGTGCGCCCCGGCTACATGGGCCAAGTGCTCACCCTCGCGCAGCAGGGCGACTTCTGGCGCGGCAGCTTCGCGGCCGACTCTACTACTTACACTGCGCTGCTGGTGCGGCGCGGCCCGCCTGAGCCGGCCGTGTACCGCGTGCGGCACGATGAGGTACCCCACTCGGCGGGCGAGGCGCTGCTCTTCAGCCCCGCCGACGAAAGCCTGCCCGGCGCAGCCGTAGCCGTGTTCCCCACTACCGCCACGGCCGGCACCGCCCCGGCCTGGGCCGATGCGCTGGCCCGGCAGGGCTACACCATATTAGTATTACCCGCTGCCGATACCCTCACCGCACCCGCCCTCACGGCAGCGCTGGCTTACCTGCGGCGCACGCCGGGCGTAGACACCGCGCAGGTGGGCACCTGGGCGGCCGGGCGGCGGGCGGCCGCGCTGGCCGAACTACTGGCGCAGCCGGCCGCGCCGCGCACCGCCTTTGTGGTGGCGCAGGAAGTGCCGGCGACAGCTTTGCGCGGGGCGTGGCGCACGGTGGCGCAGCGCCGGCGCGTGCTGGGCATCTACGATGCGGCCGATGCCTCGACGGTAAAGGCCGCCGCCGCCCTGCGCGGGGCGCTGGGGCGGCCGGGGCGCGTGCTGCGCGGGCAGGGGCCGGGCCTCACCAGCAGCGTAGTGACTTGGTTGCGCGAGAAGTAGCCCCGGCCGGGCAGCCAGGCGACGTAGCGCGGACTTTTAGTCCGCGAGTAGATACAGCTTGCACTCGCGGACTGAAAGTCCGCGCTACGATTCGCCGCTCACACCAGCAATAAGCCCTTCTCGCGCAGCAGCTGCCAGGCGGGGCTTTCGAGGAATTTCTCCCAAGGGCCGGCCGTCGCCGGGAAGGTGGCTGCCGCGTCTTTGAGCAGCACCTTGGTGTCGTAGTCGCGGCTGAGGCGCAACAGCAGCTCGTGCAGCCAGGGGCCGATGAGCTCGGTGGTTTTTACCTCGAAGTCCTCGGCCTGCTCGTAGCAGGTGAGGATGGCGCGGGTCGTCTTCTTGTCCTTCGGGCCGTTGCCACCAGTGGTCTTGTAGCTGAGCTCGGGCGCGTTGCCGAGCCAGAACAGGCGGCGGTTGGGCTGCGCCCAGTCGGGCTTGTCGGGGGCTTGCAGGGCTTGCTGAATGAGCTGGCGCGGCACCGTGGGGCGGGGCGTTTTGAAATCGAACCAGAAGCTGAGCGGCTCGCGCAGGGCCACGCCGTGCATGTAGTTGTAGAGGCTTTTGGCGAGGCCGGGGCCGAAGCTTTCGTGGTCGGTGCCCTGGGGGTCGTCGTGCCAGAGGTCGTTCCAGGCGAAGGGGCCGGGCTCGGGGCCGATGGCCGCCACTTGGTACTTCGCCGGGTTCTTGCCTACGGGCGAGTGCGCCGTCATCGAGAAGCGGTGCCAGTAGCCGCTCTGCACGATGCCGTTTTCGAAGAGCTGGCGCACCACTTCGAGGGCGTCCACCGTCTCCTGGGCGGTTTGGGTCGGGAAGCCATACATTAAATAGGCATGGACCAAGACGCCTGCCGCCGTGAAGCCCTGCGTAACGCGCGCCACCTGGGCGATGGTTACGCCCTTTTCCATTAGGGCCAAGAGCCTGTCCGAGGCCACCTCCAGCCCGCCCGAAATGGCAATGCAGCCCGAGGCCGCCAGCAGCCGGCACAGGTCGGGGGTGAAGGTTTTCTCGAAGCGGATGTTGCCCCACCAGCTGATGCTGACGCGGCGCTTGAGCAACTCTATCGCCAGGTCGCGTAGGGCCAGCGGGGGCGCGGCCTCATCCACGAAGTGAAAGCCCGTCTGGCCGGTCTGGGCCACGATTTGCTCGATTCTATCGACCAGCAGCGTGGCGGGCGCGGTTTCATAGCGGCCGATATAGTCCAGGGTTACGTCGCAGAACGAGCAGCGCTTCCAGTAGCAGCCGTGGGCCACGGTGAGCTTGTTCCAGCGGCCGTCGCTCCAGAGGCGGTGCATGGGGTTGAGCACCTCGATTACCGATAAGTAGTCACTGAGCGGCAGGTCGGAGTAGTCGGGCGTGCCTACCTCGGGGTGCGGCACGTCGGGGTGCGGGTGGTTGATGTATTCGACCTCGCCGGCTTCGTTGCGCAGGAAGGTGCGTTGCAGCAACTCGCGGCCGTCGGCTTCGGGCGCGGCCACCTCACAGTTGTCATGCAGAGCGTAGCGAAGCATCTCGCTCGCTTCGTTGCTGGCCGAGGGCAGAGGTAGCTCGCCGGTGTCGGAATTTATCGAAGGAGAATACTGCGCCACGCGAGATGCTTCGCTGCGCTCTGCATGACGGACGCTACCCACCGTTGCCCCGCCGCCATTCGCCGCTTGCCGGGCGCTTTTGGCCTGCAAGTAGTCCAACAACCGCAGCCACGGCCCCTCCCCGTCGTCGAGCGTCAGGTAGTCGATGTAATCGAAGAAGCGCGGCTCCTTCAACCCGCGCAGCTCCGTATTGGGGTAGCCGCCGCCCATCACGGTCACGGCGGCGGGGCGCGTCTGCTTGAGGCGCTGGGCCAGGCGCAGGGCCGCGTAGAGGTTGCCGGGGAAAGGGACGGTGAAGCCCACGAAGTCGGGCTGCGCGTCGGCCACTACCTCGTCCAGCAATTCGAGCAGCATCCGGTCCACCAGGTTGGGCGGGGCCTGCAAGGCATCGTGCAGGGGGTCGAAGTGGGTAGCCGACATGGCCAGGCTCTCGGCGTAGCGCGAGAGGCCGAACTGCGGCCCCACGGTTTCCTTCACCAGGTCGGCCAAATCCTCCAGGTAGAGCGTGGCCAGGTGCCGGGCCTGGTCGGTGAGGCCCATCGTGCCGAAGGCCGTTTCGAGGTCGGCCACGTTGTCGAAGCGGCTGGCCTCGGGCAGGAAGCGGCCGTGGCAGATGCGGGGCGCGAGCGTGAGGTCGCGGTTTTGCAGGAAGCGGATGGCGGGGTCTATCGTGGCCTCGTAGCGGCGGCGCAGGCGCACCATGCGCCGGGCGTTGTCGCTGAGGGCGTAGCTGCCGGCTTCTATCTCATCGAACACGCGCCCCAGGCCCGCTTTCGAAAACAACTTCAGCACCAGCCCGATGCTAAGGTCGGCCTGCCGCACCTGGTAGCCCCTACCCGTGAGGAAACCCTTGATGTAGGCCGTGGCCGGGTACGGGGTATTGAGCTGCGTGAGCGGCGGCGTGAGGAGCAGGATGCGGGGCGAGGCAGTAGGCACGGGGGTACAAACCTACAAGGCGGCCGGGAGGTTCAGATGCTCCGTGGACCCTGCGGGTCCGCGCGTGGGTAGTGCGCTCGGGTGCTAACACGCGCGGACCCGCAGGGTCCACGGTACTTAGCCCGGCCATGACACCTTGCCCAGGCCCACGGCCGGCACCCGCTGCCGCCCGGCCCCGATGGCCACCGGCTCACCCGCCACCGCCTCATTAGCCAGCACCGCAAACAGAATCGCTTCCTTGGCATCGGGCGGCACGCCCAGCACCTCGGTAGTAGAAAAAACCGCGCCCGGCAGGTGCCGCCGCAGCGCCGCCACCAGCGCGGAGTTGTGCGCGCCGCCGCCGCTGAGGTACACGGGCGGCGGCGGCGCGTCGCCGAAGGCCAGCGCCACGGCCCGCGCCACGCCCCAGGCACTCAGCTCGATTAGCGTCGCCAGCATGTCTTCTAAAGACAAATCTTCGGTGCCCGTCGCGGCCTGGGCGGCGGCCAGGTAATCGGCCCCGAACAGCTCGGGGCCGGTGGTCTTGGGTAGGGGCGCGGCGAAGAAGGGGTGCGCCTGCAAGGCGGCCAGCAGCGCCGGATGCGGCTGCCCGGCCAGGGCCAGGCGGCCGCCTTCATCGTACTGCAAGGGCGGGCGGTGCCGGCGCACGAGGGCATCGAGCAGGGTGTTGCCCGGCCCGGTGTCGGTGCTGAAGGCGGTGGTGGCGTCGGGGCCGGCCGGGGGCAGGTAGGTGAAGTTGGCGATGCCGCCGAGGTTGAGCAAGAGGCGCGCCTCGGCGGGCGAGCTCAGCAGCAGGTAGTCGCCGTAGGTGGCCAGGGGCGCGCCCTCGCCGCCGGCGGCCACGTGCTTCTGCCGAAAATCGCTGAGCGTGATGATGCCGGTGCCCACGGCCACGTGGTCGCCGTCGCCGAGCTGCAAGGTGGCGTGGTGCGCGTACTCGGGGCGCTGATGCTGGTGCTGCGGGGCGTGGTACACGGTCTGGCCGTGGCTGGCCACGAGGTCTACGGCCGCGGGCGGCACGCCCCAGGCTTGCAGGCAGTCGTTGACCATATTTGCGTGCAGGCGGCCCAGCCAGGCGTGCAGCAAGGTCAGGTCTTCGAGGCTGACCTGCGCGCGGGCGAACACCTGCCGGATGCGCTGGCGCGTATCATCGGCGTAGGGCACGGTGGCGAAGCCCTCCAGCGTAAGCCGGGTGCCCGCGCCGTGGCCGGCGAGCTGGCACAAAGCCACGTCGAGCCCGTCGAGCGAGGTTCCCGACATCAAGCCCACGATGCGGCGGGCGGGCTGCGCGGCAATGGCGGCGAGGCGAGCGATATTGGCGTTCATGGCCTTAAAAGTAGCGCGCTACTTGGGCTCAGAGGCAGGGGCGAGGTACGCAACGATGACCGTAGCCGGCGCAACAACGGCCACTGAAGGCGCTTTCGGGGCCCCGGAAGCGACAACAACGGCCACCGAAGGCGAGACAGTGGCCCCGGAAGCAAAAACAATGGCCACCGAAGGCGCTTCCGGGGCCCGTGAAGCGACAACAATGGCCCCGAAAGCGACAACATTGGCCCGTGAAGGCGCTTCACGAGCCCGTGAAGCGCCTTCACGAGCCCCGGAAGCGCCTTCACGAACCATGGAAGCGGCTTCCGGGGCTCGTGAAGGCTTTGCCAGCTACTTGAGTGCGGCAGGAATGAGACTTTTGCCGGCAGGCCAACCCACTGATTAGAAGGGCACGACCACCTTCACGCCCACGTTGCGGCCGGGGTTGTAGATGCCGGTGCGGCCCGTAGGCGAGGCGGCGTAGTACTCGAAGTACTTGAGGCGGTTGAGGTGCGCCTGGTAGGCGGTGTCGAAGATATTATCGACCTGCACGAAGACCTGCACGGCTTCGCGGCCGGCCCGGGTGCGCAGCGTGGTGCCCGCGCCCGCGCCCAGCAGCAGGTAGCCGGCGGTGGCGGTTTCGGCCCCGTCCACGGCGTAGAAGCGGCACTGGGGGGCGGTGCCATCGAGGCCGAGGCGCAGGTAGGTGCCCGTGAGGCGGGCGGTGGGGCGGGCGGGGGCGCTCAGGCGCAGCTCGGTGCGGGCCTGGGGGGCGGGTATCAGGGGCAGGTAGCGGCCGGCCGCGCCCACGCGCTCGCGCAGGGCGGGGTTGTCGTTGAGGCCGATGACGAGGGCGGCCCCGGTGCGCCAGCTCAGCCAGGGCAGGGCGGCGGGGTGCAGGTTGAGGGCCACTTCGCCGCCGTAGAGGCGGGCGGCGGCCTGCTGGTACTGGTAGGTGGCGTTGCTGGGCACTACCTCTACGGGCTGGCCCTGGGCATCGAAGAGCCGGGCCTGGTAAATGAAGTTCGCGACGTAGTTGTGGAAGACCTCGGCGCTGGCTTCCCAGCCGGCCGACTTCCAGAGCACGCCTGCATCCTGCTGCAAGCTGAACTCGGGGCCGAAGCTGCGGTTGCCCAGGTACACGATGTGCGCGCCGGGGTCGAGGCCGTTGGAGCCGATTTCGGGGATGTTGGGCGCGCGGTAGCCGCGGGCCACGTTGGCGCGCAGCACTAAGTGCTCGCCCACCGCGTAGCTGCCGCCCAGGCTGGCCGACAGCCCCCGGTACGTAGCCCGAAAGGCCGGAAACGGCAGCTCGGCCCCCGCCGTGCCCGCGCTGGCGGCGCGCCCAAAGCCGGTAGCCAGGTCGGTGGCGGTGTAAAAGTCATTCCAGCGCACCACGCGGGTATCGTAGCGCAGGCCGCCCGTCAGCTCCAGCTTGCCAAAGGCCCGTTTGGCCACGCCAAAGCCGCCGAGGTCGAATAAGCGGTAGGCCGGGATGGGAAAATCGGTGGCGGCCAGGTGCTCGTTGCGCTGGCTCATACCGTTGGCCCCGGCCGTCAGCTCCACGCCGTGCCAGGTGGGCAGCAGGTAGCGCGCCTCGTAGCTGACGGTGGTCAGGCGCAGGTCGAGGCCCGCCTGGGTGGGCGCGGTGGGGTGGTTGAACTCCTGGCGGTGGTTTTGTTGCACGCCGCCCAGCAGCCGCAGCTCGCCGGCCCCCAGCTTGATGGCCGCATCAGCAAAGGCCCGGTAGTGCTGAATGTGCTGGCGCAGGGCGCTCTGGCCGTAGGCGCGCAGGTCGGCGTCGCTCACCACGGGCCTGGCCTTGATGTCATCTTTATCCCCCTCGAAAACCTGGCGGGTAAAGGCCCGGCTCAGCGAGTCGCGGCTGCCGTCCGGGATTTCCTGGTGGTTGTTGTAGGCGGTCAGCCAGAGGTGCAGGCCGCCCCAGGCGCGCTGCACGCCCACCATGCCGGTCAGCGTCGCTTCGCGAAAGCCGGTGTTGTAAACCAAGCCATCGACCGCGTTGCGGTAGTCGCGGGCCAGCCGGTGGCTGGCCTGGAAGCTGGCTTGCAGGCCGTGGTTTTGGTAATTGAGCGCGACTGACTGGCCCAGCAGGGCGTTTACCGACTGGTACTCGGCGAGGGCTTCGCCGTGCAGCTCGCCCTCGGGGCCGGTGGGCAGGGCGGGCAGCAGATTCACTACCCCGGCCACGGCGTCGGAGCCGTAGAGCAGGCTGGCGGGGCCCTTCACCACCTCCACCCTATCCACGCCGTAGTTATCGACCTCGATGCCGTGCTCGTCGCCCCACTGCTGCCCCTCCTGCCGCAGGCCATTATACAAGGTAAGCACCCGGTTATACCCCAACCCTCTTATAAACGGCTTCGACACGTTGGGCCCCGTGGTCACGGCGCTCAGCCCCGGCACGCCCCGCACCGCCGCGTCGATGATGTTGCTGTTGGCATTGGGCAAAATCTCCCGTTTGCTCAGGGCCGCGATGGGCACCGGCGAGCGGCGGATTTCGGTGCTGCGGCTCACGCCCGTTACTACCACTTCGGTGAGGGCTTTTTCCGCTTTCGCCAAGCGGATAATGAGCGGCGCGGCCGTGGGCAGCGTGATGGTCGGCGTGGCGGAAGCGTAGCCCACGGCGCTCACCTCCAGCGCGTGCGGGCCGGGCGGCAGGTCGGGCAGGGCAAAGGCCCCGGCGGCATCGGCGGTGATGCCGAGGTGCCGGGTGGGCACGGCCACGCTGGCGTAGGGCACGGGCTGGCCGGCCTGGTCTTGCACGTGGCCGCGCAGCGCCTGGGCGCGGGCCAGGGCCGGGAGAAGCAGGACGCAGAGGAGTATTAGCTTCATAGAGAATGGGCAAAGGCGTGGCCAGGAGCGGGCGTTGGGGGCCGCTTTGGAGGAAAACAGGAAGTGGGGGCGGGCTCGCCGCCCGTGAACCTCACCCCCTAGCCCCCTCTCCAAAAAAGAGGGGGGACTAGTTGCTAATTCTAGGCTAGTTTTTAGAGCTAGTCCCCCCTCTTTTTTGGAGAGGGGGCTAGGGGGTGAGGTTCACGCGAGAAGAGTGCCCGCTAGGCGTCGCCAAACACCGTCTGCCAGAGCAGAAACACGTTCAGCACGAGGATGAGCCCGGCCACGGCCCACGCCGTGACGCGCAACCAGGGCTGATTGACAAAGACCCCCATCTTGAGCTTGTCATTGGTAAAGAGTACCAGCGGCACCACGGCGAAGGAAAGCTGCAACGACAGCACTACCTGGCTGAACACCAGCAGCTGTCCCGTGCCCTGCTCGCCATACAGAATGGCCACGACCAGCGCCGGCACCACTGCCACCAACCGCGTGATAAGCCGGCGCACCCAGGGCTTGAGCCGCAGGTTGAGGAAACCTTCCATCACGATTTGGCCGGCCAGCGTGCCCGTTAGCGTCGAGCTTTGGCCCGAGGCCAGCAGCGCCAGGGCGAAGATGGTACTGGCCGCCGTGGCCCCGAGCACCGGCGTCAGCAATTTATGGGCGTCGGCGATGTCGGCCACGTCCTCGTAGCCCTTGCCGTGGAAGGCCGCAGCGGCGGTTACTAGTATGGCGGCATTGATGAAGAAGGCCAGGAACAAGGCCACCGTCGAGTCGATAGTGGCAAACTTGATGGCCGAGCGTTTGCCAGCTTCCGTCTGCACTACCTGCCGCACCTGCACGATGCTGCTGTGCAGGTAGAGGTTGTGCGGCATCACGGTGGCCCCCAGGATACCGATGGCCACGTAGAGTTGTGCCCGGTTGGTTACCGTTTCGAGGCGCGGCACCAGGCCCTGAGCCAGGCCCAGCCAGTCGGGGTGCGAGGCGATGATTTCGTAGAGAAAGCAGAGAAATATGAGGAAGATAAGCCCCGCCACCAGGCTTTCTATCACCTTAAAGCCCTTGTTCTGGAGCAATAGCACCAGCAGCACGTCGAGCGTAGTAATGGCCACGCCCCAGGGCAGCGGCAGCCCGAAGAGCAGGTTGAGGGCAATGGCCGAGCCGATGACCTCGGCCAAATCGCAGGCCGCGATGGCGACCTCGCACAGCACCCATAGCGCGATGGCTACGGGCCTGGAGTAACTGTCGCGGCAGGCCTGCGCCAGGTCGCGCCCGGTCACGATGCCGAGCTTGGCAGCCAGGTGCTGCAAGAGCATGGCAAAGAGGTTAGACACCAGAATCACGCTCAAGAGCGTGTAGCCAAAGCGCGCGCCCCCGGCCAGGTCGGTGGCCCAGTTGCCGGGGTCCATGTAGCCCACGGCCACCAGCAGCCCCGGCCCCCAGTACGCGCGGAACTTGCGCCAGAACGAGGCCCCTTCGCCCGGCACCTCAATGCTAGCGTGGACTTCGCTGAGCGAGGTGCCCTGCCGGGCGTGCCGCCAGCCCGGCTCGGGGGTGGTGGGGGGCGTGGTAGCGGGAGAAGTAGCCGTAGGTAGCAACGTATTTGTAGTAAGTAGGTAGGACGAAGATATAAATTATTTTTAGGCTAGCCTAAATTTATTTTTAAACCAGCCTAAATACGCCGTTTTTGCGGGAAAGGTTGACCCAGGTGGCACCTACGCGGCAAAGGCAAACTCCTATCCGCCGCCCGGCCGGCTGCCGTGGTCGGGTAGCGGCGCGGCCCGGCGGATGAGCGGGCCGGTGTGTGCCCGTTGGTGGGCGGTGGGCGAGTAGCGAGCAGGCTTCGGTGCGCTACTCGGTTGCTAGGCGGCGGGCAGCCCGCTCTACACTCTGGGTCTGCTCAACGGGGCCAGCGTGCAGGGCGAGGCGGCGGGCCGCTACATGCAGGGCCGCCTGGCTGTGGCGCGCTAGCGTGGGCAGCGGCCTCACCGACTGCACCAACGGCTTCAGCCTCAACCTCACCGGCCAAAACCTGGGCGCGGTGACGGTAACGCACACGGCGGGCTTCAGCTACGGCCAAAACCTGGGCGGCACCAGCCGGGGCATCGACCGGGTGTGGGAGGTAGTGGCCGCCCAGCCGCTCAATACCAGCCAACCCGCTACCATCGCGATGAGCTGGGTGGCCGATGACGACAACGGCCTTAGCCCCGGCGCGCTCGTGCAGCTCTGGCGCGCCGACCAGGCCGCCGGCATCTGGGCCACGGCGGGCACGGCCAGCGCCCGGCGCTTCGCGGCCAGCGCCACGCAGCTGGGCACGTTCACGGTTGGTAGCGCCAGCACCGATGCCCCGCTGCCCATGGCGCTGGTAAGCTTCACGGCCGAGCGCCTGGGCGAAGATGGCCTGCTGAGATGGGCCACCGCCTCGGAGCTGCGCAACGACTACTTCGAGGTCGAAAGCTCCGTTGATGGCCGCCTCTTTCAGCGCCTGGGCCGGGTGGTGGGTGCGGGCACCAGCAGCCAGGCCCACCGCTACCAGTGGGTAGACCAGAACCTGGCTCGCTACGCCGCGCCGCTCGTGTACTACCGCCTGCGCCAGGTAGACCCTGATGGCACCAGCACCTACTCGCCCGTCCGCACCGTGGCCGTGCCGCTCGCAGGCGGCCTATTGGTGCAGGCCTATACCAACCTCAACCCCAGCGCACCGGGCGCGGCGGTGGCCCTTAGCATCCTCACGGGTCAGGCGGGGCCGGCCACACTGCGCCTCACCGATGTGCTGGGCCGCGAAGTGGGTCAGCAGCTGGCCAACCTGCCGGCCGGGGCCACTACCCTGCCGCTACCGGGCACCGGCTAGCTGGCCACGGGCGTGTACTTGCTGCGGGTGCAGCAGGGCGGCCAGCAGCAGGTGCTGCGGCTGGTGCAAGAGTAACTAGCTTGGGCCCATCGGTTGCCCGGCTCCGGCAGCCTCGCCTAGGTTGTTTTTCTGTAAAAAACACGCTTACCGCTTGCCCGGCCGCAGGCACTAAGCGTAGCGTGCCGACCTTTGTAGCTCGCCAACTGCCTCTTCATGTCTGCTTCGCCTGGCCTCAAGCGCCGCCTTGGCCTGCTCTCGCTGGTCGTGAGCGTGGTGCTGGTGCTCACCAAGTTCTACGCCTACCGCCTCACCCGCTCGCAGGTGGTACTGACCGATGCGCTGGAAAGCATTATCAACGTGTTTACCAGCGGCTTTGCCTTATACAGCCTCTACCTGGCCGACCTGCCCAAGGACGAAAACCATCCCTACGGCCACGGCAAAATCGAGTACCTGTCGGTGGGCTTCGAGGGGGCGCTTATCGTGAGCGCGGGGGCCTACATCCTCTACAGCGCGGGGCTGAGTTTACTGCACCCGCACCCGGTGATGAAGCCCGACTTTGGGGTATTGCTGCTGGCGAGCACGGCGGTGGTCAACTTCGGGCTGGGGCTGTGGCTGGTGCGGGCCGGGCGGCGGGTGCAGTCAGTGGCCCTGGTGGGCGATGGCAAGCACCTCTACATTGATGCGCTCACGAGCATCGTGTCGTCGGCGGCGCTGGTGCTGGTGCATTTCACGGGTGTGCTGCGCTTCGATGGGGCGGCGGCGCTGGGGCTGGGCTTGTTCATCTTGTACAATGGCTACCAGCTGCTGCGTAGCGCCGTAGGCGGCCTCATGGACGAGAGCGACCTGGCCACCGTGGCCGAGGTTATCGCCGAGCTCCAGCGCCTGCGCCGCCCCTGCTGGATAGACGTGCACAACCTGCGCGTGCAGCGCTACGGGGCCAACCTGCACATCGACTGCCACATGCAGATGCCCTACTACTACTCGCTGGAGAAGATTCATACCGAAATCCACGAGGTAGAAGCTCTCATCCGCGCCCGCTTCGAGGCCGTGGAGGTCGAAATGTTCGTGCACGCCGACCCCTGCTCCTACGCCGCCTGCTCGCTGTGCCACATGCCCGACTGCCCGGTGCGCCACCACGCTTTCGAGCGCGAGATTGAGTGGGACATTCACAACGCTGTGAAAGACGAGCGGCACCATTTAGCCATTTAACATTTATCAATTAACATTTAATAGCTTAGCAGAGAGGGATACCGAGCTGTTAAATGTTAATTGATAAATGTTAAATGACTATTTCGCTGGGCTCGTCCACTTGCTGTCTTTCAGGCGGAAGCGCCAGGGCAGCGCCACGGCCTCGTCGCCCGCGTATTCCAAACCCACGCGCGAGCTGGCGGTGACTTTCTCGTTGTCAATTACTTCGCCGTGGTCTTCAAACCAGATGTGCGGGCCGGCTACCGGCTCGCCGCTGAGGGCGGGCGTGAGGCCCAGCGCCTGGCTGAGCACGCCGGGGCCGGCGGTGAGGTTGCGGGCCACGGCCGCCAGGCTGCGGCGGCGCAGCATCACATCGAGGCCCACCAGCGGCTCGATGGCCCGGATGAGCACCGTATCGGGGTGCGCGGCGTCGTAGGTCGTGATGTTGAAGAGCGTATGCACCCGGTACACGGTGTAGAGGTAGGCCGTGCCGCCCGGCTGGTACAGCCCCCGCGCCTGCCGGGTTTTGCGCTGCAAGTGCAGCGTCATGCTGGCATCGCCTTCGTGCCGGTAGGCCTCGGTTTCGACGATGCGGCCGCCCGTGAGCTCGCCGTCGATGCACGTGAAGACGTGCTTGCCCAGCAGCCTGCGGGCGATGGCGAGCACGTCGGGATTCTGGAAAAAGGCGAGCGGTAGGTGTAGCATAAGTGCGCCGTTATACGGCAAAGAAATGGAAAAACTCAGGCTTAGGTACCGCCTGTCATTACGAGGAGGTACGACGAAGCAATCGCACCTGTTCAGCCGCGCCGTTCTGGTGCGATTGCTTCGTCGTACCTCCTCGCCATGACAAAAGATATCGCCACAGCTTACGCTACATCTGCCGTACATTTGTACTGCCACGGTGACCAGACTCCACTCCAAGGAGCGAGGTTGAAAAGGGAATCCGGTTCAAGGCCGGAGCTGTCCCCGCAACTGTACGTGCTACATCGGGGTGGGCACCCCACGCCACTGCCAGCGGCGATTATCAAGCTGATAATCAGCGCAGCGGGAAGGCCGCCCATCCGGCAGCGCAAGCCAGGAGACCTGCCAGGGCAATACCAGGTTCAGCGCTCGCGGAGGACGGGCGGAGAACGGGAGCGCCCGCCCGGCCGCGCCCCTCGGGGCTGAGTTTGGCGAATGCTTTCGGCCTCAGCTTCAGCGCGCTTTTGGCTTCGGCCAGAAAATTACGCCGGGGTTTTGAACTGAATTTTCGCTTGAAAATTTAGTTCGTGTCTCTTTTCTACCTGCTCAAATCCTTCGTTTTCAGCCCTGGCCGCTGCCGGGCGGGCTGCGCCCTGGCCGCCGCGCTACTGGCCTCTGGCCCCGCCGCGCTCGCTCAGACGCGGCCCGATACGCTGCTGAGCGAGCGCCAAAACCGACTAGGCGAGGTGCGCGTGCATACCGTGCGGCCGAGCCGCTTCGCGGTGGGCACGCGGCAGGTAGTGCTCGACTCGCTGGCCTTGGCGCAGTACCGGGGCGGCACGCTAGTAGAATTACTGGAAGCGCGCACACCGCTGTATTTCAAGAACTACGGGCCGGGGCAGTTGGCCAGCATTTCGCTGCGGGGCACGGCGGCGCGGCACACGGCCGTGCTGTGGCAGGGCTTCAACATCAACATTCCGTCGCTGGGTGAAGCCGATTTTGCCCTCTTGCCGGTGGGCGCGGCCACCAGCATCGCGGTGCAGCCGGGGCCGGCGGCGGCGCTCTACGGCAGCGGGGCCATCGGGGGCGTGGTGCTGCTCGACCAGGAAACGGACTGGCGGCGCGGCCTGCGCGGCAGCCTGCAAGGCGACGCCGGCAGTTGGGGCTTGCGCGGCGGCAGCCTGGCCGTGCGCGGCGCTACGGCCCGCGTGGCCGCCCGCACCACGGCCAGCTACCGCACCGCCCAAAACGACTACCCCTACACCATTCAGGAGGCGCGCGGGCCGGCCACCTACCGCCTCCCCAACGCCGCCCTGCGCCACCAGTGGAGTTTGAGCCAGGACGTGGCCCTGCGCCTGGGCGCGCGCGGCGAGCTCACGGCCACCGCCTGGCTTACCGATACCGACCGCGATATCATGCCCAGCGTGTACGCCGCGCCCACCCAGACGCGGGAGCTCGACCAGAGCCGCCGCCTGCTGCTGGGCTACCGGCACCTGGCTTCGGCGCGGCGGCAGTGGTCGGTGCGCGGGGCGTGGTTTGAGGACGTGCTCGACTACCTCGACGGCGGGGCCGTCAGCCACTCGCTGATGCGCACGACCCAGGCGCAGGCCGAGCACACGGCCGCCCTGGGCGAGCGCGGCAGCTTACGCTTAGGGGCTGAGGTGCAGCACTTTGCCGCCGACATCGACGGCTACGGCCCCACGGCCGTGGCTGAGAACCGCGCCGCCGCCTTTGCCCTGCTGCGCTACGACCCGCGCCCCGGCCTGCGGCTGTCGGGCAATTTGCGGCAGGCGTTTTTGCCGGGCGGGGCCGCGCCCCTCACGCCCACCGTGGGCGCGGAGTGGGACTGGCGCGGCAGCCTGGCCGCCGACTCGGCCCGGCCTCAGCTCACCTTTAAGGCCAGCGCCTCGCGCAGCTACCGCGCTCCTACCCTCAATGAGCGCTACTGGCGGCCCGGCGGCAACCCCGACCTGCGCCCCGAAAGCGGCTGGGGCTACGAGGGCGGCGCGCGGCTGCGCCAGCCGCTGGGCCCACAAGCCAGCCTGGCGCTCGAAGCCACTGCCTTTCAGCAACTCGTGGACGACTGGGTGCAGTGGACGCCCAACGACCGGGGCATCTGGAGCCCGCGCAACCTGCGCCAGGTGCGCAGCCAGGGCCTCGAAACTACCCTTACCTACCGCCTGCGGCTTGGGCTGTACCGCCTGCGCGCGCGCGCGGCCTACAGTTTCACGCACACCACCAAGGTGCAGGGCTCGGCCGCTGACTACGACCCCGTGGGGGTGCAACTGATGTACGTGCCGCGCAACCAAGCCACTATCGTGGCCGACCAGCAGTACCGCAACTGGGTGCTGAGCGCCCAGGCCAGTGCCACCGGCCAGCGCTACATCGACGCCTCGGCTATTGACTTTTTGCCGGCTTACGCGGTAGCTGGGGCCACGCTGGGCTACACCTGGCACCTGCCGGGCTGCGCCCTAACTTCTTCGCTTCGACTTTCTAATCTCTTCAACCAAAGCTACTTCGGCTACCCCGGCCGGCCGGCCCCGCCCCGCGCGTGGCAGGCCAGCCTGCGCCTCGACTGGCGCTAGCTGAGGCTGGCTTTTCAAGTTGTCTTCTTATCCCTTTTTTGATTTTGACGCTTTTCCGGCGTCGGCTTTTTATGAAGAATCTTTTTCGCCCGCTCCTGCTGAGCGCCGCCGCGCTCAGCTTCCTGGCTAGCTGCTCCGACGACAAGAACACCACGCCCGCGCCCACCGGCGGCTCGGGGCAGTACGCTTTTGTTATCAACGAAGGCAATTTCAGCAATGGTACTGGCTCGGTAAGCCGCTTCGACAAGAGCACTAAAGCCGTGACGACCGACGCCTTCGGCAGCGCCAACAACGGGGCCGTGCTCGGCAGCGTGGTGCAAAGCATGGGCGTGGTAGGCACTACTGGCTACGTGGTGGTGAACAACAGCAACAAAATCGAGGTAGTGTCGCTGCCCGATTTCAAGTCGAAGGCCACCATCGCGGGCCTCAACCAGCCGCGCTACTTCCTGCCCTCGACATCCAACGCCTTGAAGGGCTACGTAACCGAGTGGCTCGGCGGCCCCTACCCCGCGCCCTACACGGCCGGCCGCGTAAGCACCATCGACCTGGCTACCAATAAGGTTATCAGCTCGGTAGGCGTAGGCACCAACCCCGAGCGCTTGGTAGCCACGGGCGGCAACATTTACGTGGCCAACAGCGGTTCGTCGTTCCTGACCGTTATCAACGACGCTTCGGGAGCCGTGACGGGCACCATCGCGTTGCCTTCGCCGGCCAGCAGCCTTGTGGTCGATAAAAACGGCGCGCTGTGGATACTGTGCGGCACCGACTACGTGAGCCAACCCGCCACGCTGGAGAAATTCATTCCGGCTACCAGCACGCAGCAGGTGTTCCCCTTCCCCACGGTGGGCTCGGCCGGTGGCCTGCGCATCGGGCCCGATGGCCAGCAGCTCTACTACGGCTACGGCAAGGGCGAGTACCGCATGAACATCACCGACACGGTGCTGCCCACCACGCCGCTCATCCGCCGCAGCTTCTACGGCTTTGATATTGACCCCACTACGGGCCAGCTCTACGGCACCGATGCCCTGAACTACGCCAGCCCCGGCCGCCTCATTCGCTACCAGCCCGATGGTACCAAGCTCGACTCGGCCACCGTGCAGGTGAGCCCCAACGGGGTTGTGTTTTACTAAACTTTTCGCAGCACTTCACAGAAGATAATCTTTTGTAAAACTGCCTCTTACTTTCACCAGGCCTACTGGCTTGGCCACCTACCGCTATCAAAACACCAAAGCAAGCTGCCGATCCAACTCTCCTTTTCCTGAATGCCAAAGCGGCCTGCCTCTACGCGAGAGGCAGGCCGCTTTTTTGGGCGCGCGGGTAGGCTAGTCGGCTATGCCGTCGTGGTTTTTGTCTTTGGCCTTGCCGGCGGCATCGTAGAGCTCGCGCCCGGTGGGGCGGCTGGTGCTGTCGCGCGCAATGCCAGCGGCCAGAGAGTCGCCGTTCAGGGGCTGCTGGGGGGCGTTTTCCTCCATTTTCTTGGCGGTGCCTTTTTCAACGTTGGTATCGCCATCCTTGGTGCCGGTGCTGCACGCGCTGAGGGTCAGGGGCAGGGCGGCGGTGAGCGCCAAAAGGCGGAAAGTGCGGTTCATGGGGTGAAGGAAAGAAGGTGAGAAGCCGGGGCGCGCCCGCCACGGGGCCGCCCACCCGCTCAGTACCGAAAAAAGCCAATCGGGGTTGTGCTGTGTCCTATGCCGATAGGCGGCGGCGGGCGCGGTTGCGGCCAGCGCCCTAATTTTGCACGGCATGGCACGCTCCTCCTCCCTTCCGCACCGGCTTCGGCAGCGCTTTGTGGCGTATCGCTGGCGGCGCGTGGGCGTGCTGGCAGGCAGTAGCTTAGCGCTGAGCCTGGCGCTGGTGCTGTACCTGTTTGGCACCGGCGACCACTTTTTTGGTCGACTTTTTACGGCATTTTTCGTAGGTTTCTGTTTGTTAGCGGCGACGTTTCTGGCCATTCTTCCGTTTATTAGCTGGGCCAGCTCGCACTGGTTTGGGCGCGGCTGGGAGGCCGAAACGCTACCAACCAGGCGCGCGGCCGCCAAACCAGCGGCTTCGCGGCCGGTAGCTGCCAGCCCGGGCCGCCGCCCTTCTTCTCCTTCAGTTTAATTTCTAATCCGTGAAAACCAATCTGCTGCACATCAAGAACATGGTTTGCCCGCGCTGCGTCGAGGCGGTTCAGAACCTGCTGGTAAAAGCCGGCTACGAGCCCATGAACGTGACGCTGGGCCAGGCCCAGCTGCCGCCCACCACGCCCGTCGACCTCAAAGTGGTAGCCCCGCTGCTGCGCGAAGCGGGCTTCGACGTGCTGCTCGACCGCGCCGAGCAGCTCACCGAGCAGATTAAAACCGTATTGCAAGAATACCTGGAGCACCTGCGCACCGCGCCGGCCCCGCTCACTACCTCGGCTTTTCTGGCCGACCGCTTCGCTACTACCTACTCGCACCTGAGTAAGGTATTTTCGCGCACGGCCAACCTCACGATTGAGAAGTACCTCATCCGCATGAAGATAGAGCGCGTGAAGGAGATGCTGAGCTACGGCGAAATGACCCTGGTGCAGATTGCCGACAACCTGCGCTACTCATCGGGCCAGCATTTGAGCAACCAGTTTCGCCAGGTCACGGGCCGCTCGGTAAGCGAGTTTCGCCGCATGCTCCAGCCCGAGCGCTTGTCGCTGGATACACTGGGGTAGAGCTATAGGTAATGAGGGTATTAGGTAATGGGAGTAATGCTGTTCGTACAATCTAAACAGCATTAGTCCCATTACCTGATACCCTCATTATCTATGCATAAGCCCGGCACGCCTCCACGCACTCGTGGCAGGCCTGGGCGCATTGCTGACAGTGGTCGTGCTGGTGGTGGCCGCATTCATCGGCGCACTTCTGGCAGATTTCGATGCACTCCTTGATAACATGCTTGGCGTGGGGCGAATTGCGGGCGATGAAGGCGGCGGTGAGGCGGCAGATGTCGGCGCAGTCGCGGTCGGTGCGGATGCAGGCGGCCATCATCTTGGGGTCTTCTTCAGATAGGCAGGCGTCGGCGCAATACTCGCAGGCGGCCACGCAACGGGCCAGGGCGTCGAGGAGTGAGCGGTAGTCTTGGGGCGCGTTTTTCATGAAAAAAACAGGAAAGTAAAAGGGTATCAGCCGCAAGCCTGCGGCTGCTTCGTTGTACGCAGAGTAGGCCCTACAGGGTGGTATAAAGTGCGGGCGCGGGGCGTACAGCATTTGGGCGCAGCCTCGGGCAGGCCCGAATGCTGTACGTGGGCGGCCCCAACCTTGCGGGCCGGCTGGGCAGCCATTACCTGCGCAACTGCGTTAGATGAGCACTTGATTGGTGCCCGTTTATGAAACTACCCGCTTACCTCCTGCTCGCGGCGGCTGGCCTGGCCGCCCGCCCCGCCCTAGCCCAGCACGAAAACCACCAGATGCCCGGCATGAAAATGCCCGCTGATACGGCCCGCCGCGCCGGGCACCAGGGCCACCAAATGCCCGGCATGGCCGCGCCCGCCGACAGCAGCCATCGCATAAGCGATATAGACAACTTGCTTTCGGGCCACGAGACATTGCCGATGCCCGGAATGAGCCACGCCTACTCGCGCAGTTTGCCCATGAGCCGCAACGGCTCGGGCACGGCCTGGCAGCCCGACCAAACGCCCATGTACATGTGGATGCAGCACAAGGGCCCGTGGATGCTGATGTACCACGGCGCGGCCTACGGGCGCTACACCAGCCAGAATTTCAACCATGACGGGGCCCGCGGCCAGCACAGCGCCGCGGACGGCCCCAACTGGTTTATGACGATGGCCCAGCGTAGCATCGGGCAGCGCGGGTTGCTGAACCTCAGCCTGATGATGAGCCTCGACCCGCTCACCGAAACGCGGGGCGGCTACCCGCTGCTGTTCCAAACCGGCGAAAGCTATAAAGGCCAGCCGCTCATCGACAAGCAGCACCCGCACGACCTATTTTCGGGCCTGAGCGTGGCGTATACCTACGCCGTGTCGAAGGACGTGGACCTGACAGCCTACCTCGGCTACCCCGGCGAGCCGGCCGTGGGGCCCACGGCCTTTATGCACCGCATTTCGGCCATGCCCAACCCCGACGCGCCGCTTTCGCACCATTGGACCGACGCCACGCACATCACGTACGGCGTGGCCACGCTAGGCGTGCGCTACAAGCAGTTCAAGCTGGAAGGCAGCAACTTCACGGGCCGCGAGCCCGACCAGTACCGCTTCGATTTTGACCGGCCGAGGGCTGACTCCTGGGCCGCCCGCCTCAACTGGAACCCTAGCCGCGAGCTGGCCTTACAAGTCAGCCACGCCTTCATCAAAAGCCCCGAAGACCTGCACCCCGCTGAAAACGTGCGCCGCACCACGGCTTCGGTGCTGCACAGCCGCAGTTGGGGCGAGCGGCACTACCTCGCCTCGGCGCTGGTGTGGGGCCTCAACCAGGGCCACGGCCATCACGCTGCCCACGCCGTGCTGGCCGAAACCAACCTCACGCTGGGCCGGCCCACCTTCTACGGCCGCTACGAGTTTGTGCAAAAAGGCACCGAGGAGCTGGGCTACTACGTGCCCGGCCCGGCCGACGAGCCGCTCGATTTATTGTTCAACATCAATGCGCTGACCCTAGGCGCGAGCTACCGCCTGGCCAGCTTGGGCGCGCGCGGCCCCGAGCTGAGCGTGGGCGGGCAGCTCACGGGCTACGTCATTCCCGAAACGCTGCAAAACGACCAACGCACTTTTGGCAGTTGGCAGCCGGGCTACGGCAAGCTGCCGCTCTCGGCCTCGGTATACGTGCGCCTCACCGCACCGTGGATGCGCGCGATGTAGGCGGCGCGGCGGCCCCGGCTGGCCGCCAGCAGGCAACCATTTAGTGGGAGGGGGCATCTGGGCTACGTCTCTGCTACTTCATCCTGCTACCTATGCTACGTTGCTGGCGGCTTTTTGCCCTGCTATTATCCACCTTGCCGAGCCTGGCCCAAACGCCGGCCGCCCCCCTCAACCTAGACATGGAGCAGGTGAGCACCCAAACCCACCGCCCCACCGGCTGGCTATCAAGCATCCGGGCGGGCGCGTCATCCACGTTTAGCAAAGGCTACCAGGCTACCACCGACTCGGTGGTGCGCCACGGCGGGCGCTACGCCCTGCGCATCCAAAGCACGGGGCAGCCGCGCACCCAGGGCGAGTATGGCGTAGCCAGCCTACGCCTGCCGGCCGCGTTCAAGGGCAAGACCATCAAGCTGACAGGCTTTCTCAAAACCGACCAGGTACAGGACGGCGCGGCGGGCCTGTGGATGCGCGTAGATGGCCCGGAAGGCCCGCTGGCCTTCGACCGCATGGAAAAAAGGCCGGTGCCGAGCACCGCCGACTGGCAGCCCTACAGCATCACGCTGCCGCTGGCCGATGAGGCGCGCGCCATCTACGTGGGCGGGCTGCTGACGACCACCGGTACGCTCTGGCTCGACGACCTGACGCTGACCGTGGACGACAAGCCACTGGCGCAGGCCCCGCCCAAGGTTATTCACTACTTCGGGGCCGAGCAGGACACGGCGTTCCGGCGCGGCTCGCGCCTGGTGCTCGATAACCTGAGCGCGCAGCAGCTCGACAACCTGGCGGTGCTGGGCCGGGTGTGGGGCTTCGTGAAATACTACCACCCCGCCGTGGCCCGGGGCGATTTCAACTTCGACGCCGAACTGCTGCGCGTGCTGCCCCAGGTGCTGGCCGCCCCAGACCTGGCCCACCGCAGCGAGGTGCTGGGCACCTGGCTCACGGGCCTGGGCCCGGTGCCGGCCTGCCGCAGCTGCCGCGAGCCCGCCGCCAAAGACGTGCGCCTGCTACCCGACTTGGCCTGGCTGACTGACAGCCGCCAGCTCAGCCCCGCCCTGAGCCAGCAGCTGACCTACCTGCGCCAAAACCGTCAGCAACAGCAAGACCACTACTACGTGCGCCTCGACCCCAACGTCAGCAACGTGGTTTTTCGGCACGAAGCCGCCTACCCCAGCCCGGCCACGCCCGATGCGGGCCTGCGCGTGCTGGCCCTGTTCCGATACTGGAACATGATAGCGTATTTCTTCCCCTACCGCTACGCCATCGGCGAGGACTGGCAGCGGGTGCTGCCCGAGTTTCTGCCGCAGTTTGTGGCCGCCCGCACGCCTGTGCAGTACCGGCTGGCGGCGCTGGCGCTCATTGCCCGCATCCACGACACGCACGCCAATATTTTCAACGATAACATTTTAAATGATTACCGGGGCACATACCAGCCCCCGCTGTGGCTGCGCTTTGTAGAAGGCCAGGCCACGGTGGCGGGCTACTACGATGCCGCTCTGGGGGCCGCCACTACCCTGAAGCTCGGCGATGTTATCGTGCAGGTCGATGGCCAGCCGATAGCTGAGCTCGTGAAGGCCCGCCAGCCCATTACGCCCGCCTCCAACGAGCCTACCCAGCTGCGCAACATCGCCCGCGACCTGCTGCGCGGGGCCACGCCGCAGGTGGCGCTGGTGGTGCGCCGCGCTGGCCGCGAGTTTCCGGTGTCCGTGGGCCGCGTGCCCATCGGCCAGCTCAATCAGGGGCTGGCCTACGGCACCCCCGACCCCAAAGCCCAGCCCTGGAAGCTGCTGCCGGGCAATATTGGCTACCTGGCCCTGGGCACCTTGCACCGCGCCGAGCTGCCCGGCCTTATGGCCCAGGCCCAGGGCACCAAGGGCCTGGTTATCGACCTGCGCAACTACCCAGCCGAGTTCGTAGCGTATGCGCTGGGCAAGTACCTGCTCGACAAGCCCAAAGACTTCATGCGCTTCAGCGGGGCGCAGATTACCTATCCCGGCGTTTTCCGGTACAGCCCGATGCAGCGAGTGGCGGCGGGCCCCGGCCCCGCCTACCCCGGCAAGGTGATGCTGCTGGTTGATGAAATTTCGCAGAGCCAGGCTGAGTTTACCACTATGGCCTTGCGCACCGCCCCCCGCGCCACGGTAGTGGGCAGCACCACGGCCGGGGCCGATGGCGATGTATCGACCATCGTACTACCCGGCAACATCGTGACCGGCATGAGCGGCCTCGGCGTGTATTACCCCGACGGCCGCGAAACCCAGCGCGTAGGCATCGTGCCCGACGTGGAGGTGAAGCCCACGATTAAAGGCATCGCCGAGGGGCGCGATGAGGTGTTGGAAAAGGCCGTGCAGCTGATTGAGGCCGGGTAGCGGCTTTTGAGAGTCTACCCAAAAAGCTAGCATCTCCCCAAAAGAAGGTCATGCTGAACGCAGTGAAGCATCTCTACCGCCTCGTTGAATGGTGCGGTAGAGATGCTTCACTGCGTTCAGCATGACGCCCGTAGCCTACTGCCAGGCGCGCACGTACTTGCCCTGCGGGTCGTAGCGCCGGGCTTGTTGGGGCACGTCGAAGACGGTGCTGCGCACGTCGGTGCCGGTACCGGCGAGGTATTTCCAGTTACCCCAGTTCAGGGCCGGGTCGTGGTCAACGAGCTGGTGCTCAAACCAGGCCGCGCCCCAGCGCCAGTCCTGGCGCAGGTCGTGGATGAGGTAGCTGGCCACGTTTTGGCGGCCCCGGTTGCTCATGAAGCCGGTGGCGGCCAGCTCGCGCATGTTGGCATCGATGAAGGCATTGCCGGTGCGGCCGGCGGCCCAGGCGTCGAACACCGCTTTGTCAGGCTGGGTGGGCTTGGGCTGCTGGCCGCGCAGGCCGCGCCAGCGGAAGAAATCGGGGCCGGCTTTCTGGGCCAACAGCAGGAAGTAGTCGCGCCAGAGCAGCTCCAGCCGCAGCTGCATGGCCCCTTTGCTGCGCGCGCCGTGGGTAGCATCGTAGGCATCGATGGCGGCCCACACTTGGCGAGGCGAGAGGCTGCCATTGGCCAGCCAGGCCGAGAACTTGGTGCTGAAAGCCTCGCCCAGCAGCTGGTTGCGGGTGTCATCGTAGCGGCCGATGAGGTGGCGCGCTACGGCGTAGTCGTGCAGGCGAGCCAGGGCCGCCGTTTCGCCGCCGCCCTGGCTGGGGCGGGCAGTGCGCGGGTCGGGCGCGGGCGCCGGGTAGGCCAGGGCCGGCAGGTGCATCGCAATGGCCAATTGCGCTGGGTTGGGCAGGGGCGCGGGTGCGAAGCCGGCCGGCAGCGGCGGCAGCTGCCGGGGCACCGGGCGCGGCGGGCGCACCGGCATCTTGTCAGCCACGCCGAAGCGGAACTTGCTGAACGAGAACGGCAAATCTTGCAGCGCGATGGGCAGGTCGGCGGGGTCGAGCAGAGTACGGCTTTCAAATAAACGCAGCGGCACGGCGGGGCCGAGGGCAGCGGCCAGCGCGGCGGCGGCGGTTTGCTCCTCGGTGGTGTACTCGGCGCTGGCCCACACGGCTTGCGCGCCCAGCTGCCGGGCCAGGGCGGGCAGCACCTCGGCCGGGCGACCGATGGCGAAGTGGATAGCCGAGCCCAGCCGGGCGTAGCTGGCTTGCAAATCGGCCAGTGATTCCAGCAAAAAGGCCATCCGGTGCGGGCCTACTTTGGGCAGGCCCAGGTAAGCGTCGGGGCCGAAGTAGCCGGGGTCGAAGCAGTAGACCGGCAGCAGGGCGTCGGTGGCGGCGGGCAGGGCGGCCAGCACGGAGTTGTCGTGCAGGCGCAGGTCGTGGCGCAGCCAGTAGAGTAGGGACATGGGGCGAGGAGTTGGCACAAAGCTGGGCTTACGCAAAAAATCGCTTGTCCTTGCGAGCGCAGCGAAGCAATCGCACCCGAACGGAACCCGAGCGGCGCGGCTGAACAGGTGCGATTGCTTCGCTGCGCTCGCAAGGACAGACGTCTATTCATACCCTGTAATGCCCCGCCCCTACCCGCGATAAAGCCCACGTCAATACCAGCCCACCAGTACCTTGCGCCCCGTTTCCAGCTTTTGCTTTTTCGCTACCTTTTCATGCTTTTAGAATTACAAAACCTGACTAAGTCCTTCGGCCGCAACCCCGTGCTGCGCGGCGTGAGCCTGACCGCCGAAACCGGCATGTGCGTGGGCGTAGTGGGCCGCAACGGCGCGGGCAAGAGCACGCTCTTCAACCTACTCACCAACATCTTGCTACCCGACAGCGGCCAGCTAGTGCTCGACGGGCAGGTGCTGGGCGAAACCTTTCCGGTGGCCGTGAAGCGGCGCATGGGCGCGCTCGTGAACCAGGCGTACCTGGTCGAGCAGCTCACGCCCGAGGAGTACTTGCAGTTCGTGGCCCGCATCTACGGCCTGTCCGACGCGCAGCCGCACATCGATAGCCTGCTGGCACACTTGCTGGAAGACTACCCCACCGTGCGCCGCAAGCGCCTGGGCTCGTTTTCGACGGGCATGAAGCAGAAGGTGGCCATTGCCTCGTGCCTGCTGCACCGGCCCGAGCTGCTGATACTGGACGAGCCGTTCAACGGGCTCGACGTGTTTTCGGCCAACAGCGTGCTGGCTTTGCTGAACAGCTACCGGCCGCAGGCACTCACGTTCATCTCGTCGCACAACCTGGCGCACATCGAGCAGGTAGCCACGCACTTGCTGGTAATTGACGACCAGGAGGTGAAGTACTGGGGCACGCTGGCCGATTTCGTCCACGGCGAGCGCGCCGTGCTCGGCGAGGCCCTGTTTCAGCTTTTGCAGCCCACCCCCACCGCTACCACCCAAGACCTGTCATGGCTGACTACGCAACGCTAGGCCACTACCTGCCCTACCTGCTGGGCCGCCGCCTGCGCGCCGTGGTGTGGCCCGCCGACGGCGGCGAGCGCGCCCTGGCGCTGCTCGTGCTCGGCCTGCTGGCGCTCTACGGCGCGGGGTTTGGCCTGATGCTCAATCACCAGGAACAAGCCGGCATTGCCAAGGCGCTGCCGACTATGCTGATTGCGTTGAATGCTACCTGGCTGGTTTCGACGCTCATGGTCGATTTTTTCCCGTCGCTGCGGCCCGTCACGCGGCCCCTGCCCGAGCACTTCCCAGTGTCGGAGCGGCAGAATGTAGTGACGGCTTTTTTGCTCGATTGCATCACGCTGCGCCGCCTTATGCTGGTGCTGGGCTTGCTGGTAGCGATGCTGGTAGCGCCCGGCCACGCGCTGGTGCCGGGCTTTAGCCTGCTGCTGCTGCTGGGCGCTACCGTGCTGAGCTTTAACGTGCGCCTGCTCGCCACGCTGGGTTGCTGGCGGCACCCGCTGCTGGCCGGCCACCTGCTCAGCCTGGGCCTCATGGGCTGGTGGCTGGCGGTGCCCGAAGCGCCCTACGGCACGGCGCTGGGCGTGGGCATGGCGCTGCTGCCCTGGCTGCTGGGCGCGGCGCAGCTCTACTGGCTGGGGCCACGCTTCAGCGCGCGCTACCTGCCCGCCGAGCTGGCTACCACCGCCCCGAGCACCGCGCTGGCCCGCCTGCCGCTGGAGTGGAAGGTGTATTTGCGTAAAATCTGGATGCCGCTCACGATGGGCCAGGTCATTAAGCTGGGTTTGCTCGTGTTCGCGGGGTTGGTGATGGTGAAGGACGGCAAAATCGCCACCAACGGCTTTTTCTACCTGGGGCTGCTACCCATCGTCAGCTTCACTTACGTTAATAACAACCTCTTCGCGTTCCTAAGCTCGCTCACGGCCAACGAGTTGCTGCGCCTGGGCCTCACGCGCCGGGTGCTGGGGCTGTATCTGCGCCTGGTGCTGCCGGTGCTGCTGGCCGACTGCCTGCTGTCGGCGGTGGTGGTGCTGGTGTTGTTTCCGGCCTCGCTGTGGCACTTGCTGGGGCTGCTGCCGCTGGGGGCGGCCGCGCTGCTGGGTTTGGGGCTGTGGGCCAGCTTCTACCACGCCAAGCCCGTGGTCAAGGCCATCGACTTTGCCAACATGCGCAATAATACTTCGGGCCTGATGAGCGCGGCGAGCGTGCTGCTGGGCGCGGCGCTGTACTTCCTGCCGTGGTGGTGGGCGCGCATCGCGCTGGCGCTGCTGGTAGCCGCCTCGGCCGCGTGGCCCGTGCGCGCGGTGCTGCGCAACGATGGGGCGCTGCGGCGGCGGCTGTGGCAGGGCATCGGGGCAGGGTAGTGCGGATGCAAAGGGGTAGCATCTTTGCAGTCAGGTACCTGCCCGCGCACTACCTGATTTTTAGCATTGACTACGCCCCATGCCTCTCTTTCCGACCCAGTATTCCACGCTTTCGGCCAGTGCGCTAGCCGCCCACGTCAGCGCCGAATATGGCTTGCCGGGCCTGCGCGGGCGCTACCTGCTGCGCGGCGTGAGCGACACCTATATACTTGAAAACGAGCAATTCAAGTACATTCTGAAAGTATACCGAGCGGCACACCGCAGCCAAATCCAGCTCGCCGGCGAGGTAGAATTACTTACCTACTTGCAAGCGCAGGGGGCTCGCGTAGCCGCGCCGCTACCCGCCCAAAATGGCGCTTTCCTGCTGCCCCTGGCCGCGGCCGAGGGCGAGCGGTTTGGCGTGCTCTTCGCGTATGCGCCGGGCCGGGTAGTCATGGACCTCAGCGATGCGCAGCTGCGCACGGTGGGCCGCGAAATGGCTCGCCTGCACAACCTCACCGCCGGCCTTACGCTGCACCACCCGCGCCCCGGCTACGACCTCGATACCACGCTGCGCCAGCCACTGCGGGCGCTGGAGCCCGCCTTCCGCGACTACCCCGAGGGCTACACCGAGTTGCAACGCCTTGTTGCGCAGACGCTTGCCAAGATGGAATCCCTCGATACTTCAGCGTTCAGCTACGGCTATTGCCACTACGATTTTCTGCCCAAAAACTTCCACTTCGACACTAAGGACCAGCTCACGTTTTTCGATTTCGACTTTGCCGGTCCCGGCTACCTGGCCAATGATGTCATGACTTTCTTCGTGCATTACTTCCTGCACCGCCTGCTTCAGGGCGTGGCGGAGGCCGATGCCACGCGGGAGTTTGCCTTATTCGTGGCCGGCTACCGCGAGGTGCGCCCGCTGGCCGACGCCGAGCTGGCGGCTATTCCTTATCTGGGCGTAGGTTTTTGGCTCTTCTACTTTGCGTTTGCCTATAGGAATTACGATGACTGGTCGAATACCTTTTTTGGCCACCGCTACCTGCGCGAGCGTGTGGGCTGGATAAAGAAATGGGCCGAATGGTACTGCGATTTCGACTAGTGAGGTGGTGTAACAGGGTTTTCGCACGGCGGTAGGGGAGTAAAGAGCATTTCACCGAGTGCTAGGAGTGCTAGGCTCAGTGAAATGCTCTTTGCTCCCCTACCGCCGTGCGAAAACCCTGTTACACCAAGCCCTTCACCGCCAGATATTCGGCAATCTGCACGGCATTAGTCGCCGCACCCTTACGCAAGTTATCGGCCACTATCCACATATTGAGCGTATTAGCCTGGGTTTCGTCGCGGCGCAGGCGGCCCACCAGCACCGCGTCGCGGCCGTGGCTGTCTTTGGGCATGGGGTAGTGGTTGTTTTGCACGTCGTCGACCAGCTCCACGCCGTCGGTGTGGCGTAGGATGTCGCGCACCTCGTCGAGGTCGAAGTCGCGGGCAAACTCCACGTTCACCGACTCGGAGTGGCCGCCCATCACGGGCACGCGCACGCAGGTGGCGGTGACGCGGATGCTGTCGTCGCCCATTATTTTCTTGGTCTCGTTCACCATTTTCAGTTCCTCCTTGGTGTAGCCATTGGGCTGAAACACATCGATGTGGGGCAGCACGTTCAGGTCGATGGGGTGGGCGTAGGCGGGGTTGCTGGCCGGCTGGCCGGCGCGCTCCTCCAGCAGCTGGTCCACGGCCTTCTTGCCGGTGCCGGTCACGCTCTGGTAGGTGCTGATGACGAGGCGCTTGGCCTGGTACTTCTTATGTAAGTCATTGAGGGCTACCACCAGCTGAATGGTCGAGCAGTTGGGGTTGGCGATGATTTTATCGTCCTTCGTGAGCACATCGGCGTTCACTTCGGGCACCACCAGCTTCTTGCCAGCATCCATGCGCCAGGCCGAGGAGTTGTCGACCACTACCGTGCCTACCTCGGCAAACCTGGGGGCGAACTCCAGTGACACGCCGCCGCCGGCCGAGAAAATGGCGATGGCCGGGCGCGCCGCAATAGCGTCTTCCATGCTCACCACGGGGTAGTCTTTGCCCTGAAAATGAACCGGCTGGCCCACCGACTTGGCCGAAGCCACGGGCAGCAATTCGGTGACGGGAAACTGGCGCTCGGCGAGCACCTTCAGCATCTCGGTGCCCACCAGCCCGGTGGCACCCACAACGGCAATTTTCATCGTGAATACAGTTTATCAGCACGTTAAACGGGCAGCTTCGCGCCGGCCGGTGCGCCGGCAAATGTCGGGATAAAATCGGTTAGCCCGCCCCGGGCCAGGCTTTGGGCCCAACTGCGGGGGCCAGCCCGGCGAAAAAACCAGCCGGCCGGCCAGCCAACACCGCTGCTTTCCCGTTGAGGCTTTGCTACCATTGCTCACCACCTTACCAAACCACGCATGGCCATCAATCCTAAAACCAAGGGCCTGTCGCACGTTGCCCTGCGCTCGTCCGATTTTGCCCGCACTCGCGCCTTCTACCACGACTTGCTGGGCTTGCCCATCGCCCTCGACACGCCCGAAATCCTGGGCTTTTCGATTGGCTCGCTGTTCCTGGGCTTCAAAAAAGCCGAGCCCACCTACCCCGGCGGCCACGTCTTCACGCCCTTCAATGTGGGCCTCGACCACCTCGCCATTGCCTGCGAAGACGAAGCTGAGCTGTGCCGCGTGGCCGACGCGCTAGCAGCGGCGGGCGTCGAAAACACCGGCGTGAAAACCGACACCGTACAGCCCAAAAAGTACGTCGCCTTCAAAGACCCCGACCGCATTCAGTGGGAGTTTTACATGGTGTAGGGCCGGGCGGCCCGCGCGCCAGCTACCCCTACCCGGCCCCGGCGGGGCAACCCACCGGCTGGGTTGCCCCGCCGGGGCTGTTCTTTACTTACACCCAGCCTTTTACCACAAAATTCAGAACCCAGGACGCGGCCCGGCTCACAAGTACTATATGCTGCCGCAGGCCGGGCCACGCACGCTGGGCGGGGCAGTAGCGGGCGGTAGGCAGCGGGTGCTCGCTACCATGCGGTAGCTGCCGAACACAATTTTTTTCTAGAAAAATGCTATCGTATTTTCGGTCTTTGTCGTACTTCGCCTGCTACTCACACTGCCTCCTTATCCGCCTTTAGCCTTGGTCATGAAGAATGTCTTCCCTTTACTGATTAGCTTTCTACTGCTTTTTACCGTCTCAAGTGCCCACGCCCAGGTACTGGCCGGCACGTTTGCGGCGGGCGTGGGCCACTCGCTCGCCATCCATGCCGACGGCACACTGTGGGCCACCGGCAGCAACGCAGCGGGCCAGCTGGGCACCGGCAACACCACCAGCCAGGCGGGCTGGGTGCAGGTGGGCAGCAATGCTACTTGGGTGCGTGTGGCGGCCGGTGCCAGCCACAGCCTGGCCCTGCGCGCCAATGGTACGCTCTGGGCCTGGGGCGACAACACCGCCGGCCAGCTCGGCACCGCCACCAACAGCGGCACCGGCTACGTGGCTACGCCCACGCAGGTGCCCGGCCTCTACACCCAGTTGGCGGCTGGCCGGGCCCACAGCCTGGCCCTGCAAGCCAACGGTACGCTCTGGGCCTGGGGCGATAACTCCTTCGGCCAGCTCGGCACCGCCACCAACAATGGCAGCGCTACTCCTACCCCCAACCCTACTCCCACGCAAGTAGGCAGCGCCAGCTACACCCAGCTGGTGGCGGGGGCCGACTTCGGGCTGGCCCTACGCCAGGACGGTAGCCTCTGGGCCTGGGGCCGCAACACCGCCGGCCAGCTCGGCACCACTACCAACAACGGCACCGATACCGCCAACCCCACGCCCACGCGGGTGGGCTCCGACCTCTACACCCAGCTGGCGGCCGGCGCACAGCACAGCCTGGCCCTACGGCCCGATGGCAGCCTCTGGGCCTGGGGCAGTAATCTGCACGGCCAGCTGGGCAGCACCGCCAACAACGCCGCCAACCCCACGCCCACGCGGGTGGGCTCCGACCTCTACACCCGCCTCGGCGCGGGTGCCGGCCATAGCCTAGCCCTGCGCGCCACCGGCACCCTCTACGCCTGGGGCGACAACGCAGCCGGCCAGCTCGGCACCAGCGGCACGGCCAGCGCCACGCCCACGGCCGTGCCGGGCACCTACGTGCAGTTGGCGGCCGGCAGCACCCACAGCTTGGCTTTGCAGGCCAGCGGCGCGCTCTACGCCTGGGGTAGCAACGCGGCTGGCCAGCTCGGGGGCAATGGCGGCACGGCGGCCGCCACGGGTACGGCCCTGCCCACCCGCAGCACGGCCATGGGTAGCGGCCACGCGCTGGCCGTGCGGGCTGATGGCACACTGTGGGCCTGGGGAGATAACACGTTTGGCCAACTCGGTGATGGTACTACTACCTCCCGCACCCGCCCAGTGCAAGTAGGCACTGATAATGACTGGGTGCAGGTAGCGGGCGGTACCAGCTCTAGCCTGGCCCTCAAGGCTAATGGCAGCCTTTGGGCGTGGGGCAGCAACAATTTTGGTCAGTTGGGCAACTCCACCAATAGCGGTACTACTGCCTCCAACACTACCCCGCTTCAGGTAAGTGGCGGCAATTATACCCGCGTAGCGGCCGGGGCCTCACATACCTTGGCGCTGCGCGATGATGGTGTCCTTTACGCATGGGGCTCTAATTTTTATGGGCAGCTTGGCAATGGGACTAGTGCTACCACCAGCGCCACTCCTAGCCCTAGCCCTGGCCCTGTTAATGGTGGTGGCCTTTACACGCAAATAGCCGCCGGCTTATATCACTCCATTGCCTTACGAGCCGATGGCAGCCTCTGGACCTGGGGCAACAACGACCAAGGGCAATTAGGTACAAACCAATTCTTTGGAGGTGGTAGCCTAGTCACATCCCCGACCGTGGCCCCTGGTGCCTATTCTGCTATTGCAGCAGGCTCCTCTCACTCACTGGCCCTAGCCAGCGACGGCGTGCTTTATACCTGGGGCCTCAACAATAATGGCCAGCTTGGCAACCAGCCGCGAAGCGTTTTCAACACATTCCAAGCCAATCCGGTAACGGGTACCTATTGCCAACTAGCGGCTGGTGCCAACCATAGCCTGGCCCTTCGCGCCAATGGTACGCTCTGGGCCTGGGGACGCAACGCGAACGGTCAGTTGGGGCTGGGTACCACCACGCAGACCGATGTACCCACTCAGGAACCTACGCCAACGCCGAACTGGACCAATTTAGGCACTGGCAGCACGGCAAATTTTTCGCTGGTTCGCGCACCGTCCGGGCTAAATTTTTCCAGCGCGGGTCAGAATACCGCCGGCCAAAACAGCGGGGGCCAGCTTGGGGATGGCACTATAACCGAATACCGCCGCTTCGACCGCCTACTGCCGCTCAGCCAGCAGCCGCTGCCGGTGCAGCTCACCGCCTTCGAGGCGCGGCGCACCGACGCCACCACGGTGGCCCTTGAGTGGGCTACCGCTACCGAGCTGCACAACGCAGGCTTCGGCATCGAGCGCTCGGCCGACGGGCGCACGTTCGGGCGCATCGGCTTTGTGGCCGCCCAAGGCCAGAATAGCAGCACAGCGCTGACTTATAGCTTCCTGGACAAAACGGCCACCGGACCGGCCTACTACCGCCTGGCCCAAACCGATGTCGACGGCACGATTACCTTTTCGCCGGTGCGGTTTGTGGCTGGTTTTGAAGGCGTAGCGGCTACGCTGCAGCTTGTTCCGAACCCCGCCGCTGGCGGCCTGGTGCAGGCCCAGGGCTTGGCCGAGGGTGCCATGCTGGCCGTGTACGACGTGGCGGGCCGCCTGGTGCGCCCCGCTGCCGCTACCCTCGACGTGACTGGCCTGACGCCGGGCGTGTACGTGGTGCGGGCCTGGGCACCCGGCCAGCCGGCGCAGGCCGCGCGGCTGCTGGTGCGGTAGTCTTCCTGAGCCGCTTTAAGCCAGCCTTATCCAGTGGCTTATAGCTGAGTTGTGGCAATTGAGTGCGAACTTCGTCGCCCGATTGCCGCAACTTTCACGCTATGAAGCCGCTGCTACTGCTACTCTCGCTTTTGCTGCCACTGGCCTTGCGCGCGCAGCTGGCCGAAACCTTCGCCGATGGCGACTTCACCAACAACCCTGCCTGGGCGGGCGACGCGGGCAGCTTTCAGGTAGCAAGCCAGCAATTGCAAAGCAACGGCCCGGCCGTGACGGGCACCCAAATCCAGCTCAGCACGCCCTGCCAGGCCAGCACGGGCACCACCTGGGAATTCTGGGCCAACCTGCGCCTCGCCACCTCGTCCGGCAACCTGGCCGATGTGTGGCTGCTGGCCTCGCAAGCCGACCTCAAAAGCCCCGCTACCAAAGGCTACTTCGTGCGCCTTGGCGGCACCGACGATGAGGTGAGCCTCTTCCGCAAAGACTCGGCAAAGGTGGCCGTTTACGTCATCGACGGCCAGAACAACACGCTCGCCTCGGCCGCCAGCAACGTGGTGCGCGTGCGCGTAACCCGCTCCGCTACCGGCCAATGGAAGCTGGAGCGCGACCTCGCCGGCGGCCGCGCCTTTGTGGCCGAGGCCAGCCAGCCCGTCGATAACACGCACCAGCGCAGCGCGGCGGTAGGCGTGTCGCTGCTCTACTCCTCGGCCAACGGCAAGGCGTTTTTCTTCGACGATTTCAGCGTGAGCGACGCCACCGCGCCGCTGCTGCTGCGGGCCGTGGCGGCCGATGCCCGCACCGTCGACTTGGTATTCAGCGAGGCCGTGAGCCCTGCCACGGCCACCCAGCCCGGCCGCTACCGCCTGAGCACGGGCGTGGTGCCCACGGCCGCCCAGGTGTCGGCCCTGAACCCGGCCGTGGTGCGGCTTTCATTTGGCCAGTACTTACTGAGCCTCAATACTATCGAGGCGCAGCAGGTGGCCGACCTCTACGGCAACGTGGCGGCCGGGCCACTCACAGCCACGTTTGGCGGCGCGGCCGTGCCGCCGCAGGTCGGCGAGCTGCTCATCACCGAAATCCTGGCCGACGAAACGCCGCAAGTCGGCTTGCCGGCCTCGGAGTTTATTGAAATCTACAACAACACGGCTACCAAAACGCTGAGCCTGCGGGGCGTGCGCCTGCTGAGGCCCAGCAGCGCCCCGGCCGCCGTGCTGCCCGATACGGCCCGGCTGCTGCCCGGCCAGTACGCCGTGGTGTGCGGGGCCACGCGCGCGGCGCAGTTCGCGGGCTACGGCAAGGCGTACGGAATCAACAACTTCCCGGCGCTCGGCAACGGCGGCGACCAGCTGGTGCTGCGCGGGCGCGATGGTACTACCTTATTTGAAATAGCCTACTCGGACAGTTGGTACCGCGACGCGCGCAAGGCCAACGGCGGCTGGACGCTCGAACTGCTCGACCCCACCAACTACTGCGCCGGGGCCACCAACTGGCAGGCCAGCAACGACCCGCGCGGCGGCACGCCCGCCCAGCGCAACAGCGTGGCCGCCTCCAATCCCGACCGCACGCCCCCTACCCTGCTGCGCGCCGTAGCCCTGAGTGCCAGCGCGGTGCGCCTCTACTTCGGTGAGAAGCTGGATAGCGCCCGCGCTACCAATGCCGCTTTGTATAGCCTGCAAAGCACCGCTAGCGCCGCCCCGGCCGTGCTGCGCGCCGCGCCGGTTGGCCCCGATTTTCGGGCCGTTGACCTGGCGCTGGGCTCGCCGCTGCTGCCCGGCCAGGTTGTGACGGTGGCCGTGGCCCGCGCCACCGACTGCGCCGGCAACGCCAGCGGCGCGCTGGCTTCGGCCAGCTTTGCGCTGCCCGAGGCGGCGCAGCCGGGCGACCTAGTAGTGAACGAGGTGCTATTCAACCACCGGCCGGGCGGGGTGTACTTCGTGGAGCTTCTGAACCGCTCGCCGCGCTACCTCGATTTGCAAAACTGCCTGCTGGGCGTGCCCAAGGCCGGCGGCCAGGTTAGCGCGGCCCTCAGCCCCGGCGCGCCCTACGTGCTGGCCCCCGGCCAGCTGGTGGCCCTCACCAGCGACGTAAGCGTGCTGCAAGCGCAGTACCCCACCAGCGACCCGGCGGCGCTGCTGGCCGTGGCCGGCTTTCCAGCCCTCGACAACAGCGCGGGCAGCGTGTACCTCTACGACGCCAAGAACACCGAGCTCGACCACTACGACTACGATAAAAGCCAGCACCTTACGCTGCTAAGCACCCAGGATGGCGTGAGCCTGGAGCGCATCCGGGCGGCGGGGCCGAGCGCGGCCAGCAACTTCCACTCGGCTGCCAGCACCGTGGGCTACGCCACGCCCGGCCGCCCCAACTCGCAGGCGCAGGATGCCACCGGCGGCGGCCAGGACTGGACGGTAGCGCCCGAGCTGTTCACGCCCGACGACGATGGCCAGCAGGACTTTACGACCCTCAACTACCAGCTCGACCAGCCCGGCTACCTGGGCTCCGTCACGGTGTACGACGCCCTGGGCCAGCTTACGCGCCGCCTGTTGCGCAACGAGAGCCTGCCCAGCACCGGCTTTGTGCGCTGGGATGGCACCGACGAGCGCGGCCACAAGGCTCCGGTGGGCTATTACCTGCTGCACATCGAGGTGTTCAGGCCCAGCGGCGGCGAGCGCCGCGAGTATAAGAAGACGGTGGTGGTAGGAGCGCGACTGTGAGAGCAACTAAATCCTTGTTGGCCTTACAACTGTCATGCTGAGCGGAGCGCAGCGGAGTCGAGGCATCTCTATCGGTGAACTAACTCCTAACGCTGAGCAATGGAGCGGTAGAGATACTTCGGCTCCGTTGCACTGCGCTCAGCATGACAGGCGAAACTTAGTAGGTACTTATCTAATAACATATTACCCCCGAGGCCCAGCCGCCGCTGCCCGCTCCTGCGGGTACCACTGCGTGAGCGAGTACACCAGCAAAAACACCACGCCCGCACCCACGAACAGGTTGCGGGCGGTAGTATTTTCGGCGAAGCCGAATAACCAGGGCGAAGCCAAGAAGACCAGCCCGCTCACCAGCTCCAGCCGCCCGTGCAGCCAGAACGGGATGGCCTTGACCACGCCCAGCGGCATGGCCGTGAGCAGCGAGATGACGAGGTAGCCGCCGGCCAGCACGTAGCACACGGTAGCATACGCGCCGCCGAGGCCAAACAAGCTGGGCGCCAGCGCGAAAAACGCGCAGGTCACATAATCGAGAACACCGTGAACGGTGGGCGAGATGGGTTTCATAAGCGGGAGGTGGCAAGAAGGTGAAACGGTACCAGGTACGCGCCACCCCAGCCGGGGATATAGCCCAGCTTGCCTTTATCGCGCTGCTCGCCAGCGCCTTACCTCCACGCTATGCGCGACCAGCTACCTCCTCACACCAGGCCCGCAAGGCGCTCTATGCCAGGGCCGAGCACCAGCTTGTCGTCGGCCCCGAGCCAGTCGGTGAGGATGCTGGCGTAGAGGCTGCGAAAATCTACCTGGTAGCGCAAATCGCCTTGGTCGAGGTCGGCGAGGCTGGCGGGGGCGTTCAGCAGGCCGGGCTTGCGGAGCGCGCCGCTGAGCAGGAACACATTGTTGGCGGTGCCGTGGTCGGTGCCGTTGCTGGCGTTCTGGGTCACGCGGCGGCCGAATTCGCTGAATACCATCACCAGCGTATTCTCCCACTCGCTGCTTTTCTGGAGGTCGGCGGCCAGCGCGGCCAGCCCCTCCGAGAGCTCGCCGAGCAGGCGCCCCTGCTGCTCATGCTGCCGCACGTGGGTATCGAAGCCCGTGAGAGCCAGGTAGTACACCCGCGACTCGACGCCCGCGCCGATGAGCTCGGCGGTGGTTTTGAGGTTGCGACCCAGCTCGGTGTTGGGGTAGGTGGCGGTGCTGGCGTGCACCTTAGCCTTGTCGTAGAGGTACTCGGCCGAAGAGGCCGTTTCGGCCAGCGTTTTGTAGAGGTAGTCCAGCTCCGAGGTGGCCGTGGCGGCGGGCTGCTCCTGGCTCAGGCGGCTCAGGTAGCGGCTCTGGGTGAGCTGGTGAAACTTGGCAGGATTCTTCACGGCCAGACCTTTGCGCTGCTGGCCTTTCAGGGCCAGGCTCAGCGTGTCATCGACTTCGAGGGCCTGGTAGGGCAGCGCACAGCCGGCGCAGCTGCTGTCGAGGTAGCGGCCGAGCCAGCCGGTGGTGAGCAGCTGCTCCGAGCCCGAGCCAGTCTGCCAGATGTCCATCGAGCGGAAGTGCGAGCGGTCGGGGTTAGGGTAGCCCACGGCGTTGAGCACGGCCAGCTGGCCTTGGTCGTAGAGGGCTTTGAGGCCCGTCATTTTGGGGTGCAGGCCGAGGTCGTTGCTGAGGGGCAGGATGCCGTCGCTTTCCTTCAGCGCCAAGCTGGGCCGGGCCTTGAAATACAGGTCGTCGCGGTACGGAATGACGGTATTCAGCCCGTCGTTGCCGCCGCTGAGCTGCACCACGATGAGGCGGCGCGCCTTGCCACCGGGCGCATCGCGCAGCATGGTTGCCAGCCCCGTTTCGGGCCGGTCGAGGGCGTGCAAAAACTTGGGCACTAGCAGCAGCGTGCTGGCCAGGGCGGACGATTGCAGGAAGCGGCGACGTTGCATGTTTATAGTTTTGATTAATAAACGTCTGTCATGCTGAGCGCAGCGCAGCGGAGTCGAAGCATCTCTATCGCTTCGTTGCTAGCGCTAGAAATTAC
>CAXYJY010000006.1:0-214479 GCA_964277755.1 uncultured Hymenobacter sp.
CGAGGCGGTAGAGATGCTTCACTGCGTGGACGCCAGGTGAGCATGACTTGTCTTTATAGTTGGCCTAACTCAGGGACGAGTTTGTGGATAATTGACTTTGCTGCCCACGCGCCGGTGCTGAAGCAGCCTTGCAACAGGTAGCCGCCGGTGGGCGCTTCCCAGTCTAGCATCTCGCCGGCCAGGTAGGTGCCGGGGCGGCGGCACAGCATCAGCTTTTCATCTACTTCACCAAACGGCACGCCGCCCGCGCTCGAAATGGCCTCGGCCAGCGACCGCAAACCCGCCACCGGAATAGGTAGCGCCAACAATGAATCGGCCAGGTTGGCGGCTGGGTCGGCTAGCTCGCGCAGCAGCGTGGGCACGGGCGCTTTTAGGCTGAAGGCGCTGCTCAGAAGCGCCGGCAGCGACTCGCCGGCCTTGCGCCGGGCTACGCGGCGGTGCACCTCGGCGGGCGGCAGGTCGGGCTTGAGGTTGAGGTGCAGGTAGGCTGGCTGGCCCTGCGCCAGCGCGGCGCGCAACGGCGGCGTGAGGGCGTACACGGGCGTGCCCTCCACGCCGTAGTCGGTGAGCATAAGCTCGCCGCGCATGGTGTGGCCGCCGCAGCTGAGGGCAATGTTTTTGAGCGGCGCGCGGCCAACTTTCTCTCGAAAAAAGGCCGACCATGCCACCTCCGCGCCGCAGTTGCTGGGCTCGAAAGGCTGGCAGCGCACGCCGATTTCAGCCAAGAACTGCGTCCAGTGACCATCCGAGCCGGTTTGGGGCCAGCTTGCGCCGCCCAGCGCCAGCACGGTGGCGGCGGGCTCTATAGTCAGCTCCGCGCCACTGGCTTCGCGGCGAAAGCGCAGGCCGGTAGCACCCGCAAAGCCCAGCCAGTGGTGGCGGGTGTTTATTTCTACGCCTAGTTCGCCTAGCCGGCGCAGCCAGGCGCGCAGCAGGTCGGCGGGCTTGTGCTGTGCCTCGGGGAAAACGCGCCCGCTGCTACCCACGAAGGTGGCGATGCCCAAGTCGGCGGCCCAGCGGCGCAGGTCGGCGGGTGAAAAATGGGCGAGTAGCTTCGTAAAAAACGGCTCGGCCGCTCCGTAGCGCCCGGCAAAGGCGCTCATATCTTCGCCATTGGTGAGGTTGAAGCCGCCGTGCCCAGCCACCAGAAACTTGCGCCCCACGGTGGCTTTCTGCTCGAATACCTGCACGCGGCAGCCAACCTCGGCCAGGCGCTGGGCGGCCAGCAGGCCCGCCGGGCCGCCGCCCACTACGGCCACGAGCGGCGCGGGAAAAGGGTCTTGCATAACGCAAAAATACCGGGCGGTGGCGTGCTAGGCGTGCTAAATTGCGCCCAGCGTGCCGTTGCTACGCCTGCCCTTCCTCAATGAGCTCGCGGCGGTAGCGGGCCAGGATGGCTGCCCGTGTGATAAAACCCAGGTACACGCCCTCCTGGTCGCAGACGGGCAGCGCCGGGGTGGCGGTGCGTTCGAGCAATTCCAGCGTGTGCTCGGCGCTGTCGGTGGGGCGCACGTGGGCGGGGGGCGGCTGCATCAGCTCGCGCACTTTGGTGGTGGTGTAGTGGGCGTCGTCGAAGAGCGCATCGCGTACCATGTCGAGGGTGATAATGCCGCGCAGCTTGCCGCTTTTGCCCACCACCGGAAAGGTATTGCGGTGGGCGTGGCGGAAGACATCAACCAGCTCGCCCAGGGTAGCGCCGGGGCGCAAGGGCACGAACGCAGTGTCGATAAGGCGGTGCAAATCGAGGCGCGAGAGCAGGTCGCTGTCGCGGTTGGCGTACACATCCACGCCCTTCAGCGTGAGCTTGCGCGTGTACACCGAGTAGGGCTCAAAGTGTTTGGTAATAAGGTAGGAAAAGCTCGTGACCAACATCAGGGGTACAAACAGCGCGTAGCCGCCCGTGATTTCGGCAATCAGAAACATGGCCGTGAGCGGCGCGTGCACCACGCCCGCCAGCACGCCGGCCATGCCCAGCACCACGAAGTGAACCTCGGGCAACGCCACCAGCCCCGTGAGATTGACGAGCCGCGCAAACAAAAACCCGCTGAGCGCGCCCGCCACCAGCGACGAGCCAAACATGCCGCCGTTGCCGCCCGCGCCCACCGTGATGCTGGTAGCCACTACCTTCATCAGCATGGTGAAGAATACCAGCACCAGCAGCCACCACACGTTGTCATCGCCGTACACCGAAAACAAGCTGCCATCGGTGAGGTCGTGGGCGTGGCCGTCGAGCAGCGTCTGCACTACCGTGGAGTAGCCCTCGCCATATAGCGGCGGAAACAGGAAGATGAGCAAGCCCAGCGCCGCGCCGCCTACCAGCACCTTTTGCCAGCGCAGCCCCGGCCAGCGCTCCAGAAAGTGCTCGAACCAGTGGTAGGTGCGAATCATGTACACCGCCAGCCCCGCCGTAAACAGCCCGAACACCACGTAAAACGGCACCGTGTTCAAGACCCATGAATTGGTAATGAGCGTAAAGGGCTGCCCCGCGTACAGCCCCTTCGACACGACCGTGGCCGTGGCCGACGAAATGAGGAGCGGGATAAAATACTGCGCTGGCAGCTCCAGCAAAATAGCCTCTACCGCAAACAGCACCCCCGCGATGGGCGCATTAAAAATGGCTGCTACTCCCGCCGCCGCCCCGCAGCCCGTGAGCAGCCGCCGCCGCCGCCGGCCCGCCCGCAGCACCCGCGCCGCATTGGAGCCGATGGCCGCGCCCGTGACCGAAATCGGCGCCTCGGTGCCCGCCGACCCGCCAAACGACACCGTGAGGAACGCCGTGATAAGCTGCGAATACAGCTTGGAGCGCGGCACGATGGCGTTTTCACGGGCCGTGCTGTAAATAATTGGCCCGATGCCCCGGCCCAGGTTGCCATTTAGTAAGTATTTAGTTACCAGTACTGTGAGCGTGATACCAATGACGGGGTAGAACGAGAGCGCGAACACTCGGTTGGGCTCGGTTACGGCCGCCGCCAGCCGGTGCTGCTGCCAGTGAATGGCCGTTTTGAGGGCCACCGCCGCCAGGCCCGCCAGCACGCCCACCAGCGCCGCCAGCCACACCACGTACACACGCTCGCTCACGTGGCGCAAGCGCCACAGCAAGAAAGGATTGAGCAAGCGATGAATGCGGGACTTGTGGGCGTGGTCGGGCGGGTGCATCATAGCGGGCGGGGCAGAATGGTCAAACATATTCCGGCATGCTGCGCGCAGCGCAGCATGCCAACTGTCGTTTTCACTAAACAGCAAAAACCCTACCGCGCGCATATCCCCCGATACGGGCAATACTCACATTTGGCTATATCATCGGTTTTGCGGATGGCTTCGGCGGGGTCGAGTACGCGGCGGGCCAGCCGGGCCACCAGCTCGGCGCTGGCTTTCAGAAAATCAGGCTCGCCGGTGCCTTCGGTAATGAAATCGAGCGGGGCCATCAGCAGGCCGTCATCAATCTTGCGTAGCGACATGATGGCGGCCTCCGAGTTGGGCGGCGCGGGGTGCGTCGGGTCGCTTTCCAGCATGAAGCGGTAGAGCCAGAGCTGCCGCACCTTGTCGGCCCCGCTGGAGCTTTCGATGAGCAGGCGTTCCACGGTTTCGGCGGCGCTCAGGGGTTTTTGGGTGCCGCGTAGATTCAGCTCGCGGCGCTCCACGAGGCCAGTTTTATAGTCGACTACCCGGCGGCGGCCGTCGGGCAGCGCGTCGATGCGGTCGGCCCGGCCCAGAATGCGGACGGGCAGCTTGCTGGCCCGGCCCGGCACGTCGGCAAAAACGGTGGCTACCAAGTCCGTTTCCTGAGCCGCGATGCGCAGCGGCAGCCCGCCCGGCTGGTGCGGCAGGCTCTCCAGATACTTGCGGATGAGGCGCACCGCCACTTGGCCCAGCACGTGGTTGAGGCCGTCGTCGGGGCGGGCCTGGCGGTCTTCGCCTTCCTGGCGCAGCTGGCGCTGCACCTCGGCGGGCACTTGGCGCAGCAGCTCGGGCAGGTCGGCGGCGGTGAGGTCGCGCTGCTCCAGCTCGAAGGGCTTGAGCAAGTGCTCCAGCGAGTCGTGCACCACGGTACCGAAGCCATCGGTACCGAGGGCTTCTTCTACCTCCTCGTTTTCCTGAAAGCGCGCCAGGCGCGAGAAGTAGAATTTGAGAGTACAGGAAATGTACTCGTTGAGAGCCGAGGGCGAGAGGCCGCGCTCAAGCACGCCGCGCAGGGCGGTGAGCATGAGCTCGTCTTTTTCGAGGATTAAGTCGCCGCCCGAGGCGTGAACCTCCCCCCCCGGCCCCCTCTCCCGCGCAGAGGGGGAGCCGACCGCCAACGGACGTAAGTAGGCGTCAGGCTCCCCCTCTCTGCGGGAGAGGGGGCCGGGGGGGGAGGTCTGCGCCTCGGGTGGTACCCCCACTACCTTATCCTCCACCACTATCATAGGGTTCTGCGCCGCCAAGTCAAACTCCAGCTGCCGCAGAAACCGGCTCCGCTCGCCGGTTCTCACCCCTTCCGCACCCGGCAGCACATGCACCAGGTCCACGCGCCCGGCGCGCTGCAAGAGCCGCCAGAAATTGTAAGCCGCCGTGGCCTCCGCGTCGGCGTAGGCGGGTAGCTTAAACTCGGTGAGCACGTCGTAGGGAAACAGTGAGTTCTGGCGCTTGGGGGCAGGCAGCGCGTTCTCGTTGCAGCTCAGGATGATGACGTGGTCAAAGTCGAGCGCCCGGGTTTCGAGCAGGCCCATAATCTGCACCTGCGCCAGCGGCTCGCCCGCGAAGGGCAGGCGCGTGGCCCGCATCTGGTCGTAGAGAAAGCGCCTGAATGAGCGCACGCTCAAGCGCTGCTGCTGGCAGCTGAAGGCCGAGTCGAGCTGCCGCACCAGCGTGTAAAACAAGTACAAGTACTCGGCCTCGATGGCCGTGTGGTCGTGCTCGTACACCTGCCGCAGCAGGTCGATAACCGTGTAGCAGGCCCGGATAATGTCGTCGCAATTGTCCCAGGTCTTAAACAGCGCCTCGATGAGCGGGTGGCCGTGGCCCAGCTTCAGCAGCTCGGTGGCGGGCAGCAGCACGAGGTGGCGCTGCACTATCTGCCGGCAGATTCTTTCGAGCAATTGGTGATACTGCGGCTCCTCAAACTGTTCGTTCTGCCACCGCTCGTAGCGCCGCAAGAACGGGTGCGCCAGCAGCTTGGTCACCGCCTGGTGGTGATACTTGGGCACGCCATAGTCGGGCCCCGGCTCGCCCTCCCGAATGCCCGTGAGGTGTACCTCAAACAGCAAATCGACGAGATTAAACAGCGCCGTGCTCTGGAAGCTCAGGCCCATCGTTACGTTGAACTCGGGCACCAGCTCGGCCCCCGGCAGGCCGTGCAGCACGGGCAGCAGCAGAGTTTCGTCGGGCAGTACCACGGCCACGGTGGCGGCGGGGTTTAGCTGGCGGGCCTCGGCCAGGAGCTGGCCGGCCAGCTTGCCCTGCATGCTGGCATTGGCCACGCCCAGCAGGCGCACGTGGTGGGGCCGGCCGCGCAGGTGCTCTTGCAGGGTGAAGGTATCGCGGGGCAAATCCCACTTGGCCCAGTAGCGGCGCAGCAGCGCGCCGGCGCGGTTGGGCGAGTCGGGCTCCAGGTAAAACGGGTCGGCGTCGAAGTAAATCTCGGCCCGCCCAGCCTTGCGCAGCAGGTTGATAAATTTCTCCTCGGAGCGGCTGAGGCCGCCCAGGCCCACGAAAATGTGGCGCGCCGGCGTGGGCTTGTCGGGGTTGCGCAGGTCGGCTTGCAGGCGGCGCACGGCCTCGCGGTAGGCCAGGCCGGGGTAGGCGAGGTGGTCGGCCCGCAGCCGCCGCTTGAGCTCGTGGTACACCCGCGCGAGCTGGTCCCAGAAGGTGAAGTAGCGCTTGAGGCCGGTGGTGCGGCTCTTGTCGGGGTCGAGGTCCCAGCGCTCCAGCGCCTTGGCTTCGGAGAGGTAGGCGAAGACTTCCTTGGTGTTGGCCAGGTTCTGGTCGAGGTTCGAGAAGTCTTGCAGCAGCAGCGCGCTCCAGCCCACGAAGCGGTCAAAATTCAAGTCAGCATCAATGCCTTTAAAAATCTCGAACAGCAGCAGATGCAAGGCAATCGGCTCCTCGACCTGCACGCCGGCGCGCTCCACCATGTAGTCTTCCATGGCCGCGATGCGCGGGGCCCACAGCGCCTGGCCGTCGGGCGTGGCCAGGGCCAGCTCGTTTTGCAGGTACACCACGGCGCGGCGCGTGGGCACTATCACGACTAGGTCGGAAAGGGTATCGTCGTCGTAGGTGGCCAGCAGCTCGTGGGCCACCTCGGCCAGAAACGGGCGGGTAGCGGCCGGCGCAGCCACCGGCCCGGCCAAAAAAGGAGAGGGTAGCATGATACCCAAAGGTACGCCCGGCCCGCCCGGCCGGTGGCCAGGGCAAGCCAGTATGGATTGAGTGCAATTGGGGCAGCCGGGGCACCGGGGGCGGCCGGGACTAAAATTTTTCATTCGGCCAGTAATACCGGCCGTTGGCGGCCCCAGCGCGGCGTTCTGTACAAATAAGCCGGAATAGTGCCACGCGGGCTCCTGAAATTTGGGTTACTACCCTACGGGCTGGCTCGTGCCCTCATAATGAGTTAGCTACCCTCCATTCTTACCGGCCGCCCGCGCGGCCGCTCTCCGCTAGTTATGCCCCGCACCGTTAGCTCCTCTCCGCCCAAAAAGCCCGCGCCCGCCGTGGGCTGCGCCCACTGTTGGGCAGCCAAGTACTGCGCCGCTTACTCGGCGCTGCCCAGCCCGCAGCCGCCTACCAATTGCCCGCTGCTGCCCCAGCCGCCGCGCGCGCCGGGCAGCCGAAAGTAAACCATCGGGCGGGCCCTGGCGGTAACTTCCGGCCTTGAATTGGTTTACGCCCTATGCTTCGATTTTTGCGCGCCGCCCGCCTGGGCGTTTTGTTGTTTCTGGTTTCTGGTTTCTGGTTGTCGGTTCAGGCCCAGGCTCCGAAAGTCTATTCGTCGTCTGACATTCTGCTGGGCTTGAAAAAGCTCAACGTGGTGGGCTCGGTCATGTACATCGCCGCGCACCCCGACGACGAAAATACCCGCCTGCTGGCCTACCTCGCCAACGAGCGCCAGCTCGAAACCAGCTACCTCAGCCTCACGCGGGGCGATGGCGGCCAGAACCTCATCGGCCCCGAGCTGCGCGAGCAGCTCGGCGTCATTCGCACGCAGGAGCTGCTGGCGGCGCGCCGCATCGACGGGGCGCACCAGTTTTTCACCCGCGCCAACGACTTCGGCTTTTCCAAAACCGCCCAGGAAGCCCTCAGCGTGTGGGACCACGAGCAGGTGCTCGCCGACGTGGTGTGGGTTATCCGCCAACGGCGGCCCGATGTGCTCATCACGCGCTTCCCGCCCGATGCCCGCGCCGGCCACGGCCACCATCAGGCCAGCGCCGTGCTGGCCGCCGAAGCCTTCGACGCCGCCGGCGACCCCAAGCGCTTCCCCGAGCAATTGAAATACGTGCAGCCCTGGCAGCCCAAGCGCCTGTACTGGAACACCGGCAGCTTTTTCGTGAAGCCCGGCGAGGACATGAGCGGCTACCTCAAGCTCGACACCGGCGGCTACAACCCGCTGCTGGGCCAGAGCTACGGCGAGCTCGCGGCCCGCTCGCGCTCGCAGCACCGCAGCCAGGGCATGGGCAGCAGCGCCAGCCGCGGCGAAACCTTCGACTACTTCCAGTTTGTGAAAGGCACGCCCGCCAAAACCGATTTATTCGAGGGCATCGACCATACCTGGAACCGCGTGCCGGGCGGTGCGGCCATTGGGAAGCTGGTGAGCGAGGTAATTCGGACGTATGACGCAGCGAACCCGAGTGCCAGCGTTCCAGCTCTCCTAAGCTTATTTCGGCAAATGGTCGCTTTAAGACTAGAAAACCAGCGCAAGGTGCAAGGGGTAATTGCTAAAGATTACAATTCCTATTTCTGGGTTAGCGAGAAAATCAGCGAAGTTGAACAACTTATAAAGAGTAGTTCAGGAATCTATGTCGAAGCGATTGCATCACAAAGCAGCATTGTGCCTGGTGATTCTATAGATGTAACGGTAGAGGTTGTAAACCGAGCTAAATGGCCTGTAACTACTGAAGGGTGGTCTATCATCGGAGGAAAGAGGCGCGGAGGAGACAGTATAGTGCATGTACTCAAAAGCGGCGCAGCTAGGAAGGAGATAATCAAACTAGTTGTGCCGTCTAGTGAGCAGTTAGCACCTGCAAATCAACTGAAAGGAGCAGAGTTAGATGATTCATTGAAAGAAATGTTAGAAAGGGATTTCTCATCTCAGCCTTATTGGTTATTTCAACCGTCTAGTGTGGGTATGTATGAAGTTAAATCACAATTACAGCGAGGAAAACCAGATAATGATGCACTATTCAAGGCTGATGGCATAAATTTATTAGGTACGAACGGTAACTGGCTTTTTGTAGAAAAGGATAAAGTATTAAAGTCTATAGGATTCTCCGTCCCCGTCCAATACAAGCACACCGACCCCGTGCTCGGCGAACTCTACCAGCCGCTGACCGTGGTGCCGCCGGTGCTGGTGAATATCCCCGCCGCCCGCGCCTACGTCTTTGCCGACCAGCAGCCCAAGCAAGTGCCCGTGACGTTGCGCGCCGGTCAGGCCGGGGTAGCCGGGTCGCTGGCCTTGCAAGTGCCCAGCGGCTGGCAGGCCGAGCCCGCTACCGTCGCCTTCACCCTCAAAAACAAGGACGACGAGCAGACGGTCAATTTCACTTTGCGCCCGCTACCCGGCGCGGCCGAGGGCAAAGCCGAGCTGCGCGCCGTGGCCACCGTGGGCACCGCGCAGTACAGCCGGGGCATTCAAACCATTCAATACCCGCACATCCCGACCCAGACACTCTTCCCCGAGGCCACCGCCCCGCTCGTGAAGCTGAGCGTGGCGCGCGGCCACACCAAAAGTATCGGCTATCTCATGGGGGCCGGCGACGAGGTGCCCGAGGCCCTGCGGCAGCTCGGCTACACCGTGAGCTTGCTCGACCCCGCCACCGACCTCACCGCCGAGCGCCTCGCCAAGTACGACGCCGTGGTGCTGGGCGTGCGCGCCTACAACGTGCTCGACCGCCTCAAAACCCAGCAGCCTGAGCTGCTGCGCTACGTCGAAAACGGCGGCACCCTACTGGTGCAGTACGTGGTGAACCGCGGCACCGTGCTGCCCCAAATCGGCCCGTATCCCCTCACCCTCAGCGCCGACCGCGTGACGGTGGAGAATACGCCCGTCACCTTCCTGCCCTCCGTGGGCGGGGCCACCATCACGCGCCCTGCCGCCCAGCCTACTACTCCCACCCTGGCGCAAAGCCTGCTCAGCACCCCCAACAAGCTCACGCCCGCCGACTTCAGCATCGGCTGGGTGCAGGAGCAGGGCCTCTACTACCCCTCGGCCTGGGACAGCCACTACCAAACGGTAATCGCCAGCCACGACCCCGACGAAACCGACAAGCAAAGCGCCATTCTGGTGGCCCCGTATGGCAAGGGGCGCTACATCTACACCGGCTTGTCGCTGTTTCGGGAACTGCCGGCCGGCGTGCCCGGCGCGTTCCGCGTGCTGGCCAATCTGGTGGAATCGGGCGGGAAGTAAGAACACGCAGCCAACTATATTTTTGCCCTATGACCCCTCGTATCACCTCTCTGGCCGACCTCGACCCCAACGGCACTTACTCCTACGCCGATTATTTGAGCTGGCAGTTTACTGAGCTGGTAGAGTTGCTGCGCGGCAAAATCATGCGCCGCATGAGCGCCCCCACCGACCGGCATCAAGCCTTGGTAGGAAACCTGTTCGCTCATTTTCATGTCCACTTGCGGCGGCAGGCCTGCCAGGTGCGCGTGGCCCCCTACGATGTGCGCCTACCCAAGCGCGGGCTTACTGCCGACGCGGCCATTTACACCGTGGTGCAGCCCGATGTATGCATTATCTGCGACCCAACCAAAATTGAGCCGCGTGGCTGCCTGGGGGCTCCCGATTTGATAGTGGAAGTACTGTCGCCCGGTACCGCCGCCCGCGACTGGAAAGATAAGTTCGACCTCTACGAAGAAGCCGGCGTAGGCGAGTACTGGATAGTAATGCCTCTGAATGACGATGTGTCAGTATTCGTGCTCGATGAAATTACCGGCCGCTACCGTCTGGTAGGTGAGTATGCCGGGCCCGGACCGATTCCGTGCCGCACCCTGCCTACCCTGGCGCTGGACTGGGCAGATATTTTTGCCGATACGCTGGCTTAGTGCAGTTGGCGCGGGCGGCTGTCCCGCGCCATTTCTTTGTTATTGTTTCCATATACGTGCTCACAGTTGAAAAAATCGGCGGTACCTCCATGACCGCCTTCGCCGACGTTCTCCAGAACATCATTCTCCACGGGGCCGGGCCCTACAACCGGATTCTGGTAGTGTCGGCCTACGCCAATGTTACCAACTGGCTGCTGGAGAACAAGAAAACCGGCGCGCCCGGCGTCTACCACCGCATTACGCAGCACCAGGAGTTTGGGGCCGCCCTGCAAGACGTACTAGCCAAGCTGCAAGAGCTGAACCGGGCCTATGTGCCGCTGGGCCTCGACCTGGCCGTGGCCGATGCCTTTATCGCGCAGCGCATCGGGCAGGCCCAGACCTACCTCGACAGCCTGGTAAGCGTGCTGGCCTCGGGCTACGTCAATAGCTATAATATTCTGCAGGCCGCCCGCGAGATTCTGGCCTCGATAGGGGAGGCGCACTCGGCCTTCAACTCGGTTAACATCCTGCAAAACCAGGGCATCAAGGCCACGCTCGTAGACCTCAGCGGCTTCGATGATGCCCGGCCGCTCACCATCGACGAGCGCATCCGGGATGCGTTCTCGGGTATTGATTTTGCCAACACCATCTGCATTGCCACCGGCTACACCAAGGGCACCGAGGGCATCATGCGCGAGTTCGACCGCGGGTATTCGGAGGTGACGTTCAGCAAGATAGCCGTGGCGGTGCAGCCGCAGGAGGCCATTATCCACAAGGAATACCATCTGTGCTCGGCCGACCCTAACCTGGTCGGTATCGACCACTGCCACCCGGTGGGCTTCACCAACTACGACGTGGCCGACCAGCTCGCCGACGTGGGCATGGAGGCCATTCACCCCAAAGCCTCGAAGCCGCTGGAAATAAACGCCATCGACCTGCGCATCAAGAATACCTTCGAGCCCGAGCATCCCGGCACGCTCATCACCCGCGACTACGTGTCGCCGAGCACCCGCGTCGAAGTCATCACGGGTACCGAAAAGGTCGTCATCATCGACATCTACGACCCGCTAATGGTGGGCGAGCCAGGCTTCGACCTGCACCTCATGCAGGCCTTCTACGACCTCGGCGTGAGCTACATCTTCAAGGCCACCAGCGCCAACAGCATCTCGCTCGTTATCTGGCAGAAAGACTTGGTGCCGCAGCTAATCGAAACGCTCGAAGCCAAGTACGAAAAGGTAACGGTCGAAAACGCCGCCCTAGTTTGCCTCATCGGCTCCAACATCGACCGCGCCGGGCTGCTGGCCCAGGCGGCCGGCGCGCTCGCCGGGGCGGGCATCAACATCAAGAGCGCGGGCTTTGCGCTGCGCAAGGTCAACATCCAGTTTGTGGTGGGCCGCGACGAGTACAAGGCGGCGATTATCGCCTTGAATAAGAGCTTTGAGCAGGTAGCGTAGCGCAACTTGCCGTCATGCTGAACGCAGTGAAGCAACTCTATCGCCTCGTTGTTAATCATCCAACGGTGCGGTAGAGATGCTTCACTGCGTTCAGCATGACCGAATAACGAGCTATACTACGCAGCTTGCTGCCGCCCGATGTACTGCGCCATGCTACTAGCCAGGATAATCTGCAACGCATGGTATAGCATGAGTGGCAGCAGAATAAGACCCGTGGCCGTGCTGGTCGGAAACAGTAGGCTAGCCATGACGCTGCCGTGAATAATCGACTTCTTGGAGCCGCAAAACACGGCCGTGATATTATCGGCCCGCGAGAAGCCCAGCGCCCGGTTCAGGCTCCAGACCAAGGCAAACACCAGCAAGTACAAGCCCATCAGGCCCGCGCCTAGCTTGATGATATCGGCGGGCGCGTAGCTGCGGAAGATGCCTTCGGCAAACGACTCACAGAACGCCGTGAATACGATGAGCAGGATGGTAAACTGGTCGAAATAGCGCAGGCCCGCCTTGTGGCGCTCGACCAGCGCGCCGAAGCGCGGGTTGAGCAGCATGCCCGCGCCCACCGGCAGCACCACCTGCCACAGCAACTGCACCGCCAGGCCCCACAACTGCCCGCCGCCCGTGCCAGTGTGCAAAAACAAGCTCGTGAGCAGCGGCGTGAGCGCGATGCCAAGTAGGCTGGAAAGGCTGGCGTTGAAAATAGCCCCCGGCAGGTTGCCGCCCGCGATGCTCACCATCACCACCGAGGTCGAAACCGTGCTGGGCAGCGCGCACAAAAAGAAGATACTCTGCCACAGCAACTCGCCCTTCTCGCCCCCGAAAAAGGGCTTTGCCAGCAGCGCCAGCGCCGGAAACAGCACGAACGTGGTGAGCTGCACCACCACCGGCAGCCGCCAGTTGCGGTTGCCTTCGCGCAGCTTTTCCAGGTTCATTTTCAAGCCGTAGAAGAAAAACACTAGCGCCACGCCCACCGTCGTGATGAGGTGCCACGGCACGGGGCTGGCCGCGCTGCCCAGGCCGGGCTGCCAGTACGCCAGCCCCACCACGCTCAGCAGCGCCAGCAAAAACCAGTCGAGCCCCGCGCACGAAAGCAGGGCGATAAAGCGATTGGGGGCGGGCGGCGGTGCGGTGGGTTTCGTCATAAGAAAAAGAAGTGGTACCAGCTACCAACAGCAGCAGCCGTAAAAAAGATAAGCGCGCCAGCCTTCAACAGACTGGCGCGCTATCCATAACGCGTTAGCTATCAAAGCTTATTTGCCGCCTTTTTTGGCTTCGGCAATCAGCTCATCGTTCATTTTGGCGTACTCGGTGTTGGGTGGCGTCGAGGCCAGGGCCAGCTTTTTCGACTGCTCGGCGGCCGTGACGGCACCTTTGTAGTCCTTCAGTTTGAGGCGGATTTTGGCCTCCGTGTTCACGTTCCAGAACTTGGGCTCGGTGGCGTTGGCCTTCTGCATCCAGGCCAGGGCTTGCTTCAGGTCCTTGTTGTTGTCGTTGTAGTACACGGCGGCGGCGGCTAGGTCGCCGGGCGTGGGGCTGGCGTTTTTCACCACCTTCTCGTCAATCTGCGCCAGTACCTTGCCTTCCACGTCGGTTATGATTTTAAACTTCGTGCCGCTCGTGTTCCACTGCATATCCACGTTGGCGGTGGCGGGCGTGAGGTCGGCAAAATTGATGGTGAAGGTTTCGACCTTACTACCCAGCTTATAGGGCTTCACCACGAAGCGCGCCACGTCCTGGTCTTCCTTAAAGCCTTCGACATCAGCGCCCTGCTTGGTGCTCTTGTTGAGTACTACCGTCCACTCGCCCGCGTTAGGAATGGTGTAGAGGCCATACTCGCCGGCCGGCACCTTCTTGCCTTCTATCGTCACCTCATCCGAGAATTTGATGGTCGTCGTGCCGTTGGCCCCCGTGCGCCAGCGCTTGCTGTAAGGGGCCAGCGGCGAATTAACGCCGAACGCCTCGCGGCTTTTCAGCGACGGGCGGCTGTAGGTGATGGTCACGTCGGTGAGGCCCACGCGCTGGGTTACGGTGCTTTTGGGGCTGGCCTGCGGGGTAGCCAGCTGGGCCTGGGCGGCCGGGGCGGCCAGCAAAGCCGCCACCACGGCCACCGGGGCCATGATGGACGTTGCAACGTTCTTCATGTCGAAAAAAGGAAGTTTGAAAGTCCAAAAATAACAAAACCCGCCGGCCGGGCGGGTTTTGTTGCTGAAGCAACTGGCCGTGTGCTACCCGACCGGGATGCGCTGCTGCCGCACCAGCGCCAGAAAATCGGCCTCGGTAGCGGGCGCTACCAGGCAGCGAAAATTCAGGAAGAATACCGTGAAATTGCGGGTCGTCAGTAGCGCGAGGGGCTTCATCAGCAGTAGCTTATCAATGGTCTCCCACGAGTTGTAGCCCTGCACGGCCGGGGCGTCTACCCGGATGTTGGCTGCCGTGAAGGTGTACGTAGCCGGCTTTTGCAAAAACTGCGTGCGGTCGTAGCGCTGGCGCAGGTTGCGCCAGGTGAGGAAAACCAGCAGCGACACGGCCAGCAGCGCGATAACTACAAACAAGCCAACGTTTGCCAGCGCCGCGCCGGGGCGTGCATCTGCCTCATTAGCAGTAGGGTAGAGCTGGAGCAACGCGCTACCCAGCAGAATGACCGGAAACACAAGCAGCCGCAGTTTCTGCTGCCGCCACATGTATTTCAGGTTGGCGGTAGCATATTCCTTGAAGGAAAGATGCACGTTGCGAAAAACGATTTCCATACCTCGGCTGGACAGCAAATTACTACCCGATTTGGCTAAAGCCGCAGTACGAGTGCAGCACTTCGGGCAGGCGGATGCCCTCCGGCGTCTGGTTGTTCTCCAAGAGCGCGGCCACGATGCGGGGCAGCGCCAGGGCCGAGCCATTGAGCGTGTGCAGCAGCTGGGTTTTGCCGCCCTCGGCGCGGTAGCGGCACTTGAGGCGGTTGGCCTGGAAGGTTTCAAAATTGGACACCGACGACACTTCGAGCCAGCGGCCCTGGGCGGCGCTCCACACCTCCAGGTCGTAGGTGAGGGCCGAGGTAAAGCCCATGTCGCCGCCGCAGAGGCGCAGCACGCGGTAGGGCAGCTCCAGCAGCTGTAGCAGCTTCTCCACGTGCGCTACCATCGTTTCGTGGGCGGCGTAGGAGTCTTCGGGCTGGGTTATTTGCACGATTTCTACCTTGTCGAACTGGTGCAGGCGGTTGAGGCCGCGCACGTCGGCGCCCCACGAGCCGGCCTCGCGGCGGAAGCAGGGGGTGTAGCCCGTGTTGCGCACGGGCAGCTTGTCGGCCGCAATAATCTCGTCGCGGTAGAGGTTGGTAATCGGCACCTCCGAAGTCGGAATCAAATACAGATTGTCGGCCGCATCGTGGTACATCTGGCCTTCTTTATCAGGTAGTTGGCCGGTGCCGTAGCCGCTGGCCTCGTTTACCAGGATGGGCGGCTGCACCTCCACGTAGCCCGCGTCGCGGGCTTGGTCGAGGAAGAAATTAACCAGCGCCCGCTGCAAGCGCGCGCCCTGGCCCTTGTACACCGGAAAGCCCGCCCCGGTGATTTTGATGCCCAGGTCAAAATCGATAATGTCGTATTTCTTAATCAATTCCCAGTGCGGCTGCGCGCCGGTGGGCAGCTCGGGCTTGTAACCACCTTCGCGCACTACCTCGTTGTCGGCGGCTGAGCGGCCGGCGGGCACGCTCTCGTGCGGGATGTTGGGGATTTTGTAGAGCAGCTCGGTTTGCTGGCGCTCGATATCGGCCAGCTCGTCGGCGTGCGCTTTAATCTGCGTTTTCAGCGTAGTAGTGCGGCTTTTCAGCGCTTCGGCCTCCGCTTTCTGGCCACCTTTCATGAGGCTGCCAATGCGGCGAGCCAGGTCATTGGCCTCGCTTTGGGCGGTGTCGTGCTGGGTTTGCAGCGAGCGGCGGCGCTGGTCGAGGTCGAGCACCGCCTGCACGTCGGCCTCGGCTGTTTTAAAATTGCGTTTGGCCAAGCCGGCCAGCACGCGCTCGGTTTGCTCTTTAAGAACAGAAAGTTGTAGCATAGTGCGGCAAAGGTAGTTTTTGAAGTTGTTTATAAGCATCAAGCAGAGACGAAGTATCTCGATTGGTATGGTAAAACCAAAGGGTAGAAGTCAGTGTAGCGTAGCAAGCGAGATGCTTTGCTAGGCTTAGCATAGCAAGCGTACTTAATTATTCCTACTTCCCCGATTCGCGGCAAAACCGGTTGGCCATTTGTGCGTAATGCGTTAATATTGCAGCTGCAAGCTGGCCTGCGGGGCTGGTAGCGGAGGTTCAGGCCTCGCGCCTTGCGTTGCCGGACCGACATTTTTGCTTTGGTGGAGCTGCCGGCCGCCTTTCTCAACTACCTCACTGTTTTCCTGTTGTTGCCCGCCGCCTTGCTGGTTGTGTTGCGCAGTGCTGCCTTTCGGCCGTTGAGCCTAGTCTTCTGGGCCAGGCAAGTTGCTGGCAGCCAGAAAACAGGCGTCAGGGCCGCCCGGCGGCCCGACTTCTTGCGCTGATTCTCTTTACCCCCCTTATGTACACCCTCAACGAGCTAAAGGACCGGCTGCTGTCCGACCTCAAAGAAATTGCGGAGCAACTCAACGTTGGCAATTTCAAGCGCCTGAGCAAGCAGGACTTAATTTATAAAATCCTGGACCAGCAGGCCGTGCTGCCCGCCGACAAGCTGCCTACTAAAAAGCCGGCTACCGTCGCCCCGGCCACCCCTGGTGCTACTGCCGAAGCTTCGGCTGCCACCTCGCCGCCCGTGCCCGATGCCGAGCCCGTGGTAACCGAGGTAGCCCCAGCTACCGCCACCGCAGCGCCCAACCGCGGCACGCGCGGCGGTGCTGGCCGCCGCCGCCCGGCTGCCGCGCCCGTGGCCGAGCAGCCGTTTACCGACGTGGCCGCCCCGGCCGCCCAGCCTGCCGCTGCCGCCGAAGTCGCCGCGCCCGTTGCCGAAGCTGCTGCGTCCGAAACGCCGCAACCTACTCGCTACGAAGTAGTAGCGGCCGATGAGCAGCGCCTGGCTGATGTGCCCGTAGCCACTGAAGAAGCCACCGCGCCGCCCGCCGAAACCAACCCCGCTCAAGAAACGCATTCGGATGGTGAAAGCGCCCCTGTGCGCCACCGCCGCGAGCGCGTAGACCGCGCCGGCCGGCCGCTGCCCCGCCGCGAAGACCGCCCCGCCACGGCCAGCGCCGAAGGCGAAGCCGCTACTACCGCCGAAGCCCCGGTCGCTACCGAGCAGCCCACCACAGAAACTACTTTCGAGCGCCGCGAAACCCGCGAACAGCGCTTTGACCGCGAAAACCGGGATGGCCGCGACAACCAAAACCGTGACCGCCAGGACCGCAACGGTCAGCCGCGTGGTGACTTTCGCGAAAACCGGGAGAACGGCCAGCCGCGCTTCACCAACGACCAGCCCCGCGAGCAGCGCCCCATTAACGGTAATGGGGCCACTGACCAGCCCCGCCTGAGCCGCGAAGAGCGCTACGCCCAGCGCGAGGCCCAGCGCCAGCAGCGCCGCGAGGAGCGCCAGCGTCAAGGCGTTGAGGGGCAAGTTGCTGGTGAGCAAGGCGCTACTGCCCAGCCTCAACTTGCTGCCAACGGCCAACCTCAAAACCAGGGCCAGCCCCAGCAGGAGCGCCGCGACGACAATCAGCGTCAGCCGCAACAGCAGCGCCCACCCCGCGCCCCCGAACTCGACCTCACCGTGCCCGGCAACGGCACGCTGGAGCTGATGCCCGACGGCGGCTACGGCTTCCTGCGCTCGCCCTACTACAATTACCTGACCTCGCCTGACGATATCTACGTGTCGCCGCAGCAGGTGCGGCAGTTTGGCCTGAAAGCCGGCGATACGGTGAACTGCACTATGCGCCCGCCCCGCGAAAATGAGAAATATTTTGCGCTGGTTGGGGTCGAAAGTATCAACGGCCGCACGGTGGAAGAAGTACGCGACCGCGTGCCCTTCAATCACTTAACGCCGCTCTTCGCCGATGAGAAGCTCAAGCTGAGCACCAAGCCTACCCAGGTGAGCACCCGCGTGCTCGATTTGTTTGCGCCCATCGGTAAGGGGCAGCGTGGCCTCATCGTGGCCCAGCCTAAAACTGGTAAAACGGTGCTGCTGCAAGAGGTAGCCAACTCGATTTCGGAAAACCACCCCGAGGTGTATCTTATTATCCTACTGATAGATGAGCGCCCCGAGGAAGTAACTGACATGGCCCGCTCGGTGAAAGCCGAGGTATTGAGTTCGACCTTCGACGAAACGGCCGACCGCCACGTGAAAATCGCGGAGCTGGCCCTCGACAAGGCGCGCCGCCTCGTAGAGTGCGGCCACGACGTAGTGATTCTGCTCGACTCCATCACCCGCCTGGCCCGCGCCTACAACACGGTGCAGCCCAGCTCGTCGCGCATCCTCTCGGGTGGTATCGACGCGGGCGCACTGCAAAAGCCCAAGCGCTTCTTCGGCGCGGCGCGCAATATCGAAGGCCCTGGTTCTCTGACGATTATTGCCACGGCGCTCATCGAGACCGGCTCAAAGATGGACGAGGTTATCTTTGAAGAATTCAAAGGCACTGGCAACATGGAGCTTCAGCTCGACCGCAAGCTGGCCAACAAGCGCGTGTTCCCGGCCATCGATATTCCGGCTTCCGGCACCCGCCGCGAAGACCTGCTGATGAGCCGCGACGAACTCAGCCGCGTGTGGGTACTGCGCAAGTTCATGACTGACATGAGCGCCACCGAGGCCATGGAATTCCTCAAAGACCGCATGAAAGGCACCAAGGACAACGAAGAATTCTTGTTGGCGATGAACGGCTAATTGCTAGTAGGTTAGGTAGAAAGCGGCCCGTGGAGTTGTACTTTGCGGGCCGCTTTTTTTATAATTTCCCACAGAGTTTCGCGGGGAGAGGTGCAGTGCTCCGCAGGGTTTATATGACGGGAAACCCTGCGGAACCCCGCGCCTAATCCCGCGAAACCCTGTGGGAAATTTGCCATGAAAGCATATCTGTTAATCTGCTCACTAGTAGCCCCGCCGTGCCAGGTATATTCCACCGTGGCCGCCTCGGATGCCTGGCTGATGGCCACCCGTCAGCTGCCGCTGAAAAAGCAGGTAGCTGCCCTGCGCCAGCGCCTGGCCTGCGATGCCCGCGTGCGCGGCCGGGTGTTTAGCTCCTACGTGTGCGTGAGCTGCCTTACGGCCGAGGGCCGGCGCGCCTACCAGGCCGCCCAGGAAAAGCAGCGCCAGGCCGAGGCCGCCGACCCCCGACCGCCGGGAGTTGTGTTATATTATCTCATTGACGGCCGAATAGTTGCGCCCGCCGATACGGCGCAGTGGCAGCCCTTTGTTACCCGGCAGCGAGTGCAGGAAATTTCCTTTTTGGAGAGTGCTAAAGCCGCTATTATCGGCGGCACCCGCGCCCAGGATGGCATGGTTATCATCACCACAAAAAAGTAGTTTTACAGCCGGGCAAGCAGCAGCATGGCGATGAAGGCCGCGCTCAAGCACAACGATGATACCTTATTCATCCGCATCGTCCACTCAAAATTGGCCAGCGCTGGGTCGTGCCACGCCAGCCACGCCCAGCGCGCAAACAGCGCCACTACCGGCCCCGTGGCTACCAGAAAGATGAGCAGATTGCGCACCTCGCCGCGCAGCCAGTGGGCAAGCGCCATCGCGCCCGCCCCCGCCAGCAGCCCGCCCGCCGCGAAGGCAAACGTGCCCCTGATGCCCAGCCGCAGGCTCAGGGTGCGGTCGCCGCGCCGGGCATCTTCCTGGTGCTGATAGATTTGGGTGAGCGGGTAGGAGCCGCACAGAAACAGCGTGCTCACCAGCGCCAGCAGCAGGTTAGTGGGCTCGAAAATCTGGGTTTGCGTAGCACCTACGCCCACTTGCGTGAGCAAAAACGTGAACGCGCCCTGAAACACGACGACTACTGCCGTACTCAGCAGCGGGTACTTCTTGAGGCGAATGCCCTCGTAGCTGTACGCCTTGGAAACCAGCAGGTAAATAACTACCAGCATCGCAAACGGCCAGCCCAGTAGCAGCGCGCCCACCAGCGCCAACGCATCGAACAAATACACCAGGTGCAGCAGCTCGGGCGTGACTTTGGGCGGGGCTTTGAGGCCGCCGATGCTATCTTCGTCCTTGTCGTAGAAGGAGTTGTAGCCATTGGAGGCCGGGTACACCAGCAGGTGCAGAATGATGAACACCGCCGCCGCCCGCCCCCAACTGAAGGGTTCGCGCAAAGCGCTGAGCCCGAACCAAAACACCGGCATCAGGAACAGCGAAAACGGGATGCGCAGCAGCGGCAGGGCGCAGCGGTAGTTGGCGATAACCATGGTAAAAAATAAGCAGCGCGAACTACAAAGTTCGCGCTGCTTGCACTTCGGCGGGTACGCCGACCAAATACGTAACCTGCGGTCCCCACCAGTGGCGCAATTTGCCGGCCTGCCACTGGTAGCGCCCGGCCGGGTCGGCGCGGTGGGCCAGCGCCAGCAGCTGTGCGGGCGGGTACATGCGGAAAATGGACACCACGCCATCCCAGATAGTAGTGAGCGGAATTAGTGGCAGCAAATATGTGAATAGCAGGCGGCTGATTCGAAAAGGTCGAAAAAACGGCGTCAGCAGTAACTGCGCCACGGGCAGCACCGTGAGGGCCAGCGCTATTTCTAGCCAGCTCTTGGCCGCGCCCTCAAACACGCCGATGCCCGCGCCCCGCGCCACGGCATCGCGCAACAGCGCCTCGGCCTGCGGCGGCGCAAAGTGGTGAAAGGCCGAAAAAATAACCCGAAAGCCCGGCAAATCGGCCGGTACGGCTAGCGCATCCACGGGCGCGGCGTGGCCTTGGATGGTCCCGGCGGTGCGCCTAGCCACATCGGCCCAGGCGGCGGGCTGGGGGTAGAGGTCGGTGAGCAGCAGGCGCAGGCCGGGCGGCGCGGTGGGCTGTTGGCGCAGGGCGGCCAGCACGGTTTCGGTGCCGCCGCCCGCGCCCGCGCCTAGCTCAAGCAGTTGTTTTTGATTGGTTTGGTGCAGGGCGGCGGCCAGTAGTGGGGCTACCGGGCGGTAAGTGCCCAGGTTTGAAATCATAAAGCGGAGGTAGTCCATCTGGCCGGCGCGTAGTACGGCCGGAAACCACGGCTGGTCTTCAAACTCGAACAGGTGCAGGCGGAAGTTCACGCCTTGCTCTTACGGTAGTTTGCTTTTTGGGTGAGTATGGTCTGAAAAACGATAGGTCATGCTGAACGCAGTGAAGCATCTCGCGTGGCGCAGTAAAATCAACGTATTGATTACTGCGCCACGCGAGATGCTTCACTGCGTTCAGCATGACAGACGTTGCGGACTACTTACCCCCGATGCCGAATACCTTTTTCAGCAGCGAAGTAGTGCGGGCCACCGGGTTTTCGCGGATGTCGGCTTCCTCCTGGGCGATGAGCGTGAACAGCCCGTCAATGGCCTTGCCGGTGGCGTAGGCGTTGAGGTCGGTTTGCACGGGCGTCACGAGCGGCAGCTTATTGTAGGTAGTAGTCAGGGTAGTATAATACTTGGTAGCGTCCACCTTGTCGAGGCTTTGCTGCATGATGGGCTGGAAAGCCGCCGTGAGCTGCGAGGTAGTGGTGCGCTTGGGGTACTGCGTGGCGGCGTCCTTCTGGCCGGTGAGGATGTTCCACACGTCGGTGAACGTCAGCTGCTTGATGGCGTTGATGAAGATGGGCTTGGCGCTTTTGGCGGCGTCTTCGGCGCCGCGGTTCAGCGAGAGCTCAAATTTATCAACCTGGCTGCCCAGGCCGATGCTGCGCAGGGTAGTGGCCATTTTCTGGGCGTCGGGCGGGAAGGGGATACGAATAAACTTGTTCAGGTTGAAGCCATCGACGGCCGAGGCCTGGTCGGAGCCCTTGCTGATGCCCTGGATAAGCGCCTCTTTCAAGCCATTGGCCGCCTCGGTATTGGTGAGGCCGCCCACGCCCGTTGAGGAGGACGACGAGGTAGTGGCCTTGGTCGGCAGCTTGAGGCCGCCCAGGCTGCTCGGCAGCTTAAACTGGGCGTGGGCGGCGTGGCCGAAGCTGGTTAACGCAATGGCAGCGAGGAGCAAACGATTTTTCATATTGACGATGATAAGTTTTAGTAAACCAACAGGTTCGGAATAGATTGGTAAGACAACGGCCCGGCAACGCCAAAAAGTTGCCCGCGCCGCAGCAGTAGCCAAAAGACGTACCAGTTTTAATTACCCCAAACCTACATTCGGCCGACGCCCGCTTTTCGCCGACCGGGCGGCGGGCAAAGGGTTGGGGGAATTGCAGTCTTAGGCGGCAATTTTGTCGGCTTCTACCGCACCCAGCGCCAGAATATCACGGTGGTAGCAAATAGGTAGGCCAGGCAATAGCAAGCCGTCGCCACCAACAGGCCGTGACTCATACACGCGAGTTGCCCCGCTGCCAACAGCGAAAATGGCGTGAGTATCGCCAGTAGCAGCCGGCCCCGGCGCTCCTGCGGCTGGGCTGCGCTTAGTGCCCACAACTGGGGCAGGAAGAAAAGAAATGGCCAAAGAAGAGCAGCGTAAAAAGCTACTATCAAACCGGCTGAGTAAGGGAGTATTACGTTGAAAAAAGTTAGGGGAGTCGTTAGCAGCCAGGCAACTGGATTGAGGCTGGTAGCTTCCGCATTGCCGGTCGCGCCGGGCATGAGTACCGAGTAGCTCAGGTAAGTCAGGGCGGCCCCCAGAACGTTGGTTAGCAGCCACGCGGCGAAGCTGTGGGCACAGAGGCTCAGGAAAGAGGCGCGGGGTTGCATAGTGGAGAATTAGGAGCGGAAAAGCCAGGAGCGATACACTACTGCCGCCACCAAAAGCCCCGCCACGAAGTAGATGGTGCCTACCACCGGCGCGGCCAGGCCAAGCATGTGGCCAGCCAGCAGGTAGCCCAAGACCGCCAGGCCACCCAGCGAAAGGCATTGCAGCGTGAACACCCGTAGCCAGCGTAGCCCTACCGAAGGAGCCGTAAGCGCCCAGGGCAGGCACAGCAACAGTAGCGGCAGCGCACCCAACGACAGCAGGGTAGATAAGCCACCTACCTTCACAACAGCGATGGTAATCTTACTCGCGAAACCCCTTTTCAGGACCGGAGCCACCAACATGCACCCCGACCCCAGCAGCATAGTCAGCAACCAGAAGCCCAGGTTGCGCAGCAGCGTGGGGCGGGGTGGGGTAGCGCCACCAGCGTATTCATGGGCTGTTGCTGAACCAGGCGATGAGGGCATAAAAAGCGCAGGGATAAAAACGAAACGGCCTTGGCTACTGGGAAAAGTGGGCGGTACGCCCGCACAATCAAGCTGTGCGTGTAAGCCAAGCCCGGTAGCGCCAGTACGCCGCTAGCAAGCCTGCTACTGCATAAGGTGCGGCAAATGCTAAAATTTCTGAGTTGTAGCGCTCGTGCTCGGAAGCCCGATAGAGTAGCAGGGTAGTGAGCCCTGCGGAGATAGTCTGTGCGAGCGTTAGCCTGAGCCAGCAAGAGATAGCAACAGGCTTGCTGAGCGCCCACGGGATGAGAAGCAGTAGTAATAATAGCGAGGACACTGAAAAAATAAGAGCAAAGATGCTATTAGTCATCGCTCTGTAGAAAGCAGAAGTAGCTGATAACGAAACAACTAGTTTAGTTAAGAAAGTCAGGCCCGTGCCCAAGCCGATAGCGGATAGCCAAAAGCCAGCAACGTTCTTGAAGGTAGGAGCAGCTAAGCCTAAGACAGGTTTCATAAAAAAAGAAGCGAGTGCCGCACAAACATACGCGACTCTCGTATTAGCTTTGCATCACAAAGTACTTCAAAGCCCCCGCATGAAGCCCGCCGCCCAAGACCCCCTGGCCCAGCTCACCGAAATCCGCGCCATTATGGAGCGCAGCTCGCGCTTCATCTCGCTCAGCGGGCTGAGCGGGGTAGGGGCGGGCGTGGTGGCGCTGGCCGGCACGGTGGTGGCGCACTACTACCTGCTGCAAGAGTATGGCAGCCAGGAGTATGGCGCGCAGGGCTACGAGCGCTTGTTTCAAACCTCGATGGCCGAGCGGCTGGCGGCGCTGCCGTTTCTGGCCGGGCTGGCGGTGGCCATGATAGTGCTGGCCCTGCTGGTGGCGGCTTTTTTTACGTTGCGCCGCACCCGGCGCGAGGGGCTGCGCTCCATCTGGACGGCCCCGGCGCGGCGGCTGGCCGTGGCGCTGGCCATCCCATTGGTGGCGGGTGGGCTGTTTTGCCTGCGCCTTTTTCTGAGCGGGGCCGTAGAGCTGGTGGTGCCGGGGATGCTGGTTTTTTATGGCTTGGCCTTGCTCAATGGCAGCAAGTACACGCTGGACGAAATCAAATACCTGGGCCTGACGCAAATAGCCCAGGGCCTGGTGGCGCTGCTGGTGCCTCAATACGGGCTGCTGCTCTTCGGGGCGGGCTTCGGGCTGGGGCACATCGGCTACGGCCTGCTGATGTATAATCGCTACGAACGCCCGTCCGGGGCGAAATTTGCCGCCCCGTGAAGTACGCTATCCATACCCTCAATAAAGCTTTCGACCACCGCGTGCGGCTCGGCGTAATGGCCGTGCTACTTGCGAATGACTCCGTGAGCTTCAACGACTTGAAAGAAAGCCTCGACCTGACCGATGGCAACCTGGCCTCGCACGTGGCGGCGCTCGAAAAGGCGGGGTATGTGCTAGTAAATAAGCAGTTTATCGGCAAAAAGCCGAACACTACCTACGAGGCCACGGCTGAAGGCAAAACGGCGTTTCAGGAGCACCTGACGGCGCTGGAAAAGCTGCTGCGGGGGTAGGGTAGGGGCAATAGCCAACCGTCCGTCATGCTGAGCGCAGCGCAGCGGAGCCGAAGCATTTCTGCCGCTTCGTTGCTAAGTGCAAGAAGTTAGTTTAGCAGTAGAGATGCTTCGACTCCACTACGCTTCGCTCAGCATGACGGACGCACCGGACAAACAAAACAGAGCAGCCGACCCAACTCGGCCTTTTTTTGCTACCAATACTTTGAGATACAAAGTTCTTTAAATATGGAAACCATTGCTTCTTGGGCCGCGCCGGCTCCTACGCCGCCCGCGCCCGCCTACCGTATCTCGACCTTGCTCGGCAGCCTGCTGGCGGCGGGCACCGTGCTGAGCGACTACCTGTTCTGGCACGAGTCAGCGGGGCTCAATGTGCTGGTGTACATGGTGTTTTTGGTGGGGGCGCACCTGGCGCTGCTGCCGCGCCACGCGCCGGTGCGGCGCACGGCCAGCTTTTGGGTGGCGGCGGCGGGCTGCCTGTTGAGCGGCGGGCTGGTGGCCTGGTACGGCTCCAGCGCGGCGCTGTGGGCGACGGTGGGCTCGGGCCTGCTGCTGGTGGGGTTTGTGAACCAGTCGCAGCTGCGGCTGCTGGGCTACGCGGCGCTGACGGCCGCGGCGGGGGTGCTGCCGGCGGTGGGGGCCGTGGTAGGCAGCATCCGGGCGCCACGGCAGGTGGGCGGGCAACTGCGGCGCGGCTGGTTCTACGGGCGGGTGCTGGGGCTGCCGCTGCTGGCGGTGGTGGTTTTCCAGATGCTGTTCGCCATCGCCAACCCCCGGTTTGCGGCGCTGAGCGCGCGGTTTTGGAACGGGGTGCTTGACCTGCTGGGGCGGCTGTTTGCCGATATTTCTATCCCGCATTTGCTGTTTTTCTTGGTGTGCGGGGTAGCGGCGGCGGGTGCGCTGGTAGTGGTGCCGGTGCATTTTTTCCTCGACCACGAGTCGCGCTTTGGCGAGCTGGTGCGGCGGCAGCGCGATAAGGTGGCGTCGTTTGGGGTGCGGCGGCCGAGCTTCCGGCACAACGCCCGGCCCATGCTCGACCTGCGCAAGGAGTGGCTGGCCGCCGTGGTAAGCTTCGGCCTGCTCAACGCCCTGCTGCTAGTAGTGAACGCCCTGGACGTGAAATGGCTGTGGTTTGGCTTCGTGCCCGCCCAGGACTTCGACCTCACGCAGTTTGTGCACGAGGGTACTTACGTGCTGATTTTCAGTATTCTGCTGGCGGCGGGCATCATGCTGTGGTTTTTCCGCCGCAACCTCAATTTTTACCAGCCCGGCCTGCCGCTGCTGCGCTGGGGCGCCACGGCCTGGGTGCTGCAAAATGTGGTGCTGGCCATCTCGGTGGGGCTGCGCAACTACTACTACATCGAGTATACGGGCCTGGCTTACAAGCGCATCGGGGTCTATGGCTTCCTGCTGCTGACGTTGTTCGGGCTGGGCACGGTGCTGCTCAAAATCTGGCAGCGGCGCTCGGCCTTCAACCTGGTGCGCCTCAACTCGTGGGCCGCCTACGCGGTGCTGCTGGGTTTGGCGGCCGGCAACTGGGAAATCTGGATTGCCGAGTACAACCTCCAGCCCCGCTTCGCGAGCCTCGACATGGGCTTTTTGCTGGCCATGCCGCCTCGCGTGCTGCCCGTGCTGGCCGCGCATGAGGCCATCATCGACCAAGCCCCGCAACTGGTGGCCGATGGCAGCGACGGCTACTACCACGCCATGGACAAGGCCACGGCCCACGCCCTGCTGCGGGAGAAGCTGGCGACGTTCCGGCACGACTACGCAAAGTACGACGACTGGCAAAGCCGGACGGGGGCGGAGTGGGCGGCTTATAAAGCACTGAGCCATGAGTAAAACCGAGCGCGTCCGCGAAGTGCCCGTGCGGCACGGCAATGCTTTTCCCTGGCTCGGCATCCTGGCCGGAGTGAAGCGCATGATGCTCTACGCCTTTCTCTTCGTGTGCTTAGTGGTAGTGCTGGTTGGGGTACTCGTGCTGGTTAGTAGTGTGCTGGTTGATAATGAGCCGGTTGGCGATTACTTCTAAAAAACAGCTATGAAAGTCAAACTCATCCTGCCCGCCCTCACCGAAGCCACCAACCCGTACTGGCGGCCCATCAAGTACTCGCTTTTCCCGCCGCTGGGGTTGGCCACGCTGGCTGCCTACCTGCCGCCCGACTGGGAGGCCGACCTGCAAGACGAGCACGTGGAAGCCCTGCGCCTCGACGATGCGCCCGACCTCGTCATCATCCAGGTATACATCACCAATGCCTACCGGGCCTACGCGCTGGCCGACCACTACCGCGCCCGCGGCAGCTACGTGTGCCTCGGCGGCCTGCACGTGACGAGCCTGCCCGACGAGGCCGCCCCGCACGCCGACAGCATCTTCCTGGGGCCGGGCGAAGAAACGTTTCCCGAGTTTCTGCGCGACTGGCGGGCCGGGCGGGCGCGGGCGCGCTACGTGTCCACGGCCGGGCGCTCGCTGGTGGGCGTGCCGCCCATCCGGCGCGACCTCCTCAAGCGCACGCGCTACCTGGTGCCCAACTCGATAGTCGTGACGCGGGGCTGCCCGCACCACTGCGACTTCTGCTACAAAGACGCCTTTTTTGCCGGCGGCAAGTCCTTCTACACCCAAACCGTGGACGACGCGCTGGCCGAAATAAACCGCCTGCCCGGCCGCCACCTCTACTTCCTCGATGACCATTTGCTGGGCAACGTGCGTTTCGCGGCTGGCCTCTTCGAGGGGATGCGCGGCATGGGGCGGCTCTTCCAGGGCGCGGCCACCGTCGATAGCATCCTGCGCGATAACGGCTTGCTCGAAAAAGCCGCCCAGGCGGGCTTGCGGAGCCTGTTCGTGGGCTTCGAAACGCTGAGCCCCGTGAACCTCAAAGCCAGCAACAAGCCCCAGAACCTGGGCCGCGACTACGCCCAGGCCATCCGCCGCCTGCACGACCTGGGCATTATGATAAACGGCAGCTTCGTGTTCGGGCTCGACGACGACCGGCCCGACGTGTTTCGGCGCACCGTCGACTGGGCGGTCGAGCAAGGCATTACTACGTCTACTTTCCACATTGCTACCCCTTATCCCGGTACGGCGCTTTTCCAGCGCATGGAGGCCGAAGGCCGCCTGCTGCACCGCCGCTGGAACGAGTACGACACCCGCACGGTGGTGTGCCAGCCCGGCCCGCACCTCACCGCCCGCCAGCTCAAAAATGGCTACGACCAGGCCTATAAAGATTTTTACAGCTGGGGTAATATCACGAAAGCCAGCCTCGTGCATGACACCTTGCACCATCAACTCAAGCACTTCGCCTATGCCGGCGGCTGGAAAAAATTCGAGCCGCTCTGGAATTTCGTCATCAAGTTCCGCCACCTCGACGCCATGCGCCCCCTGCTCGAAGCCATCCTGAGCAAAGTCAGCGGCACCGAGCCGCGCGGTGGGGTAGGGGCCGCACCCGCGCCGGCTGGCAGCTCGGAGATGCTGCTGCCGCTGCCGGTATTGCAATAGGCCAATTGCGTCCGTCATGCCGAACGCAGTGAAGCATCTCGCGTGGCGCAGTAACCCCCTAGCGTTCGCAGACGCAAGCACGCGAGATGCTTCGCTGCGCTCTGCATGACCCTACTAACTACACTTTCTACAAAAACCTATGCAACAACAAACCCTGGCCGCCCCCACCAAAAAGCTGTTCACGCGCCCGGAATGGCTGCGGTATAACGTGGGCTGGACCCTGGCCTGCGTGGCCGGCTGGTTTATTCTCGTCGCGGCGCTGGAAAAGCTATTCGGCCCCTACGGCGTCTGGTTCGGTAAGGCGCTGCTGGGTGCCACCGCCGCCGCGCACCTCTTGATATGGTGTAAAGCCGTGTGGAGTGCCCGGCTTACCGTAGCCGAATCCACTGAGCCCTTGTGGCTCAGCCTCGCCAGCGCCGGCTGGCTGCTGGGGCTGATTCTCTTTCAGTTGGCCTGCCTGGCGCTGATATTCCTGGTCTTGCTGATAGGTGCCAACGGCGGCATTATGGGGTAGCGTGCGACATAAATAATTGTCAGCCGGCTGTTTGAATATTCTGTCTTTCTGAGCTAAGAAAAAAATATGCATAACCCTTTCGCGAAGCCGCACACACCGGGGCAGTGGCTGCTGAGTAGCGTCTGCTGGACGGTGAGCTGCATGGGGGTATGGGCACTACTCTGTGCAATAACTAAATCGAAGTGGGACGGCCCCCCTAGCATCCTAGCTGGCCTGCTGGTGCAGGTGCTGCTCTGGTGGCGAGCAGTGCCGAAAGGACGAACACTGCTTGAGCCGGCAACCTATTCCTGGCTAGTGATGCTCGGCTGGCAATGGTGGCTAATGCTCCATGTGATGCTGGTAGTATCCTTTGTGCTGACAATCGGGGCAACGATAACGACTTGGCTAGTGGCAAGCTGGCCAGGTGCTTAAAAAATCTAAACATCCTGTAGCCATGACTTTCGCCGACGTAAAAACCTGTTTCCAGGCCAACCACGCCCGCTTCGCCGACCTCGCCTGGGACGACCCGCACCAGCTCGCGCCCTCCCAGAAGCGCGCCATCAGCGCCTCGCTCCAGACCTTCCAGCGCGGCGAGGGCACCGGCGGCGACCACCTGCTGGCCCTGGCCGACCAGCTCGGCGATGCCGACTATGCGGCGGCCATGCGCCTCTTCATCCAGGAAGAGGAAGGCCACGCCGAAATGCTGGGCCAGTTTATGGACCGCCAAGGTATCCCGCGCCTGAAAACCCACTGGCTGCACGAGATATTCCGGGGCCTGGGCCGGCCGCTGGGGCTGGTGCACATGGTGCGCGTCATTCTCACGGCCGAGGTCGTGGCCACGGTCTACTACAAAGCCCTTTTCAACGCCACGTTTTCGGGGCTGTTGCAGCAGATATGCCGTCGCATCCTGCTCGATGAGGAAATGCACCTCATCTATCATTGCCTGGCCGTGCGCCAGCTTTCGCCCCCGCGCAACTGGTTGGGCGCGTGGTTTTGGCGGCAGTTCTACCGCGGCCTCATGGCCGGCACCGCCCTCACGGTGTATTTCAGCTACCGCCGCACGCTGCGGGCCGGCGGCTACGGGCTGGTGGGCTTCTGCGCGGCCATCCGCACCGAGTACGCCCGCGTGGAAGCCATGCAGCGCGGCACCGCGCCGCTGGCGGTGCGCGGCGGGCAGCCAGCGGCCGCCGCGTCGGCTGGGCCGGCCGGGGCGTGGCAGTGGCCCAGCCTGAATGTAGCGCGGTGATTTATAAGATTTTCGCCCGTAGTAACTCTTCTTAAAGCTGCTAATCTTTCGCCCCCGCCAAGCGCGTAACCTCACCCCCTAGCCCCCTCTCCCGTGGAGAGGGGGAACTAGCTCTAGTTCTAATATTCTAGAAGCTAGAACTAAAAACTAGTCCCCCCTCTCCACGGGAGAGGGGGCTAGGGGGTGAGGTTCCACGGGCGGCGAGGGCTAGAAAACCCATTATCATGTCCACCTCCCAAAAACACTGGCTCTACGGTGCCATTTGCCTCTTCTGCGTCGAAGTCTTCATCGCCGCCTTTCTGCACGACCGCCTCGTGCGGCCCTACGTGGGCGACTTACTGGCCGTAGTATTCCTGTACTGCCTCGTCAAAAGCGTGGCCCCGTTGCCCACCGGCCCCACCGTGCTGGGCGTGCTGCTGGTGGCCTACGCCCTCGAAGCCCTGCAATACGTGCATCTGCTTCAGCACCTGGGGCTGGCGCACTCGCGCATCGCGGCCATCGTGCTGGGCAATCACTTCGAATGGGTCGATATGCTGGCCTACACGCTGGGCGCGGGCTTGATTTGGGGGGCGGAGCGGCTGCGAATTATTTATTATCAGCATTATGCGTAGATTATTGTTCGTCGGCTTGTGGCCGCTGCCGCCGCTGGGGCTGCGCCTCTGGCTCACGCTGGCGGGCCTGGTTTTGGGCATGCTCAACCTGTTTTTTCTGGCCGAAATATGGCCGCATACGCCGGCCGCCGCCACCACGCTGCTGGTACTGCTGTGGCTGCTGCTACTGGCCTTGCTACCGCAGGCGACAGCGTGGGCGTGGCGCTGGCTGCGCGCCTACGCGGAACCGGGTTGGGTGCGGATGCTAGCCACGGCTGCGTTTTTGAGCGGCGCGGGCGTGGTGCTGATGGGTTGGCTGGCGGTGCTGGTGGGTGGGCCGCTGTTTTTCCTGCACCGTAGCGGCTTGTTGGGGAGTTATTTTTGAATTAGAGGGTTGGTCGAAAGACGTTTGTCCTTGCGAGCGTAGCGAAGTAATCGCACCTGTTCGGCCGCGCCGCTTGGATTTCGTTCGAGTGCGATTGCTTCGCTGCGCTCGCAAGGACAATTGGCTTTTGCGTAGATTCTCTATTTGCCAGTAGCCGGGCGGCGAGTATCTTGCCTACGCTTACGTTCAGTCGATTATGCCGCACGCGCACGCCCATCCCATTCCGTCGCCCAAAATGCTCTCGCCGCTGGGGCGCGGCATCGGCGCGCTTCAGCTGGCCAAGGAAACGGCTACCATCGTGCTGCTGGGTATCCCGTTTTTGCTGGAGCGGCCGCTGCTGGTGCTGGCTACGCTGCCGGGGCTGGTGCTGTATCTGTTTCGGGGCGTAATGGTGTTCAGTAATATGCGCCGCCGCGCGGCCGTGTCTATCTGGGTGTTCACCTTGCTCGATGAGCTGTGGGGCCTGGCCCTGTATCTGCGCACCGTGGATGCGCCCAAGCTGCAACAATTGCGCTACGTAAACTGGAGCTACCGCCTCGGTTTGGTGTTCTCGCTGGCCGCGCTGGCCGAAATCGGCTTTCGCCGCTACCGCGAGCGCGCCCACCTGCGGGCACTGTTAAAAGCCGCGTAGCGTTGGGCTGGCAGGTATCTTTGCCGCTCCCCGCTTCCGCTATTTGCCGTTCATGGCCGACGAAAACACCCTACCCTCGCCCAACCGCTTCAAAGCTGCCGCGCCCGCTCGCAAAGGCATCCGCCCCGGCCGGGGCACCCGCCGCCTCGTGCGCGTAGCCTGGACGACCTTCTTCATCGGCGTCGGCCTGTTTCTGGCGTATCCGTTGCTGGTCAAGAGCAATTTTCTGTTCCTCTTTGGCAAGTCGCCGAGCCTCGAAGAATTAGAAAATCCTAAGGTCGAGCAAGCCTCCGAAGTATACACCGCCGATGGCGTGCTGCTGGGCCGCTACTTCCGCGAAAACCGCTCGCCGGTGCCGCTCAACCAGATGTCGCCCTGGCTCACCAGGGCGCTGATTGCCACCGAGGATGTGCGCTTTAAGGAACACTCGGGCATCGACCCACAGGCGCTGCTTTCGACGGTTTATTTTACGCTGCGGGGTAGCAAGCGTGGGGGCTCCACCATCAGCCAGCAGCTGGCCAAGAATTTGTATAAAATCCGGCGGGGCGAAAACCAGGGCGGCCTCAGCCACGTGCCCGGCGTGGGCACGGTAGTGGCCAAAACCAAGGAGTGGATGACCGCCGTGGAGCTCGAAAGCCGCTACACCAAAGAGGAAATCCTGCGGATGTACCTCAACACGGTGGAGTACGGCTCCAACGCCTTCGGCATCAAGGTGGCGGCTAAAACCTTCTTCAGCACCACGCCCGACAGCCTCACGGTTACGCAGGCGGCCACGCTCATCGGGGTGCTTAATAATCCCACGGCCTTCAACCCCAAGTTTCACCCCGTGGCCGCCACCCGCCGCCGCAACGTGGTGCTCCAGCGCCTGGGCCAGGCCGGCTACCTCAAGCCCGCCGAGGTGAAGGCGCTCCAAGCCGCGCCCATCGCGCTTGACTATCAAGTAGAAAAGCACGTCGATGGCCCCGACACCTACTTCCGCGGGGCCATCAGCCAGGCAGCCAATAAATGGTGCGACGACCACGGCTACGACCTCTACCGCGACGGCCTGAAAGTGTACACCACTATCGACTCGCGGATGCAGGAGCACGCCGAAGAGGCCGTGGACCAGCGCATGAAGTCGCTTCAACAGACCTTCGACAACTTCTGGCGCAACCAGCGCCAAAACCCCTGGGTGGACGAAGACGGCAACGAGATTCCCAACTTCATCGAAACCCAGATGAAGCGCACCGAGTCGTATAAAACGCTGGCCGCTCGCTACAAAGGCCACCCCGAAAAGCTTGATTCGGCCTTGAATGCCAAGCGCCCGATGAAGGTCTTCACCTGGAAAAAGCAGGACCATGACACCACGCTGGTGATGTCGCCGCTCGATTCGCTGGCTTACTACAAGCACTTTCTGCAAGCCGGCATGATGACGATGGACCCTTACACGGGCTCCATCAAGGCCTGGGTGGGCGGTTTGGACTACCGATTTTTCCAGTACGACCACGTGAAGCAGGGCAAGCGCCAGGCGGGCTCTACGTTCAAGCCCTTCGTGTACCTCACGGCCCTCGACAACGGCTACTCGCCCTGCGACCGCATCCGCGACCAGCGCGTGACCATCAACTACATCGAAGACGGCAAGCCGATGGAGTGGCAGCCCGCCAACGTGACCCGCGAATACACCGGCACCAACATGACGCTGCGCCACGCCATGGCGCGCTCGGTGAACTCCGTGACGGCCCAGCTCACCGAGAAAGTGGGCTGGGGCAAAGTAGCGCAGTACGCGCACAAAGTGGGCATTACCAGCCCGTTGCTGTCGGTGCCGAGCATTGGCTTGGGCTCGGGCGGCGACGTGAGCGTGTACGAAATGGTCGACGCCTACTCCACGTTTATGAACAGCGGCTTCCGCTCCACGCCGCGCCTCATCACGCGCATCGAGGACCGCCACGGCAACGTGTTGCAGCAGTTCGACCCGGTGCAGAAGCGCGCCATCTCGCCCGAAACGGCCTGGCTGATGACCTACATGCTGCGCGGCGGTATGGAGGAGCCCGGTGGCACCTCGCAAGCGCTCTGGGACTTCCCCGACCTCTGGCACAAAGACAACCAGATTGGCGGCAAAACCGGCACCACCTCCAACTACTCCGACGGCTGGTACATGGGCCTCACCAAAGACCTGGTTTCGGGCGTGTGGGTGGGCGGCGAAGACCGCAGCATCCACTTCCTGCGCTCGCAGCAGGGCGAGGGCGGGCGCATGGCGCTGCCCATCTTCGGCCGCTTCATGGAGAAGGTGTACTTGGATAAAAAGCTGAATTACGACTACGGCCCCTTCCCCAAGCCGCCGCCCACGCTCAAGCGTAAGTACGTGTGCTACACCGAGTACGAGCCGCGCCGCCGCCGCGCCGAGGCCGTCGATAGCATCAGCGCCGACAACTTATTGGAGCAGTTGAACGGTAAAAGCGAGGAAGACAAAGCTTCCGATTAACCCGTTTTGTTGAAAAACGCCTGTCATGCTGAACGCAGTGAAGCATCTCGCGCGGCGCAGTAAAATCTAACGTCAAGGTTAGTGCGCCACGCGAGATGCTTCACTGCGTTCAGCATGACAGAAGATTTTCCAACGCACTCTACCCAGCCAATACTACCAAAACTCCGCATGATTAAGACCGTAATTTTCGACATGGATGGCGTCATCATCGACACCGAGCCCGTCCACCACCATGCCTTTTTCACGCAGTTCGGCGAGCTCGATATTCCAGTTTCGGAGGCCGAGTACGCCACTTTTTTGGGTAAATCGACGCGCAACGTATTCCAGCACTTAAAGCAGAAATACCAACTCACCCAGGAAATCGACGACCTTCTCAAGCGCAAGCGCGAGATTTTCAACGAGCGCTTCGACACCGACGCCGACCTCGACTTACTACCCGGCGTGCGCGCCCTCATCAAAGACCTGCACGCGCACGGCGTGCAGCTGGTGCTGGCCTCTTCGGCCTCCAAGGGCACGATTGCGCGGGTGTTCAATCGCTTTGGCCTAGCGCCCTACTTCACGCACCTCGTCAGCGGCGAAGACTTTGCCGAGTCGAAGCCCAACCCCGCTATCTTCCTGCACGCCGCCGAAGTGTCCGGCACGCCGGTAGGGGAGTGCATCGTCATCGAAGATTCTTCCAACGGCGTGGCGGCGGCCAAGGCGGCCGGCATCTACTGCGTAGGCTACGCCAGCGAGCACTCGGCGGGGCAGGATTTGCGCTTGGCCGATTTGGTCGTTCGGGATTTTGCGGAGCTGTCGGCCGAGCGGGTGAAGACGCTTACTGACGCTGCTTAGTAAACTACAGTTTCAGGAGTGATGCTGATTTCAGTTAATTCTCGGTCTGGAGTATTCAGTAGTAGTTGGTTAATAGCGCGGAACGAAGCGCTGCGCCCAGCTATTTTGAGATAGTCTGCCTGGGTAAAATCACCAGTTAAATAATCCTCTAAAGCTCTCTGTACAATGATATAGCGCTCGTTGTCAGCATACAAGCGCTTTATTTGCTTCTTATCAGAAATATACTCCCAGTAGTAATTGTGCCACTGCATTTGTGGTAGCATGTTTCTGCAAAACGCAACCGGTAGGAAAAGCAGTAGCTCGGTGGCCTCTCGTTGGGGAATGCCGTTAGCGAAAAATAAGTCAAGTACCTGTGCATCTTCAAACTGTCCGTCGCTGTTGGTGAGCAGGTTTATCGCCCGAGTTGCGTAAATCGGAAACTCGGCTGGCGCAGATGCGGCAGTAGGTATTGATTTACGGAAGAACCGCTGCCAAAAAGTAGCCATGTAGCTATCGACCAAATTTGAATACAAAAAAGCCCGGCCCGCTCATAAGCGGGTCGGGCTTTACGAATAAATTTTGCTGAGCTACTGGCTAACGATGGGCGTAGCCGTGCTGGCCGTAACCGGGGCCGCGTGGCCGTGGGTAGAAGTAGTGTAAGCCGGGCAAGTGCTGCGGCGGCTGCAAGCACCCAGGCCAAGCGTAGCGGCACCGAGGGCCAGGATAAGCAGCTTTTTCATGGCGAAATCAAGAATGAATTGTGATGTTCTGGTTTCAAAGATAGGAAAAAGTGGGCAGCCCGCCGCCATCGCTTCATACAGTTTCTATAAAACGCAACGCCCGGCCCGCAATTGCGCGAGCCGGGCGTTTTATAACGCAACTGTTATAGCTACTACTGGCTTACTACCGAGGTAGCCGTGCTGGCCGTAACCGGAGCCGAAGCAGGCTTGGCCGACGAGTAGGCGGGGCAAGTGCCGCGGCTGCACGAGCCAAGGCTGAGGGTAGCGGCGCTGAGGGCGAGGATAAGAACCTTTTTCATAAAGAATAAAATGGATTGGGTTGTTGTTTCTACTTCAAAGGTAAGGGCGAAAAAGGCTTACTTGGTTCAAATAAACAGGACAAAATCTAGTTTTATTGCATTTTATAGAAATAGTACTTTTTCGCCTTTCCAAACTACTAACGCAGAAACGGCTTACGCAGTATATCCGAGAATTTTTAACATGCTTTCGGCTTCCTGCTTGGGCGCAAAAACCCAGTCGCTGAGGGTGCCATCCTCGGCCCGGTCCAAGATGACGTGCTTGGGTGCCGGGATGAGGCAGTGCTTGAGGCCGCCGTAGCCGCTGAGGCTTTCCTGGTAGGCGCCGGTGTGGAAGAAGCCCACGTAGAGCGGCTGGCCGGTAGCGGCCTCCTGGCGGGCGGGCTGGAGCTGGGGCAGGAAAGTCTGGTAGATGTGCTTCTCGGCGTTGTAGTAGTCCTGCGAGTCGCAGGTGAGGCCGCCGAGCTGAATCTTGCGGTAGGGGCGTTGCCAGCCGTTGAGCGCCAGCATGATAAAGCGCTGGTTTAGGGCCCAGGTATCGGGCAGGTTGGTGATAAACGAGCCGTCAATCATGTACCAGAGCTCCTTGTCGTTTTGCAACTTCTCGTCCAGAATAGAGTAGATGGTCGCACCGCTTTCGCCCACCGTGAAGATGCCAAACTCGGTGAAGATATTCGGCTCGGGCACGCCTTCGTCGGCGCAGATACGCTTGATGGTGCGCAGAATCTCGGCAATCATGTAGGGATAATCAAATTCCTGCTGAATGCTGGTCTGGATGGGCAGCCCGCCGCCGATGTCGATAGTCGTGAGCGTGGGGCAGATTTTGCGCAGCTCGCAATACTTGTGAATGAAGCGCGAAAGCTCGGTCCAGTAATAGGACGTGTCCTTGATGCCGCTGCTGATGAAGTAGTGCAGCATATTGAGCTCGAAGCGCGGGTCTTCCTTGATGCGCTGCTCGTAGAGCGGCACCGCGTCGGCGTAGCGGATGCCCAGGCGCGAGGTGTAAAACTGGAAGCGCGGCTCCTCGTCGGAGGCCAGGCGCAGGCCGAGCTTCACCTTCTTGCCTTCCTGCACGTGGGCGTGGTAGTACTCTACTTCGTTGGGCGAGTCGAGGATGGGCAGGCAGTTTTCGAAGCCGTCGTTGAGCAGCGCCGTGATGTCGCGCTTGTACTCTTCGGTCTTGAAGCCGTTGCAAATGATGTACTTATCCTTACCAAACTTGCCCTGCTCATACAGCGAGCGGATGATGCTGATGTCAAACCACGACGAGGTTTCGAGGTGTACGTCGTTTTTCAAGGCTTCATCGAGCACGAAGCGGAAGTGCGACGACTTGGTGCAGTAGGCATAGGAATACGAGCCGGTGTAGCCGGTGCTGGCGATGCTGTCGGCAAACCAGGTCTTGGCCCGCTGAATCTGCGAGCTGATTTTGGGCAGGTAGGTGAGGCGCAGCGGGGTGCCGTGCTTTTCTACCAGCGCCATCAGGTCGATGTCGTGGAAGAAAAGCTCGTTGTCGCGCACCTGAAAATCGGCGTTCGGGAAGTCGAAGGTTTGGGTGATGAGGTCTTGGTAGGTATCCATTTAGGAGGTAGATTACAAAGCGTTTGTCATTGCGAGCGCAGCGAAGCAATCGCACCTGTTGAGCGCCGCTGTTCGGGTTCCGTTCGGGTACGATTGCTTCGCTGCGCTCGCAATGACAGGGATTTTTCCGACCTTTACGGCGGGCGGTTCAAAAGTACCGCCGGGGGCCGAAAAGAGTTTGGCCCTACGCATCGGCCCAGTGGGCAGAAAGCGACATGGCTACGGCGCCCGCGCGCCGCAAGGCAGCGCTCGCCAGCCGCTTAGCGGCCTGGCGGTACGATGCCGCCGCCCGTGTTACGCTTTCTTTTCCCACCCATGACCAAGATTAAACTTTTAGAAGTCCGCTCCGAACTCGGGGCCGGCACCCGCGGCTCCAGCATGGGCCCCGACGCCCTGCGCGTGGCCTGCCTCAATAAGGGCTCTGATTATTTTCGGCGCTACAATTCGGTGGTAGTGCCCGACCTCAACTACGCGCTGTTCGACAAAAACCTTTTCGCGCACGCCCGGCACATCGACGCCATCTACACCGTGCAAAAAGGCATCGCCAGCGCCGTGGAGCAGACGCTGCGCTTCGGCGAGTTCCCCTTGGTGCTGAGCGGCGACCATAGCAGCGCCAACGCCACCATCGCGGGCATTAAGGCGGTGTATCCGAATAAAACGCTGGGCGTTATTTGGATAGACGCGCACGCCGACATTCACTCGCCCTACACCACGCCCAGCGGCAATGTGCATGGCATGCCTTTGGCCGCCGCCCTCGGTGAAGACAACCGCCCCTGTCAGCGCAACCAGCCCGATGCCGATACCGAGTTCTTCTGGCGACGCCTCCAAAACCTGAGCGAGCCCGGCCCCAAGCTACGCCCTGAGCACTTAGTGTACGTAGCCGTGCGCGACACCGAGCCCGAAGAAGATACCCTCATCGAGCGCCTGGGCATCAAGTGGATACGCCTGCCCGAAATCCAGCAAAAAGGCACCCGCCGGCTGGCCCGCGAGATTTATGAGCACCTGCGCTTCTGCGACCTGGTGTACATTTCCTTCGACGTCGATAGCCTCGACGCCAGCTTTAGCCGGGGCACCGGCACGCCCGTGGCCGAGGGCCTCTACCTCTCGGAAGGCGAAAATCTGTGCCAGGACTTATTGGAAAATGAGCGGGTCGTGTGCTTCGAGATGGGCGAGATAAACCCCACGCTCGACCGCGAGAATACCATGGCGGAGAATGCGTTTAATATTCTGGAAAAAGCTACCGATGCCATCGAGCGCGGGCTGCGCACGCGAGAGGTTCTGAGTAACGCGCGGTAAGTGCTGGCGCTGGCCGCAGTTTAGCGCGCAGCGCGCAACTGCTGGCCGACCAGTGGGGCGAGTCGCCAGACTCGCGTCGTTGAAATGGGCGGGGCATTATTGCCGCTGCGCGGCAGTGAGTTTGTAAACTCACCCCACTGGTCGGCCAGCAGTTGCGCGCTGCGCGCTAAACTGCGGCCAGCGGGCCACTACCTTTGCGCCCGTGCAACAGCTTGAACAAACCCTCAAAACCGCCCTGCAAGCCGCCGCGCAGGCCGTTTTCAACCAGGAAATTCCCGCCGCCAGCCTCGTGCTGCAACCCACGCGCAAGGACTTTGCCGGCAGCTTTACCCTCGTCACGTTTCCGCTCACCAAGGCCTTTGGCAAAGGCCCCGAGCAGCTGGGCCAGGCCCTGGGCGAGTGGCTGAAAGCCAACGAGCCCGCCGTGGCCGGCTACAACGTGGTGAAAGGCTTCCTGAACCTCGAAATCGCCGACGCCGAGTGGCTGAAGCTCTTCACCGCGCTCAGCCAGCAGCCGGCCGGCACGCCCGTGCCCTTCGACGGCCCCAAAAACGTGGTGGTTGAATACTCGTCGCCCAATACCAACAAGCCCCTGCACCTGGGCCACCTGCGCAATAACTTCCTGGGCTACAGCGTGGCCGAGATTCTGAAAGCTACTGGCGCTACAGTCACCAAGGCTAATCTAGTCAACGACCGGGGCATCCATATCTGCAAGTCGATGCTGGCTTACCAGCGCTTTGGCCACGGCGAAACCCCCGAGAGCGCCGGCATCAAGGGTGACCACCTGGCGGGTAAGTACTACGTGCTGTTCGACAAGCACTACCGCGAGGAAATCAAGCAGCTCGAAGCCGAGGGCGTGACGACCGAAGTAGCCAAAAAGCAGGCCCCGCTCATCCTGGCCGCCCAAACCATGCTGCAACAGTGGGAGGCCGGCGACGAGGAAGTGATGGCCCTCTGGCACCGCATGAACGGCTGGGTCTACGACGGCTTCAATGCTACCTACGCCAACATCGGCGTCGATTTCGACAAGTTTTACTACGAGTCGGGCACCTACCTGCTGGGCAAGGAGCGGGTGGAGGAAGGCCTGGCCAAGGGCGTGTTTTTCCAGAAAGCCGACGGCTCGGTGTGGGTTGACCTCACGGCCGAAGGGCTGGATGAAAAGCTCGTGCGCCGCGCCGATGGCACCAGCGTCTACATCACGCAGGACCTGGGCACGGCCGAGCTCAAGTACCAGGATTTTCACTACGACAGCAGCGTCTACGTCATCGGCGACGAGCAGAACTACCACATGCAGGTGCTGCGCGTCATCCTGCAAAAGCTGCAAAAGCCCTACGCCGACGCCATCTACCACCTCAGCTACGGCATGGTTGACCTGCCCAGCGGCAAGATGAAAAGCCGCGAAGGCACCGTAGTCGATGCTGATGAGCTGGTGGCCGAAGTGGTAGCCGCCGCCGAAGCCGCCACCCTCGAAAAAGGCAAAACCGAAGGCCTCAGCGACGAAGAGCTGGCTGGCCTCTACCACACGCTGGGTTTGGGCGCGCTCAAGTACTACCTGCTGAAAGTAGACCCCAAAAAGCGCATGCTCTTCAACCCCGCCGAGTCGGTGCGCCTCGAAGGCGACACGGGGCCGTTTGTGCAGTACTCGTATGCCCGGATTTCGGCCATTCGCCGCCGGGCCGTGGAGCAGGGCGTAGCCGACGTTACCGATTTCAGCCAGCTAACCAAATTGCAGCCCACCGAGCAGGAGCTGATTCAGCAGCTGGCTGGCTACGCGGGCACGGTAGCCGAAGCAGCGCGCACGTTCTCGCCCGCCGTGGTGGCGCAGTACGTGTACGAGGTAGCCAAAAGCTACAACCGCTTCTACACCGAAGTGCCGATTTTCGGCGAAACCGACGCTGTGAAAAAAGCCTTCCGCGTGGCCTTGTCGACTAAAACGGCCGACACCATCAAGGCCAGCCTCGGCCTGCTCGGCATCGCCGTGCCCGAGCGCATGTAGCCTTTCTGGCGAGAAAGAATAAAGAAAGGTCATGCTGAGCGCAGCGAAGCATCTCTACCGCACCATTTGGGTGCCGTTCGACAGAGATGCTTCGCTGTGTTCAGCATGACTCGTTAATACCAGCCATATTAGTTATGAAAAGCGTAGCAGTATACTGCGGCTCCAGCAGCGGCAATAAAGAAGAATACACCCAGCAGGCCCAGGCGATGGGCCGCGAGCTGGCCCGGCGCGGCCTCACGCTCGTGTATGGTGGCGGCTGCGTGGGCCTTATGGGCGTCATTGCCGATGCGGTGCTGGCCGAGGGCGGCCGGGTTATCGGCGTCATTCCGCAGTTTCTGGCCGATAAGGAGGTAGCGCACAAGGGCTGCACCGAGCTGCACGTAGTCGAAACCATGCACCAGCGCAAGCTGCTCATGGCCGACCTTGCCGATGGCTTCGTGGCCATGCCCGGCGGCTTCGGCACGCTCGAAGAGCTGTTTGAAGTGCTGACCTGGGGCCAACTGGGCTTGCACCGCAAGCCCGTGGGCTTGCTTAATACGCTGGGCTTCTACAACAGCCTACTCGGCCTGCTCGACCACATGAGCGCCGAGGCGTTTTTGCGCTCCGAAAACCGGGAGCAGGTGCTGCAAAACACCGATGCCGCCGCCCTGCTCGACGCCATGGCCAGCTACCAGCCCCCGCGCCTGGAGAAGTGGCTGACGCCGCAAACTACCTGAGTAGGGTTGGTTTAACGAAAACTAACCGTCATGCTGAGCGGAGCGCAGCGCAGCCGAAGCATCTCTATCGCTTCATCCAACGGTGCGATAGAGATGCTTCGGCTGCGCTGCGCTCCGCTCAGCATGACGGTTTTAAACTGCTTCAGCCTACCCTGAAGAAAAATTAATTCGGGGTTCAGGTGCTCCTAAGGTGAGGCCGGCAATTTTGAATCAGGAAAGCGGAACGAACCGCTGCCCTTACGCAACTTTCCCCATGTCGTATTTCAAAATGCCCGCTGCCGTTGCCCTGGCAGCCCTGCTGCTCGCCGGCCCCCTGGCCCCCGCCCAGCAAGCCCCCACCACCAGCACCGGTAAAGTAAAAACCAAAACCAAGCGCACCCAGGCCGCCGCTACTGCCGCCCCGGCCCCCGCTGCTGCCGGCGCAGCTATGGCCCCGCCGCCCCCGCCCGCCGAAGGCCCCCGCCCCGGTATGCTGCCCGGTGGCCCTGGCCGCCCGGGTACCGGCCCCGGCCGCCCCGATGGCCCCGGCCCCCGCAAAGGCGGCGCGCAGGCCCTCACCGATTTTAGCGGTACGCTCACCGGCTACACCGCCGACAACGACGAGCAAGTGTACGATGCCTTCACCCTCAAAACCAGCGCCGGTACCGAAACCGTGCGCTTCCCGCGCCACCAGGCCCAGGCCCTGATGGCCGCCGCCAAAGCCGGCAGCCAGGTTACCGTATTGGGCTTCCGCGACACCGACCCCGAAGGCCGCACTGCCCTGCACCTGGTAAGCCTCACCGCTGGTGGCCAGACCGTGCGCGACACGCCGCCCACGCCGCCCGCCACCCCGCCCACCGAAGAGGCTACTACCGTGCGCGGCACCGTGCAGCGCCTGCTGCAAGGCCCCAACGGTCGCACCCACGCCCTGGCGCTGAATGACGGCACCATTGTGCGCCTTTCGCCCGATGCCGCCGAGCAGCTGGCCGAAAAGCTGAAAACCGGCGCTACCGTGGCCGCCGCCGGCACTCTGCGCGCCCCCGCCCCCGGCGAGGTAGCCGCCAAGCCCGTGCGCGTGCTGCGTGCCCAGACCATTACCCTGGATGGGGTGCAGTTTCTGGTGCGGTAGGTAGCGCTCTGGCGGCAGTCTTAGCCGCGCAGCGGCGCGACTGCCAGCCACTGCGACGAGTGCAGTCTCTAGACTGCCGGAATAGTACGCCTCACAATGTAATTAATCCGGCAGTCTGGAGACTGCACTCGTTGGTCGGCCAGCAGTTATGCTCCACTGCGTTTCGCTAAACTGCGGCCAGCGCGCCAGCGCGTAGCCCGCGCCCTTTCTCCCTTTTACCTCGGCCTTACGTAGTGCCCCCATGCGAATTCTGGTAATTGAAGACGAGCCTCGGCTGGCCGAGTTTGTGCGGCAGGGGCTGACCCAGGCCGGGCACCTGGCCGACGGGGCCGACAACGGTGCGACTGGCCTCGAAATGGCCGCCGCCACGCCCTACGACGTGATTTTGCTCGACCTGATGCTGCCCGGCCAGAACGGCCTCGATGTGCTGCGCAATCTGCGCGAGTTTGGCATCAGCACGCCCGTCATTATCGTGAGCGCGCTCGGTGGTACCGAGCACGTTATCAAGGGTCTAGATGCCGGGGCGGTCGATTATTTGCGCAAGCCCTTTGCCTTCGAAGAGCTGCTGGCCCGGCTGCGCACCGTGCAGCGCCGCCCAGCCTCGGCCGAAACGCCCGTGCTGCGCCTCGCCGACCTGGAGCTTGACCTCGTGCACCGCCGCGTGAGCCGCGCCGGCCAGCTGCTTACGCTCACCAACCGCGAGTTTGCCTTGCTCGAATTGTTGCTGCGCAATCCCAATCGCGTCGTCACCAAAACCCGCATTGCCGAAAAGGTGTGGGAAGTTGATTTTGACATGGGTTCCAACGTGATAGAAGTGCATCTCTCGCAGCTGCGTCGCAAGCTCGACCGCGCTTTTCCTGGCCTGCCGCCGCTGCTCGAAACCGTGGTGGGCCACGGCTACCGGCTGCACGACCCCGCCGCCGCCCGATGAAGGCGCTGCGAGGCCTGCGGGGGCAGCTGGCGCTGGCTTTCGCGGTGGTGTTTGGGCTGGTGGTGGGGCTGGCCGGCCTCTACCAATACCGGCAGGTGGGCCGTGTGCTGCACCAGGGCAACGAGCTGCGCCTGCGCGCCCGCGCCGAGGCCCTGCTGAGCCGCGTGGAGGTAAGCGGGGCCGTGCCCGTGGTGCCGCTGCCGGTGCGCGGCGAGCAAATGCGCGTGGTAATCGAGGCCACGGGGCAGCCCGCCCGCGAGCTGTTTCACTCGCCGGGCTTCGAAGCGTTGGCTGCTGAAAAAGAACCTGATACGCTAAGCGTGGTGGAGGTGCAGCAACCTGCCACCGACTACGCCGGTCGCTCGGTTCAGGTGCGGCTGTGGCTGGCGCACTCGGCCGCGCCGCTGCTGGCCGACCTGGGCCGCGTGCGGCTGGGGCTGTGGGGCGCGCTGGCGGGCAGCCTGGCGCTGGCCGCCGCGCTGGCCGCCGGTTTGGGCTGGCTGGTGCTGCGGCCGCTGCGGCGCATCAGTCGGCAGGCGCGGCGCATCGGGGCGGCGCCCGGCTCGGAGCGCCTGCCCGAGCCCGCCACCGGCGACGAGGTGCAGGAGCTGGCCCAGGCCCTCAACCGGATGCTCGACCGCCTGCAAGCTGGGGCCGAGCTGCAAGACAACTTTCTGGCCGCCGCCGCCCACGAGTTGCGCACCCCGCTAGCCGTGCTCCAAACCGGCCTCACCGTCACGCGCCAGGCCCCTGAGCTGCCCGCCAGCCTGCGCCCCGCCCTCGATGCCCAAAGCCAGGAGCTTCAGCGCCTAAGCCGCCTGGTCGAAGACTTCCTGCTAGTCAGCCGCCTGCGCTCCGACGCGCTGCCCCTCACGCGCTGCCCCGTGCCGCTCGATGAACTGGTGCTCGCCGCCGCCGACCAGCTGGGGCCGCGCTTCCGCGCGGCGAGCCGGCCGCTCGATTTAAGCATCGACGAAGCCGTGCCCGACTACATCGTGGCCGGCGATGCCGATAAGCTCACTACGGTCATTATTAACTTGCTCGATAATGCCCTGCGCCACGCGCCGCCCGGCGCGGCCGTGCGGGCGGCGGTAGGGCAGGAGGCCGCTACCGGCCTCTTTTATGCCGAAGTCAGTAACCCCATCCACACCTCGCTGGGCGACTTGTCGCGCCTCACTACCGCTCGCTACCAGGCCGACGTGCTCAGCGGCGGCGCGGGCCTGGGTCTCTGGCTCAGCAACCGCATTGCCGAGCTGCACGGCGCGCCGCTGGCTTTGCGCGAGGCTGATGGGCGCTTGTACGTGCGGCTGCGGTTGAAATAAAGTAGCTTGGACTACAAAGTCCAAGCTACTTATCTCGCCAGCCTCAGCCCCGTAAACTGCCAGCGCTTATCGGCGTGGAAGAAATTGCGATAGGTGAGGCGGATGTGGCTTTCGGGGGTGGCGCACGAGCCGCCGCGCAGCACGAGCTGGTTGAGCATAAACTTGCCGTTGTACTCGCCGAGCGCACCGGCGGCGCGCTGGTAGCCGGGGTAGGGGTGGTAGGCCGAGTAGGTCCACTCCCAGCAGTCGCCCAGCAGCTGGTGGCACTGCGTAGGGTCGGCGTTGACGGGTAGGGGCTGCGGGTCGAAGTGCCCGGTTTCGAGCCAGTTGCCGCCCGGCGGCTGGGCGTCGAAGTGGCGAGCGGCTACTTCCCACTCGGCCTCGGTGGGCAGGCGGGCACCGGCCCACTGCGCGTAGGCATCGGCCTCGTAGAAGCTGATGTGCGACACCGGCGCGGCCAGGTTCAGCGGCGTCAGGCCGGTGGGGCCGTAGCGTAGCCATTGGCCCTCGGTGGTTTGCGACCAGTAGAGCGGGGCCGCCCAGTTTTCGCGGTTCACCAAGTCCCAGCCCTCGCCCAGCCAGAACTGAAACTGCCGGTAGCCCCCAGCCTCGATGAATTCCAAAAACTCGCCGTTGGTCACCAGCCGGTTTTGCAGCTCGAAGGGCGCAATCAGTACCTCGTGCACCGGCAGCTCATTATCAAACGAAAAGCCCACCGCCTGGTGCCCCACGGCGTAGATGCCGCCCGGCACCGATAGCCAGGTAGCCGGGGGCAGGTTTGAGTTTTGAGTTTTGAGTTTTGAGTCGAGGGTATCCGTCGCGGTGGCCAACTCAGAACTCTCCACGTAGCCCGGCGCTAAGGGGTTGGTGCTGAGAATGTATTTAATATCGGTAGCCAGCAGTTCCTGGTGCTGCTGCTCGTGGTGCAAACCTAGTTCCAGCAGCTCGGTGGCGGTGGGGGGGAGGGCAGCCAGGTTGGCGAGCAGGGTGGCCATGTGCTCATCTACGTAGGCGCGGTAGCGGTGCACGTCGGCCAGGGGTGGGCGCGAGAGCGTGCCGCGGTCGGCCCGATTGACTCTGGAACCTAAAGAGTTGTAATAGGAGTTGAATAGAAACGCATACTCGGGGTGAAAGACCTCGTAGCCCGGCAGGTAGTTTTTTAGCAGGAAGGTTTCCCAAAACCAGGTGGTGTGCGCCAGGTGCCACTTGGGCGGGCTCACGTCGAGGGCGGGCTGCACCACGGTGTCTTCGGGCAGCAAGGGCTGCACTAGGGCCACCGACTGCGCGCGCACGGCCTGATAATGGGCTGCCAGGCCGGCGGGGCGACTAGCCGTTGCGCTAGCCGTTGGTAAAAATGTAGGATTCATCGAATAAAAAATAAGCTTGATTGGAATACTTATCCGTATTACTAGCAATTTAGGATAATGTTAGGGACGGCAAGCAAGCTAAAACAGCTGGAATGCCTTAGTTAAAGCCAATGCTACTAGCACTATACCAAGACGCAAAGCTGATGGTTATGCGTAGCTACCGCATTATCAGCCATAACCCTACGGCAAGTACGCAACTCTTTCTACGTAATACCTGGTATTTATAAAAGTATAAGTAGTATTTATTTGTTACTTTGCAGCGCAGTTGGTTAGCTTCATTTATTCTTTCGGCGAAAGAGTCCCTTTTCCTCCTATCACCCTACCTCCTATGGCAACTACCCCCAATCCGGCTTCATCCGCCGATTCCAAACGACCCCTACGCCCCGCCAACCGAATTGGCGAGAAAAGCCGCCGTGGCTTCGCTGCCATGTCGCCCGAGCAGCAGAAGCGCATTGCCAGTGAAGGCGGGCGCGCCTCGCACCAAAGCGGCCGCGGCCACCGCTTCTCGCCCGAAGAGGCCCGCGAAGCCGGCCGCAAAGGCGGCCAGATTAGCCGCCGGGGCAAAAAGAAAACCGACCCCTCTGCCTAGCGCAAACAAATACGAACCGAAAGAAATTGCAGAAGACCGGGCAGCTAGGCTGCCCGGTCTTTTTTGGTTGCTACCACCTTCATTTCATGCTGACTTTATCGTACCAGCGGCGGGCGCTGCAATTTAATTTTCCGGCCCGTACCTCGCGCGGCGCGCTCACCGAGCACGTGGCTTACTACTTGGCGCTGCGCGACCTGCGTAGCTCGGGCCGGGTAGGGTGGGGTGAGGCCGCCCCGCTGGCTGGCCTTAGCCCCGACTACGGCCCCGACTTTGAGGCGCGGGTGCGTCGGCTGTGCGAGCTGGTAAACCAGCAGCGCTACACTTTCTTAGAAGACCTAGACCCGCTGGCGCTGACTGGGGCCGACGAGCCGGCCCTGCGCTTTGCCCTCGAAACGGCGGTGCTTGACCTGGCGCGCGGCGGCCGGCACCAGCTGTATGCTAATGCGTTCAGCGAGGGCCGGGCCGGGATTCCCATCAATGGCCTAGTGTGGATGGGCGACGCGCCGTTTATGCGCGAGCAAATCAGGCAGAAGCTGGCGGCCGGCTACTCGTGTTTGAAAGTGAAAATTGGTAGCCTCGATTTTGACACCGAGCTGGCGCTACTGGCTGAAATCCGGGCCGAGGCCAGCGCCGCCGAGCTGACCTTGCGCGTCGATGCCAACGGCGCGTTCAGCCCTGCCGAGGTGCTGGGCAAGCTGGAGCAGTTGGCGCGCTTCGACGTGCATTCCATCGAGCAGCCCATCGCGGCGGGGCAGTGGGCGGCGCTGGCCGAGGTGTGTCGGCAGTCGCCCATCGCGGTGGCGCTCGATGAGGAACTCATCGGCCTTACTGACCCCGCCCGGCAAGCGGCGCTGCTGGCCGAGGTGCGCCCGCCCTATATCGTGCTGAAGCCCACGCTACTGGGCGGCCACGCCGCCACCTGCCACTGGATAAATCTGGCCGAAGCGCACAACCTAGGCTGGTGGATAACCTCGGCCCTGGAATCGAACGTGGGCCTCAACGCCGTGGCCCAACTCACGGGCGAGTACGACGTGGCGGGCTTTGCCCAGGGCCTCGGCACCGGCCAGCTCTACCACAACAACGTGGCCGCCCCGCTGCGCATCGCGCACGGCGTGCTGCACTACGACCCGGCCGGGCCGTGGGAGCAGCCCGGCTGACCTATAATTTCAGATTAGTAGACAGGCCTTAAATGGTGTAGAGACGTAGTATTTTGCGTCTGGCGTTAGGTTACGTATCTAGATGCCAGACGCAAAATAGTGCGTCTCTACACCGTTTTGATAATCGCCACTTCGCGGCTATTCGGTAGTTTGAGAAAGCTGTTGCTCAGTCTGCCGCTCGAAATGAAGCCCAAATGAGCCGCTAATTCGCCGGGCTTTGTAGCTTTAAGCGGCGCTGTTGCAATCGCCGCCTGCGATGAAACTTCTGGCACTTCTGGTAGTAAGACTGGCAGCCCTGCGCGGGGTAGTCCTGGCCTCGGCACTGCTGGGGCCAAGCTGGGCAGCCCGCGCGCAGCCGGGCCCGGTTTTTCAGCTGGCGCGGCCCAGGGTAAGGCAGGCCGCGCTGAAATTTGACATGCAGCGCAACCTGATAATTGTGGCGGCGCGGCTGAATAGCTTAGGGCCCTACCATTTTCTACTCGATACGGGTGTAGCCAACAGCCTCATCACCAATCCCAATCTGGCCGACTCGCTGCACCTGACGCTGGGCGAGGAGCTGCGCGTGGTGGGCGCGGGCGGCGAAGACACGCCCCTGCGCGCCTACCGCACCAATGCCCTGCGCGTGGAGCTGCCGGGCGTGGTGGCCCCGCGCATGAGCTGGCTGATACTGTCGGAAGACGCCCTGAACCTCTCGGGCTACGCGGGTACCCGCATCGACGGCATTCTGGGCAGCGAGTTTTTCAAGTCGTTTGCCGTGGCCATCTGGCCGCTGCGGGGGCAGCTGGTGTGCCACGCGCCCGGCCGCTACCAGCCCCCGCGCCGCTGGGAAAGCCTGCCGCTGACGCTGGCCCAGGGCAAAGCCTACGTGGAGGCCGGCGTGGCGCAGCTGCCGGCTACGGCTGCCAAGGCCCCCACCGAGCTTTCGCTGCCGCTGCACCTGCTCCTCGACACCGGCGCGGGCCACGCCCTCAGCCTCGAAACCACCGCCGACCGCCGCATGCACCTGCCCGCCGCCCACCTGCGCGCCGACCTGGGCCGGGGCCTCAGCGGCACTATCACGGGCTATTTGGGGCGGGTGGGGGCGGTGCAGCTCGGGCGCTACCAGCTGCCGCAGGTGCTCACGTCGTTTCCCGACTCGGGGCAGGTGCATCTGCGCCTGCGCCGGCAGGAGGCCCAGCGCCAGGGCAACCTGGGCTACGAGGCCCTCAAGCGCTTTAACCTCGTTATCGACTACCCGCACCAGCGCCTGCTGCTGCGCCCCAACGCCCACTACCAGCGGCCCTTCGAGCACGATATGAGCGGGCTCGACCTGCTGGCCGCCGGCCCCGGCCTGCGCCGCTGCCTGATAGTGGGCGTGGTACCGGGCTCGCCGGCAGCGGCGGCCGGCATCGAACCCGATGATGAGCTGCTGGCTATCAATGCCTTGCCGGCGGCCGTGCTCTCGCTGTCCGAGATAGCGCGGCTGCTGCGGGCGCAGGACGGCCAGCGCCTGCACCTGGTGCTGCGCCGCCCCGACGGTGAGCTGCGCACCGCCACGCTGGTGCTGCGCCGCCAGATTTAGCCCCGCCCATCGCGCCGTAATGAGGAGGCTGGCCGTAGCTTTGGGCCGCGAACCATCGCCTGGACGGGTCGCTCCGTACTAGCTTATTGCTCAGCTTCATTACTTGGAAACGCTCCCGCCCGCGCTGCGCCCTTACCAGCACATCTACCGCGATTACTTCGACGAGGAGTTTACCAGGTCTATCGACGAGAATATTTTGCAGCTGCTCGACCGGGTGTGGTTTCGGTCGCGGCTGGTGGGCTTTGCACCCTTTCCGGCGCGCAACAACCCCGACCGGCCGCTGATTTTTGCCTCCAACCACTCGGGCATGGCTTTCCCCTGGGATGCCATCGTGGTGCTGGCGCATTTGTTTCGGACGCTGCCCGAGCATTACCACACCATGCCGCGGCCCATGTCGGCCCCCATGCTCTCCAAAACGGCCCTTATGAATCCGTATCTGGTGCAGCATTTCTGGAAAAAATGCGGCTGCGTGGAAGCCACCACGCCCAATTTTGAGACCATGATGTATAACCCCACGCACAACCTCATGGTGTACCCGGAGGGCGTGCCGGGCATCGGCAAGGGCTTCAACCGCAAGTATCAGCTCCAGCGCCTGGCCACGAGTATGCTACGCATGAGCTTGCAGCACGATACCGACATTATGCCGTTCTATACCGTTAATGCCGAGTATCTTAACCCGTATGCGTACAGCTTCGAGCCGATAAACCGGCTGACCAAGAAAATCGGGATTCCCTTCCTGCCGCTCACGGTGCTGTTGCTGCTGGTGCTGGTGCAGCCCTGGGCGTTTTACCTGGCTTTGCCGGGCCAGCTCACCTACGTGATGGGCACCCGCATCCGCCCCCGCGAGCTGACCCCCAAAAAGCACGACGAGCTAACCCGCGACGAATATCTGGCTTTGAGTGAGCAGGTGCGCCAGCTGATGCAAACCGAGCTCGATGCCGCCGTGCGGGCCCACGGCCAGCGGCCCTACCGCTGGCGCGAGCTGTGGCAGCGCATGAAGGAGAACCGGCGTTATTTCCCGTTTTTCCTACCCTTCGCCTGGCCAGCGGCGTTCACCGAGTTTGAGCGGCGCTACGTGACGAATGGTGAGCGCGGCTTCTCGCTAAACCTCGACCGGCGCGGCGCGTTCTGGAAGCTGCTGTGGCGCAACCCGCTGGTGCTGGCGTACTTTGTGCCCTTGCTGGGCTGGATACCGCTGGCTATCAAGGGCTACCGGGGCCACCGGCTGGGCAAGCGCGGGCAGCAGCCGGCAGAAGTGCGGCGGGCGTAGTAGCTTAGCTGCCAGTAGCTTTTCAAGTTTCTTTCAACCTCAACAGACGCTCTTATGGACGACATGCTCAAAAAAGTCATCAACACCGGCGTGGGCCTGCTGGCCCTGGGCAATAAGCGCGTGCAAACCGCCCTCGACAAGCTGGTGCAGGAAAGCAAGCTCTCGGAGCAGGAAGGCCAGAAAATAATGGACGACCTGCGCCAAACCGGCGAAGCCAAGCGCAAGCAATTCGAAAAGCAGGTGCAAGACCTAGCCGGTAGCCTGCGCAGCCGCGTAGCTAAGCGCAGCGAAGCCGCCGCCGAGCCGGAGGCCGAAAAGCCCGCGCCCAAAGCCAAAGCCGCCCCCAAAAAGCCTGCTGCCGCTAAAGCCACTGGCACCGCGAAGAAAGCAGCCTCTAAAGCCGCCGTTAAGAAAGCCGCTGAAGAAACTACGGAACAGTAAGCGATTGGCGAGTGTAGAGACGCAATATTTTGCGTCTGGCGTTTGGGTACGTAACCTGACGCCAGACGCAAAATACTGCGTCTCTACACTCGCCTGCTTAATCAAGGAACACACTATTCCTTTTCGAAATGCATAAAAAAAGCCCGCGCTAGCGGGCTTTTTTTATTGGTAGTCAATCAGCTTACGCTGCCGAGTACGTCACTTCCTTTACCGCCTTCACCACGCGGGCCACGTTGGGTAGCGAGGCTTCGATGAGGGTGGGGGCGTAGGGCAGGGGCACGTCGGCGCAGGTGATGCGCACCACCGGCGCGTCGAGGTAGTCGAAGGCGCGGCGCTGCACGATGTAAGCCAGCTCGCTCGAAATGCTGGCCAGCGGCCAGGCTTCCTCTACCACCACCATGCGGTTGGTTTTCTTCACCGAGGCGATGAGCGTGTCGTAGTCGATGGGGCGCACCGAGCGCAGGTCAATTACCTCGGCCTGGATGCCTTCCTTGGCCAGCTCGTCGGCCGCGCCGAAGGCTACCTTCATCATTTTGCCGAAGCTCACGATGGTTACGTCCTTGCCTTCGCGGGCCACGTTGGCCTTGCCGATTTCGAGGATGTACTCTTCTTCGGGCACCTCGCCCTTGTCGCCGTACATCAGCTCCGACTCCATGAAAATAACCGGGTCGGGGTCGCGGATGGAGGCTTTCAGCAGGCCCTTGGCGTCGTAAGGGTTAGAAGGTACTACTACCTTGAGGCCGGGGCAGTTGGCGTACCAGTTTTCAAAGTTTTGCGAGTGCTGCGACGACAGCATGCCGGCGTTGCCGGTAGGCCCGCGGAATACGATGGGGCACGAGTACTGCCCGCCCGACATGGAGTAGATTTTAGCGGCCGAGTTAATCACCTGGTCGATGGCCACCAACGAGAAGTTGAAGGTCATAAACTCGATAATCGGCTTCAGCCCGTTGGCCGCCGCGCCTACGCCGATGCCGGCAAAGCCGAGCTCCGCAATCGGCGTATCAATCACGCGCTCAGCCCCAAACTCGTCGAGCATGCCCTGGCTCACCTTGTAAGCCCCGTTGTATTCGGCTACTTCCTCGCCCATCAGGAAGATGGAGGGGTCGCGGCGCATTTCTTCGCTCATGGCCTCGCGCAGGGCCTCGCGGAATTGAATAGTACGCATCAAATTACTGGCAAAAAGCCGGCACACGGCCGGTATGCAAAGCTACGACCAAGTGGCCGTTAGGCAAAGGAGAAGCCATAGGCACTAAGGAGCTAAGTGCGCTAGCGGTTGCAGTTCTACTATCGCTGCATTGATTTTAAAGCCCCATTCGCTTTGAAAGAAAAATGTCAAATCGTCGGTAGGCGAATGGCTGAGAGAGATGCTATCAAATTCATCCCGCGCTTCTACGGAGTGAAACGATGCACTCATCAGGCAGCTATCTTCGGTAGGCGGGTATTCCGGGTCGCGCTCCTTGACGCGGAAAAACGAAACCTCGCTGAAAATCAGCGTTAAGCCCGGCAACACAGTTTCTTTCGCCCACTCCTCCGGCGAGCGCCGCCAGCTTGCTTCTACCTGCCTGAGCGGTATATTGTAAGCAAGGCGCTCAAAATCGAAGCAGTTGTGCAGGTCGAGGTCGTGACCTTGCCAGTCGAGCGAGACGCCGTCGCTACTGAGCTGAAAATTTTTGAGTTGCATAAACCAGCTACTTCAGCGCCTCCCGAAACGCTGTGCCCTGCGCGTACTGCGCGAATTCCAAATCCTCTACGGCCTGGGTGGCGAGCTTGCGGTCGAGCTGCACGGCGCGGGTGAGCTCCTGGGCCATGGCGTTTTCGTCGTGGCGGCGGGCGGCGGCCACGGCCAGGCCGTAGTGCGGAGCGGCGGCCTGCGGGCGCAGGTCGAGGGCCAGCTGGTACTGGGCGGCGGCCGCGTCGTAGCCGCCGCGCTGCACTAGTAGCAGGGCCTGGTTCATGTGGTTCTGGTAGCTGGGGCCGGCCAGGCGCAGGCTGGTGATGGCCTGCTCGGGCTGCCCAATCTGGATTTCGAGCGCGGCGCGGTCCGAGAATATTTTGCGCAGCATAGGCCGCGCGCCGCCCAGCTTGATGGCGTAGTCGTAGTCCTGCAAGGCCTCCAGGGTTTCCTGGGCGCGGTGGTGCATGGCGGCGGCGCGGTAGAAGAGCTCGGCCGTGGGGTGGCGGTGCGCGGCCAGCGTGAAGTTGACCGCCGCGCGGTGGTAGTAGGCGCGCTGCACGCGCTCGGTGGGCTCTTTCTCGGCGCGTAGCGCCAGCACGGTAGCGAGGTTGTAAAACGCCTCCCAGCTGGCGGTGCTGGCGGCCGACAGCTCGTAGATGCGCTGTTTCTCAGCCAGCAGCGGTGTGAGGGTGGCCGAGTAGCGCAGTTCCTCGGGCGTGAGCGCCTCGATGTCGGCCTGCTTCTCCACCATCTTCTTGCTCAAGATGTACACCTCCGAGTCGTAGCGCTTGGGCGCGGTATAGGTCACGGCGATGGTGCCCCAACGCAGCACCGGATAAATATATTCTTCGAGGTAGTCGAAGTAGCTGAGCTGGTGCAGCGCCTTCTCCTTCTGGGCGAAGGTGCCGCGTGTGTCATTGATGATGGAGACGACCGAATCCTGCTGCGCGGGCTTGAGCACCGAGTTTTGCACCTGGTTCAGGAACAGTTCCCAGCTGCGGCGGTAGGCGATGGTGTCGAATTTAATATTCTCGACCTTATTGAGATACGAAAAGCCCTTCACCCGCTGCTTGTAGTAGTAAAGCAGCATTTTCACGCGCTTGCTGGCCAGGGCGGGCTGGTGCGCGTCGATAGAGTCGGGCGAGTGGCCGGCCGCGATAAGCACCCGCTGCGTGTGCTGGTTGGCGTCAATCAGGTCTTCGAGGGCCGCGATGTTGGTGCCCAGGTGCGAGCGGATAAACCACTTGCCCTGGTCGAAATACAGCGGCAGCAGGCGGGTGCCGCTCATCACGTTGCTGGCGTGCTCAGGCAGCAGGTGCAGGGCGGAGTCTTCGAGTATCACGCGGCGGGCGGGGTCCGAGATGCCGCGTGCTACCAGGGTTTCGGTACTGGCGCGCAGCACTTTGCCGTGGGGCTTGGTTTCGCGCACCTGCCCGCGCGCCAGGAGCTGGCCCGGTGAGTGGCGCGGCGTGTTGCGCAGCGTGAAGCGGTCGCGGCTCACCAGCCGGCCCTTCACCGAGTCGTCGTAGGTGTACTGGCCCTGGGCGAACGACAACCGGCCCACCGTATCGAGGCGCAGGCCGTGGTCGTAGCGGTAAGTGAGCACCACCTCGTACACCGCGCCCTTGCGCAGGTGGCCGGCGCTGGCCTTGGCGGTGGCCTCAAAGGGCACGGCGTCGCCCACGGCGGTGAGGGGCGCGGGCGCTACCTGCACGCGGCGGCCGGCCTCGGCCTGCTTCAGCATTTTGGGCAGGGGCGAGCAGGCGGTGGGCAGCAGCAGCGCCGCCAACAGGCATCGCCGCAGGCCACTACCCAAAAAGGTAATCGAAAAAAAATGCGGATTTTCTAGCAAGGGAATCGTCTTTTATGGCTGCTCTAACGTAGAAAGCAGCCCAGGCGGCTAACGCGCCCGGCGCGCTAACGCGCAAAGCCACTGTTTAGTAAAGGTGCCGGGTAGTAGCGGGCAGTGGCCGCCGTTGTATCTTGGGCTGGCAAAGTTGCATCACCCTCTCCGAACCCCTGTTTATGAAACGCCTTACCGACTTCATCGAAACCCAGTCGTTTGGGTTGTGCTCGGCGCTGGGGCAGCGCTGGGGCTTCAGTACGCGCAGCGTGCGGCTCTCGTTTGTGTACGCCTCGTTTTTCACGTTCGGCTCGCCGGTGGTGCTCTACTTTGCCGGCGTGTTCTGGATGAATATTCGCCACGCCATGCGCCAGCAGCGCAGCACGGTGTGGGATTTGTAAGTCAATTAGCAATGAGCAATTAACAATGAGCAGCTATTTCAACAAATAAGAAACGTTGAAACAGCTGCTCATTGTTAATTGCTCATTGCTAATTGATTAAATAGCTTTTTCCCCTGTCCAAAATACGCCCATACCACGCTGCCCCGGTAGGTGCCCGGCCGCTCGGCGGCTAGCAGGCGCGGCTTGGCCAGCTTGCGCCGCCGCCGCCAGTAGCCCAGGCGTAGAAAGAAATGCAGGTGCGCCCGACCCACAGCGCGCGCCTCGGGCCAGTTGCCGGCCGCCAGAAAGCGCAGGCCCGCCACCCAATCGAGCAGCACGCGGAGGATGAAAAAGCCGGCCAGCTCACCGGGCGCGGCGTTTTTGAAGAGCAGCGCCAGGCCGTTGCGAAAGTTGAGGTAGGTTTTGCGGGGGGTGGACTTGGGTAGGGTGCCGCCGCCCACGTGGTGCACCGTGCCGCCGCCGTGGTACCAGATTTCATAGCCCGCGTTTTGGGCGCGCCAGCAGAAGTCGATTTCCTCCATGTGGGCAAAAAAGGCCGGCTCGAAGCCGCCCACCGCCCGCCACGCCGAGGCCCGCACCAGGCAGCACGCGCCGCTAGCCCAAGCTACCGGGTGCGGGTCGTCGTACTGGCCCGCGTCGGTTTCGAGGGTGTCAAACAGCCGGCCCCGGCAGAAGGGGTAGCCCAGCTCATCGAGGTAGCCGCCGCCCGCCCCGGCGTACTCAAACAGCGCGGGGTTGTCGTAGGCCAGGATTTTGGGCTGCACGGCCGCGATAGTCGGGCGGCTTTGCAGCAGCGCGTAGAGCGGGGGCAGCCAACCGGGCTGTACGTCCACGTCGGAGTTGAGCAGCACGAAAAACGGGCTGTCGAGCCGGGCCAGCGCCTGGTTGTAGCCTTCGCAAAAGCCCAGGTTCTCGGTGAAAAGCAGCAGCTCGACCTGCGGAAACTCGCTCGCGAGCAGCGCTTGCGAATCGTCGGTCGAGGCGTTGTCGGCCACGACTACCCGCGCCCCGGCCGCGTGGGCCAGCACGCCGGGCAAAAACTTGCGCAGAAAATGCGCGCCGTTGTAATTGAGAATTACGATGGCTACGTCGGACAGCACGGAAGCCGACAGCGAGGCAGCGGCAGTACCAACTGCTACCTCACTACCGCCTTCCTGGTCGAATAAATTAGCCGCCAAAGTTGCTCAGGTCGAAGCCGGGGATGTTGGGGAGCAGGCCGCTGGTTTGGCGCTGCATCTCCTGCTTGGCCAGCTCGGCGGCGGCCTCCAGGGCTTTGTTGGCGGCGGCCACCACCAAGTCGGGCAGCATTTCGCGGTCTTCGGGAGTGAGCAGGGACGGGTCGATGTCGAGCTTCACGAGTTGGCGCTGGCCGTTGGCCGTGGCTTTTACCAGGCCGCCGCCCGCCTCGCTGGTGGCGGTGAGGTGCTGAAGCTGCGATTGGGCCTGCTGCATCTTGTCTTGCAGCTCTTTCACCTTGCCCATCATGCCCATCATGTCGAATGCCATAGTCGTAATAATGCGTGGTTGACGCTTTAAAGTATATTTTGCCGGCCGGCTACCACCGCAGCCGCTGATTCCTAAAAGGCTTTTGCGGCGCGCTACGTTCAGCCAGGCCGAAAAGAAACCGCTAATTGCTACCGCCAGTTTTGGCAGCGGCAAGCGGTGGCGCAAAGGTAACGGCCTGGCCCGTGCCCGGTGAGGCACGAAAAACCCGCTGGGTGGCCACTATAGGGCCACCCAGCGGGCAAGTAGGGGCACCTTACGCGGCTCTCCGCGCAAGGCGTCTATTATTTAATCTATCGCTACCGCCTTACCAGTCAGCGCCAGGTCGGCTTTCAGCACCTTACCGGCCGCTACGGCGGCGGCCAGCGGCTGCCCGCCGCCCGCAAATACCTGCACCTTACCAGCTGCTTCCACGCGCTTGGCCTGCGCATCGAGGCGCGAGAGCTGGCGCGGCGTGAGCGTGAACGCTACTGTCTGCTTGGCGCCGGGGGACAGGTTGAGGCGGCGGAAGCCTTCGAGCGCGTGCCGCGCCACGCGGCCGGTAGCACCGGGGTGGCGCACGTAGAGCTGCACTACTTCGTCGCCGGCCCGCTGCCCGGTGTTCTGCACGTCCACGCTCACGCGGATGGGCTGGCCGGTCGTCGTTTTCGACAACACTTTTAAGTTGCTGTATTTAAACGTAGTGTAGCTAAGGCCGTGGCCGAAGGGGAAGAGTGGCTCGCCGGTAAAGTAGCGGTAGGTGCGGCCGGCCATGCTGTAGTTGTCGAAGGGCGGCAGCTGGGCTTCCGACTTGTAGAAGGTCACGGGCAGGCGGCCGGCCGGGTTGTAGTCGCCAAAAAGCACGTCGGCCAGCGCGGTGCCGGCGGCCTGGCCGCCATACCAGCTGTTCACGATGGCCGGCAGGTGCTCGGCCTCCCAGGGCGTGGCCAGGGCGCTGCCCGTCATCAGGGCCAGCACTACGGGCTTGCCGCTGCTGTGTAGCACTTTGAGCAAGTCGGTTTGCACCTGCGGCAGGCCGATGGTGGTGCGGTCGCCGCCGCTGAAACCGGGCACGTCGACCCGCATTTCTTCGCCTTCGAGCCGGGGCGAGATGCCACCTATCATCACGATGGCGTCGGCGTCTTTCACCTGCGCCAGGATGTTGGCCGGGTTCATCTTTACCACTTTCGCGCCAGTGAATTTGAGGATGGTGCGGCGGTCGGTTTGCAGGTATTCAAGGCGCAAATTCAGCTTCTGGCCGGCCGTCACGTTCAGGATGTGCTGGTTGGTCGAAAAGCCGCGCGCCTTCCAGGCGTCAATCACCAGCTTGTCGTCCACAAATAGCCGGTAGCCGTCGTCGCCCGAGATTTGCAACGCCAGCTCCTCAGTTTTTTCGGGCGTGAAGGTGGCCTGGTAGCGCGCCGAGAAATTCTCAGCCGGCAGGCCGGGGGCTACTTCCATCTTCACGTTGGCGAGGTAGCGGTCGAGGCCGGCTTCCTGGCGGGTGGCCACGGGCGCGCCCTCCAGGGCGATGCCTTTGAAGTATTCGGCCTTGAAACCCGGCTGGCCGTTGAACATCAGCTGCTTGTTGATATTCAGCGGCTCGTACACGGTAGTGCTGGCATAGTCCACGCCTTGCATGTACACCACTTCGGTGCCCTTTCCTACCTTGGCCCGGATGCCTTCGAGCGGCGTCATGATGTCGGTCGGGAAGCCATTGTAGTTGCCGAGCTGCACGTTTTCGTTGTCGGCGTTGGGGCCGAGTACCACGATTTTCTTGAGGTCTTTGCGCAGCGGCAGCGTCTGCTTTTCATTCTTGAGTAGCACCACCGACTCGCGGGCCATCTTCAGCGCGTGGGCCTGGTGCGGCGCGCTTTCCACCACGCTCAGCGGAATTTGGGCGTATTTCACGCGCTCCACGGGGTCGAACATGCCCAGCTGAAACCGGATTTTGTAGAGCCGCTTCACCGATGTATCGAGCTGCTGCTCGCTGATGAGCTTTTTCTGCACCGATTCCAGTAGCGAGTTATAGGTAAACAGCTTGCCGGTAGCGCATTCAATGTCCGTGCCGTGCAGCACGGCATTGGCGGCGGCGGTAGCCGCGTCGGGGTCGGTCTTGTGGTGCTGCCAGAAGTCGTTGATGCCGTCGCAGTCCGAGGTTACGTAGCCCTTGAAATTCCACTTCTTGTACAAGATGTTGGTCATCAAGATGTCGCTACCGCAGCAGGGCTGGCCGGCGTAGGCATTGTAGGCGCACATCACGCCGGCCACCTTGGCATCCACGATGAGGTCGCGAAAAGCAGGCAAGTACGTGTCCCACAAGTCGTAGTCGCTGATTTGAGCGTTGTACTCGTGGCGCGACGACTCGGGGCCGCTGTGCACGGCGAAGTGCTTGGCGCAGGCCGTGATTTTCAAGTACTTCGGGTCGTCGCCCTGAAAGCCCTTCACCAGCGCCGAGCCCAGCTGCCCGGTCAGGTAGGGGTCTTCGCCATACGTCTCCTGCCCCCGGCCCCAGCGCGGGTCGCGGAAGATATTGATGTTGGGCGTCCAGAAGGTAAGCCCCTGGTAGATACCGCGTTCGCCGCGCCGCACGTACTCCTGGTGCACCGCCCGCGCCTCGTCGGAGGTGATGGTGGCCATGCGCAGCATAGCCGGCTCATCGAAGGTAGCAGCCATACCGATGGCCTGCGGGAAAACCGTGGTTTTCAGGCTGGTGCGGGCCACGCCGTGCAGGGCCTCATTCCACCAGTTGTAGGCCGGGATGCCCAGCCGGTCGATGGCCGGCGAGGTGTTCAACATCTGCGACACTTTTTCGGCCAGCGTGAGGCGGCCCACTAGGTCATCGACCCGCTGGTCGATGGGCAGGTCGGGGTTTTGGAAGGGATAGTCGGCTTTGGGGGCGATGGTAGCTACGGATGGCGCGGGCGGGCGGGTGCCGCCAAAAGCCGTGAGCAGGCCGAGGCCCAGGAATAGGGAAAAGGTCTTCATGGAAAGTGAGAATGGGAAATACTACCTCACGCGGGTTACCTCACCCCCGGCCCCTCTCCTTGGGGAGAGGGGAGCCGAACGTAACCAAGAATAAGGTCGATGTCAATAGTCGTCAGGCTCCCCCTCTCCCCAAAGAGAGGGGGCCGGGGGGTGAGGTAACCCGCGTGCGGTTAGCGTTTACCCAGGCTGCCAGTAGCCGACTGACCCTTGCCGGCCGCGCCAGCGGGCGGCCCGAGGTACGTAGCCGGCAGCGACCCCACGCTCACCACCAGCTTTTCCAGTACCACGCCGGGGTCTACGCGCCAGAACTTGAGCACGTGCGCGCCGGCTGCGGCCACGTTGTGCTGCGAGGTTTTGAGGATGATGTTGTTGGCCACGGCCCGCTCCCACACCATGTTGCCTTCGCCGGACTTCATGCCCGTGTGCATATTAATGATTTGCGGGGCCTCTTCGTCGATGGACACGGCGTAGCGCAGGCCGGTGGTGTTGGTGAAGTCGAGGGTGGGCGCGAGGTAGGCGCTCACCGTCACGGGGCCGGCCTGGGGCAGGTTGATGCGGTATTCGAGGTGCGGGCTGCTGCCGCCCGGCGCGGCCGTGGGGGCCACGTTGGTGGGCATGGCCGTTACCGACCCGGCCGTGCGGCCGAGGTCGGGCAGGCGCTGCCAGGTAATGGGGCCGGCGTTCACGGCTTGGGAGTAGTTTTCGGCATCAAGCGCAGCGTAGGGCGCAGCGGCGGGCGCGGCCGGGGCGAGCGCGGGCGTCGGGGTAGCACCGGCGGGCAGCGTCACCACGGCGGGCATGATGTCGGCGCGCTCATCGTGCCACGAGGTGTAGCCGATGTGCATCTGGTCCATCATGTGGTTCCACTTGCCGCTGGCCACGGCGTGGTAGCGCTGCTTTATCTCGGCGTCTTTGGCAAACAGCGCCTTAGCTTTTTCGGCCAGCGCGTTGGTGTTGGGCTGGTTGGTTTTGGCGGCTTCCTGGTTGAGGGCCACGGTGTAGTACAGCTCGTTGAGGTTGGCGCAGGCCTGCACCGGGTGCAGCACCAGCTGGTAGTAGGCATCGCGGTCGGCGGCGGGCAGCTTTTGCTTGATGGCTTCGGCGCGGGTCAGTAGTTGGTTGTAATCGGCCACCACGCCGGCCCACTCGCCGGTGGCCAGGCTGTAGGTAGTAGGCGACAGCAGCTCGGGCTTGCGGCGGCCGTTGTACTTGGCGTACTTGGCCAGGATGTCGGCGATGTCAGCGGCGTACTTGGGGCCAAACTGCTGGGCGGCCCAGCGCTGAGTATAGGCGGCCACGCCATCGGCGGGCAGGGCGTCGGGGTTCCAGGCGTAGTCGAGGAAGAAGGAAATGGGCAGCTCCATCGGCTTGAGGTCGCCCACGTTCACTATCCAAATCTGGTTTACGCCGTGCTCGTAGGCTAGGTGCATCTGCTCCCACACGCGCGGCAAGGGGTTGGTATTCAGCCAGCGGTAGCTGCGCGGGCCGCCCACGTAGTCGAAGTGGTAGTAAATGCCGTAGCCGCCTTTGCGGGGCGCGTCGCCGAGCTTGGGCAACTTGCGGAGGTTGCCCCAGTTGTCGTCGCACAGCAGCAGGGTCATGTCGTCGGGCACGCGCATGCCCTTGTCGTAGTACTCCTGCACCTCCTTGTAAAGGGCCCAGAGTTGGGGCGTCTGGTCGGCGGGCTTGTGAGTTTCTTCGGCCAGAATCTGACGCTGGTCGGCCACTATCTTTTCGAGCAGCGCGATGTTGCTGCCCTCGCTCATGGGCTCGTCGCCGTCGCCGCGCATGGCCATCGTCACGATGCTTTCGTGGCTGCCCATGTTGCGGATGCCCTGCCGCCAGAAGCGGCGCAGCGTAGTGTCGTTGGTTTGGTAGTTCCAGGGGCCGTGGCCGTAGCGCTTCCACTCCTGCTGGGCGCGCTGCATGGGCTCGTGGTGCGAGGTGCCCATCACCACGCCATAGGTGTCGGCCAGCTCAGGGCTGCGCTTGTCGTCATCATTAAAAGCATTACCCCACATGGCCGGCCACATGTAATTGCCTTTCAATCGAAGGATTAGCTCAAACACGTGCTCGTACATCTTCGAGTTGATGCCGCCGAATTTCTCCCTGGCCCAGCCCGTGAGTGCGGGCGCTTCGTCGTTCAAAAAGATACCCCGGTACTTCACCTTGGGCGAGCCCAGGGTGTGTCGGCCGGCGGCCACGTAGAGGTTTTTCTGCGGCTTGGTTGGCACGTCGGCCCACCAGTACCACGGCGACACGCCCATCTGCTCCGAGAGGTCGTAGAGGCCGAAGATGGTGCCGCGCTTGTCGGAGCCCGCTACTACCAGCGCCTTCGCCACGCCCGGCAGCGGGTTGTCGATGGCCTGCACCACGAAAGTTTCCCAGCGCCCGGCCAGGTTGCTCACGTCGAGCTTGCCGCTTTGCACGAGCTTGTCAATGAGGGCGCTGTGCCCGATGGTGCCCACCAGCACTACCGGCTCTTTGCTGGCAGTGGGCGCGTCGGTTAGCAATTGCGGCTCGCGGCCGGTTACGCGCTTGATGTCGGCCTGCACGTCGCGGGCGGCGCGCTGCACGCCGGCCCATTCGTTGTCGCTCATGTAGAGCGGCGCGGCCTGGCTGCCGGCCACCAAGGGGAAGCTGCTAGTAGATTTTTTGGCCGAGATGTAGTGCTCGGCGAGCGGCGGAGCGGGCGTTTGTTGGGCCTGGCTGAGCGCGGGGGCCAGCAGCAGCAGGGACAGGGACAGGGACAGGCGGGAGAGAAGACGCATAGGATATGGGTTTGCTGGTGAAGTGGTGTTTACTCGCCGGGCGCAAACCTCACCCCCTAGCCCCCTCTCCCGTGGAGAGGGGGGACTAGCCCTAGCCTAGTTTTTCTAGAACTAGAAACTAGTTCCCCCTCTCCACGGGAGAGGGGGCTAGGAGGTGAGGTCCGCGTAAAGGCAGCCGCTAAAACTTCACCACCTCGTAATAAGCCTGCTTAGGCTCAAAGTTCTCATCAAACAGCAGCGGGTGATTCTTACGCCCCGCCACCGGGTAGGTATCGAGCCACGAATAATGGTCGGAGATATTCCAAAACGTGATGCCCGTCAGGTACTTCTTCTCGTCGCGGAATACCTTGAAAAACATCTTGTACTGCGCCGCCTGCTTGGCCTGCATCTCAGGCGTGTAGGCGTCCGACTCGTCGGGGCGCTTGGCGCGGCGGTCTTTCTCCCAGGGGTAGACGGACACGTCGAGCTCCGTCACCTGCACCTTCAGCCCCAGCGAGCCGAAGCGCTCGATAGTGGTGCGCAGCTCCTGCTCGGTAGGCTCGTAGAGCGACCAGTGCCCCTGCAAACCCACCGCATCGATGGGCACCTTGGCATCCTTTAGTTTCTTGAGCAGCTTGTAGATGCGCTCCATCTTCTCGGGGCGCTCGGTGTTGTAGTCGTTGTAGAAAAGGACAGCCTTGGGGTCGGCGGCGTGGGCGTAGCGGAAAGCCTCGGCGATGAAGTCCTCACCGCAGATTTTATACCAGTCCGAGTTGCGCAAAAACTCGTTGGGGTTGTCGGCGATGGCCTCGTTCACCACGTCCCAGGCGTAGATTTTGCCCTTGTAGCGCTTCACTACCGCGTCGATGTGGTCGTGCAGGCGCTTCAGCAACCGGGCCTTGCTCACCTGACTACCATCGGGGTTTTTAAAAATCCAGCGGGGCGTTTGCTCGTGCCAGCAGAGGTTGTGGCCGCGTACCTTCATTTTGTGCGCCTGCGCAAAGTCCACGATGGCATCGGAAGGGCCCCAGTTCCAGCGGGTTGAGTCGGGGTGGATGGGCCCCATCTTCATGTCGTTCTCCGGCGTCAGGCTGTTGAACTGCTGCAAGATGAGCGCTACTTCAGCCGGATTCTGCAAGGCCCGCGGCGACACGGCCACGCCGATGGGGAAGTAGTCTTTGTAGTAGTCTTTCAGGCCCTTGTCAGCATCGGGGCGCTGGCTGCTGGTGAGCGTCAGGCTACCGAGGAGCAGGGCGCTGAGGGCGAGGGTGGTAGATTTCATCAGAGAGGAAAAGGAAGAGAGAAGGGGGATTTAACAAACGTAGCGCCTCACCCCCGACCCCTCTCCGAAAAGGAGAGGGGAGCCTGATGCACACGAAAGTGAGCAGTCGTCCGGCTCCCCCTCTCCTTTTCGGAGAGGGGGCAGGGGGGGAGGCGCTACGCTAGAATAGCAAGCTTAAAAAAAGCCTATATATACTGGTTGATAATACTTTCTAGCCACTCCTGCTTGCCGCTGCGGGGCGTGGGCTCGCCGGTTTCGTGCGCGATTTTGCGCAGGTCTTCCAGCGTCAGGTTGCCCTTGGCGAACTCCGCGCCGTGGCCCGAGTCGAACGAGGCATAACGCTCGGTGCGGAATTGCTTGTAGGGCGACTTGGTGAGGATGGCATCGGCCGTCACGAGGGCGCGGGCGAAGGTGTCCATGCCGGCGATGTGGGCGATGAAGATGTCCTCTAGGTCGGTCGAGTTGCGGCGCGTCTTAGCGTCGAAGTTGATGCCGCCCGGCTTAATGCCGCCGTGCTCCAGGATGATGAGCATCGACTCGGTCAGCTCGTTCAGGTTGTTGGGGAACTGGTCGGTGTCCCAGCCGTTCTGGTAGTCGCCACGGTTGGCGTCGATGCTGCCGAGCAGATTGGCATCGGCGGCTACTTGCAGCTCGTGCTGGAAGGTGTGGCCGGCCAGCGTGGCGTGGTTTACTTCCAGGTTCAGCATGAAGTCGTTTTCCAGGCCGTGCGCCTTCAGGAAGCCGATGACGGTAGCGGCGTCGAAGTCGTACTGGTGCTTGGTGGGCTCGGCCGGCTTGGGCTCGATGAAAAATTTACCTTTGAAGCCCTGCTTGCGGGCATAGTCGCGGCCCATCGTCAGGAACTTCGCCATGTGCGCCTGCTCGCGCTTCATGTCGGTGTTGAGCAGGGTCATGTAGCCCTCGCGGCCACCCCAGAAGGTGTAGCCCTCGCCGCCCAGCGCGATGGTAGCATCAATGGAGTTCTTCACCTGCGTGCCGGCGTGGGCCACCACCGAGAAATCGGGGTTGGTGCTCGCGCCATTCATGTAGCGCGGGTTCGAGAACACGTTGGCCGTGCCCCACAGCAGCTTCACGCCGCTTTCCTGCTGCTTGGTTTTGAGGTAGTCTACTACCGTAGCTAGGTTGCTCTCGTATTCGCTCAGCGACGAGCCTTCGTCCACGAGGTCGATGTCGTGGAAGCAGTAGTAGGGGGTGCCAATCTTAGTGAAGAACTCAAACGCGGCGTCTGCCTTGTCCTTAGCGCGGCCCACGATGTCGCCCTTCTGGTCCCAGGCAAAGTTTTTGGTGCCGGGGCCGAATGGGTCGCCGCCGGTGCCCACAAACGTGTGCCAGTAGGCCGTAGCGAAGCGCAGGTGCTCCTTCATGGTCTTGCCAGCTACTACGCGGTTTTCATCGTACCATTTGAAAGCCAGGTGGTTGTCCGACTCGCGGCCTTCGTATTTAATCTTGTCGATGCCCTTGAAATACTCTGAGGTTGCCATGTGGAATGGGTAGTGGAAAAATGGAGTTTAGTGGATGATGACGCGGAGCGCTGCCCCGTGCCGATTGATTGCCGGCCTCTGGCCAGCGGTGGTAGTTAGTAGTTTAGTAGTGTACTTGGTGTACCGTGGACCCTGCGGGTCCGCGCGTGGTATCGCTGTTGTGGCTGCTAACACGCGCGGCCCCGCAGGGTCCACGGTACACCGGGCTAGGCCAGCAGCAGTTCCGCCGGCCGCAACTCGCGGTCCAGTAGCGCCAGCCAGTCCGAATAGGCCGTTTGATACTGCTCACGCAGCGCCGGCGTGGGCTCGGTGGTGCTTATCAGCTCCAGCCCGCCGAAAGCTTCTTTCGGGCTGGCGTACACGCCCGCCCCGATGCCCGCGCCGCGCGCCGCGCCCTGAGCCGCGTCGGTATTATAAAGCTCTAAGGTCAGGTTGCCCGCGTTCACAAAAGCCTCGCGGAACACCGGCGAGAGGAACATGTTGGCGTGGCCGGCGCGCACGCGCTGCACTTGCACGCCCGAACTGCGCATGATGTCCATGCCGTAGTTGAGGGCGTACACGATGCCCTCCTGGGCGGCCCGAATCACGTGCTCGCGCCCGTGGCTGTTGAACTGCACGCCGCGCAGGCTCGCTGCCGAAGGCCGGTTTTCGAGAATGCGCTCGGCCCCGTTGCCGAAGGGCAAAAAGCTGAGGCCCGCCGCGCCCACCGGGGCCTGCGCCGCCAGTTGGTTGAGCTGCTCGTAGGGCAGGTCGCCCACCAGCCGGCGCAGCCAGCTGTTCAGAATGCCGGTGCCGTTGAGGCACATCAGCACGCCGTTCTTGGGCTGCTCGCGGGTGCTATTGACGTGTACAAACGAGTTGACCCGCGAGCGCGGGTCGGCCGACAGCGTCTCGTTGATACCGTAAACCACGCCGCTGGTGCCGGCCGTAGCCGCTACTTCGCCCGCATTCAAAACGTTGAGCGAGAAAGCATTGTTGGGCTGGTCGCCGGCGCGGTAGCTGATGGGCGTGCCCGCCGCCAGCCCGAGCGTCTGGGCGGCTTCGGCCGTGAGGCGGCCCTGAATGGCGAAGGTATCGACCACCTCGGGCAGCAGTTCGGCGCTGATGCCGTAGTAGTCGAGCAGCTCCTGGGCGATGGCCTGCTTCTTAAAATTCCAAAATACGCCCTCCGACAGGCCCGACACGGTGGTTTGCAGCTCGCCCGTCAGCTTGAAGGCGATGTAGTCGCCGGGCAGCTGGATTTTGTGAATCTGGGCGTAAACATCCGGCTCGTTTTCGCGCACCCACTTCAGCTTCGAGGCCGTGAAATTGCCGGGCGAGTTCAGGAAGTTGTCGAGACAAAAATCCTCGCCCAGCTCCCGGAACGCCTGGTTGCCCAGCTCTACTGCCCGGCTATCGCACCAGATAATGGCGGGGCGCAGCACGTGGCCGGCCTTGTCTACCAGCACCAGCCCGTGCATCTGGTAGGTGATGCCGATGGCCGCTACTTGGTCGCCCTCGAAGCCGTAGCCGTTTTGCAGCTTCTGGGTAGCGTTGATGATTTCCTGCCACCAGCGCTCGGGGCGCTGCTCGGCCCAGCCGGGCTGGGGCACGTCCATGCCCATTTCGGTGGTGGGCGTGGTGGCGGCGGCCACGCAGCGGCCGGTAGCAATGTCGAGCAGCGAGGCTTTAATGGAAGAGCTACCGATGTCGTAGCCGAGGAGGTATTTCATATCTGGTTATGAATTCTGAGTTACAAGCGTCATGCTGAGCGCAGCCGAAGCATCTCTACCGGGGAAGTAACTTCTTACGCCAGCAACGAAGCGGTAGAGATGCTTCGACTACGGCTGCGCCTCCGCTCAGCATGACAGTTGCAGGTTATAATTATCTAACAGGCAATACTACCGACGCTGGCTTGGCGGCCCCCAGGGCCAAGCTACGGGCCGAGGGCAGCGAGCCGCCGACCCACATCGTAACCGGGCCGCTGGGCGCTACCGACTGCCCCCGGGCATTCACCTGCGCCAGCATCTCGGGCGTAAGCGTGAACTTGACCGTCTGGCTAGCGCCCGGCGCGAGGCGCACGCGCTGAAATCCTTTGAGGGCGTAAAGCGGCGTTTGCGCGCCGGCTTTTTGCGGATGCGTGAGATAGAGCTGCACCACCTCTTCGCTGGCCATGCCGCCGGTATTCGTCACCGTGGCCGTCAGCTCAACGGGCTTGTTTTTAGCGGCTTTAGTGGCCGACAGCTTGGCACCCGAGTAGGCAAACTTGCCGTAGCTGAGACCGTAGCCGAAGGGGTACAGCGGCTCGGCTTCCAGGTAGCGGTAGGTGCGGCCCTTCATGCCGTAGCTTTCGTAGGCGGGCAGTTGGGCGAGGCTTTTGGGGAACGTGACGGGTAGGCGGCCCGAGGGTGAGGCCTTGCCAAACACGAGGTCGGCCACGGCGTTGCCGCCTTCCTCGCCGGGGTACCAGGTCAGTAGCACGGCGTCGGCCAGCTCGTGCACCTCGCTCAGGTTCATGGGACTGCCGCCGGTCACGATGGCGATGATGGGCGTTTTGCTACCCTGGCGCAGCTTTTTGAGGAAGTCAATCTGGTTTTGGGGCAGGTTGTAGTTGAGGCGGTCGCCGGCGTGGGCCGAGGCGATGGACTCGCCTTCCTCGCCTTCGAGCACGCCCGTGATGCCCAGCACTACCAGGATGGCATCGGTCTGCTTGGCCTCGCCGGTGGTCCAGTCGATGGGATTGATGTTGGGCCGGTCGAGTAGCGCGCCCTGCTTGTACTCAATCTGCGAGCCGGGCTGCACCGCGCCCACCAGGCCTTCCAGAATGGTGCTCATCTGGCCGTTCACGCCGTAGTAGTTGCCAAGCAGCGCCTCCACGCTGGTGGCGTTAGGGCCGGTCACGAAGTACTTGCCGAGGTCGGGGCGCAGCGGCAGCACGCCGTTATTTTTAAGCAGCACCATCGACTTAAGGGCTACTTCTTTAGCTAAGGCGCGGTGGGCGGCGCTGTTCACTACTTCCGGCCCGAGCTTGTCGTAGGGCGTCGCATTCGGCCCGTCGAACAAGCCCAGCTTGAAGCGCGTGCGCAGCAAGATGGCGAGCGCGCTATCGACCTGGCTTTCCTTGAGCAAGCCCTGGCGCACGGCCTCGGGCAGCTTGGTGTAGGTGTCGCCGCAGTTCAAATCCACGCCGCGCGAAAGGGCCAGCGCGGCGGCTTCGGTCTTGGTTTTTACCGTTTTGTGGCCCTGGTACAGGTCGTCGAGCGCGCCGCAGTCGCTTACTACGTGGCCCCGGAAGCCCCATTCCTTGCGCAGCACCTGGTCGAGCAAAAACTCATTGCCGCAGCAGGGCTCGCCGTTGGTGCTGTTGTAGGCGCACATCACGGCTTCCACGTTACCTTCTTTTACCAAAGCCTTGAAAGCCGGCAGGTAGGTTTCGCGCAAATCCTGGGGCGAAGCCTCGGCATTAAACTCGTGGCGCAGGCGCTCGGGGCCGCTATGCACGGCGTAGTGCTTGGCGCAGGCCGCTACTTTGAGGTAGCGGGGGTCGCTGCCCTGCAAGCCTTTCACGAAGGCCACGCCGAGGCGCGCCGTCAGGGTCGGGTCTTCGCCGTAGGTTTCCTGGCCGCGGCCCCAGCGCGGGTCACGGAAAATGTTGATGTTGGGCGTCCAGAAGGTGAGGCCGCCGTATTTCACGTAGTGGTTTTTGGCGATGGCAGCGTTGTACACCGCCCGCGCCTCGTCCGAAATGGCGGTGGCTTCGCGCAGCGCTAGGTCATCGTCAAACGTCGCCCCCAGGCCAATGGCCTGCGGAAATACCGTGGCCGGCGCCGAGCGGCCCACGCCGTGCAGCGCCTCATTCCACCAGCTGTAGGCCGGGATGCCCAGGCGCGGAATGGCCGGGCTTTGGTCGAGCATCTGCTGGGCTTTTTCTTCCAGCGACAGCTGCTTGATGAGGTCGTTAACGCGGCCGTTCAGCGGCTGCTTTACGTCGCGAAACAGCGGCGTCGCCTGGCCGTGGGCGAGGTGCCCCAGGGCTAGTAGCGCCAGGCCCGGTAGCAAGTGCGGGAGCTTAGAGCGCATCGGTCTGAAAGGTTGAAGCGGGCAGGCCGGCTTTGTTGTAGAGCGCGGCGCTTTCAGGGTTGTCGGCCCAGGCGTAGCGCACGGCGGTGGGCTGGGCTACCTGGTCGCTCCACACCACTACTTTATCGCCCTCGATGCGGGCCTGCGCCCACACGAACTTCTTATCGGGACCGGCCACGGCGAAGCCGGTGAGCGGCCCGTTGCCCTTGGCCATCAGCGCGCTGCCGGGGCTGGCGAAGGTGAGCGTCACCTTGTTGCCAGCGGCTTTGGCCGACTGGAAGAGCGGGCCGGCAGTCACGGTCTTGGTGTCGCCGTAGGCTACTTTCTCGGCGGCCAACGCTAGCCGGTGGCCCACGGTCTGCTTGTCCAAGGGGTGAATATCGTTCCACTCGCCCACATCGAGCAGCACGGCCATGCCGGTATTCGGCACGGCCAGCGTGCGGCGCTGGGCATCGCGGATGGCCGCCCAGCCGCTCTCACCCGGCTCCTTGCGCACGGCCTGGAAGTTGGGCAGCTGCGCGTAGATGAAAGGCAGGTTGGGTTGATTGAGCTGCTTGCGCCAGTCCTGGATGAGGCCGGTGAGCAGGGCCTGGTAGTCGTCGGGGCGGCCAGCGTTGCTTTCGCCCTGGTACCAGAGCACGCCCTTCACGGCGTAGGGCCGCACGGGCGCTATCATGCCATTGTAAAGCCCGCCCGGCTGGTACTGGAAGGTAGTGGTGCCCGGCGTGGGCGGCAGGGTCGCGCCCAGCTTGTATTGCCAGTCGCCTTTCAGGTCGATAGTCTGGCCACCCGCTACCAGGCGGTATTCCTTGCCCATCGTGAAGCCGCCGCGCCCGCCGTTGCTGATGAGGCGCACGGTAATCACGTTCTTCCCGGCTTTCAGCACGCCCGGTCCGAAGTCGTACTTGCGCGGCGGGTACTGGTAGCCGGTGCTGCCCACCAACTGGCCGTTGATGTAGGTCGAGTCAGCATCGACCAGCGTGCCCAGCTCCAGGCGGGCGGGCTGGCCCACCATCGCGGCGGGCACGTCTACTTCTTTCTTAAACCACACCACGCCGTTGACCATGCCCAGCGGCGTCTGGCTGGCCCAGTAGCCGGGCACGGGCATGGTGGCCCAGCTGGTGGCGTCGTAGGTAGCGGCGCTCCACTTGGGCTGGCCGGGCTGCTCGCCTTGGTCGGCCTGGTGCAGGCGCTTGTACCAGTCGCCCACGGCCGCGCCTTCGCGCTGCCGGATGCCGGCCACGTAGGCGCTGTCGCGGTAGGGCGCTACCTGCTGCTCGTACTTCGGGAATTGCTTGAGCGCGTCGGCGCTCAGCCAGGCCTCGGCCGGCGAGCCGCCCACGGCGTCCTTGATGATGCCGACGGGGACGTTGTACTTCGCTTGCAGCTCCTTGGCGAAGAAGTAGCCCACGGCCGAAAACTTGAGCACGCTCTCGGGGGTGGTGCTGACCCATTTGCCGCCCGTGAGGTCGGCCTTGGGGCCGGTGAAGGCATAAGTCAGCGGCACCTCAAACTGCCGGATGCGCGGGTTGTTGGCCTGGGCCACTTCCTGCGGGTACTTGTCGCGCACGCGGCTCATGGGCGTCTCCATATTCGACTGGCCCGAGCACAGCCACACGTCGCCCACCAGCACGTCCTTCACCACGAGGTGGTTGCTGGCGTCGATTTTCAGCTCGTAGGGGCCGCCGGCCTTCTGGGCGGGTAGCTGGACCTGCCATTCGCCCTGGGGGCTGGTGGTGGCGCTGTACGTCTTGCCCTGGAAGCTCACCGCTACCTTTTCGCCCGGCGCGGCCCAGCCCCACACGCGCAGGGGTGCGTCGCGCTGTAGCACCATGCCGTCGCTCACGAGGCGCGGCAGGCGCACAGTAGCCTGGACTTGGGGAGCAGTAGCGAGCAGCGCCAGCGAGAGCCCCAGCGTAGAAAGGAAGTGTGCGTTATAGGTCAAAGCGTTGAGAGGATAGCGGTGTTTTTGCAGTACCCCTTCATAAATAAGCCCCGATTTCGAGGCGAAACCGGGGCTTATTTTCTTATGCTCAGATGCTGGCGCTTTCAGCAGTCAGCTCTGTCAATGGGCTATTGGTAGCTGGGGTTCTGATAAGCGGCTTTCACACTGGCATCCACGTCCATGCGGTCGAGCTGGAACTGCGGGATAGGACGCAGGTAGTGATACGGCTGGATGGTGCGCGTAACGGTAACCGGGGTGTGGTCGCCGTAGTTGGTGCCGCAAATCTGGTAGGTACCAGCCAGCTCGTTCCACTTCTGCGTGCGTACCAGGTCAAACCAGCGGTAGCCCTCGCCGAAGTACTCGCGCGAGCGCTCGGCCAGGATGTAGTTGATGTCGATAGTATTCGGCGTAGCCGCTACCATCGCTGCGCTGTTGTCCTGCGACTTAGCTACGTTACCGTTGTTGTCGAAGCGCCACTTGCCGGCGCGAGCGCGGATAACGTTAATCAGCTCGCGGGCGCTTTGGCCGGAGGCAGTCGTAGCGCCTTTCACGGCGGCTTCGGCCGCTACGAAGTACAGCTCCGAAAATTTGGCTATGTTGAACGGCCGCGTGCTACCGGCGTTCGGCTGGCCCAGGCCCGTGCCGCTGTCGGTGCGGTAGGGGCCCAGCTTCCACAGGCCCGGGTACACGATGCGGCTGATACCATTCGGAGAAATCACGTAATCGGCCCGGCCAGGCAGCGTGCCGGCCCCGATGTTGCTCGGGCCCTGGCCACTGGGGTAGGTAATGGTGGTAGAGGGCTCCGAACCTAAGAAGGTCAGAATGGCATCGCCGGGAGCAATGGGCAGGTTGTTTGCGTTAACCGTGTTTGTTGGGAGAGTACCACCTGCTTTGGGCCAGTTACCACGGTAGGTAGTGGTGAAGGTGCCGTCGAAGCGCGAGTCATTTGTCTTGTCGGCAAAGGTGTTCTGAATGGCTCCGATGGTCGGGGCCATGCGCGTCCAGGGGCGACCTAACGGCTGCACTGCTTCCCGCTGCACAGAAGAAAAAGGCGCAACTCCGGTAGGGGCAGGAAATTGGCCCGTGCTACGGATATTGGTGTAGTTCCAGGTCAGCATCCAGCCGGCAAAGTTGTCGGGGGCGCCACCGCTACCGAAGGTGAGGCTACCGCCATTGTAAAGCTCGCTGGTTTCGGTGTGGTCCGCGTACAGCATCACCTCCGCGTTGCGGTCGTTGGTGGCAACGTTCACATCGTAGTACGTGCTCTGCAAGCGATACGGCCCGGGGCTGTTGATGCCAGCCGTGGCCACGTCGTAGGCCTGCTGGTAGTAGTACTGGGCGGTGCGGCCGGCTGGGTCGGTGCGCTGCGCCGCCGGGTAGGTCGGGATGTTGTTCGGGTTTTCCAGCCACCAGGCGTAGGTCAGGTAAGCTTTGGCCAGGTAGAGGCGGGCCACCGTTTTGGTGACGCCCCCAGTCACCCGCGGGCTCACCGGCAAGTCGTTCACGGCTTGCAACAAATCGGGGAAAATAGCTTTGGTATATACCTCGGGCACCGTATTGCGGGTCGAGGTCCGCACCGGAGTGGTGTTGAACTGCAACTCGCCCGAGCCCAAATCCAGCGGTACCCCGCCGAAGGTCTGCACCAGCGCGAAATAGTCGAAGGCGCGGAAAAACCGGGCCTCGGCCACCAGGGCAGCCGAAATAGTGCCTACTGCGCTGGCATTCTTGATAACGCCGTTGGCCGTGTTAATATTCGGGAAGGCACTGCCCCACAAGGCATCTGCCCGGCTGTTGTTGGCGGTGAGCTGCGCCCGGCCGGAAAGGTCCATGGCCAGGAAGTTTTCGTCGGCGTCCCGGCCGTAGGTTATTTCATCGGTACCCGTGAGGGTAGCGTTGTAGTAGTAGGCTTGGCCGTAAGTATCGCGCAAGTGCGCATACATTGCGGTCAGGCCGCCTTGCACGCCTCGTTCCGTTTGAAAGAACTCCGGAGTGTAAATGGCACGGGGCTGCTCGTTCAGCAGGTCCTTGCACCCGGCCGCAGACAGGGAGAGGGCGGCGGTGCTAACTAAGAATTGTAATTTAAAACGTTTCATATCTAGCGCTGCTTAAAAAGTGAGGTCCAGGCCGCCGAGGAAGGCGCGGGTAGCCGGGGCGTTGGTGCCCAGCGTCAGGATGCGGCGGAGGTTGAAATCAAGAGGTACGGCCGCGTTTTCGTTGCCATTCGAGTTGGTTTCCGGGTCCATACCCGATTGCTTTTTGTAGGGCGAGAAGAAGACGAAGGGGTTCTGCGCCGTCACGTACAGGCGCAGGCGGCTGATGCCAGCCTTGGTCAGCCACGCGCTGTTCTGAAAGTTGTAGCCCAGCGAAATGGTTCGCACCTTGAGGTAAGAGGCGTCGAAGTAGCCCAGCGTAGAGGCATACTTGGGGTTATCACCGCTTGCCAAGCTACCGGGCCGCGGGAATTTGGCATCGGTATTATCCGGCGTCCAATAATCGACTTTCACGTTGCCGCGGCGGCCGTTCAGCATGTTGAGGTAGCCACCCGAGCCGTAGATAGTGCTGTTGAGCAGGCCGCCATTTTGGAAGACGCCCACGACAGACAGGTCAAAGCCTTTGTATGCTACCCGGGTGTTGAGACCACCCAGGAAGTTGGGGTTCACATCGATAACCTGCCGGTCGGCGGCGCCAATGGCACGAGTGGGGGTACCATCGGGATTGTACGTACCGGTGTACTTCACCTTAATCATCCCAACTGTGGCATCGGGGTTGGTAGATGGCTCGAGAATGTTGCGGTAAGGGTCATCTCTTTGCCACAGCCCGATTTTTTCGTAGTCAAAAATCACGTTGATGGGCTGGCCCACAAACCACCAGTTTCCTTCATCGCGCTGTTGCTCGCCTGCCAGCGACGTAATCTTGTTACGGTTGGCATATAGGTTAGCGCCCACTTCCCAGGTCCAGCCGTTGGCATTATCCAGAACCACCCCGTTCAAGGAAAGCTCAATGCCTTTGTTTTGAGTCGAGCCAATGTTGGCCGTGTAGCTACCCACACCCGAGGTTGAAGGCAGTGCCAACCCAAGCAACAGGTTACGGGTGTTGGTGACGTAGTACTCCACGGTACCGGAGAGGCGGTTTTTCAGGAGCGAGAAATCGACCGCGTAGTTCCACGTTCTGGAATATTCCCAACCCAAGTTAGGGTTGGGTAGCCGGCTCACAAACAGGCCCGTATCGTAGCCAGTGGGGCCGAAGTTGTAGGGCCGGGTGGCCAGGAGCCCCAGGGTGGAGTAAGGGTCAACGGACTGGTTGGACGTGATGCCGTAGCCGGCGCGCAGCTTCAGCATATTGACGGCCTCAATCCCCTGCATGAAGCTTTCTTTGGCTACGTTCCAGCCAACGGATACGGCCGGGTAGGTATTCCATTTGTTGCCCGGTGACAGGCGGGAAGAGCCGTCCGACCGAACCGTAGCGGAAATCAGGTATTTATCGTCGTAGGAATACATCACCCGCGCCATGTAAGACAGCAGGCCGAATTTTGAATACTGTTGGTTATCGGGGTTTACGGTAATATTCGTACTAGCAGTTCGCCCTATGTTGTAGAACTGGAAGGCGTCGGAAGGAATATCCCGGCCATCAATCTGCGAGCGGTTGAAAATATTGCTGGAGGCCGAATACAAGGCGAGCGCGTTGATATTATGCTTCCCGCCAAAGGTGCGGTCGTAGGAGAGAATATTTTCAACGGTGTAGTCCGTCGTAACCGCGTTGCTAACGGAGGCCGTCGACACAGTAGTTGGGGAAACCGCGTTGATACCCGCCCCCGTGTAGCTGCCACCCTGGCTCTGCCGATAGTTTACACCCAGGTTGATGCGGTACTTCAGCCCCTCTACGCCCGGCATCTTGAACTCACCGAAGATGGCGTTGTAAGTGGCAAAGCTTCTCGTTTGGCTAAGCCAGCGGTCCCGGTTATCTTCTACTGTACTACGGGTCGTAATCCAGTTCTCGTCCAGCGGCATTTTAATGGTTCGTTTCAGCGCACCATTGGCGTCGTAGGGGTTGGCGATGGGCGAAGAGCTCAGAGCTCCGTATATTCCCACGTTGGCACCCTCCGACAGACTGTAGGTATTATTGGTTGTAAAGCCCAAGCGAACGTACTTGCCAACAGCCTGGTCCAGGGTGCCGCGCATGGAGAAGCGGGTGTACTGCTGGGTCGGTATTACGCCCTGCTCTTTGTAGTAGCCCGCGTTGAAGTTATAGCGCCCGCTTTCCGTGCCGCCGGTCAGACCTACGTTCTGGTTGTTTTGAATGCCAGTCCGGTAGAGCAAATCCTGCCAGTCGACGTTTACATCATTGGATTCGTCTATACCGTTGGTGTACAAGGGCTGTCCGCCAGTGTTGTACAAGGCCGTGGCTTTGCGAAGCGCCACAAACTCGGGCCCATTCATCATGGGGTATTTGGCGAATAGGGTTTTCACGCCCACGAAGCCACTGTACGTTACTTGCGCTTTCTGCCCTTTTTTGCCGCCTTTGGTGGTTACCAGCACCACGCCGTTGGCGCCGCGCGAGCCGTAGATGGCCGTAGCCGAAGCGTCTTTCAGAATGTCAATGCTCTGGATGTCGTTGGGGTTAATATCCCCAATGGAGCCCGGGAAGGGAATACCATCCAGTACTACCAGGGGGTCGTTGCTGGCCGTCAGCGAGCGCGTGCCGCGAATGCGGATTTGCGGGCTGGCTCCCGGCTGGGAGGAACTCTGGGAAATCTGCACGCCCGGCAGGCGGCCCTGCAAGGCCTGCCCGATGTTCGCTACTGGCACTTCGCGCAGGTTCTCACCGCTAATAGAAGCCACCGAGCCCGTTACGGCTTCGGCCCGCTGCGTGCCGTAGCCAATTACCTTCACTTCGTTCAGCGCCTGGTTTTCGGCCTCCAGGCTCTGGTTGATGGTGGTGCGGTTGCCCACCGTCAGCTCCTGCTTGGTGTAGCCGATGGAGCTAAGCACGAGCACGCTGTTGTCGTTGGGAACGCTGATGGTGTACTTACCATCCACGTCGGTCGTCGTGCCGTTCGTGGTGCCTTTTACCACTACCGTTACGCCCGGAATGCCTTCGCCGTTGGCGGAGGTGATTTTACCGCTTACCGTGTGGGCACCCGCCACTTGGGCGTAGGCCGCCTGGGGCAGCATGGGGGCGAGGCCCCCGCTTAGGAGGAGAAGCGGCACCAGCCGCGACCATTTCGCGCTGTTGAGCCGCCGAAACGAAGGTATGGGTGTATGCATGGGTGGGAACTTTGAAAATAAAAAGTGGAAAGTAAAGCAAAATAACCCCAACGGGGGAGAAACGCAACAGCTACGCTATTAGAAGCCTATCGAATTACCGCCATCCACCGGCAACGATGCGCCCGTGACGTAGCGGGCGGCCTCCGAGGCCAGAAACACGGCCGCGTGGCCGATGTCCGAAGGCTTACCGAATTTGCCCATCGGGGTGCGGCGCATGGCGCGGTCGCGGCGGTCGGGGTCCGAGTTCATGGCCGTGCGGCTCATCTCGGTTTCGATAAAGCCGGGGGCGATGGCGTTCACGCGCACGCCGTCTTTTGAGAACTCGGAGGCCAGCACTTTCACCATGCCTTCCACGGCCGACTTGGAAGCCGCGTAGGCCACCACGCGGTCGATGCCGTAGTAGGCAGCCATCGACGAAATCATGATAATCGTGCCGCGGCCGCGGGGCACCATGCGCCGGCCGGCGGCGCGGGTGAGCGCGAAAACCGCATTCAGGTTGGTGTGAATGATGCGGCTGAAATCCTCGTCGGTTACTTCCAGCGCCGGCTTCTTCATATTGATGCCCGCGTTGTTGACCAGAATATCGAGCGGGCCGTGCTCGGCCTCAATCTGCTCAATCAGCGCGTCGGTGCCGCCGAGGTCGCTCACGTCGTTCACCACGAAATGCGCGTTCTCGCCGAGTTCAGCGGCCGACTCTTGCAGCACGCTTTCGCGGCGGCCGGTGATGATGACCGTAGCCCCGGCCGCCACCATGCAGCGGGCTATTTCGAGGCCGATGCCCGTGCCGCCGCCCGTGATGAGCGCCACCCGCCCGGCCAGCGAAAACACGTGCAAGCCCAGGCGTTGCGCATCGGCTTCGGCCGCAGCCGCGCCGTTAGTAGTAGAGTGGCCGTTGGAGGAAAGTACAGCAGTAGTCATTTGAGCAACAAATATATACGTTTATATTTTATTAACGAAGCTGGTAGATGCGCACCAGCTCCTTGACGTCATCCAGCGTGCGCGTAGGCGGCGCAAACGGGGCCGGAATCGGCTGCTTGGCGAAGCTTTGGAAGTAGAGCACGCAGGCATCGCGCCACCACAGGGCTTCCTTGCGCTGGGTCTGGAGGCGGGCCGCTACATCGGCGTGCAGGGCGGGGTCAATTTGGGGCTGAACCTGGGCCCACTGCTTTTGCAGCCACAGCACCGAGTCGGCACCGGTGTAGTAGCGGGTGGCCAGCTCGTTCCAGAGGGTGCGGCCGGTGCTCAGGCGCTGGTTCCAGCCCACGTGGTGAAACCAGAGCAGGTAGTCGAGCGGGCAGGTCTGGGCGTTGCCCCACTGCTGTTGCACCTCGGGCTTGTAGAGGGTCAGCGCGTTGCTGCCCATGGCCGTGCGGTCGAAGCCCAGGCCGAGCGAGTCGGCCTTATGGTAGTACACCGCCGTCCAGTCGGGCCGGCCGGCCTTGGCCAGCCAGGGCTGCGGGCCGTAGTGAATGCTCTCGCCCATAATGTGATGCAAGCCCAGCGGCACGGTGTAGCGCACGTAGATGTTGCGCGACTTATTCAGCACGTTGGTGATGGTTTGCACGGCAGCCGGCTCGGTGGTCAGCGTCATGCGCGTCCACTCCCGGGCGATGGCAGTGGGGCTCAGCGTGTGGTCCCAGGCCAGGCGGCCGAAGGCGTACCAGTTGGCCTGGCCCATGGGGTTGCCGGTCCAGTTGCGGTCCGAGCCGATGTTGGCTACGCCCGCGATGCCGCTCAGCGCGTGGTTATCCACGGTGCCATCTACCACCTTGGCCACCGTCGAGCCGGGGCCTTTGGCGTAGGTGTCGGCTTCCAGTACTTCTTTGATGAGCGGCCCCAGGTACACCAGGTGGGTAGCAAAGCCTAAATACTCCTGCGTCAGTTGCACTTCCAGCACCAGCGGCGTTTTGGGCATTGCCCCAAACAGCGGGTGAAAGGGCTCGCGGGCCATAAAGTCAATCGGGCCGTTCTTCACCTGCACCAGCACCTTGGGGTCAAACTTGCCGTCGAGGGGCTGAAACTCCTCGTAAGCTTGTTTAAAGCGGTCGGCGGTGCCGGCCTTGTACACAAAGGCACGCCACATCACGATGCCATCGTGGCTACCCAGGCTCTGGGCCAGCATGTTGGCCCCGTCGGCGTGGGTGCGGTTGTAGTCCTGCGGGCCGGGCTCGCCTTCCGAGTTGGCTTTCACCAGAAAGCCGCCGAAATCGGGAATAGCCTTATACAATTCTTCGCTTTTGGCGGCCCACCACTGCTTCACTTGTGGGTCGAGCGGGTCGGCCGAGTTCAGCCCGCCGATAACCTTGGGCGCAGCCCAGAATACCGATAGATACACGCGCTGCCCATACGGCCGCAGCACGCCCGCCAACGCCGCTACCTTGCCGATGTACTCGGCCGTGAGGTAGCGGGCGCTGGCATTTACATTGTTGACCACCACGCCATTGATGCCGATGGAGGCGTTGGCGCGGGCGTAGTCAGTATAGCGGGCGTCGAGGCCCTCGGGCAGCTGGTACCACTGCCAGATGCTGGAGCCCGCGTAGCCGCGCTCAATGGTGCCGTTCTGGTTGTCCCAGTGATTAAGCATCCGGTAGCCGATGCGCGGGTTGCTGCAGATGCTCAGCCCCACCAGCGGCTGGCGCGTCTGCACCTGCCGCAGCAGCGCAAACGCCCCGTAGAGCACGGCTCGCTCAGTGCGGCCGGTAACTACGAGGTTGTTTTTCTCCGAAAAAATACGGTAGCCCTCGGCTTTCAGCGGCTGCCCGCTCGCGCTGGCCTGGGCATCTACGCGCAGCACCACGCCGCCCGTGCGGCTGCCCGCCGTGGCTACTACCGGCACCGCTTGGCCCAGCAGCCCGCTCAGGCCGCGCTGCAACTCGCCGCTGGCTGCCCGCAAGGTGGGCGTGGTGCTGGAGCTGGCGATAAACTGCGCGCTGCGCAAGTACTGCTGCCGCACCGCCGCATCGGCCACGCGGTCGTACTTCAGCCACAGCCGGTAGCCGTCGTCGGCCCGGGTGGGGGCAGCGCTGGCCACAGTCAGTACGAAAAGCAGAAACACGTTGCGCAGCAACATGGCGGGGTGGGTGGGGAAGGAGAGCAAAAGAAACACTGATTAGCAGAGAGCTGCTAATCAGTAAGAAGTAACTAGTGGATGGCTACCAGCTGCTGGGCGGCAGTAGGAGCTTCGGCCAGCGCGCGGCGCACGCCGTATTCGAGGCCGCGTAGCTCGGCCAGCCCTTTGAGGCGGCCGATGGCCGAGTAGCCGGGGTACGTCTTCTTGGCGCTGTTCAGGTCGTCAAGCATCTGGTGGCCGTGGTCGGGGCGCATGGGCAGCGGCGGGCGGGCATCGCCGGCGGCTTCGCGGCGCTGCTCTTCCTGCACTAGTGCCCGCATCACGGCGTACATATCCACGTCGCCGGCCAAATGGGCCGCCTCGTGGAAGTTACGCGGGTTGTCCTCGCGCTTAGTGGTGCGCAAATGCACAAAGTGAATGCGCGGCCCAAAACGTTCCACCATGCCCGCCAAATTATTGTCGGGGCGCACGCCCAGCGAGCCGGTGCAGAAGGTCAGCCCGTTGGCCGGCACGTCGCAGGCCGCCAGCAGACCGGCCAGGTCGGCTTCGGTGCTCACTACCCGGGGCAAGCCCAGCAGCGGAAACGGCGGGTCGTCGGGGTGAATGCAGAGCCCGATGCCCACTTCCTCGGCCACCGGCGCTACCTGCTGAATGAAGTAGTGCAGGTTGGCCGTGAGAGCGGCCGCGTCGATGTCTTGATACTCGTTCAGGTAAGCCTGAAAGCTGCTCAGCTCGAAGGCTTCTTCCGAACCGGGCAAACCTAGCAGAGTAGTATTGGTAAGCTCGGCTACAGCCTCGATGCTCATGCCGGCGAACTGCTGGCGGGCGGCTTCGGCCACGGCGGGCTCGTAGTCAGCCTCGGCGCCGAGGCGCTTCAGAATGCAGAGGTCGAACACGGCAAAATCCTGCCACACGAAGCGCAGGGCGCGGCTGCCGTCGGGCATCTCGTAGTGTAGGTTGGTGCGCGACCAGTCGAGTACCGGCATGAAGTTGTAGCACACCGTGCGGATGCCGCAGGCCGCCAAGTTGCGCAGGCTCTGCTGGTAGTTGGCAATCAGCTGCTCACGGGCGGGGCGGCCCTTCTTGATGTCTTCGTGTACCGGCAGGCTCTCTACCACCACCCAGTGCAGGGGCGAATGGGTAGCATTATCGGCCTCCACGAGTTGCTGCCGCGCCTGGATTTCGCTTACCGGCCACACCGCGCCCACGGGCAGCTGGTGCAAGGCCGTCACGACCCCGGCGCAGCCCGCCTGGCGAATGTCGAAAAGCGAAACCGGGTCATTGGGCCCGAACCAGCGCATGGTGTGCAGCATGGGATAATGCTATTTATAAGCTCGCCTCAGCTTCTTGCTCAAGTGGTAAGTAAATACTTACTTCAGGTAGCATTGGCGTAACATGGTTCAAATGTACAGGCGGAAACCTTCCGATAGCACCGCCAAAAACTTAGTTTCCAATCCACTTTCAAACAAAAACTATCGGTATCGTTTTCGCAAACGTTTCCGATAGTGTTTCAGCTTGAAAATATTTTTTCGCGGTGTACATTCGCTTATCCTCGCTTTGGCGGCGGTATTTCCTTCGCATTATCCAGCTTCTTTCTTTCTCCCACCCAATGATAAAATGTGTTAAATGCAGCCTGCCTGATGAGGTGATGAAAGCCGGTTTTGTGCGGGGCCGCCAGCGCTATTATTGCAAAAGCTGCGAGTACCATTTCACGCAGGAGCGGCCAGCCCCGCACCCCGCCGAGCGCCGCCGCCGCCAGGCTACCATTGCCGACGTGGCCAAGCAGGTGGGCGTGGCGCTCTCCACGGTATCGCGGGCCCTGAACGGGCACTCCGATATCAGTGCCACTACCCGGCAGGCCATTCTGGAGGTGGCCCGGCAGCTCGACTACCAGCCCAACCTGCTGGCTCAGAGCCTCAAGAGCCGCGCTACCTCGACCATCGGGGTGGTGATACCCGATATCGAGCGGCCGTTTTTTGCCACCGCCGTCAGCGGCATTCAGCAAATAGCCACTGAGGCCGGCTACCGGGTGATGATTTGCCAGTCGAAGGAGTCGTACCAGGCCGAGGTGAGCAACGTGCAGGCGCTGATAGCCAGCCGGGTAGATGGCCTGCTCATTTGTCACTCGCGCGAAACCGAGAACTTCGACCACGTGAAAGACCCGGCCCGGCGCGGCATTCCGGTGGTGCACTTCGACCGGGTGTGCAACGAGGTGAACTCAGCTAAGGTCATTCTCGACGACCGGCTGGGGGCCTACAACGTGACTGAGCACCTGATTGAGCAGGGCTGCCGGCGCATCGCCATTCTGGCGGGGCCGGCGTCGCTGCTCATCAGCCGGCAGCGGCAGGCAGGCTACCTCAGCGCGCTGCGCCGCCACGGCCTGCCCATCGAGGAGGCCTTGCAGGCGCACATTGACTTCCGGCCGGCATCGGCCGAGGCCTGCCTCGATGCGTGGCTGGCCATGCCCGAGCCGCCCGACGCCATTTTTGCCATCAACTACACCAACGCTTTCGACCTGCTGCTGGCCCTCAAAAAGCGCGGCCTGCGGGTGCCCGAAGACATGGCCATCGTGGGCTTCGGCGACGAGTTTCTGGCCAGCCTCATCGAGCCCGGCCTCACTACCGTGGACCTGCACCCGTACCGCATCGGGCAGCAGGCGGCAAGCTTATTTTTAGAGCAAATGGCTCAGAAAGAGAATTTTGTGCCGCGTACCTGCGTCATCGCCGGCGACCTCATCATCCGGCAGTCGTCGCTGAAAGGGCAAGGGCATCTGGCGGCCTGGCCCGTGTAGCGCTAGGCTAGCGCTTCAGCACGGTGGCCTGGTGGGCAGGCACCCCCGGCAGTGGCCGGGGGCGGGCCGCCGCGTCGCCGGCCGGGTGCTGGTGCTGCCAGAAGCTCCACAACAAGCCCAGGCTGGCTACCAGCACCATCAGGAGGTACACGACCCGGTCTTGCCGAATAAGTATTTCGTTGGCTTTCATGATGATTTGACGTAAGCAGACGGCTCGCTAACGAGCGAGCGCCGGGGCGGGTTGTGGCCCGGCGGCGCGCCGTGGCCGCGCTTACTCTACCAACAGCCGCGTGGCCGCCAGCCCGCACCGCACGAGGTACACGCCCGGTACCAGGCCGGCCAGCGGCAGGTTGGTAGCGGTGGCATGGGCCGCTAGTGGTTGGCGGCGCACCTCGCGGCCCAGCGCGTCGAAGAGCTGTACCAGGCGCGGGGCGGGCTCGGCCAGCAGGGTGAGCCGGGTAGTGGCGGTGGCTGGGTTAGGAAACAGGGCCAGCCCGGCCTTCGACCCGGCTACAGTGCTCAACACCCCGCCCCCGAGCCCAGCGATGAAGCCGGCCGGGCTAGGCGTGCTAAGGGTAAGCGCGCCAAAGCTGGCGGGTGCGGCATCGACCTGGCCCGCCACCAGCACGCGCCCGCCCGCGAGCAGCACGGCAGAAGGAAAATCATACCCTAGCCCGCCGGCCTGGGCGGCGTAGGTCCAGCTACCGGTTGGGCTGAGTTGGGCCACGAAAACATCGGTAGTGAGCGAGGTGCTGGGCGGCGTGGGCGTGGTGCTGGGATTGGTGAGCGTGGTGCCACCAAAGCTGATGAGCGGGCTGCCAAACAGCCCCGCCACCCATACCGACCCATCAGCTCCGAGCGATAGGTCAGAGGGAAAGCTGTAGCCGCTGCCCGTGGCCTGCGCGGCCTGCGTCCAGACGCCCGCGCTGCTCAGGCGCGCCACGTACAGGTTATCGGCCGAGGGCGTGTACGCCAGGGTGTAAGGGCCAAAATTGGCGGGGCCGTTCCGGAAATTGCCCACCATCACCACGTTATCGTTGGCATCGACGGCCAGCGGCCCGCCTGCCACGAAGCCGCCCGTGGTGGTGGCCTGCACGGCCTGCGTCCAGGTGCCCGCTATGCTGAGCCGCGCTACGAAGGCTATCGTGGAAGTAGAAGTGAGGGTGATGCTGCCAAACTGCACCGGGCCACCGCCGAATTTATACCCGCTGATAACCGCGTTGCCTACGGCGTCCAGCGCCAGGCCCGCCGCCGCATTGGGCGAGCCGGCACTACTCACGCCTACGACCTGCGTCCAGGTGCCCGCCGCGTTGAGCCGGGCTGCGTACAGGGCATTGGAGCTGGCCCCGGTGAGGGTGCGCGTGCCAAACGTGCTGGTGCCGCCCACAAACGAGCCCACCACGGTAGCCGTGCCCGTGAAAGCATTGATAACAAAGCCCGTGATAGTATCAATTTCCGGCCCGCCCGCGCTCACGGCCTGCGTCCAAGTGCCCGCCGCGCTGAGCCGGGCCACGAAGATATCGGGGCTCGTGGTAGACTGCGAGTTGGCGTTGGTCAGCGTAACCGAGCCGATAGTGGCAGTGGGCCCCTCAAACGTGCCCGCTACCGCCACGCCGCCATTCAGGTCGAGCGCCAGCTTTCGCATACTGCGGGTGCCCGCGCCGCCCGCTTGCACCGCTTGCGTCCAGGTACCCGCCGCGCTGAGCCGGGCCACGAAAATGTCGTTGCCGGTGCTGGTAAGCACAAAGCTGCCTAGCGTGAGCGTGCCCGAAAAGTCGCCCGCCACCACGTAGCTACCCGCGCCATCGGCCAGCAACTCGCGCACGATGGAACTGCCGCCCGTGGTGGGCAGCACAAAAGCCGACTGCCAGCTTTGGCCCTGGGCCAGCAGCGGCCCCAGCAGGCAGCCAATTAAAAAGCAGCTTAGTCTAGTAAAAATCCGCATAGAAACCTGGTAAATGAGCGCTGAATGAAAAAGCGCTTAAAAATAAGGCCGCCGCTGCTCCCGGTTATCGGAAGGCAGCAGCGGCCTCGCTTTTTACTCAACCATTTAACACGCTGTTTACACGGCCTTAGCCTGCGCCAGCGCTTCTTTCAGTGCGGCTACTACCTTGGGCAGGCTGGCCTCGGCATCGCTGCCCAGGTCGATGTGCAGGGTGCGGCGCTTGTACTGCTGCAAGGTCTCCAGGTCGCCTTGAGCTTGGGCATTTTCGAAGGTGCCAAACGAGTAGGAGCGGCCGGGCAGCGGCAACTCGACCGGGCTCTGGTGCGTGAATTGCACGAACAAACCCGTGTTCGGCCCGCCCTTGTGGTACTGACCCGTCGAGTGCAAAAAGCGCGGCCCGTAGCCCGAGGTAGTAGCGAGGTGCAAATGCTCCTGCACCAACTGGCGAAACTCCTGCAACTCGGCCGTGATGGCGTCCGACTCGGTGAGGTAGGCTTGCAGGTTTACGAAGTCGCCGGCCTTGGCCTGACCAAAAAAGGCCTTCAGCGTACCTACTGCGCCGTCGCCCTTGGCGTCGGTGAAGTACGAAATACCATCAGCCTCGGCGGCGGCGGCGGGGCCGGCGGGCAGGTGGCCCTGCTCCTGCACCACCTTCATCACGCGGTCGGTGGCAGTTTTGCTTTCTTGCACGTTGGGCTGGTCGAAGGGGTTGATGCGCAGCACCGCGCCGGCTACGGCAGTAGCCACTTCCCAGCGGAAAAACTCGGCCCCGAGGTCGAGCGGCTCGCGCATGAGAATGGTCACGACGGGGTGGCCAGCATCTTGCAAGGCTTGCAGCTTCTGGCGGTTTTCCTGGTCAGGCGTGTCCTCGTAGCCCACGTACACGAAGAGGCGGTCGCGGCCGTAGACCTCGGGCGCGCCCAAGGGCTCGCCGGCCACGGGCAGCACGCCTTTGCCTTCTTTGCCCGTGCTTTCGGCCAGCAGCTGCTCCAGCCAGAGGCCCAGGTCGTGCAGCTTGTCGGGCACTACCAACGTCAGCTTGTCGCGGCCTTCTTTGGAGAGCACGCCCATCGTGGCACCCAGTTTCAGGCCGGGGTTGTCCTGCACGTCGCCGTTGCTGCCGCAAGCCTGCATCATGGCCACGGCGCGGTCGAGCAGCGCCGCGATGTCGATGCCGTAGAGGGCGGCCGGTACCAGCCCGAAGTACGTGAGGGCCGAAAAGCGCCCGCCCACCTCGGCGAAATTCAGGAAAATCTTGCGGTAGCCTTCGTTGGTAGCCGAGGTCACGAACTTGGAGCCGGGGTCGGTGATGGCCACGAAGTTTTCGCCGGCCTTGTCGCCTTTCAGTTCTTTCAGCTTGGCGTAGAAATAGTCGCCGAAGGCCAGCGGCTCGGCCGTGGTGCCCGACTTGCTGGCCACGATAAAGAGCGTTTTTTCGAGCGGTACCGACTGCTCAATCTGCTGCACGGTGCCGGGGTCGGTGGTGTCGAGCACCGATACGGGCAAACCCTGGCCGGCCGGAAACGACTTCTCGAACACAATCGGGGCCATGGTGCTGCCACCCATGCCCATCACTACCACGTGCTCGAAGCCGGCCTGCGTCACCTCTTGCACGAAGGCCGTGATTTCGGGCACGGCCTTTTGCATGGTTTCGGCCACGCGCAGCCAGCCCATAAAGCTGCGGATGCTGTCCTGGCCCTCGGCGCTGTCGGTCCACAGGTCAGCCTGCTTTTGCCAGAAGCCGGCGGTAAAGTTTTTGTTGTTCAGCGCGTTGATTTCGGCCGTGATGGCGTCCTGGTACTGGCCCAGGTGGTAGGTGGCGGGAGAAATGCTGGGGGAGGACATGGAGGTGTTTGGGAGTTGAAAACGGGATTGGAAAGACAAAGAAAACGTCCGTCATGCTGAGCGGAGCGCAGCGGAGTCGAAGCATCTTGGTCGTTTCATTGCGAACGTCTGAGTGTAGTTCACCGAGCGAGATGCTTCGACTCCGCTACGCTGTGCTCAGCATGACGGACGTTTTATTGATTTACAGCCTTACGAAAATCAGCGCCTAGCGGCCAAAATCGTCCTGCACGCGCACGATGTCGTCCTCGTCCGAGGGGTGGCTTTCGTGGGTGTGCTGCCAGATTTCGGCTACCACGCCCCAGCCGTCGAGGCCCACCAGGCGGTGGCGCTCGCCCTGCTTGAGCACGATGAGCGCATCGGGTGCGTAGGTTTTTACCTCGCTTTCTTCGTCGGTGGGGCTGGTGGCCACGCCCACGGGGCCCTGCACTACCTTCCAGATTTCGGCGCGCCGAAAGTGGTACTGCCAGCTCAAGCGCTGGTGCGGGGCCACGAGCAGCATTTTGGGGCTGAGCTTGCCCGAAATACGCAGCTCATCGACCGAGCGGCCATCGAAGTACTGGTCGGCAAACTGTTGGGCCTGGCTTTCGTCAATCACGAAAAAGCCGCCCCAGGGGCGCGAGCTGTCTTGCTGCGCCACGGTAAAGCCCTGTTGGGCTAGCCGGGCGGCAACTTCTTCGAAATGAGCTTTCTTATGGGCGTCTTGGTTGGGCATGAGCGGAAAAAGGTGGTTATTTAAGAATAGTAATGGTGCCGGTCTGGCGGAAGGGCTGGTTGTCTTCGCCGGTCAGGTCGAAGCGCCATACGTAGGCCCCGTTTACCGGGGCGTGCCCCTGGATGGTGCCGTCCCAGGCCTGGGTGCGGTCGGTAGCGCGGAAAACTTCCTGCCCGTTGCGGTCAACAATGATAAAGACAAAGTTTTGCAAATATCTACCCTTGAGTTCTAACAAATCGTTAAGCCCGTCACCGTTGGGCGTGAAGGCGGTGGGCATGACCAGGCGCGGCTGCCGCCGCAGCGTGCCCACGCTGGAGTAGCTGACGGTGCCCGCGGGCAGCCCGCCGCCGCTGGCCTCTACGCGATAGCGCAAAATCTGGCGGTCGGTGGGCGGGGCCAAGTCCAGGTAGCTCAGGCTGGTAGTAGGCGCGCTGGTAGCCAGCACCGTGCCATCGGCCGCGATGGTGAGCACCCGGTATACCACCGGCGCGGCCGGGCTGCTCGGGCCCTGAAACGCCGACCAGCTCAGCTGCGCCGTGAGGCCCTCGGGGTCGGCGGCGGCCACGCTCAGCAAGGCTGGGCAGCTTGTGGGGCCGGTGGGCGAGGCATTGCCGCAGGTGTCGCGCACTACTGCCGAGTAGCACGGGGCCACCGTAGGCAGGGTCGATAAAAGAGAGTCGCGCAGCACGCGGCGGGGCAGGCCTGCCAAGCCCGTGCGCAAGGGCGCAAAGGCAAAATTGCCCCCGCCGCCCTGCCTGCTCACGAGCACCTGCCCGCCCGGCCCGAAGGTGGTGCCCGCGCCCGGCGTCAGGGTCACGACTACCCGGTTTTGCAGGTCGAACGAGGGCACGGCTACCGGCGCAGCCGGCGCGGTAGTCGATTGGGTAGTGAGGTCCAGGGTATTGGATATCGATTGGCCGCCGCCCGCCAGCGCGGCCGTGAGGCGGTAGGTGTAGGTGGTGCCGCACTGCACCTGGGTATCGTCGTAGCCGGTGGCCGAGGCGGGTAGCGCTACGCTGAGGCTGCCGGGGCTGCGCGTGAGGGTGTAGCCCGTCACGTCGGCCGCCGCGAAGGGTAGAAAGGTAAGCGTATTGCGGCCGTTGGCGGTTGTACCGTCCAAGCTTAGCGTACTAATGGAATTTGAGGATTGCGAATTGCCGCAGGCGTCGATGCGCCGTAAGCGGTAGCGACCCGGCATTGCCATCACGCTCGTAGTAGCGGTGCTGGCACCGGGGGCCGGGGCCACTATAGGAGAACTGGGGTAAAAGGTGTAAGAACCCGGAAAAACTGTACTCTCGATTTCTACCACATACGTAAAGCCAGTAGCCAGCTGGCTGAAATCGAACTGGGCGGCGCTGCCGATGGGCGTAGTAGCTGTGCGCGTGAGGCGCGCAAACACTGGCGTTTGAGCTAGGGGCAACGTTAGCGTTTGGGTTGTGCTTTGAGGGCACGAACTACCGGGATTGCCGGTAACGAGAAACGTATTGGCAATGCCAGGCGTGATGTTGACTTGTAGAGACGTGGTAAACGGCTGCGCTGCGCCGCCATTTACCTGCACTGTGTAGCTGCTATATGCCGGTGCTGTAACCGTAACGAGCGCCGTGCTACCCGCGCAGGGGGCCACCACAAACGTGGGCGGCGCGGAATTAATCACCGTGTAGTTGCGGATGTAAGCCACGCCGCCCGCCGTGGAGGGCGGGGTAGGGTTCGAGAGCTCAAACACCGTTACCGGCCCCACGTCGGCGGCGGTGGGCGTATAGGTCACGACGCCCGCCGGGGTAGTGGGCAGGCAGTTGGCCGGGATGGCGTTGGTGCCCTTCACTACCTGGTAATAAAGCAGCGCCGGGGCCGTAACGCGCCCGCAATTTTGCTCGAAGCGCACCGGGCAGCCCACTTGCAGCACCGTTACCTCCTGGCCCGTGCCGGCATCGACCACCCGGAAGGGCTGCGGGCAGTTGGCGGGCGGCGGCGTGGGGCAGGCCGTTTGGGCACGGGTGCTGAAGGTGGCGAGCAGCAGTCCTAAAAAAGCGAAGATTATTTTCATAGGCGAAGCCAAATTACGTGGCTAGTGCCTGTATTAACGTCGCTTGGTTGTTTTTCGCGCAAGGTTGCGGGGTATTAAAGCGCAGGGCTCCGTAGTGTCATTCGGCAAGAGCACTGCGAAACCCTGCGCTTTAATACCCCGCAACCCTGCGCGAAAAAACGTCTATTCCCACGCATACTCGCGCACGAACCGGGCGGCGCGGTGCAAATCGGGGTACAGCACGCGGTCGCGGGGTACGAAGGCTACCTGCTCGCGGAAAGCGGCTACCACGGCCTCCAGGGCGGGGCTGCTGCGGTGGGGGCGGCGCAGGTCGAGGGCCTGCACGGCGGTCAGCAGCTCGATGCCCAGAATTTGCTCCACGTTTTCGACCACGCGGCGGGCCTTGGTGGCGGCGTTGGCCCCCATGCTTACGTGGTCTTCCTGGCCATTGCTGCTCGTGATGCTGTCGGCGCTAGCGGGCGTGCAGAGCTGCTTGTTCTGGCTCGCGATGCCGGCGGCCGTGTACTGCGGTATCATCAATCCCGAGTTCAGCCCCGGCTCGGCCACCAGGAAAGCCGGCAGCCCGCGCTGCCCCGAAATGAGCTGAAACGTGCGCCGCTCCGAGATGCTGCCCAGCTCGGCCACGGCCAGCGCCAAGTGGTCGAGGGCCAGCGCCAGCGGCTGCCCGTGAAAGTTGCCCCCACTCAGAATAGCGTCTTCCTCCGGGAAGATATTAGGGTTATCCGTCACCGAATTGCATTCGATTTCGACCGTATTGGCCACGTAGGCTACCGCGTCGCGGCTGGCCCCGTGTACCTGCGGCTGGCACCGAAACGAGTAGGGGTCTTGCACGGCGTAGCGCGGCTGGGCTTGCAGCTCGGAGCCGGCCAGCAGCGTGCGCAGCCGCTCGGCCACCCGCCCCTGCCCCGCGTGCGGCCGGATGCGGTGCAGCGGGGCCTGAAACGGGTCGGCGCAGCCCCCGAAGGCCTCCGTCGACAGTGCCCCGATTACGTCGGCCGCGTCGAGCAGGCGCTGCGCACGCTCCAGCGCCTCGGTGGCGTAGGCCAGCATAAACTGGGTGCCATTCAATAAGGCCAGCCCTTCTTTGGCCTGCAATTCCAGCGGCTCCCAGCCGAATAAACTCAACACGTCGCTGGCCGCCAGGCAGTAGCCCTGGTAGTTGACCTCGCCCAGCCCCAGCAGCGGCAGGCAGAGGTGGGCCAGCGGGGCCAGGTCGCCGCTCGCGCCCAGGCTGCCCTGCTCGTACACCACCGGCCACACGTCGCGGTTGAAGAAGTCGAGCAGGCGCTTGGCGGTGGCCACCTGCACGCCACTGTGGCCGTAGCTCAGGCTCTGCACTTTTAATAAAAGCATCCGGCGCACCAGTTCGGTGGGCACTTCGGCCCCCGTGCCGCAGGCGTGCGACATGATGAGGTTGACTTGCAGCTGGGTGCGCGCCCCGGCCGCGATGCTCACCTTGTACAGCGACCCGAAGCCGGTGTTGATGCCGTAAATCGGCTGGTCGGGCGCGGCCGTGAGGCGCTCGTGCAAGTAGTCGTAGCAGTGCTGGATGCGGCTTTCGGCCTCGGCGGGCAGGCGCAGGGCGTCGCGGCTGGCCAGGGTGGCGGCCAGCTCGGGCAGGGTCAGGGGCTGGGTAGGGGAGAGCAGGGGCATGTAAGAGTAGGCAGCAGTATGCGCGGGTAAAGTTCGCCCATAACTAACCGCCAAAAAACAAAACCAAGGCGACGCGCCAACTGGCAGTGAATTTTCAATCCGAGTAGAAGTACTGGCTCCTGAAAGTAAGTAGTTATACGCTAAAGAACCCACGCTTCCTGCCCTCATTTTGCATCTGCTCCGGCGCTGCTCAGTTGGCCATCCACCAAGGCTGTAGCTCGCCAGCGCGCCCACACTCTTAATGATGCTTCCTCCCTATGAAAACACAAGTGGTAATCTGTAATTTTCAAGAAGCAAAAATTCTGCTGGGGCAGTTGCTCCAGGGGCCGCAGTTGCCGCAGACTCAGCCAGACTGCGCAAACGGCCTGCTGCCGGCATGCGCTTCGCAAGCGGCGGCTGGCGCTGAGCCGGAGCTACGCTCATTTTCCCCCGACCAGTTGCTGCAACTGGTAGAGGATGGCCTCTCGCATTCGGGCGGCTGTGCGCTGATGCTCTTCTCGATGGCGGCAGGTGTACCGGGCGTGGCAACCCCGGCGGTTGCCACGCCGCCGGTGCTGGCGCAGGGGCAACCCAGCACCAGCGAGGAAACCTCGTCGGCCGAAGCTTTCTGCCCGCCCGCGCAGGTGGTTTTGCCGCCACTGCGCCCCGAGTGCTTGGCGAGCAGCTGGCTGCGCGGGTTGTATGCGGTGTTGGAAAAAAACCTGGCTAATCCGGCATTTACCGTTGACTTCATGGCGGGGCAGCTGGCCATGAGCCCAAAGAGCCTGTTGCGCAAAGTGAAAGCGCTGCTGCACGCGTCGCCAAAAGAAGTTATGCAGCAATACCGGCTCGGGCGGGCCGCCCAGCTCCTGCGGGATGGCTACCGCGTAGGCGAAGTAGCCGACTCGGTAGGCTTCAATTCGGCCACCCATTTTGGGCAGTGCTTCAAGAAGATATACAGTATGACGCCCAGCCAGTACGCTGCCCAGGCCGAGGCTGGCGCGCAGTGGCTCGATACTAAGGATAATGGGCTGGAAAGTAAGGGCTTTTGTCTGGAAAGCGAGCACAGGCACAGCGTAGCAGAGCGGAATATTGCATTGTCAATTCACCGCTAGCTAGCACCCATAGTTGACGGGCGTGCGCCGAAAAGCCCTTTCAGAGTAGGCATCCCCATTTCGTTTAATTTTTCTTTTCTGAACATGGCAACTCCTCAAGCTTCCAATGACTGCGTCAGCACGGCGTTTACCTTAATCTGTACGATTCCGACCGCGATGGTGGCCGATGCCAAAGCGCAGGCAGCCACTACTGCTGCCGGCAATGGCTGGTATACTATACCCTGCACGAATCCGACCGCGATGGTAGCCGACGCCAAAGAAAAGACGGCCCCGGCTGCTGCTAATGACTGCGTGAGCACGCTGTTCACGGCCATCTGCACGATTCCGACCGCGATGGTAGCCGACGCCAAAGCTAAATCGCTGACTGCCCTGGATGCCAGCGGCTGCGTCAGCACGGCATTTACCTTAATCTGCACGATTCCGACCGCGATGGTGGCCGATGCTAAAGAAAAGTCGCTGACCGCCTTGGATGCCAGTGGCTGCGTCAGCACGGCGTTTACCTTAATCTGCACGATTCCGACCGCGATGGTGGCCGATGCTAAGTAAGCCTGGGTAGCAGATAGTTGGGCTTGTCTGCAAAAATCTGATTTACTGCCAACTACTACGGCGGGTCGATTTGTGATAATGGCCCGCCGTAGTACGTTTTGCCTTATTCAATTTATGCTGCTCACCGTTGATACCGTTGCGGCCCGCCTGTTGGCACTCGGCTTGCTCGACCCAGAGGACTTGCTCAGTGGTGATTTAGAAATTACCACTATCAATCGCCGTAATCGTAATCTGCTCATTACCAGCCGTGGTGAGGCAAACTACCTGGTAAAGCAAGGCGTGTGGCCGAGCGATGAGGGGGACCGCACGTTGCTGAATGAGGCCCGCGTGTACGCGTATTGCTTCCAACCGGCCCGCGCCCACCTGTTCGGGGCATTTATGCCCAGGGTAGTGCGGGCTGCGCCCGAAGAAAATATGCTGATAATTAGCCTCTTCAAGGGGGCTGCGACACTGTGGAAATATTACCAGCTGCGCACTGTCGAACATTTTCCGGTGGCAACTGTCTCGGCAGTAGGTAAGCTGCTTCGCCAGTTTCATAACCTGGGTAGTGCCGAAAGCGTGGCGGCAGACCCTGCGCTGGGTCACCTCAGAGTGGCCGCCCCCTTCGTTGTCAACTTGGCCGAGCCGGAGCTGCGGATGGTAGGTTATCTGACTCCGGGTGCCTTCCAGATAATGCAAAAAATACAGGCAGAGCCGGTAATGCTAGCGGCGCTGCACCAGATGAGAACTACCTGGCAGGCGAGCTCGCTTATTCACGGCGACATTAAGATGGATAATTTTCTGGTGCTCGACCCCAACGCCGCGCACGCGGAGGGCTCCGACCAGGTGCGGCTTATCGATTGGGAACTGGCGCAGCTTGGCGACCCCGCTTGGGATGTGGCTGGGGTATTGCAGGACTTCGTATTCTGGTGGGTGTCGTCGATGCCGCTCGACGACCGGGCGGTGCCTAACCCGGCCGCCTGCGCGGCTTTCCCAGCGGCAATTATGCAGGCGGGGGCGCGGGCCTTCTGGCACGGCTACTGCCAGCACGACCCGGCTACCAAAGCCCGGCTACCCCATGTGGTGAATTTCGTTGCTTGCCGCCTGCTGCAAACGGCGTATGAGTTTGCCTGCCACTACAACGAGCTGCCGCGCCTCGCTACTATGCTGTTGCGAGTAGCCCACCACTTGCTAGCCAACCCAGCGCAGGGAGTGCTCGATTTGTTTGGCCAGCAACTGCTGGCCCTGGCAGGCCAGTCCGCCGACCGTGCGCCGGCCCTGGCAGCTGTGCCGGCCTAAACTATTACTCATGCTCAACCCTCGCTTTTTTCTGTGCCATGCACCCTGATTTTTTAACGGTTATTGACGCAGTGCATTTTGACAAGCCCGACAGCTACCGCTTCAGGGGACAGGTGCGCGATGTCTACGGTACTTCAGTAGCATATGCCGGCCTGCCTACTAAGGAGCTGGACGGCCAGTATACCAAAGTGGTGCAGGTACTGGAGAGCGACATCTACGCGAACCTCTACAAGAACAAGCAGGAAATAGCCACGGTGGCCCCGCCGCCGGGGCACGCTGATTTTGTGCTGGCTATTTCGGCCGCCAATAGCGGCGATGGTACCTGGGATGACAGCTGGCGACTAGTTGACTTCGCTTCCAACCAGCGTGTCGTCGTAACTAACGGGCAGCTTGATTTTTGGGCCCCTGCGGCTGATGTGCAGCCGCTTCCGGGCGAGCAGTTGCGGGCCGGGGCAGGCTGCCGAGTGCGTATCGGCAAGGAAATCCGCAACCTCAATCCGCACTACTACATGGCATTCGGCAACGAGCCGCTGTGCCTCAACCAGAGCCGGCCGCACTCGCTGCTCCGCTACTACTGGAGCCTGACGCCGGCCGCTGCTGCGCCCTACGTGGCCGGTATTACGGCCCGCCTCAACGCGCGGGCAGTGCCGTTTCGCACCAAAGTGCTCTCCAACCCGGCCAACTACGGGGTGGCCGATGCCGGGGTGCTCTATGTTGATAAACAACACCAGGCAGTAGCCGAGGCGGCGGTGCTAGCAGTACACGCGACGGTGGCAGCCCACCTGCTGCCCGGCGTGCCGCTTTTTACCCAGCAACTGCGGCCCGGGCTGGCCTACGCCGAAGACCCAGCCGATGGCTTGAGTTTTGGCATTTCGCGGGCGCGGCTGGTCGCGCAAGCACTGGCCGACTGTGCCAGGCGGGGGCAGGATGCCACTGTTGATAAGCTAGCTGCTATCGCAGCGGAGTTTCGGGCAGCAGGCCTCGACCCAGCACACCCTTACTACCACCGGGCTGGCTAAGCTGGTTCCTACCATTCATTATTCGTCATGCTAAGCGCGTCTGCTACCCTCGTCGATAAGGAGTTACTGCTAGCCACGGCCCGCCGGGTAGGCGACCAGTTGGGGGAGGCAGCTTATTGGAATAAAGACAAGACGCAGTGCAACTGGCTCAGCTACGCAGACATTACCGACCGTGACCTGGCCTCCTCTACGCGCGTGGCGGCACTCAGCGCGGAGATATACAACGGTAGCGCAGGGGTAGCCTTATTTTTGGCAGAGTTATTCGGCGCAAGCCGGCATCCAGCCTACCGCGAGCTGGCCGCGGCTGCCTGGCGGCGGTCCACGCATTACTTCCAGTGCTTTCCGCCGCCCGTGCCACCCCTTTCTTTTTTTGCCGGTAACCTGGGCGTGGCCCACGTAGGCGTGCGCCTGCTAGCACATTGCCCCGAGCTAAACCCCGAGCTACAGCCCGCGATAGGCTGGCACCTGGCCCAGGTTAGGGAGCGATTTTTGGTCCCGCACGGCCTCGACGTGATTGGGGGCAATGCGGGGGCCATTGCCCCGCTGCTCGCCCTGGCCGCGCAGCCGGCCTACGCCTACTGCCACGACTTGGCGCGGGCCTGCGGCGATGAGCTGGTGGCAACGGCTACCTGGCAGGACGATAAGTGCTACTGGACTTGTCAAAAAACCCTAGGCGTAGAGGTCGCTGGCCCTCCGCTGACGGGCTTTTCGCACGGAGCGGCGGGCATGGCGTTGGCCTTGCTGGAGCTGTATCAGGCCACCGGCCAGCCTCGGTACCTGCACACGGCCCGGGGAGCATTCGCGTACGAAGAGCTGTTTTTTAGCCCGGCGGTAGGCAACTGGCTCGATACGCGCCACCCGCACACCGTGGGCAAGGATGGGCCGCAAGGGACGTTTCGCTATGCCTGGTGCCACGGCGCACCAGGCAATATGCTGGCTTACCTGCGAGCTGGCCGGCTCGACCCCGAGCGAGCCCCATACTACCTGAGCCGTGCGCTAGCGGCTGCTACCACCACGCGGCTGCGCTTGCAAGAGCTACTAAACCAGCCGCTTACCGATGCCACGCTTTGTCATGGTCTGTGCGGGCTGGCCGATGTGCTGCTGCAGTATGGCCAGCTAACGGGAGATGAAGCCAGCGAGGCCGTGGCACTGGAGGCTACCGAGCAGTTTATTGCTCGGTACCCCGACCCGGCACACTGGCCTTCGGGCCTCCATGCGCCCGGCACCAGCCCGGCACTACTGGTTGGTAATGCTGGCATTGGGCTGCACCTGTTGCGGGCCTACACGCACGGCGTGGTGCCTTCGATTTTGTACCAGTTTCCTGCTTGTTTGTGAATCGATTGCTGCCTTGCCAACTAAAGCGGTTGGGAACGCGGCTGCCACTGCTACGCGGTGGCGGCCTTCGAGGTGCTATAATATGCTATAAACTAGTAGTATCTGCATATTTGGCGGTGCCTTACGAACCTGCTGCCACCACGGCTGCCGGCCGCAGGGGCGTGGGCCGGCGGTGCTCATCCACGGCCACAAAGGTGAACGAGCCGGTGACGGCCAGCAGCCGCTCGTCGGAGTACATCTGCTCCACGAATAACTCTACCCGCACTTGCAGGCTGGTGGTGCCCACGCGCACCACGTTGCCAATCAGTTCCACCAGCGTGCCGCCCGGGATGGGGTGCGTAAAATCGACGCGGTCGGACGACACCGTGACCATCTTGAGGCGCGAAAACCGCGTGGCTGTGATGAAGGCTACTTCGTCCATCAGCATCAGCGTGGCCCCGCCGAAGAGTGTGTCGTAGTGGTTGGTGGTATTGGGGAAGACGGCTTTGAAGATGCGCGTTTCGGCGCGGGCAATCTGGGTTTCTAGGTCAAGCATAGGGTAGGTAAAAAGCGCAGCGCCCGATGGCCCCGCCGCCCGCCTTCGCGCCCGTAGTAGCAGCAGCGGCCCGAGCGGCGGCCGGGCGCACGCGCTGGCCCAGGGCCCCGAGGCCCGCCAGGATGCACTACGGCCGCAATTCAACTTGGCCAGACTACTGCCCCAGGGCGCGGGGGCTGGCGTCGGTGGTAGCAGCAAGGCAAGTCTCCTGGCTTGTGCCCGCGGAGCCGGCCTTCTCGCCCGGTGGGCAATGGCCTGGTGATTGGCTCCGCTGCGTGCGGCACTTACAGTTGCGCGACAGCCCGTGATTCGCACACGGTTCCTTATTAATCCCGGTAGTACCCGGAAACCTTGCTACGGCAATCGAAAATTGCTAGTAAGAATGCCGCAAAGGTAGGGGCCCCGGCCGCTTAAAAGCCGTTGGAAGTACCCGGAGCCAATGTGTCGGCAACGCGACGGTGCGGATAGCCGCCTAGTTTTTAGTTAAATCGCGCAGCCGAAAATGCAGTTTCCAGGCTTGCGCCCGCAGCACCCGCCGCAGGTAGTAGCGATGGTTGAAGCCGCAGAGTACCACCAGCCGCCGGCCGGGGTACAGGGCCGCGTAGCGGGCGATATTGCGGGCCATCGCCTGGTTGCGAATGTCCCAGTACCGCTCATTTAACTGGTAGAAAGCCCGGTGCTCGCGCAGCGCGGCGTGCTCATCCACAATGGTTTTGAGCTGGTGGTACTGGCTGTTTTGCCGCCGCTGGGCCAGGCTGTCGGCGGCCACCGAGTTGAGAGCGGCCAGCGGCTTGGTACTGCCCAGCGCGTTGAGGCGGGCGGTGAGGCTGTCGTAGGTAGCCAGCGTGCGCCGCTGCCGGGGCGTAAGCTGGTCGGCATCGCGCAGCGCCTTTAGCTTGTTGAAAATGAGGTCGGGCGTTGATAATATTCCGTGCTGGCGGTGGAACTGGTCGCGTCGGCCCCACTCGTAGGGGCGCACCAGCGCGGCCGGGTGCCGCAGTTGATATTTGGCTACGGCGGCGGGCTCGTTGGGGGGGGCTTCCCAGCCCAGCGCCCGGCCCAGGCGCGGTATCGGCGCGGGCGGGCCGAGCACTGCCGCCAGGCGCGTGCTGTCGATTTCAACCAGAATAAGGTCGGGCCGCAGCGTTTCCAGCGCGTTGTAGAGGCTATCGGCAGTGAAGGCCGGCGTGGGAAAATGCACCGTGCCTACCACGAAGACTTCCGTGGAGTCGGCGGGCGGTAGTGCGGCCGTGGTGCGGGCCGGCGCGGCCAGAAATGCCCGGTGCCGCCGCTCGTAGCGCAGCAGCGCTATTGCCACGGCGGCCCCGAGCAGCAGCAGCGCCAGCGCCCCAATTTTTAGTAGTTCACCAACCATGAGCGCCCCAGGCTATCGCCGTGCCAGCGCCGCCTCGTAGCCGCTCTCGGCCAGAAACGCCTGCGGGTCGCGCAGGGTGAGGATGTGGGCCAGGGCGGCCTTCTTGTCCGGAGCCTGCTGGTAGTAGCTCTGCACAATGCGGTAGCCCACGTAGTAGCCCAGGTCGCAGGGTTTGTCGGGAGTTTCCTGGCGGCCGTTGGCTATCCAGTTATCGGCGTTGGTGCCGTTCATTTCCTGCTTGAAAGCCGCCCACAGCTCGCGCTCGTGGGCGTCGCCGTAGGGGTGCAGGCGGGCGTTGTTGCCGAGGCTGCCAGTCACGAGCTCGGCCACGAAGTCGGCCATGCCCTCGTTGAGGGCATAGCTGAGCAGGGTGCCGGTTTGCGGGCCCTGGTTGTTATGCACCAGCTCGTGCACCAGCAGGCTGGGCATGTCGGCTACCTGGGCGCAGCGGTTGCGTTGCAAAAGGCTCAGCTCCGAGGTATTCACGCCCGGCCCGTTAGCCGTTTGGTCGGCCCCCAGCAGCAGGCCCTCGCTGGTGGCCGTGCCGCCCGATACCCAGCCGCCCACCACGAAATAGGCGTTCTGAAAGCGCACGGCCGGGTACAGCTCCTGAAAGCGCCGAAACGCCGCCACGATGCGCGGCTTCTCGTCGGCGATACTCAGCGTGGTTTGCTTGATAGAATTGTAGTAGAGAGGCCGGGCCAGAATGCGGTGCGTGAAGTCGGCGTAGCTGTTCATCTTCTGCTGCGAATAGTCGCGCAGCCCCGGCGTGGCTTTGTCGAAATACTCGCGCCGAAAAATGACCACCGCGTGCGCCGTGTCGCGCCGGGCCGCCGCGTAGGCGGTCCAGAAATGGTTGATGTCGGTCGTGACCAGCTTCACGTCCTCGGGCCGGCGAATGACGCTTTTGGCGTCCAGCGTGCGGGCGCGGGCCAGCAGCCGGGGCCATTGCTTGTCGGTGTGCAGCAAATTGAGGTCGGTATCCGCCGCGATGCGGTCGGCTTTGTTATAACCGGCCTCGATGGCCCGGCCCAGGTTTTCGCGGGCCGGGCCGGCCTGGCCAAGCAGGCCGTAGTAGCAGGCGATGTTGTAGTAGCTCACGGCCCGGTAGTAGGGCTTGGCTGAGGGCTCGCGCACTACCTGCTCGAAGGCCGCGATGGCCTTGGGGTAGTCTTTGGTTTTGCCCACCGCCGAGGCGTGCCGGATGAGCGAGTCGGCGCGGGTCTGGATTTGGGCGGGGGCAGCCAGGGCGGCCACCCACAGCAGCAGGAAGAGGGCGTATTTCATGGCAGAAAAAAGGAAGGACAGTAAGGGTACTGGGCGGGCGGCCGGTTCGTTACCGGGCATCCTTCAAAAGTAGCTACCACATGCCCCGCGCCGCCAACATGCGGGCCAGCGGGGTGCCGGGGCGCACCAGCGGCCGCAGCTCACGGTAGGGAACCAGCACTACTGTTTCCCGTTCGAGGCCGCCCGCGCCGCCATTGTGCATAGTCCAGTACGAATACGTCACCTCCAGGCCGGCTCCGGTCAGGGTCAGCGGCTCCTCGTCTTGGTCGGGCAGGCTTATCAGGGCAGTGGGGCGGTCCTGGTCGTCGCGCCAGTCCCATTCGTGGGCCTCCCGGGCTTCCTGGAAAGCCGGGTCGTGCAGCAGGTGCCGGGTAAGCAGCCGCTGCAAGGGCCGCTCGTAGTCGGGCTTTAGCTGGTCTTCGACTAGCAGCTCCTTGCCCGTGCGCAGGTCAAACAGCCAGCTTTCATACGTTCTGTCCGGGGTGCCGCCGTAGGTGCGGGCGTAGGAAAAGGTCTGGTAGCTGAACAGCTGGAAGTCGTTGAGGCGCACTTCATCCCAGAACGACGCCGTGGCGTCGCCGTCGTTTTTGCCGTAGTCTTGCCGGATGCGGCGGCGCAGGGCGGCGGGCGAGTCCGCCAGCCTGCGCCGCAGGGCAGGCGGGGTAGCCCCGGAGCTGGGCAGCGTCAGGAACTGGTGCTCCACCTCCGGCACGTAGTCGCAGGCCTCGGGCAAGCGGGTGTCGCCGGCCAATGCTTGCTCTTTGAATGCGTGGCGCAGGGCACCACGGTAGTTTTCGGATAGCAGCAGGCGCTGCGGCCGGCCGGCCCCTTGCCAGGTGCCTGCCAGTAGGGGCTTGGCTAAGGTGTTAGTCGCCAGGTGCCACTTTCCCTGTTCGCTGTAATAGTCCGGCCCTTGCTTGAAGGCGACCGCCAGCCGCACCGGCCCCGGCTGCGCGCGATTAAACGTGAGGTGGTACTCGGGGCCGCCCCGATGCAGGTAGAAAGTGCCCGTTATCGAGTCGGGCGTTTGCCACTGAAGCCAGGCCGTGGCGGGCCGCCCGCCCACCGTGCCCACGTAGCGCCGCACTACCCACGGCCGCCGGGCGGCCGGGCTCCCCTTCCTGAACACCAGTCGGCTCGGCGGGCATGGGGCGGGCGTGGCGCGCACCACTGGGGCAGCGGGCACCGGCGCGGGCAGCTTAGCAACTGCTGGCCGCGCGGGTAGCTCAGCCGCCACTACCGGGGCCGGTACGCGCAACTGCCTGGCCAGCTGGTAGGCCACGGCCAATAGTGCCAGCACTACTGCGGCGGCCAGCTGGGGGCGGAGGTCGGTTGGGTTAGTGGGTTTCATGGGTCACTAAATGCACTGCCTTACCATATGCCCCGCGCCGCCAGCATCCGGGCCAGCGGGGTGCCGGGGCGCACCAGCGGGCGCAGCTCGGGGTAGGGGATGGTGACCAGGTAGGTTCCGTGGTTGCCGCCAATTTGCAGCCCCTGCGCACTCAGGCTGAAGACGCCCCCCGCTTCGGCGCCCTCGCCCGAGTTGAAATCTGGGAGGTAAGGTAGCTTCGTTCGTTGGCCGTGGTCGTTGCGTTGTTCCCAGCCATAAAGCTTCGGGTTCAGGTCACCGTAGTCGTCTTCGTGCAGCAGCTGCTCGGCCAGCAGTTGCTTCGCCAGTAGCCGGCGTAGGGGTAGCTGGTAGCCGGGTATGAACTGGCTGGTCACCGCGAGCGGCCGGCCGCTTACCAAATCCAGCAGCACGTTGACCGTCCCCAAGCTACTACTGCCTTCAAACGGCGAGTCGCTGAACTCCAGTTGGTAGCTGAGCAAGCCGAAGTCGTTTAGTTTCACTTTAGCCAGGTAATCACGTTGGGTTTCCCAGCTGTAGTCGGCCCGCAGCTGGCGGCGGCGGCCAGCCCAGGTGGGGCACTGCACCTGGCTCAGGGGCGGCCGGGCGGCGGCACCCAGCAGGTGCAGAAAGTCGTAGCTACTCACGGGTACATCGCACGGGTCGGGCGACACCGGCTCGCCGCCGCTCAGCGCCAGGTGCCGCACCTCGTAGCGCACACCGCCCTGGTAGCTTTCGCGCAGCAAAAAGGGGCGGGGGTGCCGCCCGGCCGAATCGACCCAGGTGCCTTGCAGCACCGGCCCCGCCGCCTGGCGCAGCTGCCAGCGCCCGCCCGCCCGGTGGGCTGCCGGGTAGGTGGCCGGGGCCAGCACCAGCACCCGCGAGTGCCGACGCTTTCCCTGCGTAAACTGGTGCTCCAGCCCGCTGCGCCACAAGTAAAACCGGCCGTGCAGGCTGTCGGGTCGGTGCCAATCGAGTTCGGCCGTAGCCGGCTCGCCGCCCACCGTGCCCACGTAGCGCCGCGGGCCGGGCTGGCTCGTTTCCGCAAAGCGCAGCGGCTGCGGCGGGCATTCTCGCAGGCGGGTAAGATGCTCTTGGGTTAGGCTGTCACCTCGCCGCCTGCTGGCCGCCTGCCTCTGCGCTTGGGCCAGGCTATCCGCCAAGGCCGAGGCAGCCGGGCTGGCCGTAGCTGCTGCCCGCGCTGCCGAATCCTCTGCTACTTCGTTAGTAGAAAATAGCAGGTTTTCCGGGCGAGTCGTTTTTGGTTCGGGCCGAGCGAGCGGCCCGCGCACCACCGTTTCATAAGCCCCGGCCAGCACCGTCAATGCTACCGCTGCCGCTAGTACCGGCCGGTAGGCAGCCCCGCGCTTCATGCCGTCAGATTCGCTACTACCTCGCTCAGCGGCAAGGTCTTCTCCTCGCCAGTCTTCATAATTTTAACCTTCGCCACGCCGGCCGCCAGCTCTTCCGGCCCCAGCACCAGTACCAGCGGAATACCCTTGGCATCGGCGTATTTGAACTGCTTTTGCAGCTTGCCCGCGTCGGGGTAGAGCTCGGCCGGGATGCCGGCCGCCCGCAACTCGGCCAGCAGCGGCAGCGCCGCCCGGCCGCTCGCCGCGTCGAAGTGCGTGAGCAGTACGCGGGTGGGCGTTTCGCCGGTGTCAGTGAAGAGGTCGAGGCTTTCGAGGCAGTCGTAGATTCTATCAACTCCGAACGAGAAGCCCACGCCCGACACGCCCGGCAGCCCAAACGAGCCCGTGAGGTTGTCGTAGCGGCCGCCGCCGCTCACGCTGCCCATCGCCACGTTGTTGATTTTGACCTCGAAAATGCAGCCGGTGTAGTAGCTCAGGCCGCGCGCCAGGGTAGGGTCAAATTCGAGTTTTTCAAACTGCTTGAAGCCGCTGGCTTGCAGTAGTGCGTGCACTTCGACTAGCTCTTTGAGGCCGCGGTAATAAGCCAGCTCACATTCGTTGCTGTCGTCCGCGTCGCTGGGGCGCGTGCCATCGGGCTCCACGCCGGCCGTGACGAAGCCGGCCAGCAGGCGGCGCAGCTTTTCCTCGAAGTCGCCCTCCACACCCAGCAGCGCGAATAGCGTGTCGATGGTCGGCTCCGTGAAGCCTTTCTCCAGCAATTCCTTGCTCACGCCGTCGCGCCCGATTTTGTCAAGTTTGTCAATCGCCACAAACAAATCCGCCTCCTTGCCCTCGCCGCCCAGCGCCTGGTAGATGTTGCGCAGCACGCCCCGGTGGTTGATTTTGATGGTGAAATCGTGCAAGCCCAGCTCGGTGAATACCCGGCTCATCATCAGCACTATCTCGGCCTCGCAGAGCAGCGAGTCGGTGCCCACCACGTCGGCGTCGCACTGCCAGAACTCGCGGTAGCGGCCGCGCTGCGGGCGGTCGGCGCGCCACACGGGCTGCATCTGGTAGCGGCGGAAGGGGAAGGTGAGCGTGCCCCGGTTCATGGCCACGTAGCGGGCAAAGGGCACGGTGAGGTCGTAGCGCAGGCCCTTTTCGGCAATCTTGGGCAGCACTACCCTGGGGCCGGCGTCGAGGTCTGCGGGCGTGAGGAGCGGCGTGATTTCGCCCCGGCGCTCCTTCACCAGGAAGTTGCCCGAGTTCAGGACTTTAAATAGCAATTGGTCGCCCTCGTCGCCATATTTGCCGGTCAGCACCGAGAGGTTTTCGAGGGTCGGCGTCTCCAGCGGCGCGTAGCCGAAGGTTTCGAACGTGCGCCGGATAACGCTGAAAATATACTGGCGGCGGGCCACCTGGGCCGGCCCAAAATCGCGGGTTCCTTGCGGAATACTGGGTTTCTGCATAGCGCCCGCAAAGGTAGGTTTTGGGGGCCACTACCCGCCGCGTGGCTAGCGGGCGGCCGGCATAATTGCGCTGGTGGGCTGGCCGGCGCGGGCGCTATTGGTGGCCGCGTTCAGCTCGGCGCCTTTGGGCGTGTCCTGCTTGTAGCTGGCGGTGGTTGTCTTGGCCCGGCGGCCTTCGGGCAGCTTGGCGGGGTCTACGCCGTAGGGCGTGCCGTCGGGCTTTTTGCCGCAGCCAGCGAGGGCGGTCAACAGCAGGCCAGTAGCCAGAAGGATGGGAAAAGAGGTAGCGCGGCGCATGAGCAATTGATGAATAACGGCAATATACGGCCAGCCGGCTTTTTAGGATAAGCTGAAGGGCAGCCCACGCCGCCTGGCCGCGCGGGCGCGGGCTGCGTATGCGGGACACTGCGGCCCTTTTGCTACTTCGCTATGCGCGCTTTTTACCTGACTATTTTGCTGGCCCTGGTGCTGGCCGGCCCCGCCGCCGCCCAGAAGCTCCAAAACGATACCATAGCCGTTGATAAGACGCAGTACACGCTCTTCAACCCCACGCCGCGCAAGTATATGCGCCCGATGGTACCCGACCGCCCCGGCATCACCGAAAGCCCGTATTCGGTGGATGCGGGGCATTTTCAGTACGAAACCGACGTGCTGCGGCTGCTCACGCGGCGCGAGGGCCCGCAGCACGGGCACGACTGGTACGTAAACCACTTTCTGGCCAAAATCGGCCTCACCGACCGTACCGATTTTCAGGTGGCGCTCGACACGTATACCTACTCGCACAACTTCGACGATAGTCAGGGCGGCGACAGCCCGTTCGACCAAAACCGGCTGTACCGGGGCGTGGGCGACCTCACGCTGCGCCTCAAGCACACGCTGGTGGGCGACGACGACAGCCGCGGCGCGCTGGGCCTGGTAGGCTACGTGCAGCTACCCACCGGCAGCCGGGTAGGCGATGGCGGCTACGAGCCCGGCCTTACTCTCACCGGCATATTCCAATGCACCAGAGCCTGGAGCGTAGGCGGCCAGGTGGCCAATAACTATTTCTTTGACCCCGAGGCTGGCCAGCACTTCTACCAGCTCACGCCCACCCTTACCACCGACTACCAGTTTACCAAGCTCGTGCAGGGCTTCGTAGAGCTGGTGGGCTACTGGGATACCCGCCAGGCCGCCTGGCGTAGCTCCGTGAACCTGGGGCCGCAGCTCGATATTTCGGAGAACGTGCAGCTCGATTTCGGGGTGCACCTGCCCATCACGCACTCCGTGGACCGGGAGTATTTTCTGGGGCTAAGCTTCCGGCGGTAGCTGTTCTGGCGGGGTGCTTCATGCGCTCCCTATGGGCCTATTTGGCATCTGCGACGAGGCGCTGGTCGCGGTTGGCCACGGTCCAGGCAGTGTGGAAAATGAACTGGTCGCGCCGGGCCATCGCCGGAAAGTCGATTTTATCGACATCGTCGGTGGGCGGGTGGTAGTCGGTATGCAGGCTAGAGACGCAATCCTTTGCGTCTCTAGCCTGCATTATCTACTCCTTCGTAAACACAAATTCTCGCCCGCCCTGCTTGAGCGTAAACGTCGGCTTATCCGCCGCAAACTCGGCCCGGATGCCGGCCGGGTCGAACTTGAACACGCCCCGGCCCACGGGCTCCAGCGCGAAGGGCTGCTGCCCGGTGGCCTGGCTCAGGAGGGTAGTGCCGGCTTTGGTGAACGTGACTTTGAGCGGCAAACTGGGGCTGGCGTAGGTGCCCGCGTAGCGGTCGAGGTCGGCAGCAGCGGGCACGTAGGCCGGAGCCGCGAAGTCGGGGATTTTATAAGGCCGGTTGAAGCAAATGTTGAGCACGCCAATCATGGCGTCGTTGAGCGCGTAGCTGTGGGCGTTGGTGCTCAAAGTCACGGCTAGCTTCTCGTCGGGGAAGTAGCCGGCCGTCGACTGAAAGCCGTCGATGGTGCCACCGTGGCCGAATGCCTGTTTGCCGTTAAAGGGAATCCGCATCAGCCCGCGCCCAAACGCCTGCTTGTCCTGGAAGGTCTGCATCTGCGCCAGGCTGCTGGCCGACACCAGCTTGCCGCCAAAGAGCGCCTCCAGAAAGCGGTCGAGGTCAGTGGGCGTGGACACAACCGCGCCCGCGCCGCCAGGGATACTCATGTCGGTTTCGGCGTCCAGCACCCAGCCGCCGGGGCCGGGCTTGTAGGATAGCGCCTCCTGCTTGGCAGGGTCGATTTTACCGCCGTAGTAGGTGTTTTTCAGGCCCGCTTTGGCGGCCACGCGCTTTTGCAGGGCCTGGGCGTAGGGCTTCTTGCCGAGCTTCTCCACGATGTAGCCCAGCACGATGTAGCCCGAGTTGCTGTACTTAAACTGCGCGCCGGGCTCGAAGTCGGGCTGGTACTTGGCCATCATGGCCAGCAGCTCGGCCTGGGTTTTGGGCTGGGTCAGGTAGCCCAGGTAGGCCACATCTTCGGTGATGCTGTGCAGGCCGCTGCGGTGGCTCAGCAGTTGGTCGATGGTGATGGCCTGGGCATTGGGCAGCTGCGGAAAAAACGTGGCGAGCTTGGTATCCAGCGTCAGTTTTTTCTCCTCGATAAGCTGAAAAACCATCACCGCCGTGAACATCTTCGAGATGGAGCCCATGCGGTAGTGGGTGGCCGGCGTGGCGGGCACGTTGGGTGCGAGCTGCGCGTAGCCGAAGGCGTGGCTGTACACCACCTGCCCCGCGCGCGACACGGCGAGGTTACCCATCATCTTGTTGTTGGCCGCCAGGCCGGAAAGCAGACTGTCGAGCTTGGCGGTATTCAGGGTCTGGGCCTGGGTAGTGAGCGTGGCGGCCCCGAGCAGGGCGGCGAGCAGCGGTAGGCGTGCGTTCATTGAGGTGTGAAAGGGTAGAAGTAAGGGGGGTATCGCTGGGCGGGGGCGGGGCATTACAGTAGTAGGACTATCTATTTACATCTGTCATGCTGAACGCAGTGAAGCATCTCTACCGTACCGTTTGGGCTTATGCTACGGTGCGGTAGAGATGCTTCACTGCGTTCAGCATGACAGACGCAAAGTCTGTTTACTGCTGGATAAGCTTTATTACTGCGCCGCCAGCTCGGTAGTCTGCGGTGCGGCGGGCAGCTGGTCGCAGCTCGTCACTACCAAAATGCGCTCGCCAGCGGCGGCGCGGGCAGCCAGCGGGCCGTACACGTATTGCTGGCGGTATTCGTTGATGGCGTCGTTGATAGTGCGGCTAAATGAGCCCACGGGGTAGAGGCCGGCAGCCTGGGGGCAGAAGTACGTGGAAGGAGCATCCCACCACTGGCCCGCGCCGGGGCAGTGCTTCTGGAAGGCGGCGGCCAGCTCGTCTGCATTCTGGATGGTATTTTCGAGGCCGGGCAGGAAGGTGCTGGTTTGGGCGATGAGCTGCTTCATGGCCTTCGTGGTTAGCGCCTCGTCGGCCCCGGTGCGGAGGCGGAAGCGCCGGGCCTCGCGTAGCAGGTAATAGAGCTTGAGCTGCTCAGCATCGACTTTGGTGCGCAGATAGGCGTACTCGGCCTCGGGGTTGTCGAGGCGCTGGGTGGGCACGTTGTGCTGCTGGGCCAGCAGGCGGGTATAGCCGGGCACGCCCTTGGTGGCAATGGTGGTGGCCTCGGTACTGGCCACGCCGAGGTCAGGTTTTTCGACCACTACCAGCGTGGGCTGGAAGGTTTCAAAAGCCCGCCGCAGCTGGGCAAATTGCTCATGCTTGGCATCTTGCGAAGTAACTACCCCGAAGTAGCGCACGCTGCCGGCGCTGGCGGGGCGGGCGGCAGCCTGGGCGGCCGAGTAGCTGCCCACGAGCTCCTGGGCATCGGGCACGGCTACGAAGTTTTGGGCCGAAGCACCAAAAGTGGGGAAAAACAGAGCAGCAGCGAGGAAAAAGGACGAAGCGTTCATGACTCAGAAAGAAAAAATGGTAAGAAGAAAAGGGGAGTTGGATTGCGGCTAACCCGGTGCAAAGCACGGCGTTAGAAATTGGTGAGTGGTTACCGTAGTGTGTTGGTTGTGAAAAGTTTGCACGTCGTAAATCTTCCGGCCAAGCCGGTTCAACTAGGTCATACCGAGCCGGCCTGGCAGCTCGCTCGCGCCATGAACCCGGACCAGATTCACGCGAGCCACGTCCGCCGGCTCAGTATGCCCTACTTGATTGTTGGGAGGAGTTAGCCGCCGAAGCCGCCGCCGCCGCTCGGGCCGCTCTCGATGCGGCCGGCCTTGGCCTTGGTAGCGCCGAGGTACCAGGTGAAGCCGAGCCAGCCCACGCGGGTTTCGCGCTTGTTGTAGATAGAGGTTTGCAGCTCGGGCGTGGCTAGCTCGGAGCGGCGCACCTGGGTATTGAGGATGTCTGACACGCGGAGCGTGAGGGCGGCGCGGTCGCTGAACAAGCGCTGGCGCACGGCGATGTCGAGGCCGCCGGTGGGCAGCTGCCGGCCCTGGGCCGTGAGCACCGTCGAGCGCACGGTGCCGGTGAGCTGCACGTCGAGGCCTTTGCGGGGGGTGAAGTTGTTGGAGAGCCGCACGTTGCCGGCCAGGGCCGAGCGGTTGGCCTGGTCGGCCGCGTTGGTCGCGATTTGCGAGCGGTAGAGCGAGCCGCTGGCTTGCACACGCCACCACTTGGCCAGGGGCTGGGCCCAGGTCATTTCGAGGCCCATATTGGTAGTGCTGCCGTAGTTCTGGTAGGTTTCGGCCGTTACGAGGCCCACACCGTTGGTGCGGGTAGCGATGGTGTCGATAAAGCGCAGGCGCTGAATAGCTTGCTCGGTAAAGCGGGCAAACACCGTGGTCGTGACGCTGGCCCCGTTGGCCAGGTTGAGCTGGTGGCCCAGCTCCAGGTTGTGGCTGAACTCAGGTAGCAGCGCGGGGTTGCCGGTGCGGTAGTTGCGCGGGTCTTGGTAGAGCTGCAAGGGCAGTTGCTGCATGAAGTCGGGGCGCTCGAGGCGGCGGGCGTAGCTCAATTGCAAGCGGCTCTGGCCGGCTTCTTTGCCCAGCTCGCGGGCCACCGTAGCATTCGGAAAGAAGTTGAGGTAGTTCTTATCGACGCCCGCCTGCACGCCGGCCACGCTGGCCACGCTGCCGTGCAGCAGGGTGCCCTCGGCGCGCAGGCCGCCCTGGGCGCTCCAGCCGTGGGCCAGCGTGTGCTGGTAGGTGGCGTAGGCGGCGGGCATCACCTGCGAAAAGCTGTAGCCGAACGAGTTTTTGCCATCGAGCTGAAAATCAGCCTGCGGGTCGGTTTGCGAGGGCTTGCGCATGTCGGCGCGGCCGGTGGTTTGCTGGCCTTCCAGCTTCAGGCCGGTTTCAAACTTGCCCTTGCCCCCGGCGGTCGGCTGCACGAAGTCGACCTGCCCGTAGTAGATGGTGGCATCCACGGCCTGGTCTTGCCGGAAGCCGCCCGGCATAGTGCCGCCCGTGATGGTCTGGAGCACCGGAATGGTGGCCGAAATGCCCACCACGCCGGCGTTAGCGGTCAGCTCGCGGCCCTTGTGGGCTTCCCAGGTGCGGCGGTAGTCGGCGCTGGCGTTCAGTACTTTCACGTTTACGCGGTCTTCGAGCAGGCCGGTCTGGGTGGTCGTGGTCGCCTCGCCCGCCTTTTGCTGGGTCAGGTTCTGAAATTCGGTTTCGGTGTGGCGCTCAATATTTCCCGACACGCTCACGCCTAGGGTCTGCTCTTTGGTCAGCTCGTAGCTGAGGCCCGCGCTCAGGTTGTGGTTCTGGTTGTGGTTGCGGCCGGTACCATCTTGGCTCGTAAAGAGTTGGGTGCCGTTGTTGAGGGCGGTTTGGCGGTTGCGCGAGGTGCTGCGGTACACCTGGTCGTTGCCGTTGTAGCCCAGGTTCCAGGTGGCTTTGCCGTGGTGGCGGCTCAGGTTGAGGCTGGGGGCGTATTTGTCTTGCGTGCCCACTACCAGGGCGGCCTGGCCGTTCCAGCCGTCTTTCTTGTTCTTTTTGGTGATGATATTGATGACCCCCGACCCGCTGGCGTCGTACTTGGCCGAGGGGTTGGTCATGACCTCCACCTGGCTGATTTGCGAGGCCGGAATCTGGTCGAGGCGCGGGCCGGGGCCGCCGTTGCTGGTGCCGGCGGGTTTGCCATCAATAAGAATGGTAAGGTTGGAAGAGCCGCGCAAACTAACGGTGCCGCTGGCGTCTACGGCCACCGAGGGTACGTTTTCGAGCACGTTTACGGCGGTGCCGCCCACGCTGCTCAGGTCTTTTTCTACGTTGATGACCGTCTTGCCCAGTTCCTGCTGCACCACGGCTTTCTCGCCGGTCACTTTTACCTCGGCCAGGCGCTGGGTAGCGGCGCTCAGCTTCAGCGTGCCTAGGGCTACGGCCGTTTGGCCGGGAGCCACCCGCACGGCCTGCACCACGCCCTGGTAGCCCAGCGCCAAGATGCGCAGCCGGTAGGTACCGGCCGGCACTTTAGTCAGCTCAAAGCGGCCTTCGAGGCTAGTTTGGCCGCTGGCTACCAGGCTGGTATCGGCGGCTTCGGCGCGGCGCAGCAGCACCGTGGCAAAGGGCAGGGCCTCGGCCTTAGCGCCGCCATCTACAGCGGTGCCGCTGAGGGTGGCCTGGGTGGCGGCGGGGGCCGACTGGGCCAGCGCGCCTTGGGGCAGCGTGGCGGCCAGGGCGAGGCCAGTGAAAGCAAATAAGGCGTTGGGGTTCAAGAGGAAGCTCATGGCGAGAAGCTGTAAAAAGGCGTTCAGAAAAGGCATGGCGATTCCGTTCCCAGCCGGCCGCGGTTCCGGGGGTGAAGCGAATCGGTGCCTCAAAAAGCACGAGAGAGGGGAGGGGAGCCGGCCGCCAAAGACGGGTAGGCTAGCGAGGAGCCGCAGTCAGGGTAGGACTTTGGCGGGGGGCCGCCGCCCGGTTGGCGGCTGGCAGCAGGGGCTGAGGTGGCAACCGGGCGGCGCCAGGTTGTAGGCTTTGTTTAGGTACTAGGCTTTTGACAGAACAAACTTACGACAGGTACTTTGTTTCGCATAGTACTGTTTCAAATTATTTAGCGAAACCTGCATTTGCGGGCTGTAAACGCATCTTTTAACCTGAAAAAAAGTGGGGGGTGGCTCTCTCGGTGGGAACTTTTAGCCTTTTGCTAGCTGGAGTACCGGGCGCATGGGCAAACGTTACGCGGCAGCAAAGAAATTTTTGGGAAAATGGTAAGGTGGCTTCCCCAGCACCGGCATAGATGGGGGAGGCGAGAAAAGCGTTGCCTGGGGTTGGATTTATTTTCTGTCAAGCGTGCCCGGTGCTCGTACGCCCCCACTCCCAGTCCATTTTAGGAGGTAGGGGGTACGGGCTACTTTAAAATAAACCCACCCCCGCCCCGTACGCCCTTCGCACTATACTACCCCCCGTTTCGTGGTATCGAAGCCGTTTCTCGCCATTATGCCGTAGCTCTCGGGCCTCAACTCTATGCGGCGGCTACCCGGCGCACTCGCGTGGTGCACACCATAGCCTGCGGCGGGCTTGCGGTGCAGGGCTTCGGGCTCGAAGCCTCGGACTATCTGCTCAGCGCCTTCGAGCCTTTTCTGGTAGCCGCTCCGGCGGCTAGGCTGCGGGCTTGTCGCCGGAGCGGCTACCAGCAAGGGGGCCAGGATTTTGGCGGCGTGCGCAAACTCAGAGGGGATGAGCACGACGGCGGTCGTGTTGTTATCTATGCCGATTGCGAACAGCATCTGCATGCGGCGCAGTTTCAGCGACAGAGGGCTTTTCTGCATCTCGAGCGCGCCCTGCGTCAGCTTGCGGCTGGCCTCCAATTCGGCTTCAGCCTTTCTAATGCGGGCGCGCTTCTCGCGGATGGCCTCGGCTTCGCGGGCCATCGCCCGCGGCATCGACTCCGGGATTTCCACGTCCTTGATTTCGACCAGCTCAATCTTCACGCCCCAGGTTTCGGTGGCCGCGTCCACTATCTGCAGGAGCGCGCTGTTGATGTGGGCGCGTTCTTTCAGCACCTCGTCGAGCCGGTTTTGGCCGATGATGTTGCGTAGCGTCGTCACGGCCAGCTAGTACACGGCGCGGTTGTAGTCGGCCACCTGTATCACGGCGTCGGCCGGGCTCACTACCTTAAACCACAGCACGGCGTTGACCTTGATGGTGACGCTGTCCTTGGTGATGGTTTCCTGCTGCTCCAGCTCCACGGTTTTGGGCCGCATGTCGATGGTTTACTGCCGCTCGATAAACGGGATGAGCCAGTAGGGCCCCGGCCCGCGCGTACCCGCGTAGCGCCCCAACCGAAACACGATGGCACGCTGATACTCTTGCGCAATGCGCAGGCTGGCAAGGAGTAGCACGAAAGCGATGGCAAGAATAGGCAGCAGCATGGCGCAACATGGTTGAAACGAACCACGGCTATATCGCCACCCGCACCCGCACATTACAGCGGCTACCCAGGCTACGCGGCCAAGGCCCTGACGAAGCCAGTAGGGTCGTTGGGCGTCAGGATATATTTCTTATCATCAGTGGTTTCGAGTAGCACGGGCGTGTCGCGCCGGGTGGCGTACCAGGTGGTGCGGCCCAGGCGGCGGTTGGTGTAGCGGCCGTAATAGCCAAAGAGCCCACCCACCCCAAACAGCCGGATGGAGGCGCTAAGGTCCTGCGCCGGCAAGGTCACCGCGCGCCGAATACCGGCCCGTTTGAGACGCACGTCTCGCAGCGGGCGGTTGATAATCAGCTCGTCAGCCGTTACCACGTAGCCCGCCGGCCGAAAGGCAAACGCCAGCCCGTATACAAGCAGGCAAGTTGCGGTGGTGTAAATAGGGGCCGCCCGGCCTCCATCGGAGATGAAGGCATATTGCCCGCCGATGACTGCCGCGAAAAGAACGGTGACTAATAGTGTGAGGATAAGGGCGGTTTTGTCGAGCGAAGCGGCGAATTTCATAAGCGTGGAGCGGTGAGGGGCTGGTTTAACGCATTTACGGCAGCGGCCACTGTATCGCCGAGGGCTACCTCGGATTACCAGCACCCACTAGTGACTCAGTAATTGCAACGTCCTGGCATCGGGTTGCCCCTGAAAAAACTTGTCCAGCACCGCTTGAAACACCCCATCCGCGCCCGGCACCTGCCCAAAGAGCGTCATCGAGGAGCGCAGCTTCAAGTCGTCGGGGCTGCCCATTACGGCGGTAGCATGGCTGCCCGGCAGCGCCAGCAGCGCCCGCGAAATTTCCAGCAGCCGCTGGCCCAACACCGGGTGCGCCAGATAGGCCGCCGCCTCGGCCGCATTCGCGATGCCGTAGCGGTGCGCCAGCTCGCTGTAGCCCAGCCCTCGCAGCTGCGGAAAGATGTACCACATCCAATGGCTGCGCTTGCGGCCGGCCGTGATTTCGGCCAGGGCGGCGGGGTAGTCGGCGCGCTGCGCGTCGAGGAAGCGTTGGAGGTGGGGTTGAGTAGGCATGGTAGAAGACGTTTTCACGCTCATACGCAATACTACCAAACTTGCGGTAGTGCATCTGCGTTGAATGTCCTACATTTGTCGAAGATTCAACCCAAAAAATAAGGGGATGAGCCGTGAGGCCCACCCCCTTACCCTACCTCACCCAATGGGCGGCTGCCGTGACAGCTCCACCGCTCACCAGAAACCAGAGCAGCCATTTGGCTACTTCCGGTGGTATGCGGATGTCAAGCTTGATTTTGACCTCTGTTTTCGCACGACCTTTTTCCATTTTGAGTCAGAAGTAAGGTGTGAACGCACCCACTTCTTGAGCCCTCGGTGTCGCCACAACGCCGGGGGTTCGCCGTTTATAGGCAACCGCGTTGGTGAGGTGTGTACCGTGCGTTGCGTCAAAGATAAGTGCTCATAGCGATTGCTATTCTATTAGTAGCAATCCGAGTTTTTCAAATTAAAGTAATACTTTAATTTGAAAAACTCGGATTGCTATTAGTCAATGCAGAAAATATTTTTATGCTTACCGCCCCACCACCGGTAGCACTGGCGTGCTCTCGTGCCCCTGCGCATTCACGCTCACCACGCCGAAAATGTAGTTGTCCTTGCTGATGGGCAGGTCGGCGGTGAGGCCGCTCGCCGCATAGCGCTGCTGCCACTGCGGGGCGCTGGTTTCGCGCACCAGCACCACGTAGCCGGCCGGCGCGGGGCCGCCTTTGGGGACCTGCCAGCGCAGCTCGGTGCGGTTGGTGAGCTTGGCGGTGAGCACTTCCACTTTTTGCGGGGCAGCGGGGGCCAGGGCCAGGCTGGCCAGCGTGGCCAGGTTTACCTGGGCAGTGCGGCGCAGGTAGCGGTAGTCCACAAACTCGGGCTTGTCGCCGTACTCGATGCCGTTTTCGGTGCGTAGGTTCTGGTGCTGGTGGTTGAAGTTCTCGTTGGTTTCGGTGAAGCGCACGGCCGGGAAGCCCTGCAGGTTGAATGGCGTGTGGTCGCCGCCGCGCAAAAAGCGGTCGGGGCGGTATTCGAGTAGCACCGCGTAGCCGCCTGCGTTCACGTAGCGCTGGGCGGCTAGCTGGGCGTAGCGGGCGAGCTGGCGGCTGGGCGCGTCGTTTTCACTGCTGAGCTGGCGGCGCTGGCGCGCCTGCTCAGGCGTTTCGGTGGCCGGCACGCCCTCGCTGAACACGCGCAAATGCAGCGAATCGGTGATTTCGGGGTCGTAGCCTTTCGAGTTGCCTACGATGTCATTATTAAGCATCGCCACCACGTTCCAACCTTCGCGCTTGGCGCGTTTTGCTAAATGGTCGGACCCCAAAAGACCCTGCTCTTCGCCCTGCACGGCCACCAGCTTGATGGTGCAGGGGAATTTCTGGCCGGCCAGCACGCGGGCTACTTCCATTACAGCAGCCACGCCGCTGGCGTCGTCGTTGGCGCCGGGCGCGTCGGCGGTGCGGTTCATCACGTCGGTCACGCGCGAGTCGAGGTGGCCGCTCATCAGCAGCACCCGCGTGTCGGTGGGGTCAGTGCCGGGGATGGTAGCCAGCACGTTGGCCATTGGCGTGAGCTTGTCCACGCGCTTGCCATCGGGCTTCATGAGGAAGGTGTCCATTTCTACCGTCATGCGCCCGCCGCCGGCTTTGCTGTATTTCTTAAACTCGTCGAACACCCACTGCCGCGCCGCGCCGATGCCGCGCTTCTTACTCTGCGTGTCGCTGAGGGTATGGCGGGTGCCGAAGCTCACCAGTTTGCGCACGTCGGCTTCGAGGTTTTTGCTGGAAATCTCATTTACCCAGCGCTGAATGGCGGGGTCGGGCGCGGGCGGCGGGGCAGGGGCTTGGGCCAGGGCGGCGAGGGGCAGCAGGCAGGGCAGGAGCAGGTAGCTTTTCATACGTACCCGCAAGTAACGATAAACGCCGCCCGTCGGGTGCGACGGGCGGCGTTTGGTGTACTGTGGACCCTGTGGGTCCGCGCGTGGATAGACTAGGTTGGCGCAGCTACTCGCGGACCCGCAGGGTCCACGCTACGCTACCCCATCGTGTGGTACACGGCCTGCACGTCCTCGTCTTCTTCGAGCTTGTCGATGAGCTTTTCAACCTCTTCGGCCTGCTCGTCATTCAGCGATACCGTGGTGTTGGGCACGCGCTGCAAGGTAGCGCTCACCACGTTTACGCCCTTGGCATCCAGGGCTTTCTGCATCTGACCAAAGTCGGTGAAGGCGGTTTCAATCACCATGTATTTGTGCTCGGCGCCGTGTTCGTCTTCCTCGGTGGTTTCGTACACGTCCTCCGCGCCCGCGTCGATGAGCTCCAGCTCCAGCTCGTCGCGGTCCAGCCCTTCGGCGGCTAGCTTGAAGACGCCCTTGCGAGTGAAGGTGTAGTCCGACGAGCCGGCCGTGCCGAGCGCGCCGTTGTTGCGGTTGAAATACAGGCGCACGTTCGACACGGTGCGGGTGGGGTTGTCGGTGGCCGTTTCGACCACGATGGCCACGCCGTGCGGGCCGTAGCCTTCATACACAACTTCCTGGTAGTCTTTCTCATCCTTGCCGGTAGCGCGCTTGATGGCGGCTTCCACCCGGTCTTTGGGCATGTTCACGCCCTTGGCGTTTTGCATGGCCGTACGCAGGCGGGCGTTCGACTCGGGGCTGGCGCCGCCCTCTTTCACAGCCATCACGATTTCTTTGCCGATGCGGGTAAAGTCTTTCGACATCCGGTCCCAGCGCTTCATTTTGCGGCCTTTGCGGAATTCAAATGCGCGTCCCATTTTTTACAAGTAAATAAGTAGCAGTGAGTAAATTAACCATTCGGGCGATGGGGTGGGAGTGGCCCAAATACCCGGCAAAGGTAACAAAGCACCGGGCGGGGCAAGAAGCCGGCCGCGCGGACCTTTAATCCGCGCTGTGGGCTCTCTGCCCTATACCGACTTAGAGGCCGCTGATGATATAGCGTATTTCCGCTATATTGCCGCCTTAATGCTGGGCGTTAACGTCAGGCTCATCGCTATGCAGCAACTAGTTGGCTAGCCGCTGCTGGCCAGCGGCACCGGGCGCGCTACCCTGCGCCCTCGCGGGCAGGGGCCCGGCCGTGGCCCGTAGCGGCTTTGTCTTTCTACCAAGCGCGCCGCTACAGCCAGTCAGGTCATGTGCTTCTGTTCAAAATACTGATTTTTAATTGAATGCGAGAGTATTTGCGATTCTTATTTAACCTGCTACTCACCTGTTTTTCTCCTTCCAACCCCATGTCTCCTTCTCTTCTCCTGCGCGCAGCGCTATGCTGCGGCATCTGGCTGGCCGGGCAGCCGGCCCAGGCACAGTCTGGTTACAGCGGCCCGCCCGGCGCGGTGCTCATGTAAAAAGCTAAAAAGCTGCAAGCCAGCGGCGACCGCGCCGGGGCCGCGGTCACTTACCAGCAAGCCTACGCTGCCTACACCAGCGTCGATGACTCGGATGGCATGAAAGCGGCCCTGGCCGGCAAGGCGGCCGCGGCCGCCGGAGCCGCGCCGGCTGCCCCGGCCGCGCCACTGGCCACGGTGCGCCCGGTGGGGGCCGCCCGCCCAGCGCTGGCGGCCGCGCCCCGTCCGGTTGCGCCGATGCCGGCGGCCGGGGCCCTGCCCGTAGCGGGCCGGGTAGTGGGCGGCCGGCCGGTGGGCTTGTTTTTCATGACGCGCTACATCATGGCCTGGCACTCGCTGGAAAAATCTACCTGGTACTTCGCCCCCGATGGGCGCGTGTTTCACAACCCCGGCGCGCTCGACGCGGCCGGCTACGCCGCCCTGCCGCCCGCCGACCGCGGCACCCTGCGCCCCGGCAGCAACACCCTGAGCTGGGCCAATGGCCAGAGCGAGAAGTTTGTAATGGAGGATGCCACCGCCAATTCGTTCAGCTACGACATGGGCATTTTCGTGGGCATGGGGCCGTTTAAAAGCGCCCGTGAGCTGGTGGGCCGCTTCGAGGGCGGCAACTCCGTCACGAGCGCGGCCACGTCGAGCAGCCTCGACCTGCGGGCCGATGGCAGCTACAGTGGCAGCTCGGTGGCCAGCGTGAGCGCCACCAGCACCGAAAGCACCGTGCGGGCGGGCAGCACCGGCACTACGGGCGGCCGCTGGTCGCAAAGCGGCTGGGTGCTGACGCTGACCGATGCCGCCGGCCAGCCCGTGCGCCGGGGCCTGGCGTACCCCATCGAGCGCGACGCCAAAACCGGCCAGGTCGTGCGCTTTTATTTCGATAACGTGGCCTATAAGCGGCTGTAAACTGCCGGGTTAGTTGTCTTTAGTTGGTAGTGGTGGGAGTGGGGCCGTGGCCGCCAGCTCATACACGCCCTTATTACCCGTGGGGTAGCCCGCGATGGTGATGCTGAGCTGCCGGATAGCCGGCGCATAGCGGAAGGTGCCGCGCTGCACGTCGTGCCCCTTGAGGTCGGTGAAATCGAAGAAAATGCTGTCGCCCTTGATCGTAAAGCGCCCGTGCTGCGTGAAATAGCGCGGCCCGTTGGCCCCGAGCAAGATGCTGAGGCGCTTGTCGTAGGTGCCATCGGCGCGCAAGACCAGCGTGCCGCCCACGCCCGCTACCTGCGTAGGCATTTCGCTGGTCGTGAAGTCGTACACGGTGTAGGCCGTATAGGTGTAAGTAGTGTAAAAGGCGGCGGGCGGGTCGGCGGCCGGCGGGGCCAGCAGGGCCACGGCCAAAAAGCAGCGACGCATCATAAAGACAAAAATAAAGCGGCCGCTGCCTGGCAAAAAGCCGGCCGGACTGGCTGTAAAACGGAGTGGCACTCCGTTTCTTACGTTCGGGCGTGCCCTGACGCGAAACGGAGTGCCACACCGTTTTACAGGGCCCGGCGCTTGCGGCGGCCACCCACCAGCAGCCACGCGCCACCCACCAGCAGCAGGCCTACCCCGATGGCGGCTGCCTGCCGGGGCAGCTTATCCACGGGCGCGGGCGGCAGGTGCTCGATGCCGCTTGCATCTACGCGGGCGGGCTCGCGCACGTAGCGGCCTTGCAGGGGCAGCGGGTAGTCGTTGGCCAGGTGCTGAAGGTCGACCATCGCTTGCAGGCCGGTGAGCACCGGGCCGTGGCCGCAGCCGATGTGGCGCGGCTGCAACTCGGCCAGCTTTTGCACCGACTCGCGGCACTGCACCCAGTCGTAGTTGAAGGGCGCGCCGGCCACGCTGATTTTCGGGATTTGCAGCAGCACTTTGGGCACCGACTCGTGGTCGGTAGTGGCGAAGGCATCGGCCCCGAGCAGCGTGTGGTCGGCCTCGCGAAACAGCGCAATCTGGCCCGGCGCGTGGCCCGGCACGTGTACCCAGCGCCAGTTGGCGAGAAAGGGCACCGCTTCGTCGTCGGGGTTCAGGGCCTGCACTACCTCGCTGATGTTGGGTAGGTCGGTGGGAAAAAACCGGCTCATAAAAGCCAGCGTGCCGCCCACGGTGGGGTCGCGGGGCGGGTACTTGGCCTGGCCCGTCACGTAGGGCAGCTCCAGCGGGTGCACCAGCACGGGCACGCCCCAGGCCGCCGCCAGCTCCTTGGCCGAGCCCAGGTGGTCGAGGTGCCCGTGGGTCAGGATGATGGCCTGCGGCTTGGCCCCGGCCCCAAACTGCTTTTCGGCAGCGGCCCGGATTTCCTTGTCCGAGCCCGGCAGGCCGGTATCGACCAGCACCCATTCGCCATCGGTGCCGGCTTCGACAAAATATACGTTTACAAAGCGCTTGATGCGCAGCTGGTGAACGCCAGCGGCTACCTGGTCCATAGGGTGGATGAGTGGGTTTTGGGATGAGTGAGTCGGCAGGCATACGGCTAGGCGATACGTCAGGGTACAGTTCATTCATCCACTCATCCCGAAGCCCCTCACTCCTGCGGCCCGTGCACGTCGCCCTGGGGCGTGAAGTTGCTGCCTGTGTGGGGTGGGGGCGGAGTGCTGGCAGCTACATCGCGCACGTGGCCGTTTTCGGGAGTGGGCGTGCTGCCTTCGAAGCGGCTGGGGCCGGGGGTAGGCGTGGTTTTGGGCGTGGTGGGCGGGCTGCTCAGCAGTGCCTTTACGCTGGCTTTGCCTTTCTTGAAAAGCCGGCCTTTATTGGCTGCCAGAAAGAAAATGCCGGTGCCGATGGCGACGGCGGCGACGCCGTACCAGGCGGGTTTGGGTTGGTTGGCCATGAGGTAGAAATAAGAAAAGAGGAATGCCCTAGTACGCCGTTTGGCCAGCGGGCGGCTGCGCGGCGGCAAAAAATAAAATTGGCTGGACGGTAGAAATAAGCGCCCTCGAAACAACCCCGGGGCCGCAGCCCGCGCCTTTGCCAAAACCAATCAACTTCTTATGCCCCCACGCACTACGCTCATGGGTTTGCTGATAGCTACAAGCGCAGCGGCCCCGGCTTTAGGCCAATCTGCGCCGCGCGCGGCCGCCCAGCTCACGGGCACCGTGGTGGATGGTAGCACCGGCGCGGTCCTCGGCTACGCCTCGGTGGCGGTGCTGTCGGCAGCAGGCACGGTGGCGGGCGGCAGTGTGTGCGGGGCCGATGGGCGGTTTGTGCTGCCCGGCCTGGCGGCGGGTGCGTACACGCTGCGCATCAGCCTGGTAGGCTACCAGGAGCTACTGCGGCCGGGCGTGGTGGTGCCCGAGGACAGCACCCTAAGCCTGGGCGCGCTGGCGCTGCTGCCCGCCGCCCGGCAGCTGGGCGAGGTCGCCATCACGGCCCGCAAACCCTTGATTGAGGAAAAGATAGACCGCACCGTGTACAACGCCGAGCTCGACGAAACCACGCGCGGCGGCGACGCCACCGACGTGCTGCGGCGCGTGCCGCTGCTGAGCGTGGACCTCGACGGCAACCTGAGTTTGCGCGGCAGCCAGAACATCCGGGTGCTGATAAATGGCAAGCCCTCGACCATCGTGGCCAATAGCATTGCCGACGGCCTGCGCCAGCTACCCGCCGACCAGATTAAGGCCGTGGAAGTTATCACCGCGCCCTCGGCCAAGTACGATGCCGAAGGCTCGGCCGGCATCATCAACATCATCACCAAAACCAATACCCTGCGCGGCGGCCAGTTGAGTGTCGACGGCAGCGCCGGCACCCGCTCGGCCACGCTGAACCTGAACGGCGGCTACCGCACCGGCAAAATGGGCTTCGCGCTGGGCGGCTTTGGGCGGGCGGGCTACAACACGCCGGGCAGCTTTGCCGGCGGCCAGCTCACGACCAGCCCCGCCACCGGCCAGCAAACCCGCACCACTCAGGCGGCCGACACGCGCCAAAACCAGCTGTTTGGCCGCTATACCCTGGGCTGGGACTACGACCTGAACGCGCGCAACTCGCTGGCCGCCTCGCTCACCTACGGCACCCGCAACGCCACTTTTTACCAGGATGCGCTGGCCACCAGCACCACCGCGCTGGCCACGGGTAGCACCGCCACCTCGGTGCGCAACGTGCAAACCACCGACGACTCGGGCACTATCGATGCCAGCCTGAGCTACCTGCGCACCTACGCGCGGCCCCAGCGCGAGCTGAGCGTGCTGACCCTCTACAGCCGCAACGACCGTACCTATCAATTTACCAATAATACCTACGCCGCCAGCGACGCCAACACCCTCGGGCCGGCCGGCAACGACAACCCCAGCCTGAACGAGGAACTGACCGCCCAGCTCGACTACCAGACGCCCACCGGCCCAAACCAGCTGCTGGAAGTGGGCGCGAAAAACATCCGGCGGACCGTGCGTAGCGACTACCGCTACACCGGCCAGCTGGCCGCCACCCAGGCCGACAATACCTTTCGCTACTACCAAAACGTGGCGGCGGGCTACCTGGCCTACACCGTGGCGCTGCCCCACAATTTCACGTTCAAGCCCGGCCTGCGCTACGAGTACACTGCCCTCGCGGCCGAGTACGACCGGGGCGCGGTGAGTGAAATCCCTGACTACGGCCTGCTGGCACCCAGCGCGAGCCTGCTCTACAAGCTGCCCAACGGCAACGCGCTGCGCCTGGCTTATAACCGGCGCATCCAGCGCCCGTCGCTGCAATTTCTCAACCCCAACCGCCAGGCCGCCAACCCCCTGCTGCAAACCGAGGGCAACCCCGCGTTGCGCCCCGAATACACCAGCAACTACGAGCTGGGCTACAGCACCTTGCTTGGGCAGGCCAATCTAAGTTTTAGCGCGTTTGCGCGCAGTACCAGCGGCTCTATTCAGTCGGTGCGCGGGCCGCTCGGCGCGGCGGCCTACCCAGGCGCGGTACTCGTCACCTACGAGAACATCGGGCAGGAAAGCGCCTACGGCGGCAGCGCCTTCGGCAGCCTCGACGTGGGCACTAAATTCAGCCTCAGCGCGGGCCTCGATGCCTACTACCTGGCGCTGCGCAACAACGTGGCCGACCCGCTGTACGCGGCCCGCAACGCGGGCCTGGTAATAAGCGGCCGGCTCTACGCCAGCTACGCCCTGCCCAAAAACTGGAATCTCCAGGTGTTCGGCTTCTACCGGGGGCAGCAGGTGCAGCTGCAAGGCGCGCAAAGCAATTTCGCGGTCTACAGCTTCAGCCTCAAGCACGATTTTGCCCAGAAAAAGGGTAGCCTGGGCTTGGGGGCCGAAAACTTTTTTTCGCCCAGCAACGCTGTGCGCAGCGAGGCCACGGGGCCGCTGCTGGAGCAGCGCACTACCACCGTGCAGCGCATCACGAGCTTCAAGGTGTACTTCAGCTACCGCGTGGGCAAGCTCACGGCCGAGCCCCGCCGCCGCAAGGGCGTGCAAAACAACGACTTGAAACTAGACGAAAACGGCGGCGGCAGCCAGGGCACCGGCAGCGTCCCCGACGCTGCCCGGCCGGCCCCGCCCGCCCCGGCTCCCAAAAAGTAGCCGCCCTACTTCACCGGCGCGCTGTGGACCTCGCCCGTTTGCTTATCGACCTCGAAGCGGGCGCGGTTGGGCATGCGGCCCGCCCAGTCGGTGCGGGGCACCAGCACCTGCCAGGTGGCGTCGTTGTCGTTCACGCGGGTCGAGTCGGGCACGAACAGCGCGGCATTGGGCAGCGCCTGAATGTGGCGGGCCACGGCGGCGCGGGCGGCGGCTTCGGTGGGCGCGGAGGCAGCGGCGGGCGGCGGCATACCGGGCGCATCATCCAGCGGGGGCGCGGCGGAGGTGGTAGGGGAGGCGGTGTGGCAGCCGGCCAGCAACCCCAGCGCCAGGGCGGCGGCGGTAACGAGAAGTTTCAGCATCCGGCAAAGCTACTCGGGGACGCTCGGCCGTATCCAAAACCCGGCGTTTGCGGTTATAGGCCCAACGTTATTCTATTTTCTTCGCATGGCTGCTTCGCCCAAACTCCCCGTGCTGCCCGCCGAGTCGCTGGCCGGCGCGTATACTTATCAGGCTTACCGCCAGCTCATCACCGACCTGCTGGCCGAGGGCAAAACCACCGGCCCCGAGCAGTCGGAGGAGCTGACCGCCTACACCGACCTGAACGTGAAGCGCATGGAGCGCCTCGACAAAACGGTGCAGGTGCAGCCCGCCCTGGCTGCCGCTGCTGCCGGCCTGCAAGGCCACTACCTCTGGCTCATCATCACCGAGGGCTGGTGCGGCGACGCGGCCCAGCTCGTGCCCATCATGGAGGCCGTGGCGCAGGCCAGCCAGGGCCACCTCACCACCCGCTACGTGCTGCGCGACGAGCACCCCGAGCTCATGCAGAACTACCTCACCGGCGGCGGCAAAGCCATTCCCAAGCTGCTGGTAGTGAACCCCGACACACTACTCGAAATTACGCACTGGGGCCCGCGCCCCGCCCCCGCCCAAACCTTACTGCACAAGCTCAAAGCCGAAGGCGCAACCCACGAAGAGTACGCCCGCGAAATCCACACCTGGTACGCCCACGACCGCACTCAAACCATGCAGACCGAGCTGCTGGCCCTGGTACAAGGGCTGGAGTAGTGGAGTTAAGAGTTAAGAGTTAAGAGTTAAGAGTTAAGAGTTAAGAGTTAAGAGTTAAGAGTTAAGAGTTGCGCCTGTTATCGCGAGGAGGAACGACGAAGCAATTGCACCCAAGCGGAGCCCGTGCGGCTCGTTTTGTTGCGATTGCTTCATCGTTCCTCCTCACAATGGCAAACGTTTTCGTTCAACTCTTAACTCTTAACTCTTAACTCTTAACTCTTAACTCTTAACTCCAACCCCAGCAGCACCAACGGCTGGCGAGGCCGGCCAAACTCGGTATTCTCCGGGAAAGCTTCGCTCTTGCCAGTTCGCTGGTAGCCGTAGCGCTCGTACCAGGCCACCAGCTCGGGCCGGGCTGATAGCACCGAAATTTTAATGCGCGTGCAGCCGTGCTGGCGGGCATACTCCTCGGCAGCGGCTAGCAGCTGCCGGCCCACACCGTGGCCCTGCGCCGCCGGGGCTACGGCCAGCGTGCTTAGGTAAACGGCGTCGCCTTTAATCTCTAAATATACGCAGCCCATGATAACGCTGTCGGCCACGTATTTGAGCAGCGCCGTGCGCTCGCCATTCGCCGGCAATAACATTTCCCGCAAGTGGTTTTCGCCGATGCGCGGCCCGTCGAGTAGGTGCGCTTCGGTGGTCCAGCCGGGGGTGGCGGGCGCGCCCCGGTAAGCCTGGTTGATGAGCGTGGCCAGGGCCGGAACATCGGCCAGCGTGGCGGGAGTAACGGGCGAAAAGGGAAGCATGAGCGCGAAAATAGCCGCCACGGGCGGCCACGAAACAGCAAGGGCCGGCCGCACCAGCGGCCGGCCCTTGCCAGCTAACTAACTATAAGCGGCGGACTACTCGCTTTCCAGCTTGAGCACCTGGGCCGAATGCGCCCGGATGGACGCGCACAAGCTCGGGCTCTGGGCCAGCGGCTGCCCAAACGAGGGCACCAGCCGGTGAAACACCGCCTGCCACGCCTCCGAGGCCGCCTGCTCGGGAAAGCAGCGCTGCACCAAGTCGAGCATGATGCTCACGGCCGTGCTCGCGCCCGGCGACGCGCCCAGTAGCGCCGCGATGGAGCCATCGGCGGCCGTCACTACTTCGGTGCCAAACTCCAGCACGCCGCCTTTTTTCTTGTCTTTCTTGATGACCTGCACCCGCTGGCCAGCCGTTTCGAGCTGCCAGTCTTGCGGCTGCGCGCCGGGGTAGTACTCGCGCAGGGCCGCGATGCGCTGCTCGGGCGACTGCAACACCTGCCCGATGAGGTACTTGGTGAGCGGAATATTGCGCGCCCCGGCGTAGAGCAGCGGCCGGATGTTGCCGAGCTCAATTGAGCGGAATAGGTCAGCGTAGGAGCCGCGCTTCAAAAACTTGGTGCTGAAGCCGGCGTAGGGGCCGAAGAGCAGCTCTTTGCGGCCATTTATCTGGCGCGTGTCGAGGTGGGGCACCGACATGGGCGGCGAGCCCACGGCGGCCTTGCCGTACACCTTGGCCTCGTGGTGGGCGATTACCTCGGGGTTCAGGCACTTGAGCCACTGCCCACTCACCGGGAAGCCGCCGAAGCCGTTGGCCTCCGGGATGTCCGATTTCTCAAGCAAGTGCAGCGAGCCGCCGCCCGCCCCGATAAACACGAAGCGCGTGCGAATCTTACGGCTGTTGCCGCTGGCCAAATCCTTGATTTTTACCTGCCAGGTGCTGTCCTCCTTGCGGCTCAAGTCCTTGATTTCCTGGCCCAGCTCGAACGTGACGCCCGGCTGCTGGCGCAGGTAGTCGAACAAGCTGCGGGTGAGCGCACCAAAATTGACATCGGTGCCGATGTCCATGCGCGTGGCGGCCACGGGCTGGGCGGGGTCACGGCCGTCCATCACCAGCGGTATCCACTCCTCAATCAGGGCCGGGTCGGTCGAGAATTCCATGCCCTTGAACAGCGGCGAAGCCACCAGCGCCTCGTGGCGCTTGCGCAGGTACTCTACGTTGGCCGCGCCCCACACAAAGCTCATGTGCGGAATGGTGCGAATGAAGTTCTCGGGCTCGGGCAGGTGACCTTCCTGCACCAGGCTGGCCCAAAACTGCTTGCTAAGCTCGAATTGCTCGGCAATCTTGTCGGCCTTCGAGATTTCGACCGAGCCATCGGGCAGCTCGGGCGTGTAGTTGAGCTCGCAAAAAGCCGAGTGGCCGGTGCCGGCGTTGTTCCAGGCGTCGGAGCTTTCGGCCGCCACGGCGTCGAGGCGCTCGTAGATGGCGATGGTCAGCTTGGGGTCTAATTCCTTGAGCAGCACGCCCAGCGTGGCGCTCATAATGCCCGCGCCCACGAGCACGACATCGGCCGCCAGCGGCTTGGCCGAAGAGATAGGAGTAGTCAGATTCACGGTAATTCAGGCTAGTAGGAAGTCGCTTCCTACGCAAACAAGTCCGAAAGGTACAAAAGCCTTCACCCTAAAAATGATGAAGCGAGTGCCCGGCTACCCGGCTGCTCCCCAATCGAATGCAGAGCTATTGCTAGTGTTTTTGGTGAGATAACTAATTGACAGGAAGAAGTTAAGTAAAGGCCGGCTGTCCTTGCAAGCGCAGCGAAGCAATCGCACCTGTCAAGCCGCGCCACCGGGGTTCCGTTCGGGTGCGATTGCTTCGCTGCGCTCGCAAGGACAGGCGCTTTCGCCAACTGCATCAACCCTGCGCCGGCCCAAAAGCAAACTGCTCGCGCAGCTCCCACGGCCCGCCTTTGTAAGCCCACAGCGCCAGTCCCGTGCCCAGTGCCTCGAAGGGCTGAAAGCTGGCCGCCAGCTCTTCGTGCAGGGCGCGGGCCACGGCCGGGTCTACCTTATTCTGCACCGTGATGTGAGGGCGCAACCCCTGCCCATCCTGCGGCGTGAGCCAGGGCTGCCACTGCCGCTGCAAGCGCCGATGCAGGGCGGGCAGCGCTGGGTTGTCGAGGGTGTACATCACACCCCGGCCCATGAACTTGACGCCCGTAACCGTGAGCGGCAACAGTTCCAGTTGGGCAGCCGCCGCAGCTGCCAGGTCGGCCACGATGGCCGCGTATTCGGCACCCGGCAGCGCGTGAAACAGCGTAAGATGGGCGCTGAGGTAGTTGATTTTGGCCGGAAAATAGCGGCGGCGCTGCGCGTCGAAAAACGCCTGGCTGTCGGCGTCGAGCGTGAGGGTCAGAATAAGCGGGGCTGGGTCCATACCGCTCACATACGCAAAACCTGGCTACTGCGCCCGTTCGAGCGCGTCGAGGTCGAGGCCGCAGATGGCGTGCTGGTACCGCGTGAGCTTGGCGGCATCCCAGTGCCACCAGGCCACGGCCAGCAGCCGGGCCACGGTGGCTTCGTCGAAGCGCATCCGCACCACGGTGGCGGGGTTGCCGGCCACGATGGCGTAGGGCGGCACGTCGCGCGTGACCACCGCGCGCGTGGCCACGATGGCCCCGCTGCCCACGCGCACGCCGGGCATCAGCAGGGCGTCGTGGCCCAGCCACACGTCGTTTTCTATTACCAAATCGCCCTTGCTGGGGAAGGTGGCGGGGTCGAAGGCCGTTTCCCAGCCCTGGCCAAAAACCGGGAAGGGGTAGGTGGTGAATAAATCGGTGCGGTGGTTGCCGCCGTTCATGATGAATTTTACCCCCGAGGCTATCTGGCAGAAGCGCCCGATGCGCAGCCGGTCGCCCACGAAGGGGAAGTGATAGAGCACGTTGCGCTCAAAATTATGCACGTCCTCGAAGTCGTCGTAGTAGGTGTAGTCGCCTACTTCGATGAGCGGGTTGGTGATGATATTCTTCAGAAAGACCAGCCGCTCGTGGCCGCCCACGGGGCGCAGGGTGGTGGGCGCGGGGCCGGTCGGGGTGGGGGAGAAGGGCATGGATAGGAGGTGCTTATAGTTTGCAAAGCTGCGTCAGAAACCGTCTGTCATGCTGAGCGCAGCGGAGCGGAGCCGAAGCATCTCTGTCGCTTTATCTAGGCCGTTCAACGGTGCGGCAGAGATGCTTCGGCTGCGCTGCGCTGCGCTCAGCATGACGAGTAAAATTATTTGCAAATAACTGATAACAAGAGCTATTAATTGCCGCCTAAACCACCCGAAAACGACCCATTTTCCAGCAGCAGGCGTTTACCAAGCAATGCAAACCGACCTGTTTTTGCCCGTTCTCAATTCGCCCACGCCCGCTGTTTCCCTGGCTCCCGCCGAGGCCGCCGCGCCCCGCACGCACGGTGCCAAGCTGTGGTTGCCCAAGCGCGTGCTCTTCACGCCTGACGCGCTCGATGAGGAGTACGGCCAGCAGATACTGGCCCGCGCTAAAGCGCTTGACCTCGACATTGAGCTGCTGAAAAGCAACCGCCTCACCGGCCTGCGCGGCGAAGATGAGCGCGCAACCTACCGCACCGCCAAAACCACGCTGGCCGTGGTGAAAGCGCCCGCCGGCGCGCTGCGCCTCCAGCCCACGCCGCCCTCGGCCGACTACCAGCTCAACCTCGCCGAAGGCTGCCCCGCGCACTGCCAGTACTGCTACCTAGCCGGCAGCCTCAGCGGCCCGCCCGTGGTGCGCGCCTTTGCCAACCTGCCCGCGCTGCTCCAAAACACCCAGGCCTACGAGCGCGCCGACCGCCCCGTGAGCTTCGAGGCCAGCTGCTATACCGACGTGCTGGGCATTGAGCACCTCACCGGCGCGTTGGGCGAGGCCGTGCGCTACTTCGCGGGCCGCGAGGGTGCGTGCCTGCGCTTCGTGAGCAAATACGACCACATCGAAAGCCTGCTGGGCCAGCCGCATAATGGCCGCATCCGCGCCCGCGCCTCGCTCAATGCCGAGTCGCTGGCCCGGCAGCTGGAGGGCGGCACGGCCAGCATCGAGGCGCGCATCCGGGCGCTGCGGCAGCTGGCGCTGCCGGTATCGCAGGGCGGCGGCGGCTACCCGGTGGGCGTGCTGCTGGCCCCCATTATGCCGCTGCCCGACTGGCGGCAGCACTACGGCGAACTGCTGGACCGCCTGCAAGCAGCCTTCGACTTCGACTGCGACCTCACGGTGGAGTTTGTGACGCACCGCTTCACGCCCGGCTCGAAGGAGGTGCTGCTGGGCTGGTACCCCAACACCACGCTCGACCTTAGCGAGGAAACCCGCGCCGTGAAGCGCAACAAGTTCGGCGGCCTCAAATACGTGTACGACGTGCCTACCATGAAGGAGCTGAAAGCGTGGTTCTACGCCGAGTGGCAGCGGCGCTTTCCGCACGCCCCGGTGCAGTACTGGACGTAGCGGCCCGCCTGAACAATGCCGGGGAAAAAGTGTAATTTGCAGGGTGCTGCGAGCGTTTCGCTTTATTTCCAGCGCCCTCCTGCCATGAAGTATCTGCTCTCTTTGCTGCTGTTGGTCAGCGCTCCCGGCTACGCCCAAAAGCCGGTGCCCTACTCGGCGCCGGTGTACAAGGCTTCGCTACGCGAGCTCGCGGCGCAGCGCACGGCGCTGGCCGCTACCTACCTCAAGGCCACTACGCCCGCCGCCCGCGCCGTAGTCCTCAACAAAGCCCGGCAGCTGTGGGTAAAGTCGCTGGATATGACGGTGTTTCCAGCCTGGGAGGGCACGGCCTGGAGCTTCTATGGCAGCAGCTGGGCGCCCCGGCAGGGTAGCGTGGCCTGCGGCTACTTCGTAACTACGGCGCTCTTTGACACGGGCTTGCGCTTGCAGCGCACGCTGCTGGCCAAGCAGGGCTCCGAAAAGCTGATTAAAAACCTGACTACCGAGGCGCATATCACGCGCTACCGGCGCATCAGCCAAGCCGACTTTGTGCGGCGCGTGAGCGCGCTGGGGCCGGGCCTCTACGTGGTGGGGCTCGATTTTCACGTGGCCTTTCTGCGGGTGCGCGAGGGTGGGGCGGTGCAAATGGTGCACGCCTCCTGGATAAGCCCGGCTAAGGTCATTCGTGAGGCGGCCGACTCCAGCCCCGCGCTGGGCTCGAAGTATCGCGTAGTCGGCAAGCTTTCGGCTGACGACGACCTGGTGCGGGCCTGGCTGCTGGGCCAAACGCTGGCCGTGCACGGGATTACGACGAAGGCTTAATGATTTTTAGTTCATTCCGTCATGCTGAGCGCAGTGAAGCATCTCTGTCGGTGAACTAACTTCCGACGCCTAGCAGCGAAGCGATAGAGAGGCTTCGACTGCGCTGCGTTCAGCATGACAGATGCCAGCTACCTCCCCCGCACCACCACCGCGCTCTCGCCCTGCACCACCTGGCCGGCCGGGGTAAGGCCCTCAGCCACCGCCTGAAAGCTGCCGCTGGCGTCGGCGGTGAAAAAGCGCAGCCGCGCTTCGCCGTTGGCGTCGGTTTGCACGGTGGGGTTCCAGTAGAGCGTGGTGCGGCGCGGGTCGGGTAGCGTGCTGGGCGCGAGGTCGTAGCGCGGCACGAAAAACTGACGGGCGCGGTAGTAGCCCGGCACCTGCACCCGCAGGATGTTGGGCAGCGGCCGCAGCGGCCCCCGGTAGCCGGCGTCGCCGCGCTTGGTGTAGATGGCAATGGCCCCGCCATTGCTGCCGAAGGCCATGCCTTCGGTGCCCCGAAACACCTCCACCGCCTCCACGTCGGCCGATTGGAGGTAGGCTACCTGCTCGATGGTGCTTTGCACGCCATCGAGGATAAATACCGGCGAGCCGCTGTTGCGAATGGTGGCGCGGAGCGGGCTAGTCGATATAGTGAGGCCTGCTACCCGCCCCTCCAGCATCTGCAAAACCGGCGTACCGGTCTGGAATAGCGGGTTATTGATAAAATCTACCACCGTGGCATTGGCCGTGCCGAAGAGGCGGCGCGGGTCGTCGGGGCGCACGGCCACGCGCTTGGCCGTGATGGCCACCGTGCCGAGCCGGACGTTGCGCTGGTACTCGTCGGGGTGCAGCTGTAGCTCGGCCACGCGTTGCTGGCGGCTGCGGCCGAGGTAGTCGGCCACCGGGGCGGGGGCCACGGGCGGCAGGCTGGGCAGCGGCAGGCCGGTCGCGGGCGGGCCCTGGTCGGGGCGAATGAGCACGTTGGTTTCGCCGGCCTTGCGCCGGGCTTGCAGGGTAAGAATAGTGGTGTCGGTGGGGCTGAAGCCTAGAAACTGGAATCGACCGTCGGCCCCGGTGCTGCCCGAAAAAAACTGCGGCGTGGGCTGGCCCACCGAGGCCACGAGCTGGCTGTTGGGCACGGGGCGGTAGCTGCGCTCGCTCACCACCTGCCCGTGCAGCTCAATGGATTGCTCAGGCCGGAAAGCCACGGCCGGCAGCTGGCCCGCCAGCACATCTTTCCACACAAAGCGCCGCCAGCCCTGGGTCAGCAGCAGGTTGTCGAGGGCCAGGGCCGTAGCGGCCGAGGGCTGGCGAAAGTAGTAGCCGGGGTTTTCGACGTAGCCGGCCAGGTCGGAGGTCAGCAGCAGATTGGAAGCGATGGTTTCGGCCTCGGGGTCGAGGCTGGCCACCCCGTCTTCGGTGATGGCCACCGAGAGGCGGGCCGCCACCGGCTGGCCTGCGGCATCGCGCACGCGCACAGTCAGCTGCACCGGGCTGTGCGGCGGGTAGCTGGCCTGGTCGGGCACCAGCGCCACGCGTGGGCCCGCCGCGCTGGGCGCCACAAAAGCCAGGCGCTCGGCCTGCGGCGCGCCCAGGGCATCAAACGCAGTCAGGTGCAGAATGCCAGCCGGCAGCTTGTCTTTCGGAATGCGCCAGTAGGCGGGCGTGCCCTCGCCGATGGGCTGCGCCGCCGGGCGCAGCAAAAAGCCGCGCACCTCGGCCAGTAGCTGCACGGGGCCGGGCGCGGGGGCGCCGGCCGGGCCGTGGTAGCGTACTTCGGCCACGTACAGCTGCTCGGAGCCGGCCACGTGCAGCGTGTAGCCGGTGAGCTGGGCGGCCGGCAGGGGGTAGTCGGCCAGGCGGCCACCGGGCAGCTTCACGCGGGCGTGGTAGCGCTGCCCGGCGGCCGGCACCAGGCTGAAGCGCCCCATGCCCAGATGCGTCGTATTGAAGCTGACTACTACTTGATTTTGAGCATCGAGCACGTCGCCGCTCACGTCGAGGCCCCGGCCGCTTGCGTCGGTGGCCTTGCAAGCCACCACGGCGGGCAGCGTCTCGACCAGCGCCCCGCCCTCGGGCAGAAACTGCACGTCGGGCGCGGCCGCGGCCACGGGCGGCGCGGTGGTGGCCGGGGCGGCCCCGGCCGGCCCGCCTTTGTCGTCGGGCGCGCCGAGCGGCGAGGCGGGCCACACTTGCAGGCGGCGGCTGTAAAGGAACGTCGCGCCCGCGTTGCGCATCCAGTTGGTGTAGGCGCGCAGCAGGTAGGTGCCGGCCGGCAGCGTGTCGGGCAGGGCCACGTCGCCGTGGCCGAAGCCCCCGCGTAGCGCCAGCGTGCGCCGGGCCAGCACCTGGCGCTGGGGCGACAGCAACTCCACGTGCAGCACCTGGCTCAGCGAGTCGGGCTGGTGCCGCTGAGCATCCACCACGTAGGCACTAAACCAGATGGTTTCGCCGGTGCCGTACACCGCCTTGTCGAGGTGCAGATAGGCTTTCTCGGGCTGGGTAGCGGCGTAGTAGGCCGCTACCTGCTGCGCAATGCGCGTGAGCACGTCGCCCTCGCCGGGCGGGGCCGGCCGAAAGGCTACCAGTAAGCCAGTCGCCAGCAGGGCGGCGAGGGAGGGGCGAAGAAACTTCATGCAAAAGAAAGGCAAAATGAGAAGCCAGCGACAAAACGCCCCGAAAGTAGTAGCCTGCGGGCAGTTATCAATCGACTATAGCTATTCAATAATACCCAATGAGCAAGCTTGCCGGCCCAGCCTAGCCACTACCAGGCAATACCCGGCCCGTCGCCAGCGTTGGCTAGGCCATACGCCATCTTCATGAAATTTCTCACCTGCAGCGCGCTGCTGCTGGGCAGCGCCTGCCACGCGCAGCCATCCTCCGACTACTCAGCCGTGGCCTACCGGGCTACGCTGCACCGCTTCGAGCTGCGGCGCACCGCGCTGGCCGCCCGCTACCGGCGCGCTACTACCCCGGCCGGCCGCGCCACCTGCCTGGCCGAGGCCCGCGACCTGTGGCTCACGGCCCTCGACAGCACCGTGTTTCCGGCTTGGGAAAGCACGCCCTGGAGTTTCTACGGCCACAGCTGGGAGCCGCGCCAGGGCAGCATTGCCTGCGGCTACTTCGTGACCACCGCCCTGCACGATGCCGGCCTGCGCCTGCCGCGCACGCTGCTGGCCAAGCAGGCGGCCACCGTCATCATCCGCAACCTCACCACCGAGGCGCACATGCACCGCTACCGCGGCATGAGCCAGGCCGATTTTGTGCAGCAGATGCGCCAGCTTGGGCCGGGCCTCTACGTGCTGGGGCTCGACTACCACGTGGGTTTTCTGCGAGTCCGCGAGGGCGGGGCCGTGCAAATGGTGCATTCCTCGTACACCGGCGCGGGCGGCGTGGTGCGCGAGGCGGCCGATGCCAGCGCTGCCCTCGATTCGCAGGCGCGGGTGGTGGGCAAGGTTTCCGACGACCCTACCCTTATTCGGGCCTGGCTGCTGGGCACGCCGCTGGTAGCGCGCGGCTGCACCGTGAAGTCGTAGCCCCGGCGGGCTAGCAGCCGCAGCGGTAGTCGGGGTAGTCGGCAAAGGCCGGCGCGGGCGTGTCATCGAGCCGGATGATGCGGTCGAGGCGCACCTCCTCGCCCGAGGCCAGCACGGCGTATTCGGCGTGCTCGTGCGTTACGAACGTGCGGATGGTCGTCGGCCCCTGGCGCAGCTCGCGCAAGTCGCTGAAGTACTGTAGGTAAATTTGCTGGCGGCGGGTGGCGGCGGCTTCGAGCACGTCGTAGAAGTCGCAGGCCACGGGTTGGTAGTCGGTGGGCATATCGTAAAAGCTAAATGGATTATAAACGGCCGTACTTTACGCGCCAAGAGCTTATGGCGTTAAACTACTGTAGCAACTATGATTACAATCGCTGATTTCTGGAAACAGCAGTCGTTTCACCACCTCATCACCTACTCGTTCAACCGTGGACCAAAGCTGGCCGCTTTACAGGCTGCTGCTGACCAGGTGCTTGCCGAATTGGCGGCAACACCGCCGACTGATTACCTGCGGCAGTTTAAGCTGAGGCGGCAGTTGCGGGAAGTACGAGCCGAAGCCGAGCTGGGAGCCTATCGGCGGCGCATACTGAATGCGCAAGGCACGTTTGATAATACTGCCGCCCAAATAGTAGTGGTCGGGCAGGATTCAGAAGTTGCTAGGCAGCTAGGGGGCGTGTTTCAGCGCACAAAAGGTGATGTATGCTATGTGTATGCCGGTTTTTCGCGATGCGCTGGTTTTCTACGATGAGCACGGGCAGCTGGTGCAGGCTCTCAATATCTGCTTTGAATGTCTGTACATGGAAGCGAGTAATGGGATGGTAGTGGAAGCCGATGTTGCGGTTTATCGGGCACTGCGTAAGCTACTCGCGCAGCTTGGTCATCCGATAGAGTTGCCAGGCTGGTGAGAAATGCTCGCAATGCCAGCCGTTGCAAATGGCTTGGTTTCGGCCTGCATCACTACCCGCGTGCGGGGCAGGCTTTCGGGGTAGTGCCGCTGCAAATGCGCCACCAACTGCTCGCGAGTGGCGCAGCGCAGCGCCCAGAGGTCGCTGGCATTGTCGGCGCTCACCAGGGCGCGCAGCTCCATGGTAGTTTCTTTGGCGTCAGTTACTTGCAGCACGCAGGCGCGCTGGTCCCAGAGCGGGTGGGCTTCCAGGATGCGGCGCAGCTCGGCGCGCAGCGCCTCAACGGGCACCGTGTAATCGACGTGCAGAAAAACGGCCCCCGTGAGCTGGGAGCTGTTGCGCGTCCAGTTCTGGAAGGGCTTCTCAATGAAGTAGTTGAGCGGTAGTACCAGCCGGCGCTCGTCCCAAATGTTGAGCACCACGTAGGTAAACGTGATTTCCTCGACGCGGCCCCACTCGCCTTCTACTACCAGCACATCATCGAGCCGGATGGGCTGGGTGAAGGCTATCTGGAAGCCCGCCAGCAGGTTACCGATGGAGCGTTGCGCCGCAAAGCCCACAATGACGCTGGCAATGCCGGCCGACGTGAGCAGGCCCGTGCCCAGGCGGCGCACCGTTTCGAAGCTCATCAGCACCAGCCCCACCGCGATGAAGCCGATAATGCCCACCGCTACCTTCTTGATAAACTGAAGCTGCGTGAAAAGCTTGCGCACGCGCAGGTTGTCGCCGCTCTCGACCTGGTAGAAGCGTTGCAACAAGTCCTGCGACACGTCCAGGGTTTTGATAAGGCCCCAGGCGAACGACAAAATCAGTAAAAACTCGACAAACCGCCGCAGTACCTCAAACGGCTTGGGCGGCAGCGGCACCAGCGGCAGCAGCAGCGAGAGCATCAGCACCGGGAAGAAAAACGTGCTCGTGGCGCTCAGGTGCTCACACACCGAGCGCGCCAGCGGCGAGTCTTCGCGCCGGTCGTAGGCCCGCAGCCCGGCAAATAGTAGCCATTTCAGCAGCAGGCCCAGCGCCAGGCCCGCCAGCGGCACGCCCAGAATGACGAAAATATCGGGGAAGCGGTCGAGAATGCGCGCCAGTTCTTCTTGCATAATACGCGGAGAAATACGCAGCGTGTACCCGCCCCGGCCGCGAAAGGTTGGTAGCGTGCCGTTAAGCTTTAGCGCGCATTCGGTGTAGCGTAAGCTTTAGCTTACGCTACATACCCAGCCGCCGCAGGGCCAGCAAACACAGCGCCACCGAGCCCGCCACCCGGATTTCGCCCCGCTCGATGTAGCTCGCTACCTCGGCCAGCGGCACCAGCACCACTTCGATATTTTCGGTTTCGTCCAAGTCCTGCTCGGCTACGAGGCGCACGTTGCGGGCCAGAAAATAAGAAATACTGTTCGAGTCTTTAGTCGGATTGTCAAATACCTCAGCCAGCAATTCTACTTGCTCCGAGTCATAGCCGGTTTCTTCGCGCAGCTCGCGGCGGGCGGCGACCAGCTGCGAGGTTTCACCTTCATCGACCACGCCACCGGGTAGCTCCAGCAGTATCTGGCCGGCCGCGTGCTTGTACTGGCGTACAAAAACTACTTGGTTATCAGTGGTAAGTGGGAAGGTAAGCACGACGTCGGGCCGCACACTCACGAAATAGTCATCTAGCACCTGGCCGCCGGGCAGCGCCACGTGGTCGCGCCGCAACTGGTACCATTTATGGTTGAAAACCAATTCCGAGCGCAGGGTTTTCCAGGGTTCTAAGGGGGTAGGCATAAGGGAGGAACGCCCGGCAATGGGCCCCGCAAAGTAACGGCAGGCAGCGGCGCGGGGCGGAGAATTACAAGAAAGGCTGTACCTTTCCGGCATTAAAGGCAAATCGCCTCGTGTCAGTACCGCCAGCTGGCTCTGCCAGACTGGTACTATTAGGTTCGCTGCTGCTTGCTTTATCACATTCATTCCCTAGCATCATGCAGACCGGAACCGTAAAATTCTTCAACGAAACCAAAGGCTTCGGCTTCATCAAACTCGACGAAAACGGCCAGGACGTTTTCGTCCACGTGACCGACCTCATCGACGAAATCCGTGAGAACGACAAAGTGCAGTTTGAAGTAGCCCAGGGCAAAAAAGGCCCCGCCGCCGTGAAAGTATCGCTCGTGTAGCGAGCTACTCTTTTGCACAAAAGGCCCTGCTGAGGTATCAGCAGGGCCTTTTGTATTCGGGGCGGCCGGTGGGCGGCTAGCCTTCCGCTCGCCGCCCAGTGCGCCCGCTCATCAGTACACTACCTGCTGGCAATTATACTTTTGCCGCACCAGTCCCAACGGCTTTTCCTGTCATGCCCATTCCCATTTACCAGGTCGATGCCTTTGCGCGCCGCCCGTTTGCCGGCAACCCCGCCGCTGTGTGCCCCCTGCCCGCGTGGCTGCCCGCCGAAACCATGCAGCAGATAGCGGCTGAGAACAACCTGGCCGAAACGGCCTTTTTCGTGCCTTTGCCCGAAGCAGACGAAGCCGATTTTCACCTGCGCTGGTTTACGCCCACGTTCGAAATCGACCTCTGCGGCCACGCCACGCTGGCCACCGCCCACGTGCTATACACCGAGCGCGGCTTCACCAAGCCCGAAATAGTTTTCCAAAGCCAGAGCGGTCCGTTGCGCGTGTGCCGCGAGGCCGACGGCCGCCTAGTGCTCGATTTTCCGAGCCGGCCGCCGCAGCCGCTGGCCGTGGCGCAGTACCCGGCGGCGCTGCTGCCGTCGCTGGGGCCGGGGGCGGCGGCCCCGCTGGCCGCGCTCGCCTCACGCGATTTAGTAGTCGAGTTTGCTAGTGCCGATGAAGTGCTGGCCTTGCGCCCCGACTTCGTGGCGTTGGCCGAGCTGGGCTATATCGGCCTGATAGCTACCGCGCCGGGCGGCGCGGGCGTCGATTTTGTGTCGCGCTTTTTTGCCCCCGAGGTGGGCGTGCCCGAAGACCCCGTTACGGGCTCGGCGCACAGCACGCTCATCCCATTCTGGGCCGAAAAGCTGGGCAAGACCGAGTTGTTTGCCCGGCAGGAGTCGGCGCGGGGCGGCGAGCTTTGGTGCCGCTTGCGCGGCAGCCGCGTCGACATCGGCGGCTACGCCGTTACCTTCCTGCGCGGTGAGATAGTGGTGTAAGCCAGCGGTTAGGCGGCTTCGGCGCGCCGAAAGCCAGCTTGGGCGGGCGGTGGGCCGCGCCCGCCGCCCGTTTGCACAGAAAGGGGGAGCTAAGCGTTATTTTTAGCGTTTCAACCTTATTACCTGCCCCGGTAGCCGGCCCTGCGCGAGCGGGGCGGCCGTCGCCAATCCTATTTTATTTTATGCCCGATACGTCCACGTTAACCTGTGTCATTGTCGACGATAACGAAATAAACCGCCTCACCCTGGAGCACCTGGTCGACCTCACGCCCGAGCTTACGCTGGTAGCCTCGCTGCCGGGCGGGGTCGAGGCGCTGCACTTTTTCCGGCAGGGCGGGCAGTGCGATTTGCTGCTACTCGACGTGGAGATGCCCAACCTCAACGGCCTCGAACTGGTGAAGCTGCTACCCGCGCCCGCGCCCGCCGTGGTGCTCGTGACTACGCACCGCAGCTTCGCGGTGGCCGCCTTCGAGCTGCAAGCTGTTGACTATCTGGTGAAGCCGGTTGAGTTCTCACGGTTTAGCCAGGCCGTGGCGCGGGTGCTGGCCGCGCGCCCCGCCCCAGCCGCCAGCACACCCGCGCCCGCCCCGGCCAAAGCCAAGGCCGACGCCAAGACGGACCTGTTCGTGAAAGTCGGTACCCGCACCATCCGGGTCGATTTCAACGACGTGCTCTATATCGAGGCGCTCTCGACCTACTCGGTGCTCGTGACGGCCACCCAAAAACACATCGTGTACCTCACCCTCAAAAGCCTGGCCGAGCGCCTGCCCTTCGACCACTTTCTGCGCGTGCACCGCTCCTACATCGTGAACATGCAGCGCATCGAGGCCGTGGAAGACTACATGCTCAAGCTCGGCCCCTACGAGGTGCCGGTGGGCAAGTCGTACCAGGAGGAGTTTTTGAAAAACCTCCGCAGCTTGTAGAGTTGAGAGTTGAACAGAAACGCCTGTTATTGCGAGCGCAGCGAAGCAATCGCACCCGGATAGAACCCGCGCGGCTCATTTTGGTGCGATTGCTTCGTCGTTCCTCCTCGCAATGACAGGCGTTTTTGTTCAACTCTTAACTCTCCTCCAGCTCTTTGGGTAGCGAATGCAGCGCCCGCTGCACCTGCGCGGTGAGCTGCGCGGCGGCGGCGGGTAGCTGCGCGCGGGTAGTAGACTCGGCCTTTTCGAGCAGTTGCACGGCCTCGGCTACCTCTTGAATGCCCAGCGACTCCAGGCTGGGCTTGATGTGGTGCACGGTTTTGGCGGCGGCTTCCCACTGGCCGGCGGCGGCGAGGCGGGCCAGCTCGGCGAGGCTACCGGGCATGTTCTGGAGGAAGGAGCGGATAATCTTGACTACGAACTCCTCGCGGCCCCGCGCCAGGGTGCGCAGCTTGGTAAGGTCGTAGGCCGGGGCGGCGGGCAGCAGCAGGCCCACCAGCGTCTGGTACACGGCCTCTTCTTCGAAAGGCTTGGCTAGGCAGGCATCCATGCCGGCGGCCAGGTAGCGGTCGCGGTCCGAATGAAACGCATTGGCCGTGAGGGCGATGATGGGCGTGTGCGCCCGCAGCGGGTCGGCCAGCGCCCGTACGGCCGCCGTAGCGTCGAGGCCGTTGAGGCCGGGCATCTGAATGTCCATCAGCACGGCGTCGTAGGGAGCTTCGTAGCGCACGCGGGCCACGCCGGCCGCGCCGTCCTCGGCCTCATCGACCTCCACGCCCCAGCCTTCGAGCAGCAGCCGAGCCACGGTGCGGTTTATCTCGTTGTCTTCCACTACCAGCACGCGGCGGCCCCGCAGCGCCCCGGTGTCGTAGGCATCGAGGGGGGCGGCTACCACCGGCGCCGGGGCCTTGGGTAGGGTCAGGGTGAAGGCAAACGTGCTGCCTTGGCCCGCCTCGCTGCACAGCGTGAGCGTACCCCCGAGCTGCTCGACCAGCGCCCGCGAGATGCTGAGTCCCAGCCCCGTACCGCCGAATACGCGGGCCGTATCGGCATAGGCCTGGGTGAAGCCCTCAAAGATGAGCTCCTGCTTGTCGGGCTCGATGCCGATGCCCGTGTCCTGCACGCTGAAGCGCACCGTGAGGGTAGCATCAGTTTCGGCCAGTTGCTCGCCGATGACGACCACCCGCCCACCCGGCGCCGTAAACTTGATGGCGTTGGAAACCAGGTTGATAAGAATCTGGTTAAGACGCAGCGAGTCGCCCAGCACCCAGGGATAGGCGCAGGTAGTGCGCAGCGGCGTGCCCGCAAAGTGAATGCCCTTTTCCTGGGCCTGCGCCACGAAGGGGCGCAGCGCCTCGCCCATCGAGTCGCAGAGGTTGAAGGCCTTTTCCTCCAGCTCCAGCTTGCCGGAGGTGATTTTAGCCATGTCGAGCACGTCGTTGATAACGCCCAGCAGGTGCTGGCCCGAGTGCCGAATGGTGCGCACAAACTCCTGCTGGCGGGCGTCGAGCGCGGTTTTGGCCAGGTGGGCCGTCATGCCCAGCACGCCGTTGAGGGGCGTCCGCATCTCGTGGCTCATGTTGGCCAGGAAGTTTTCGCGGGCCTGCACGGCGGCCTCGGCCGCCTGCTTGGCCTGGGTGAGCTGGCGCTCGGCCAGCAGGCGGGCCGTGATGTCGGTGCTCACGCACAGTACCTGGCGGGTGCCATCGGTGCGGGTGAGCAGCCGCCGCACGGTGTAGTAGCAGCGCTGCTCGCCAGAGGCCAGCGTCACCGAGCTTTCGACCGCGCTGGGCTCGCCGGTGGCCAGCACGTGCGCGTCATTGGCGTGGTAGCTGGCACGCTCCTGCTCCTGGGTGGGGGTAGCGGGCTGGGCCTCGGTAGGGTGCATGTAGCCGCTGAGACGGCGCAGGTCGGTAGTAGCCTGGTTTTCAAACACCAGGTTGCCCGAGGCATCGCGCACGAACACCAGGTTGGGCATCGTGGCCAGAATCTCGTTGATAAACTCCTGCTGCTCGGCCAGCAGCTGCTCGGCCAGCACGCGGCCGGTGGTTTCGGCAATAAAAAAGGTCAGGCTGCCATCCGGGGGGATGCCCACGCGGGTACTCACCTGGAAATAACGCTCGCCCACCCGCACCTCGGGCAAGTCGCGGCTGGTGCGGGCCGCCGCGTGCAGCTGCGCGCGGGCCAGGGCACGCTCGGCGGGGCGCAGGCTCTCGCCCAGCTTGCGGGCGGCCGGGTTGATGTAAAACAGCTCGCCCTGCGCACTGAGACGCACGATGGGGTTAGGGTTGTTTTCGGGCAGGCTGGCCAGCAGTTGTAGCTCGGCCACCTGCTGGCGCAGGGCGGCCAGTTCGGCTTGGTTGGGCGTGTTTGCGGGAGCGGCGAGCTCGGTAGGTGAGAAAGCGGAGGTAGAAGAGGTAGTCATTGGAAAGAATAGCGGAATAAAATAATTAGCTTGATACTTAGCCAATAATGGCAGGGTTGTGGCGGCCAGTGCCCCGGCGTGGCCTACGCACGCAGCGCGCCGCCGCCCCAAGCTGTAGGCTAGGGCGGCGGCGCGCTGGCTCGCCGGGGCTACCCGCCCAGCACGTACCGGCTGCGCTGGGCTAGCAGCGGCCACCAAGGCCCACGCAGCTGGCCTGCACGCAGAACGAGCTAGCTGCATGGGCGGTGGGCGCAAAGAATAAAGTCGGATAACTACAATAACGCCAGATGCTTGCGCGGCCTGGAAACCAGTGGCGGGAGGTATTGATAACTTAAGGGTAACAAAAGTAGCGGGCGGCTCAGCGGGCCGAGGATAAACTGTTTCAACCTGCCGCTTTACTGGCCGAACGGGCCCGTGGACGTAGCGAATAGCCCCGCCCGCCGCGCCCGGCCAAAAAGCGCGCCTATTGGCCCGGCTATGCGGGCTTGGGGCGGGCGGCTTTTTTGGCCGGGGCAGTGGTGCCGAGGGCACGGCCGGGGTTGTCCTCCAGAAATTTACCCCAGCTTTTGGCCCCGGCCTTCACGTTGTTGCCCTGCTGGTAGTGGTGGCACAAGGCCACGGCCAGCGCATCGGTCGCATCCAGGAATTTGGGCGCTTCCTCGATGGGCGGCAGCTCCAGCGTTTGGCGCAGCATGCGGGCTACCTGCTCCTTATCGGCCGAGCCCGAGCCCGTGACGGCCTGCTTGACCTTGGTGGGGGCGTACTCGACGTAGGGAATATCGCGCGAGAGGCACGCCGCGATGGCCACGCCCTGCGCCCGGCCCAGCTTGAGCATACTCTGCACGTTGACGCCGTAGAACGGGGCCTCGATAGCCAGCTCGTCGGGCAAAAACTCCTCGATGAGCTCCAGCATGCGCGTAAAAATCCGTTTTAGCTTTACGGCATGGTTCGAGCCCAGCGCCTTCATATTGATAACGTCGTATTGCAGCACCCGCACCTGCTGCCCACGCACCTCAATGACGGCGTAGCCCATAATCTGAGTGCCGGGGTCTACGCCCATAATGACCTTTTCGGCCGGGGGCAGGCGCTGGCGGGGAGCGGGCGGGAGGGGGTGGGAAACGGGCATCTCTCCCAAAGTTACGCCCCTGAAGGCCCGCGCCGGCCCCCCGGCGGCGGCAAAGGGTGGGTGACGCTGGCCAAAATTGGCATTACCCTGCTGACGCTGGGGCTGCTGTACCATTCCGTATTTGCCGCGCCCGACACGGCGGCGGCCTGGCGGCGGCTGGTAGCGGCTACCCTCAGCGGGCAGGGTAGGGGCCCGGTGCTGGCCGCCCTGGCGCTGGTACCCCTCAACTGGGGCCTCGAAGCCTGGAAGTGGCAGCGCTTGGCCTGGCACCTCGAACCGCGCCACAGCTACGGCCGCAGCCTGCGGGCCGTGCTGGTGGGCCTCACGCTGGGCTTTGCCACCCCCAACCGGGTGGGCGACTACGCCGCCCGCATCCTAGAACTGCACGCCCGGCGGCGGCTCGATGCCGTGGGGGCCGTGTTTTTGGGGCGCTACGCGCAGCTGGTGGCTACCGTGCTGGCGGGCGGGGCGGGGCTGCTGTATTTCAGCTGGACTTTTTACCTGGCGGGCTACCCGGCCGCGCAAGTGGGCGTGGCGCTGGCGTTTGGGCTGGGCGGGGCGCTGGCGTTGCTGCCGCTTTACCGCTCGCGGCTGCTGCTGGCGCTGCTGGTTCTGGTGAAGCCGCTGCGGCGGTTTCGGCGGTATCTGGCCATTATGCCCACCTACCCGGCGGGGGCGCTGCACGCGGTGCTGGGCATTTCGGGGCTGCGCTACGCGGTGTTCTGTGCGCAATTTTTGCTGCTGCTGCACGCCTACGGCACGCGGGCGGCGCTGGGGCCGGGGCTGGCGGCGGTGGCTGGCACCTTCCTGTTCAAGTCGCTGGTGCCCTCGCTCAACGCCCTGGCCGACGTGGGCGTGCGCGAGCTGTCGGCCACGCACCTGTTTGGCCTGCTGGGGCAGCCGGCGCTGCCAGTGCTCAGCGCCAGCCTCAGCTTGTGGGTCATCAATATCGCGCTGCCCAGCGCGCTGGGGCTGCTGTGGCTGCCCGGCCTGCGGGTGCAGCGCGAAGCCAGGAAGGAGCGCTAGCATGCACGTGGTCGGAGCTTTATTGCTGGCGGTGCCCGCGCTCTACGCAGCGACGTGGGCGTGGCTGCGGGGCGCGCCGACCTCACCGCCCGGCCCCCACTTCTGTGGCGAGGGCGAGCCAGGCGGCGGCGGTTTGGGTGCTAAGGCAGGAGTTTTGAATGATGAGGATAAAAAAGCAGGATTGCCCCAGAACTCAGAACTCAAAACTCAAAACTCCGTTGCGCTGCTTTTCTCCGTGCTCGTCGCTGCCCGCGACGAGGCTGCCGCGTTGCCGCATCTACTGCAAGCGCTACGCGCGCAGACCTTACCCCCGCCCCTGTTTGAAGTCTTAATCGCCGACGACCATTCGGCCGACGGTACGGCCGCGCTAGTGGCCGGAGCCGCTGCAACCACGCCTCTTGCCCTGCGCCTCGTGGCGCTGCCGCCCGGTGCCACCGGCAAAAAAGCGGCCCTGGCCGCCGCCGAAGCGCAGGCCCGCGCCCCTTGGGTAGTATGCACCGATGCCGACTGCCGCCCCGGCCCCGGCTGGCTGCAAGCCTACGCCGACCTTCTCCACTCACCCGCTCACCCGCTGCTTCACTTCATCAGCGGGCCGGTGCGGCTCACGCCGGGCGGGGCGTGGTTTGATGAGCTGCTGGGGCTGGAGTTTGCCGGGCTGGTGGGGGTAGGCGGCGCGTGCATCGCGCGCGGCCGCCCTACCATGTGCAATGGGGCCAACCTGGCATTCCGGCGCAGCACCTTCCGCGAGGTGGGCGGCTACGCCGACAATGCCGGCCTGGCCAGCGGCGACGACGAGTTTTTGCTGCACAAAATTCACCAGCGCTACCCGGCCGGCGTGCGCTACCTGGCCGATGCCCGCGCCGTGGTAGATACGCCCGCGCCAGCTACGCTGCGGGCGCTGCTGCGGCAGCGGGTGCGCTGGGCCAGCAAGTACCCGCACTACCGCACGGCCGCCCCGCGCCAGCTGGCCCTGCTGGTGCTGGGTACTAACGTTAGTTTGTTTGTGAGCCTGATTCTGGCGGCGGTGTGGCCTGCGCTCTGGCCCTGGGTGGCGGCCGGCTGGGCGCTCAAGCTCGGGGCCGATGCTTGGCTGCTAGCGCCCACGCTGCGGCTGCTGCGGCGGCAGCGGTGGCTGGCGTGGCTGCTGCCCTTGCAGCTGCTGTACGCGCCCTACGCACTGGCCGTGGGCCTGGCCGGGCGGCGCGCCCAAGGCTACCGCTGGAAAGGCCGGCAGGTGCGTTGAATAGATACCCAAACCGCGGCATTTGGCAGCGGAGAGGTAAGCGAGGCCGGCCACGCATGGAGGGGCGGGCAGCCGGCTTTTCGCCGCCCACCCGCCCCCAGATTATTGCTGGCTGCATGGCTTTAAAAAGGAACCTGAAGCCAGACCCGGAAGCCGCCCCGGGGCTGGCGGCCCACTTCGAGGCGGCCTTGCAGGGCGCGGGCGCGCTCGTGCATCAGGGGCAGGCCCGTGCCGTCGCGGGCCGGGGACGGGGTAGGCTGGCCATCGTCTTCAATGCCGAGCATCAAGGCATTAGCTACCGAGTAATGGGTAAGCGTGACGACTATCTTGGTGGGGCGGGCTGCGTGCTGAAGCACGTTGGCCACGGCTTCCTTGAAAATAAGGTAGAGGTACTGGCGTAGCTCGGCGGGCAGGCGCAGGGCGCTGTAGAGGCCATCGGCCTGGAGTTCGGTTTGCAGCCCGGCGGTGCCGGCAGTTTGGGCGAGGTGGCCGCGCATGCGCTCCAGCAGCGCGCCCACGGTGTTGTCGGCCTGCGCATCGATGCCCCAGGCCAGGTCGCGCACGGTGTGGGCGGCGGCCTGGCTGCTGCCCAGCAGGCGGTCGAGGGCGGGGTTGGGCGCGGGCTGCCGCTGGCTGAGCTGGTCGGCCTGCTGGCTCACGCGGGTTAGCAGCGTGCCTACCTCGGCTTGCAGGTCGGTGGCGAGGCGCGTGCGCAGCTGCGCCTCGCGCGCGGCGCGCTGGCGCAGCTGGCGGCGGGCCCACCAGCTTAGGGCTAGCGTGAGCAGTAGCCCGGCCGCGAGCCCGGCCACGGCCAGCCAGGCTTGGGCGCGGCTTTGCTCGGCGGTGCGTAGGCGCGTTTGGGTTTGCAGCAGCACCTGGCGCTGCTGCTGGTAGGCGGCTTGCAGCTGGCGGTGGGCGGCGCGCGCGGCCGAAGCCAGGCGCGTGGTTTCGGCTTCGGCCGCCGGGGCCAGGCGCGGGGCGGCCGGCGCTTGGGCGCGCTGCGGGCTGTGTGGGGCCGCCGGGGCAGCAAAGGCAAGCGCTTCGGGGCGAGCCGCTACCGGCAGTAGTAGCGCGGCCGTGGGCCCGTGGGCGGCGTGCTGCATACTGCCCACGGGCTGGGCGGCGGAGCAGGGTAGAAAGAGCAGAATTTCAACGAAAAGGATACAACTCAACAAACACTTCATGATGCAATTTAAGACCAATAAATGAGAGGCTTAGTGCTGCCTAGTCAGGAGCTAGTCTTCGTCTGGGAATAAGCCAATCGAGAGCCGGAATAAGTTGATTTTTTCGCATAAAAGCTGGTGAGTATTTTCGGCCGACGCGCCTGCTAAGCCATGACCGTGCCACTCTGCGCGCGGGCCTCCGGGCGGGGGTAGGTGTCGCCGCCGGGCTATACTTGTAGGGGCAGCCGGCCCCCCGATGCCCGGCCGCCGCTACCTTTGCCCGGCCTGCGCCTAGCTTTTCTTTCCATGACCGACGCCGAATTTGACTTGCTCGACGAGCTGTATTTCGTCACCCCTTTCCGGGTTTTGCTGGAAAAAACCAACCTGCCCGCCGCCGAGCTGCAGGCCCAGCTAGGCCGCCTGCTTGAGCAGGGCCTGGTGCGCTACTACTGGCCCGACCCCGATACCGAGCTGGCCTACGAGCCTACTTCATTCGGCGCGCTAAGCCAGGATGCCAGCTACCTGGCCTCGAAGGAGGGCTTGCTGCAACACAACACCCGCTAGCCCCTTGGCAGCTGCGCCCGCCGCCCTGCCCGCCGCGCCCGATACGGCCGTGGTGGTGCCGCCCGCCCCGGCCCGCGCGCCGGGCTACTACGTGCGCCAGCGCCTGTGGGCCAACCGCCCCGCTGTGGCTGGGCTGGTCTTCATTGGGCTGTGCGCGCTGGTGGCGCTGCTGGGCTACTGGATTTTGCCCGACCCCTCGCCCGACGCCAACAACGGCCTGGTGCAGCTGCAAAAGCAACCGCCAGGCTTCGTGGCCGCCATCCGGCAGGTGCCCGACCCCAACGCGCCAGCCCCCGGCAACATCCTGCAAGTGTGGCTGCACGGCCGGCCCCCGCAACTCAAAGACGAGGTGGCCGGCAACCAGAAGTCAGAGGCCAGCAACCAGCAACTACTAATTACCCGCCGCTACTGGCTGGGCACCGATAAGGCTGGGCGCGATGAGCTGAGCCGCCTGCTGCTGGGTACGCGCATCTCGCTGGGTATCGGGCTGGTGGCAGTGCTCATTTCGCTGGCGCTGGGCGTGCTAGTGGGCGCGCTGGCCGGCTACTTTGGCGGCTGGCTTGATAGCGTGCTGCTGGGTTTGATGACCGTGGTGTGGAGTATCCCAGGCATCATGCTGGTGATTGCCATTTCGCTGGCCCTGGATAGCAAGGGCGTGTGGGTCAGCTTCGTAGCCGTGGGCCTCACCATGTGGGTCGACGTGGCGCGGGTGGTGCGCGGGCAGGTGCTAGGGCTGCGCTCGGCCACCTTCATCGAGGCGGGGCGGGTGCTGGGGCTGCCCACGGGCCGGCTCATCTTCGCGCACCTCTTGCCCAACCTGCGCGGGCCGCTCATCGTGCTGGCTACCAGTAATTTTGCCGCCGCTATTCTGCTCGAAGCCGGCCTGAGCTTTCTGGGGCTGGGCGTGCAGCCGCCGGCCCCGAGCTGGGGCTTGATGGTGAAGGAAGGCTACGACCTGCTCGGCACCCAGGCCGGGCTGTGGCTCACGCTGCTGCCGGGGCTGGCCATCAGTCTGCTGGTGCTCAGCTTCAACGTGCTGGGTAATGGCCTGCGCGACGCCTTCGACCCCAAAACGCCGGTGGGCTGAGTGGCCGGCCGGTGCTTGCGGTATACTTTTGTATGTTGTTGCCAATGGGTAGGTTAAGCGGCTGGTAAAAAAGCAAAGCGCGGCGCTTGCCCGGCGATTACTTATTTTTTACTAAAAAAAGCAGTTAGTAGCCAACTGCCAACCCGTAGCTTAGCTCGCAAAACTTTCGCTGAGTGCCTTTTTAGTCGTCCGCATCCCGTCCCGCCCCTCCTTTCTATGCCGCAAACCGCTGCCCTAGCCACTCTCGAAAAGCGGCTCTTCTTTAAGGAGCGCGAGCTACAGGCGCTGCTGGAAATCACGCAGGCCATTACGCAGGACGCCAACGAGGCCGACCTCTACAAGATGTACCAGTTTACCCTCATCGGGCAGCTGGGCGTGCGCCAGCTGGCGCTGTACGTGCTGGAGGAGAAGCAGTTCCGGCTCAAGGTAGGCTTCGGCTCGGGGCTGCGGCTGGGCTCGCTGTTTGCGCCCGCCGGCCTGCCCGAGCCCTGCCAGACCGAGCCGTGCGCGGTAGAGGAGCTGCGGCTGTCGGCCGACTGGCAGGATTTTGAGCTGCTGCTGCCCGTGCGCCAGCGCGAAACAGTGCAGGCGTATGTCTTCATCGGCACGGCCCAGGCGGGCTACGAAATCAGCGAGGCCCTGGGCTTTCTCGAAACGCTGAGCAACATCCTGCTCGGGGCCGTGGCCAACCGCCGCCTGGCCCGCCAGCGCGAAGCCTCGATGATGGCCGAGGCCGCCGTGCGCCGCGAAATCGAGATTGCCCAGCAGGTGCAGCAGCTCTTGTTTCCGCAGCGCCTGCCCAACAATGCCACCTACGCCGTGCAGGCTACCTACCTGCCCCACACCGAGATAGGCGGCGACTACTACGACGTGGTGCCGCTGGCCGACGGCCGCCTGCTCGTGTGCGTGGCCGACGTGAGCGGCAAGGGCGTGCCGGCCTCGCTGCTGATGTCGAACTTCCAGGCTGGCCTGCGTACGCTGCTGCGCCAGAATATTCCGCTCGAAAATATCGTGCACGAGCTCAATCACCTGCTATTTACCAACGCGGGCGGCGAGAAGTTCATCACGGCTTTTCTGGGACTCTACAACCCCGCCACGCAGGTGCTGGAGTATGTAAACGCCGGCCACAACGACCCGCTGCTACTGCCCGACTGCGGCCCGGTGCAACGCCTGCACGAAGGGACTTTTATGCTGGGCATCATGCCCGAGCTGCCCGCGCTGAAAGTGGGCCTGGTGCGGGTGCCGCACCACTCGCTGCTATTTGCTTACACTGACGGCCTCACCGAAGTATTTGATGCTCAGCAGAATGAATACGGTGAGGAAGGCGTGCTCGACCTGCTCCAGCGCAACTGCTACCTGCCCCTCACGCGCCTGCACCAGGAACTGCTGCGCGACATTCGCCGCTTCAACACCCACGGCTCAAAGTTCGCCGACGACATTACGCTGCTGAGCTTGCGGGTGAAGTAAGTGGGTGACGTTGTCATGCTGAGTGAAGCGCAGCGGAGTCGAAGCATCTCTACCTCATTACTAACCTTTGACGCCTACAACGAAGTGATAGAGATGCTTCGACTCCGCTGCGCTTCGCTCAGCATGACCGTATTATCCACTCACCTGCTCGTCCTCTACCCACGTGCCGGCGCGCACCAGCACGGCCAGCAGCACGAAGAGCATCGAGCCGATTTTATCGACTTCGACCAACTCATTGAGAAACAAGTGGAAGATGATGACTACCAGCGATAGGGTGGCCGCCAGCACCACGCGGTGTACGGCGGGGTAGGGCAGGCTGCGGTGGTAGAGGCGCTCGGCGGTGAGCAGCAGCGTGCCCACCAGCACGCAAAGAAGCACGAAGCCCGGCACGCCCTGCTCGGCCAGCGTCAGCAAGAAGTAGTTGTGGGTGGTCGAGTGCTCGCGGTTGTTGCTGACGTAGGTGCGGAAGCCCGACACCGTATAGCGCTTGTATTCGGGGTAGAAGGTGGAGGGGCCGCTGCCCGTGACGGGCTTGTCGGCTATCATGCGGGCGGCGGCCACCCAGCGGTACACGCGCTCCATGCCCGATACATCCTGGAGCTTGTAGGTCGAGGCCAGGTGGGCCTCGAAGTTGCCGCCGTGCCACACGGTCTTCTCGTAGTCGGGCGCGAAGCGCATGAAATTATCGCCGCTCACGAAGTAGGCCGCCGCGCCCAGTGCGGCCAGCGCCGCCCCCGCCAGCACCAGGCGCGTGAGGCGCCAGCGCATGACCAGATAGTAGAGCCCGGCCAGCGGCAGCGACAGCAGCGAGGCGCGGGTGTAGGACGTGAGCAACCCAAAAAACAGCACCCCCGCCGCGCCCCACCACAGGTAGCGCTGCCAGCGCCGGGCGGCGTGCGCGGCCACGCCCAGCGCCAGCGGCAGCAGCAGCGCCAGCACGGTAGCGTAGATAACGTGATTGGCGAAATACGGTAGCGCCGCCTTGTTTACGTGCTCAAAATCAAAGCCATGATGGTAGTGGCGTGGCAGCACCCACAGCAGCAGCACGGCCGCCGTGCCCGCCACGTAGCACCCCGCCACCCGCCAGAAGTCGGCCGGGCGGCGCACCAGCAGCAGCGTGCCCAGCACGAATGGCGTGAGGTACCACACCTTGGCCAGGCAGTATTTAAAAGACTTGACCTTATCGACCGAAAACCCGATGTCGACGGCCGACCACAGCAGCAGCAGCACCGGCAGCACCAGCAGCGGGTGCTGCCACTCGCGCCGGGGCAGCTGCGCCAGGCTGCCGCGCCCCAGCAGCAGCACCAGCGGCACGCAGGCCGTGAGCGCCAGCATGAAGGGCTCGGAGGGCATGTCCATCATCAGGCCGCCCACCAGGGGCATCTCCCGCGACAGCGGCAAGGTCAGAAACAGCGCGTAGTAGAGCCAGCGCCACTCGGCCGCCACCAGCCCCAGGCCCACCAGCGCCAGCGCGGGCAGCAGCAGCGCCGGCTGCCGCAGCAGCCCCGCCAGCGCCCCGCCCCCCAGCAGCAGCCCCAGAAAGCCCAGGAATAGCCATTGGGCCGTGTCGGCCGGGCGCAGGCGAAGAAGCAGTTGGCGCATGGGTTTTTGGATGAGTGGGTGAGTGGATAAGTGGATAAGTGGATGATACTGTCATGCTGAGCGGAGCGCAGCGAAGTCGAAGCATCTCTACCGGTGAACTAACTTCTCACATTTAGCGACGAAGCGATAGAGATGCTTCGACTTCGCTGCGTTCCGCTCAGCATGACAGTATCATCCAAAACCCACCTACCCCAGCGCCGGCCGCCGCTTCCACAGCTCTAGCAGCAGGATTACCAGCACCGAGATAACCAGCGTGAGCACTACCGAGCTCAGGATGATGACGGCCCGGAAGGGCTTGCTCTTGCGGGTGGCGGGCTGCGCCTTTTGCAGCTGGTAGAGCGACGATACGCGGCTGCCGAGCGAGGTTTCGGCCTGCTCGTAGGCCCCGCGCGCCGCGATGAAGCGCCCTTGCAGGTCGGCGAGGCGGGTGCTGGCCAGGTTCACCGAGTCGGCCCCCTGGGTCCAGCTTTCGAGGTTGATGAGGTTGCCACCGTCGGCTTTGGTGAGGCCGTGCAGCGCCCGGCGCAGGCCGGCCGCGTTGCCGGGGCCGCCGCCCTCGGCCACGCGCAGCTCCTTTTCGGTATCTATCACAGCCTTGGCCAGGTAGCGGCCCTGCTGCTCTAGCCCAAACAAGCCGTAGCGGCGGCGGGCGCGCAGCAGCGCCAGCCGGGTTTGCTCGTAGCTGCGGCCCAGGCTGGCCGAGCGCTGGCGGTAGAGCTCCAGCACGTTGCGCCGGTTTTCGAGCGTCAGCTGCTGGTTGATGGAGTCGATGGCGGCCACCACGGCGTTGGCCACGCGGGCGGCCAGCTGCTTGTCGCGGTCCTGAAAGGTGAGTTCGATGGCATCGCGCTCGTTGTGCACGATGCTCAAGTTGGAGCTGAATTCCTGCAAGGTACGGTTTTCGACCAGGTCGGTGCCCGGCGCGCCTTGGTTGTAGTGCTCGTAGAGGTTGAACTTGCGAATCATCAGCTCGGCCACCGGCAGCGACTCGCCGATGGAGATGACGCGGTCTAGGTCTTCAGCGCGCGCGCCCAGCTCCAGCTTCGAGCCCTCTACCAGGCGGTCGGGGTCCGAGCTCTGGGGCGAGGTCGGCAGAAACACGGCCGTGGAGCTATAGATGTTGTCGAGGCGCAAGGCCACTACCGTGCTGATGACCAGCGCCAGCCCGGCGGCCAGCCCCAGCAGGTATTTCCAACGGTCGAAGATGGCCCGCAGGCCGGCAAGCGAAAAACCAGGCGTAGAGGTAGGCGACATAAAAACGAGAACTACTACCGGCCCAAAAAATTGCCAGAAGCCGGGGCAGTCGCAGGCAAAGATACCCGCCGCCCGGCGCTCTACCTTTGTGCGTTCCGCATAAAGTCCATCTTATTCCCTTTCAATTATCAAACGCTTCTTAGGCAGCATCAGCCTGGCCGTGGTGCTCAACCTGCTCGTGAAGCCGGGCTGGCTGGTAGTCGAAAACCTGGTGCAAAACCGCCTGGGCCACGCCACGTTTGGGCTGCTGGCCGCGTTTTCGGCGCTGGCCGTCATCGTGGCCACGCTCACCGACCTGGGCCTCACCCAGTTTACGGTGCAGCGCCTGGCCGCCGAGCCCGCCTTTGCCGACCAGCACTTCCCTACGCTGCTGCCGCTGCGCGCCATGCTCACGGGCGCGGCGCTGGCGGCGCTGCTGGCGCTGGGCGCGGCGCTGGGCTACCCCGGCCCGCAGCTGTGGCTGCTGCTGGCGGTGGGCGGCAGCCTGCTGCTCACGCAGTATGGCCTGTTTTTGCGCGGGCTGGTGCAGGCGCGGCAGCATTTCAATACTGATGCCTTGCTCTCGGTACTCGAAAAGCTGCTGGCGCTGGGGCTGGTAGTGCTGCTGCTGGTCGGCGACAAGCTGAGTTTGAACAGCTACATTGGGGTGCGGCTGGCGGCGGCGGCCTTCACGGCGGTGCTGTTTCTGGGGCTGCTGGCGCGGCTATTTGGGCGGCTGCCGCACCGCTGGCCCCGGCGTGGGCCGGCCGGGCAGCTGCTGCGGGGCAGTTTGCCGTTTGCCTTCATTGCCCTGCTCTACGGGGTGAATGAGCGCGTGGACATGGTGCTGCTCGAACGGCTGTCGTCGGCCCGGGAGGCGGGCTACTACGCCGCCGCCTACCGCTGGCTCGATGCCGTGATGATGTACGCCTGGACGGTGCTACCACTATTTTTTGCGCGTTTTGCTCACGCCCAGGCCCGCCCGCGCGAGCTCAACCAGCTCTTCGGGCTGGGGCAGCGGGTAGTGGCCGTGCCGCTGCTGTTCGCGGCGGCGTTCGTATTGTTCCGGGGCGAAATTTTGTTTTGGCAGTTCAGCCGCAGCACGCCCGCCGAGCTCGCGCACATGGTGCGGTGCAGCCAGTTTTTGTTTCTTAATTTGCTGGTGCACGCCTTCTTTGCCATCTACAGCACGCTGCTCACCAGCACCCGCCACCAGCACACGGTGAGCTGGCTGGTGGCCGCCAGCATCGCCTTGAATCTGGGCCTCAACCTATGGCTGCTGCCGCGCTACGGGGCCGTGGCGGCGGCCATCAACACGCTCATCAGCGCCCTGTTTGTATCCGTCAGCTACGTGTGGCTGGTGGCGCGGCGCACGCCGGTGGCCGTGCCCTGGCGCACGCTGGCGCAGCTGGCGCTGGCCTTCGGGCTGCTGTGCGGCCTTTGGTACGCCTTGCGCCGGGGCTTGGCGCTACCCTGGTGGCTTGAGGCCGGCCTGATGGCCGTAGTCTTTGTGCCGCTGCTCTTCGGCACCGGGGTAGTGCGCTGGCGCGAGCTGCGCCGCCTGCTGCCGCGCTAGCGGCGCCGGGAGGTATTTTTGAGAAATCAGAAAGGAGTTGTAAATGCCGGAATCTGGCATTTGCCATTTCTAAAAGACTTAGCCCACTCCGTCGACCGAGCCTGCTCATTATTCATTGTTACTTGCTCATTAGTCAAAAATGGCCCGTCCGCACCCGTCCCACTTTGTGCATACGCTGCTGCCGCAGGTGGTGTGGCGCCGCCCGGCCGCCGTGCGCCGCGAGCTCGGCGACCCGCTGCTGGCCCGCGAGCTCCTGCTCTACGTGTGGGACAAGGCCGCCGAAAGCCTGCCGCCCCGCGACCGCGTAGCGCCCCGTGGCCTGCACCTGAGCTGGCACCGCGTGGCCGGCCGCGCCACGGCGCTAGTGCAGCTACCCGCCCCGCAAGGCATCGGCGAGGCGCACCTGGCAGCCATTGTGTATGAGGATGATATCGAGTACCTGGCCGCCGAGCAGCGTTACCCCTCGCCGCTCGACGAGCCCGACCCGGACGAGGAAGACGAGGACGGCCCGGCCGACCTACCCGACGACCTGCCCCGCTACTTTCTGCTCGAAGCCGTGCTGGGCCGCAGCCCCGACGAGGCCGGCACGCCCACCGTGCTGGGCGAGTGGCGCGGCGAGCACCACCGCCACTACGCCCCCGGCCCGCCCGCCGGCCGCCCCGATACCACCGGCCGCTTTCTGCAAGCCCTGGCCGAGCTGCTGGGCCCGCTGCCTGATACGAGCGTGCCGTTTATGCGTATCGTGCGGGGGTAGCAGGGAGTTGGTTGGAGACGCCTGTCATTGCGAGCGCAGCGAAGCACCCGCACCCGAACGGAGTGCGCTAGGTTCGCGTTGCTGCCATTGCTTCGCTGCGCTCGCAATGGCAGCCATTACCGTCTACTTCTTAACTCCATTAAGATGCGCCGCCGCACCCAGCTAGCTCAGGCCGCCGCCGAAGCCACCGCCCGCGCCCAGCGCGCCGCCGACACCCGCTGCGGCCTCTGCGAGCGCCAAGTGCAGCAAACCAGCCGCCACCACCTCGTGCCCCGCGAAGAGGGTGGCCGCTACGGCGACGTGGTAGACCTGTGCCAGCCATGCCACAGCAGCGTGCATCGCTTTCTCACCAATAAGGAATTGGCCCGGCAGTACTCGACCGTGGAGGCGCTGCGCGGGGCCGAGGAGCTGCAAGGCTACCTGAGCTGGATTCGCAAAAACAAGGTGGAGAAAATCAGCAACCGGCGGGGAAGGGGATAGGTAGGCCGTGCCTATGCGGATGCTGAGTAGAAAGCCCGGCCACCCGGCTGGGCTTTCTACTGTCCGCCAGCCGATGAGCTGCGAATGAGATTTGGATGCGCAGGCTCGGGTAAGTAAAAATACCTAATAGTTTGTATTTTTAATATATATGAAAGCCAGATAATTTTGTGCTGTCGGCCCGGTAGCAGTGCGCTAGGCCGGCCGAATGCGTTGCGTTGTCCTTCTTCTCTGGCTTACGCCCCCGTCGGCGGTGGGTTTAGATAAGCCGTTGCCCTGATTAACTGCCCGTGGAACGAGTGGCCTGGCGACCAGCGTGCCTGGCGCGGCGTTAATCTGATTTGTTTTATTGGTCAAGTAGTTACCTCGGCTTGAAAGGGCCGGGCTAGCTGTGCTTTTGCCTTTTTACCACCCTTTTACCCTTCCCCCAACCCAATCTCCATGAAAAACATCTTTACGCCCCTGCTCGCCGCCTTGCTGCTACTGGGCACCGTCGTGGCCCAGGCCCAGACCATCCGCCGCGTCAACAACACCGGCACCAACGTGACGGGCGTCAACGTGTACACGACCCTGCAAGCAGCGCACGACGCGGCCAGCGCGGGCGACATTATCTACCTGGAGCCCAGCAGTATTTCCTATGGCGACCTCACCTGCGTGCGCCCGCTCACCATCATTGGTAATGGCTATTTCTTACAGCAGAATACGGGGCTTCAGCTCGATACGCGCGAGGTAATCGTAGGTGCCCTTTACTTTAACGGTGGCAGCGCGGGCTCGCGCATCACGGGCTGCAATATCAACGGTGGTACGTACATCAGCGCCAGCAATGTTACGGTAGAGCGTAATAACATAACGACTACCTACATCGGCTACAATGGCGGTTACACCACAGTCAGCGGCATCATCTTCCGGCAAAACTACGTTGTCGGCACGCTCTACCTATACCCGGCCGGTAACACGAACGTCAGCAACGTCAACATCACTAACAACATCTTCGCTACCGCCAGCATCGCCACGTCGGGGCAATTTACGCGGATGAGCAATATTCTGATTTCCAACAACGTGATTGGTACTTTGGCCGGTACCAGCCAGTACGCCATAGAAGTCGATAATGCCGTTATCAAGAACAACATCTTGACCTATACGGGCACGGGTACCGGCTTCACGCCCCGCAACAACGCCTATGGCTACAACATCAGCGGCAACGTGGCCTTCGGCACGGCCAACGGCAGCCAGCAGAACGTGAGCCCGGCCAACCTCTTCGTGAGCGGCACGGCCTCGACGGATGGTGCCTACCAGCTGCGTACGGGCAGCCCGGCCATCGGCACGGGCGAGAGCGGCATCGACGTGGGCGCGTTTGGCGGGGGCGTACCTTACCGTTTGTCGGGTATCCCCAACGTGCCTACTATCTACCAGTACTCGCAGTCGGTGTCGGGTAATACCCTGAATGCCACCAGCAGCACGCGCTCCAACAACTAAACCGGACGATGCCCCCGGCGGGGCGTTTTTCCGCACCTGCTTATGGACCTGCTACGCTTGATGCGGCACCTTGGGCTAGGCCTGGCGATGTTGCTGCTACTGGCGGTAGGGGCGCTTTTTTCGCCTTTGCACGCCCAAGTATCCTACGATTTTACGCGGGTAGAATACTTCTTCGACTCCGACCCCGGCTTTGGCCAGGGCACTGCCGTGACGCTGCCCGCCTCGCCGGGCACCGCGCTGAGCAACCTGTCGTTTTCGGCCAGCCTCGCGCCGCTGACGCCGGGTTTTCATAGCCTGTTTATCCGCTCGCGGGCCGCTACCGGCTACTGGAGCCAGACGTATCGGCAGTTATTATACAAGGAGCCGACCTCGGCCGTGGGCGCCGCGCCTAACATCGCGGCGGCCGAGTACTTTATGGATGCCGACCCCGGCTACGGCGCGGGCACAGCCATCAGCATCACGGGCGGCGGCACCAATGCGGCGGGCGTGAGCTTCGCGGTGGGGCTGGGCAGCGTAGCGCCGGGCTTTCGCGCCCTGAGCGTACGCTCGAAAAACGCCAACGGCGTGTGGAGCCAGACCTACCGCCAGATTTTTTACGTGGAGCCTCGCACTACTGCCACGCCGCCCGCAAGCCTGGCGGCCGTGGAGTACTTCGTGGATGCCGACCCCGGCTACGGGCAGGGCACGAGCGCGGCCATCACGGGCGGCGGCACCAATGCCACGGGCGTGAGCTTTACGGTGGGGCTGGGCTCGCTGTCGGTGGGCTTTCATACCTTGTTTTACCGCGTGCGCGACGCGGCCGGCAAGTGGAGCCAGACCCAAAACCGGATTTTCTACGTGGACGACCTCACGGTGGCCACCGTGCCGGTTATCAATAAGGCCGAGTACTTTTTTGACACCGACCCCGGCTACGGGCAGGGCGTGAACGTGCCCATTTCGACGCCCAGCACCAACCTCACTAGCCTCAACCTGCTGGCCGACGCCAGCGTCCTGCCCACCGGGCAGCACCGCCTGTTTGTGCGGACGCGCGATGCCAGCGGCGGCTGGAGCCAGGTGCTGAGCCGGCCCTTCGCCAAGAGCGGCTGCAACAACTCGCCTAACTATGCGGCCGGCCAGCCTTCGGCCAGCTACACGGGCTTTGGCATCACGAGCACGGCGGTGGAGCAGATGTTTAATGGCTCAGTGGTTACGGACGGTTCTTCGACCTTCCTCAACAACTACTACGCCCAGGTAGACCTGGGCGCGAGCACGCTGCGCACCATTTCGGAGGTGCAATTGAGCTTGCGCAACGTGAACAGCACGGCCGTGAACTACACGCTAACCGTGGAGGCGTCGGGCAACCTGAGCACCTGGAATGCCATCGACACCTACAGCGCCACGCTACCCGCCAACCAGACCACGCCGACCAGCATCGTGCGGACGCTGGCTACGGTGCAAAACAACGTGCGCGGCCTGCGCCTGCGCCTGACTTTGCCCACGGTATCGCAGGGCATTCAATTGACCAATGCCGGGGCGTATTATTTCCCGACTACCTGCGCGGCCCCGGTTATCATCAGCTTCACGCCCGGCAGCGGGCCGGCGGGCGCGACTGTGACCATCACGGGCACTGACCTGGGCGGGGCCACGGCCGTGACCTTCAACGGTACGCCGGCCGGCCCCATCACCAATAACACGAGCACCAGCCTCACGGTAGCTGCCCCGGCCGGGGGCACCGATGGCCAGATTTGCGTGACCACGCCGGGCGGCACGGCCTGCTCGGCCACGAGCTACCTCTACCCGGCCACCATCGCCACGGGCACGGTTTCGCCCAGCGCGTATTGCACGGGCAATACGCTCACGGTGCCCTTCAGCACCAACACGGCGCGCTACGCCACCGGCAACGTGTTCAACTTCCAGCTCTCGGATGCCAGCGGTGTCTTCGCCGCCAACGCGCCGCTGCTGGGCACGCTGCAAAGCTCCAACGCCACGGGCGGCGTGCTCACGGGCACGATTCCGCAAAGCACGCCGGCCGGCAGCGGCTACCGCGTGCGGGTAGTGGCCTCCAGCCCCGCCGTGATGGGCACCGATAACGGTGCGAACCTGACCATCGGCACCACGCCCGTGAGCCAGGCTACCGGCCCGGCCACCGTGGCCAACGGCGCGACCATCGCGCTGAGCACCACGCCGACCTACGCGGGCGCTACCTACTCGTGGAGCGGGCCGGGTGGCTTTAGCTCGACGCTGCAAAGCCCAAGCACCAGCACTACCACGGCCGGCACTGCCCGCTACTCCGTGACCGTAACGCTGGGCCGCTGCTCCTACAGCAGCTTCGTGGACGTGAACGTGCAGGCTTCGACCATACCGATGCTGAGCATGAGCGCCTTCAGCGGCTCACTGTGCCTGGGCGCGTCGCACACCGTTAGCTTTATCGTGTCGGGCAACCCATACCCGGCGGGCAACACGATTACAGCACAGCTCTCGGATGCCAACGGCTCGTTTGCCGCGCCGGTCAGCATCGGCTCGACCAGCTTTAGCGGCCAGGGCAATGGGGCGCTCACGGCCACCATTCCGGCCAGCGCCACGGCCGGTAGCGGCTACCGCATCCGGGTGGTTAGCTCTAGTCCGGTCGTTATTAGTAATGATAACGGCACGAACTTAACCCTCAACGACCTGCCTGCCGTTACCGTCAGCAGCAACTCGCCGGTGGCGCAGGGCGGTACGCTTGTGCTGAACGGCGGCCCGGCCGTGGCCGGCAACGTGTTCACGGCGCAGCTTTCGGCGGCGGGCGGCAGCTTCGCTAGTCCGGTGAGCATCGGAACGTTGACGAGCGCTACCTTGGGCACCATTGCGGCCATTATTCCGGCCGGCACTGCGCTGGGCACGGCCTACCGCATTCGGGCGGTGGGCAGCCAGCCCGCCACGGTGGGCAGCGATAACGGGGCCGACATCAGCATCGGCGCGGCCAATGCCTACACCTGGCTGGGCGCGGTGAGCACCGCCTGGAACAATGCCGCCAACTGGAGCTGCAACGCCGTGCCCACGGCCACGACCAACGTCGTGATTCCGGCCGGTCTGAGCCTCTATCCGGTAGCCGGCGCGGGCAGCACCGCCCAAAGCCTGAGCATCGCTAGCGGCGCGTCGCTGACCCTGAGCGGGCAATTTACGCTGACGGGTAATTTGACCAACAACGGCACCTTCACGCCCAATGCCAACGCCTTGGTTTGCGGCGGCAGCACCGCCCAAACGCTGGGCGGCACCGGCGCGCTGCGCTTCTACGACCTGACAATCAACAATGCGGCGGGCGCGACGCTCACTAGCGCCACTGGCGTGCAGCACGTGCTCATGCTCACCAGCGGCAACCTGGCTTCGGGCAATAACCTCACGCTGCTCTCCGACGCCAACAACACGGCAATGGTGGTGAACCCCGCCGGGGGCGGCGTGGTCATGGGCCGCGCCACGATGGAGCGCTTCATCATGAGCGCGGGGGCGGTGGGCTACCGCCACTACTCCTCGCCGATGCAAACCGGCACGGCCACCGTGCAGGAATTTGCCGACGACGTGCCGAACTTCAACGTGAACCCCGACTACAACACGCAGGGCAACACCGCGCTGCCGTTTCCGACGCTGTTTCAGTACGATGAAGGCCGCCTGACCGCCGCCCTGCCCACCTTCGACCAGGGCTGGCTGGTGCCCGGCGCCAATGACAACCTCACGCCCGGCCGCGGCTACTCGGCCCAAACCCTGCCCGGCACGGTCGTGGATATCAGCGGCACGCTGACCAGCGCCAGCGTGAGCTACCCGCTCGGCCGCGCCCCGCTGGCCGAGGCCGGCTGGCATTTGCTCGGCAACCCCTTCCCCTCGCCGCTCGACTGGGACCAGGTGCCCGCCGTGGCGGGTGTGGGCCGGGCCATCTACGTGTTCGTGCCCTCGGGGCCGTATTCGGACACCTACCGCTCCTACGTGGGCGGCATCGGGCAGAATGGCGGCACCAAGGATTTGGCCGCCATGCAAGGCTTCTTCGTGCGGGCCACCGCCGCGGCTAGCCTCACGCTGCCCGCCACCGCCCGCCCCAGCGCCTACCTCAACCCCGGCTTTAACCGCACTTCTACCACAACTACCCGCCCGCTCGTGCGCCTGCAAGCCAAGAGTGCCAACGGCCCGGCCGATGAAACCGTGGTGTACTTCGACCCCGCCGCCACCCCAGGCTTCGACACCGATTTTGATGCCTACAAGGTGCAGCTCAACGGTAACGGCGCGCCTTCGCTCTGGAGCCAGGCCGGAGCCGATGGCTTGTCCATCAATGCCTTGCCCAGCCTGGCCACCGTGCCCAGCATCCCGCTGGGCGTGCGCGTAGGCCAGGCCGGCAGCCACACGCTGAGTGCCACCGAGCTGCTCAACCTGCCCCCCGGCACCGAAGTCTGGCTCGAAGACCGGGCGCTGGGCACGCGCCAAAACCTGACGCTGACCCCTGCTTACACCTTCAGCATGAGCCCCGGCTACACCGGCCAGCGCTTCTACCTCTAGCTCCAGCCCAGCAACATCCTGAGTACGGCCAGCGGGGCGCTGCAAGCCACCACCCACCTCTACCCGAACCCCACTACCAGCACCACTACGCTAGAAATGGCCGGGCTGAGCGGCCCCGCCCCCGTGCAGCTGGAGCTGCTGAATACCCTCGGCCAGGTAGTGCTGAAGCGAAGCGCCCAGCCCCGCGCCGGTATCCTGCGCGAAGAGTTTGACCTCACCAACCTGGCCAGCGGCGTGTACTCGGTGCGCGTGCTCACCGCGCAAGGCACGGTAGTGAAGCGCCTGACGCGGGAGTGAGTAATTGTCATGCTGAGCGCAGCGAAGCATCTCTGCCGCATCATTGAACGGTGCGAGTGATGCGTTAGAGATGATTCGCTGCGCTCAGCATGACAGACGATTAGCAAAACGTAACAATCCAGGCGGCTGTCCGCCCCGACCTCTCCCCCCGGAGCGGCCGGGGCCGGGCAGCCGCTTTTGCGTGTTTCCTTTGGGAGTATGAACCGCTACTTCGTGCCCTTCGCTCAGCTCCGCCGCCAGCCCACTATCGTGGTCGATAGCACCGGCCTGGGCGCGGCCCTCACGCTGGCGCACTGGCGCGGGGCCGCTACCCCCGAGGCCCTGCGCGACGATACCAGCGCCGGCTCGTGCCTGCGCGCCCTGCACGCGCCCGCCACGCCGGGCTTCCAAGCCAAGGCCGTAACGGCCAATCACTTTGATATCGACGGCTTTATCGGCGTGTGGGCGCTGCTGAACCCCGAGCTGGCCCTGGCCCACGAGCCGCTGCTGCGCCTGGTAGCCACTCTGGGCGACTTCCGCGAAATCGACTGGCAAAACCCGCTCGCCGACCACGCCCTAAAGCTGGCCTGCTGGCTCAATGCCGAAGAGAAAGCCCGCTTCTACGAGCCCTTCGGCGCGCCCGCCCGCCGCCGGCGCGAAGACGAGGCCTCGGCCGAGAAATTCGCCTGGTTTCTGCCCCGCTTCGCGGAAATTTTGCTGAATCCCGAGGCCGGCCGCGCCGCCTGGCAGCCCGAGTACGCGCGCGTGCAGGCGGCCGTGGCCGCGCTGCGCGGGCCGCTCACCCAGCGCACCGATTACCCCGACCTTGGCCTGGTCGTCATCCGCACGCCCGCGCCGGTGCCGTACTACGCGCTGTTTGGCCCTACGGCGGGCTTCGACTGGGTACTAAGTCTTTACGACGGCCAGCGCTACGAGCTGGAAGGCAAGTACACTACCTGGATAGACCTCGCAAGCCGCCCTACGCTGCCGCGCCTGCCGCTGGCGCCCCTCGCCGCCCGCCTCAATGAGCTGGAAAAAAGTAACTACCGTTGGGTGGCCGACCAGCTCACCGACACCGGCCCGCTGCTGCGCCTGGCTGGCCGCCCGCTCAGCAAAGCCGAGCGCTACGCCGACCCCAACGGGCGGCCCATCTACACCTCGTCATTGGCAGCTAGTGCGATGGAAAATGAGGTAGTAGCGTTTCTGAAGAAAGGCTACGCGGGTATCAAGCCCAAGAAATACTGGACCTGGGCCGAGGTGCGCAGTGTGCGGTAAGCTTTAGCTTGCCGTTTTAGCGCCAACTTAATTACATAGCCAGCGACTAACGGCAAGCTAAAGCTCACCGCACACACCTACTCGCAGCACTCGGTTTCAGTGCCTACCACGTCCACCACGCGCACGGTGCTGTTGCCGCCGGCCACGGGCTGCACCCTGATTTGGGTACCGATGCGGTCTTTGAGGTCGGCCACGTGCGAGATGATGCCAATCATCTTGCCCGAGTGCTGCAAGCGCTCCAGTGCATCCAGCGCCGTGTTCAATGATTCGGGGTCGAGCGTGCCGAAACCTTCGTCGATAAACAGCGACTCGATGCGCGCCTTGTAGCCGGCCAACTCGCTCAAACCCAGCGCCAGCGCCAAACTCACCAAGAAGCTTTCGCCACCCGAGAGCGAGGCCATCGGGCGCACGGTATCGGCCTGGTCGTGGTCGATTATTTGCAGCTCCAGGTTGCGGTTGGGCGTTTTGAGAATGGAGTAGCGGCTGGTAAGCTGCCGGAGGCGCAGGTTGGCGAGCCGCGCCAGGTGGCTCAGGGTCAGGCCCTGGGCAAACTGGCTGAACTTGTCGCCCTTGGCCGAGCCGATTTGGTCGGCCAGGTCTTGCCAGCGCTGCTGCTCTTGCTGGCGGCAGGCCAGCTGGCGCAGGCCCTCGGCCTGCTGCTGGCGGGCCTCATTGTCCTGAGAAAGCTGGCTGGCGGCGGCCCCCAGGCGCTGGTGCAGCCTCTCGTTCTCGGTGTTCAGCTGCGCCAGCTCGGCGGTGAGGGCGGCCGTGGGCAGCGGCGTGAGGGGCATTTCCTGGTGATGAGCCAAGTCGGCCGCCAGCTTGGCTTGCAGCTGCTGGCTGGCCTGCTGGTTGGTGTGGTGCTGCTGGCGCTGGCGTTGCAAGCGCTCGGCTTCGGCCGGGGGCAGCAGTAGGGCCTGGGCCTCGGCGGCGGTGCCGAAGCCAGCGGCCTGCAGGGCAGCCGCCAGCTCGGAAAGCCGGGCGGTGTAGTCGGCCTGGTGGCGGGTGAGGTCGGCTTGGCGCTGGGCTATTTTTTCGCAGGTGCTCTCCAGGGCTATTTGCTGGCGCGTGCGCTCGGCCTCGGCCCGTTGGGCGGCCTGGGTTAGCTGCTGGGCCGCCTGGTGCAGGCGCTCGGCCTCGGCTGCCGGGTCGGGACCGGCGTAGCGCGCCAGGCGCTCGGCGCGCTGCCCGTCGATGGCCTGCTGGGCGGCTTGGAGGTCGGCCGCGACGTCGGCCAGCCGGGTCTGGGTTTGGGCTAGCGTGGCGGCGCGGAGGGCTTGCTTTTCCCGCAGCCCCAGCACCTCGTGCTCGCTGTTGGTGAGGGCCCGCGTGCGCGCCAGGTAGGTATCGGCGCGCTCGTTGAGCGTAGCCAGAATGCCCGCGTAGGACTGCGTGGCGGCGGGCAGCGTAAGCTGGTGCGGCACCAGCATACTCTGGATAACGGCCCGGTAGTTAGCGGCTTGCGTACGAACGTCGGCCAGCTCGGCATCGAGCGGCACCAGGGCTTGCTGGGCTCTTTGCTGCCGCACCTCGGCCAGGCGGCCTTCTTCCTGGGCCTGGCTGAGGCGAGCGCCGGCGGCCGTGTGCTCGGCCTTTAGCTGGGCTAGCTGCTCGCTGAGCACCGCCAGGCGGCGGCGGGCGGCGCTCGTGGCGGCCTGCTGCCCGGTGGCTTCGGCTACCAGCTGGCCGAGGGCCGCCGGGTCGGCGGGGTTGGGTAGGGGCGGCGTGAGGGCGGCGGCCAGCTCGGTGGCCTGGGTGCGGGCCTGGGTTGCGGCCTGGGCGGCCTCGTCGCGGCGGGCGGCGCGCTGCTGCTGGGCGTAGCGCAGGCGAGCCAGGTTCTGGCCGGTGTGGTTGACTTCGGCGCTGAGCTGCGCCAGCGCGGCTTTTTGCGCGGCTACGCGCTGCTCCTGCTCGTCGGCATCGGGGGCAAAGTCGGCCGCGAAGGCGTGGTTGGCCGCCCCGCACAGCGGGCAGGGCTGGCCGGGCAGCAGGTGCTGGCGGTGGGCGTTGAGGTCGGCCAGCGCCTGCTGGCTGCGCAGCTCGCGCTGGTAGCTGTCGAGTAGGCGCTGGCCATCGGTGTGGCGCTGCTCAAGGTGCGTGAAGGCTGCCTCGGCCGTGGCCAAAAGGGGTGTTTCCTGCGCTTGCTCCAAGGCCAGGGTCTGCGCCCGAGCCGCCTGGTCGTGCGCGGTTTGGGCCAGGGGCACTAGCTGCTGCAAGAGGCCCAGGCGCGCCGTGAGGTCGGCATCGCGCTGGGCTAGGGCATCGTCGTCGGTGCCTTGTAGCAGGGCAGCGCGCTCCTTGTTGTAAGGCCAGCCCTGCTCTTTAAGCTGCTGCTGCTGCTGGGTGGCTTCGGCGGCGGCCTGGGCGTGGCGCTGCCGGTCGGCGGTGGCATCGGCCAGCAGCTTGAGCTGAGCTTTTTGCTGGGCTTCGAGAGTAGCAAGCTGGGTATTTACGGATTCTAAATCAATAAGCTGCGCGTTTATTTCTGCTAGCTCGTCCTTCAGGCTGTGCTCGTGGGCATGCGCCAGCAGCCACGTTTGCAGGGCAGCTTGCGCCTGCTCCAATTGCGTAAGCTCGCGGGCCTGGGTGTGGTGCCAGGCTGCCAGCTCGGTGGTGTATGCGGCGTGGTCGCGGTCGTAGGCCGTGCGCTGGCTGGCCAGCTGGCCCTGCGCGGCCCGGATGTTCGTGTCCTGGGTCATTACCTCTTGCAGCACGGGGCGCAGGCGGTCGGCCTCGGCCTGGGCATTGGCCTGGCTGGTGGCGGCGGCGGCGTGGGCCAGCTCAGCCGCTTCGGCGACGGTGCGCAGCGTGGGCAGCTGCTGTTCGAGTTGCGCCAGGGCGTCGGCATCGCGGCGCACTTCCTGGTGCGCCTGCTCGGTTAGAACCAAAGCGGTGGACAGGGCTGGGGTGCTGGCGCGCTCGTGGTTGGCGAGGCGGGCAAAGAGGGGCTGCAACGCCGCATCGTCGGCCAGCAGCTGTGCGGCTTCGCGCTTGGCGGCGGCCAGCTGCTTTTCGAGCTGGTCGAGCACCGTGCGCCAGGCCAGGCAGGTGGCCAGCTCCTGCTGGTGCTCGTAGGTCATTTCGGCTTCTTCGTGCAGCTCGCCCAGCAGGCGTTCAAGACGCTGGCGCTCCTCGTCGGGAAGCAGGCGGGTGGCTTGCAGCGTGGCTTCGAGCAGCTTGGTTTGCTGCTCTTCCTCCTTGGCTTTGTCAAACGCCGCCACCGACAGCCGCGAGTAGATGCCCACGTTGGTCATTTTCTCCAGCAGGGCGCTGCGCTCCTTTTCGGGGGCGTGCAGAAAGCGCGCAAACTTGCCCTGGCTCAGCAGCACGGCCTGCTCAAACTGCCCAAAATCCAGCCCCGACAGCTCGCCGACCTTGGCCGGTACGGCTTCCTTACCGCTCACTACGGCCTCCCACAACGGGCTGCGCACCAACGACATGGCGTCCTGGCCCAGCCCGCCCTTGTCCTCGCCCCGCGTTTTGCGCTTCACTTCCCAGCGCGAGCGGTAGCGCACGCGGTTGGTCTGGCCGGTATCGGCGTTGGTTTCGTGCACCTCAAACTCCACCTCCGACCACGCGAAGGGCGCGTGGCGGCTCACCATCTCGCCCACCTGCCGGTCGTGGCGCGGCACCCGTCCGTACAGCCCCACCGCGATAGCGTCGAGCAGCGTGCTTTTGCCCGCGCCCGTGGGCCCCGTTATCGCAAACAGCCCCGTGTCGGCCAGCGGCGCGGCATCAAACCGGATGAGGTAGGGGCCGGGTAGCGAGTTGAGGTTGGCAAAGCGCAGGCTGATAATCTTCATACCCTAAAATTACGCCCGTACCAGCCAAAAAGGCCAGTACGGGCGTAGCTGTAAGGCGTACGGGAGAGCCGCCTAGTTGGCCGGCGCGGGCGTGGCCTGCTGGCGGCGAGCGTCTTCAGCCAGGTAGAAGGCGGCCTCCTGCTGGTAGGCAGCCAGGTTGCCGTTGGCCGGCGATTTGGCCAGGCCCACCAGCGCGGTTTGCAGGGCTTGGCGCTGTTCGGGCGTAAACAGCGCGCCGTTGGCGTTGGCCAGCAAAGCCGCGTGGCTGCGGTCAAGCTCAGTTTCGAGGGCCGTTACCTGCTCGGCGCCCACCTTGGGCAGCTGGTCGGCCGGGGTGCGCTGCATCGAAAAGCTCTTGCCCTGGTAGGTTTCGGTGCTGACGTTTTTGGTGACTTTGCTGTCGGCCTTGCTGGCTTTGTCGGCTTTGTCGGCCGACTTTTTATGCATCATGCGCGCAAAGCCGATGGCTGCCCCTACTTGCGCCTTGGCAGAGGAAACCGTGCCCAGCCCGATGGCCAGACCTAAAAAGAGAAGTAGTATTTTTTTCATTAGTAAAAAGGAAAGCTAAAGCGAGAAGCTAAGATACTCTGTAATTGAAAGCTGCTAGCCGATTTCACCGCCCCAGGCCTGCGGGTCGGCCTCGCTCAGCAGCTGGCGCAGCTCCTGAAACGTGCTGGTGAGCGCCGCCGCCCGCTCGGGCGGCAGGCCGGCCACGCGGCGGCGAAATACCTCGTTCACCGTCAGCTCGTGCAGGTGCTCGATGGGCGCGGCGGCTTCGGCGGCCACATCGGGCGCGTCGGTGAGGCGCTGGTGGCGGGCGCCGCGCGGGGCCAGTACCGCATCGCGGCGCTCCTTCAAAGCGGCTTGCACGCGGCGCTGCACCTCGGCGGGCGACTCGTCCGATTTTACCAGCACGTCGGCCCAGGCTACCAGGCTAAAAGCTTCGTTATCAAAACCCATAATGGCGGCCTCGACCTCCTCCAGCTCACCATGAAAGCGCTGCAAGCGCCGCGCCACCGGCACCGGCAGGGCCGTGATGGTAGGCGCGCCCGCTCCCTCAAAATCCAGCAGTAGCACCTGCTGCTTATCATCAGCCTCGGTGAAGGAGAGCGGTACCGGCGAGCCCGAGTAGCGGATGCGCGCCTGCCCGCCCACCACCTGCGGGCGGTGCAGGTGGCCCAGGGCCACGTAGTCGAAGGCGGCCGGAAAGTGCTCGGCTCCAATAATCCCGAGTCCGCCAATATGCACGTCGCGCTCGGCCCCTTCGCGGGCCTCGCCGCCCGCCGCGTAGAGGTGGCCGGTGGCCAATACGGGCACATCCTGCTCGCGCAGGCGGCGCACGTTATCATGCTCGCTTAGGGTGAGGTAATGGCCCGCGATGCTGTCGCGGATGCGCAGCTGGCGGGCGTCGGGCGTTTCGCCGGCCACGGCCAGGCGCAGGTCGCGGTCGCGCAAAAAGGGCACGGCCACCACCACTAGGCCGGGCCGCCCGCTACCGTTGGGCAGCGAAATAACCTGCTCGTCGGCTGCGGCCGGCACGCCGCCGATGACGTGGATGCGCAGCGCCCGCAGCAGCCGGCGGCTGGCGTTGAGCAGGGTAGGCGAGTCGTGGTTGCCGCCCACCACCACGATGTCGCGGCAGCCGGTGCCCTGCATCCGCACCAAAAAGTCGTAGTACAACTCTTGCGCCGCGTGCGAGGGCGTAGTAGTGTCGAACACGTCGCCGGCCAGTACCAAGGCTTCCACGCCTTCGGCCTTCACGGTATCGAGTAGCCAGTTCAGGAAAGCTTTTTGCTCGGTAAGACGCTCCTGGCCAGTAAGAAAATGCTGGCCCAGGTGCCAGTCGGCGGTGTGCAGTACGCGCATCAATCAGTCAGGAATACTCTCAAATTTACGACGCGCAGCGTGGGGTTTAACGGGAACTAGTTGGCCTGCTTTGTGCTGATTTTGGAGTATAAAAAGCGGTTTGTGCTACGGTGGGCTGAGCTGCGGCTTTCTACGAACTGTCATGCTGAGCGCAGCGAAGCAGCGCTCAGCATGACAGTTCATGCTCATGATATAAACTACCGCACCGCCACCGTCTCGCTGCACGCCACAAACGCCCGCGCCCGCGGATACGCCACCCGGATGAGCCCATCGTTCAGCCGCACGCCGATTTTGCCCACCCGAAACCGGGCGTAGGAGCGCCGCGCCACAGGCTGAAAAAAGTAGTTGTCGTAGAAAACGACCTTGCCGCCGCGCTGCCGGATGTACAGCAAATCAAAGGCGTAGTACAGCGGCCAGTCGGTTTCACGCACCACGTAAAACGGCGCCGCGCCCGCCGCCTGGTGCCGAAACGTGATGCCCGGCCGGCCCTGCCGCAGCGCCCGCCGCACCTCGGGGTGGCGCAGCAGCGGCCCGGCCGCGAAGCGCAGCGTATCGCCGCTGCCGGCGCGGTAGTGGCCCAGCAGCTCGGCCGCTTGTGGGTAGGCCACCCGGCCGCCCAGCCACAGGCCATCGTAAAGCAGGCGCAGGCCGAGGTGGTCGGCGGCGGTGCTGCGGCCGGCCAGGGCGCGGCGCTCCACGCCATCGAGCCAGCGCTGGGCGAGGCCAAAATCGCCGGTGCCCCACACGGCTACTGCGGTAGGTAGTAGCAGTAGCGCCAGGCCAATAGCGCAGTAGCGTAGTGGTTTGCGAAGGCGGGCGACAAGGTGCATCGGGGAAAACAGGAAAGGGTGCCGCGCCGCTAACGCGGCCCGCCTTGGTTTATTCCATTCGCAAAGATGGTCGCCGCGCCGGGCCGTGCGTAAAAAGCAGTCGTGGCGCAGGCTTTCAGCCCGCAGCTGCACGCCCAGCTTTATCAACAGGCGTACAGGCCCCACGCTATCATTTCCACCTCAGCAGTATCCGCATCATGAAAACCCGCCACTTACTTGGCTTGGCCCTGCTCGGGGCCGTTGCCTCTAGCCGCCCGGCGTTTGCCCAGGCCGACATTCCTACCGTCAGCACCGTGCCCAATGCGGCAGGCGTGCCGGCTATTCCGGCTGCTACCATCCCCGGCCGGCCCGGCCGCAGCACCAATACGGTGCCCGCCGTAACGCCCGTGAACGGCACCCGGCCAGCCGGCATCACGGGCTCGCTCTACGCCAACGGCCTGCCGGCCCGCAACCTCGACGGCGGCACCCAGCGCGCCGACCAGCCCCGCGCCGGCCAGGCCATTCCCGGCGCGCAGCCCACCAAGCGCCTGCACAAAGGCACCGTGCGCCTGCCCCGCCGCTAGCCATTTTCCCGTTTGAAGAAAACCAAAAGAGCCCGTAGCCTACCAGGCTACGGGCTCTTTTAGCAATGAAAAAGCAGGTTATATAATCTGCTTGCCCGTCATCGCCTGCTTGATGGAAATGTCCATCACGCGCTCGGCAAAGGGCTTAGTCAGTTCATCCAGCTCGTCCATGCGCTTGAGCAGCAGGTCGCGGTCGTTGCCGGCGAGGGCCTGGCGCAGCTCGTCGGTTTTAACCTGGGTAGCCGCGATTTCGGCTGGCTCCAGGTGCTCGGCGTTTTTCTTTATAAAGCGCTCGACCTGGTACAGCAGCTGCTCGGCGGCGGTGCGCGCCTCGATGAGCAGGCGGGCGGCCACGTCCTGCTTGGCGTTGAGGAGCGAGTCCATCAGCATCTGCTCTACCTGGCTGTCGGTGAGGCCGTATTGGGGCTTGATATCGACCTGCTGGCGGGTGTTCGAGCGCAGCTCCACGGCCTCTACGCGCAGGATACCGTCGGCGTTGAGAAAGAAATTAACGTCGATTTTGGGCAGGCCCGCCGGCATGGCCGGGATGCCGCTCAGCACAAATTCGCCGAGCTTGCGGTTTTCCTGCACCAGGTCGCGCTCGCCCTGGTACACGCCGATTTTGAGGTTCACCTGCCCGTCGACACTAGTAGTATACTGGCGGCCGGCCTTGGTCGGAATCTTGGAATTGCGCGGGATAATGGCGTCCATGAGCCCGCCCAGCGTTTCGATGCCCAGCGTGAGCGGTGTTACGTCGAGCAGCAGCACGTCGCGGCGGTTGCCGGCCAGAATATCGGCCTGAATGGCCGCGCCCAGCGCCACTACCTCATCGGGGTTGAGCGAGTTATTGGCGGGCTGGCCGAAAAAGCGGCTCACCTCGTCGTACACCAGCGGCACGCGGGTCGAGCCGCCCACCAGCAGCACGGCGTCGATGGCGGCGGGCGTCAGACTGGCGTCGCCCAGCGCCTGGCGGCAGGCGGCGATGGTGCGCTCCACGAGCGGGCGGATGAGGTCGTTGAATTCAGCCTTTGTCAGCGTGACTACCTGCACCTGCTCTTCATTATCAATGAGCTGAGTCGTGAAGTCGTCGTGCTGGCTGAGGTAGCGCTTGGCCATTTCAGCGGCCAGGCGCAGCTGCTGTTGCAGGGCCGGAACCGCGGCGTAGGCGGCGGGCAGGCCGAATTTCGACTGCCAGTGCTCGACCACGGCGCGGTCCATATCGTCGCCGCCCAGCCAGGTGTCGCCGTGGGTGCTCAGCACCTCAAAGATGCCTTGGTGCAGGCGCAGAATGCTGATATCGAAGGTGCCGCCGCCGAGGTCGTACACGGCCACGGTCTTTTCCTCGTCGGGGTCCAGCCCGATGCCGTAGGCCAGCGCGGCGGCCGTGGGCTCGTTCACGATGCGCAGCACCTCCAGCCCGGCCAGGCGGCCGGCGTCGCGGGTGGCCTGGCGCTGCGAGTCGTTGAAATAGGCCGGCACCGTGATGACGGCGCGGCGCACCGGCGTTTTGAGGGCGTGCTCGGCGCGGTGGCGCAGCTCGCGCAGGATGTCGGCCGAGAGCTCGATGGGCGAGTAGAAGCGCTCGCCCATGCGCACTTTCACCAGGCCCTCGGTGTCGTCGTCAATCACCTTGTAGCCCAGCTGCCCGGCGTGCTGGCCGAGGTCGCGGTAGCTTTTGCCCAGCAGCCGCTTCACCGAATAAATGGTATTGGCGGGGTCGGAAAGCAGGAAATCCTTGGCCTCGGAGCCCACCAGCGGCGAGCTGCCATCGGCCGGGAAATGCACCACCGAGGGCACGATGGTGCCGCGCCCCAGGTCGTTGATGGCAGCCGGCTGGCGGGTTTCGGGGTGCACGTAGGCCACGAGCGAGTTGGTGGTGCCCAGGTCGATGCCCACGATGAGCTCTTCCTGCTGAATAGCGCCCGTGGCGAGGTTGATGGCGACTTTAGCCATGAGAAGTAGGTAGCAAGGCCGCAGCGGCGCGGCCGAAAAAAGAGTAACAGCGCCGACGCAAAATCGGCCCGCAAAAATAGCCTTTATGTAGCTTGGACTTCGTAGCCCGAGCGCTCGCGCAGCGAGCATCCACGTTAGCAAGCGCCTGTTTGGCTAAACCTGACGTAGATGCGGGCTACGCCCGCGCTCGGACTACAAAGTCCAAGCTACCGCCGAAAGGCACGCTATATTTGGCTTATGCGACAGTTGTTGAGCTTATTATATAGCGTTGGCGTGGGCGCAACGCTCGCCCTGGCGGGCTGCCAGTCGGCGCAGTCGTCCAGCCCGTTACTACCCAAAACAGCGGCCTCCGTGGCCCAGGCGCCCCCGCCTGCCGTGCCCGACTCGCTGCGCCTGACGCCGGTGCCGGCCGTGGCGGCGCTGCCCGACACCCTGCGCCAGGCCATCGCACAGCTGCGCGCCGACCTCGGCCCCGCCGCCGCCGAGCTGCGCCCCGAGGTGCTGGCGCAGGCCTGCGTAGGCTACCTCACGCTGCACCCCAGCGGCCGCATCGAGCGGGGCGGGCGGCTGGCCGTGGCCGACATGGACCTGCCCAATACCACCGAGCGCCTGTGGGTAATCGACCTGAAGCAGCGTAAGGTGCTGCACCGCAGCCTGGTAGCCCACGGCCGGAGCTCGGGCCACCTGCGCGCCCGGCGCTTCTCTAATGCCGAAAAATCGGCCTGCACCTCGCTGGGCTTCTACCGCACCTCGGGCACCTACGGCGGCCTGCACGGCTACTCGCGCCGCCTCATGGGCCTTGACAAGGGCCAGAATACCAACGCCTTCGACCGCTACGTGGTGCTGCACGCCGCCGACTACGCCGGCCCCGACTACGTGCGCCAGCACGGGCACCTGGGCTACAGCCGGGGCTGCCCGGCGTTGCCGCCCGCGCAGTACAAGCAGATTATCAGCGCCCTGCCAGCCGGCAGCCTGCTGCTGCTGAGCGGGCCGGGGCTGGCCTCGCGCTGGCTCGATGGGGCGGCGGCCGGGCGGCGCTTTGCCCGGCGTGGCTGGCGCTAGGGGAGGGGAATTTTTTTGGCCGTCGCGGGGTTTCAGGCTGACCTCGGAGCAACCAGCTTCGTATATTGCTTTGAGTTTAGGCCGTGAGTTGGATAATACCGGCCAGCTTACGTAGTATTTCGCTAGCTTAAGAAGTTATGAAGTCGCAGCATCCTCATCACCACACCAGCGTCGTGCAGCGCCAGCGCAGCGCCCGCAAGTCGCAGCGCCTCATGCGGCGCGTGCTGCCGTTTGTGGCGTCGCTGTTTTTGGCCACGCCGCTGGCCGGCCCGATTGCCCGCTCGCTGGCCAATGGCCACGCCCCCAAGCTTAAAACCAAAGTGGCCCTGGCTCCGATTTCGCGCCTCGAAAGCACGGCCCGCGACCTGTACACCAGCCTCGGGGCCGAGCAGCAGGGTCTGCGTTTCGACGTGTTTCAGAAGGCCCTCACTGGCTACCTCAACCTCAGGCAGGCAGGCCGCCTGGCCGAAAACCAGGACCGCCTGACGGTGGTGGACTTCGACCTGCCCTCGACCGAAAAGCGCCTGTGGGTGCTCGATTTATCGGCGCACAAGGTACTCTACCACACGCTGGTAGCCCACGGCCACAACTCGGGCGAAAACGAAGCCAGCAGCTTCTCGAACACCAACGAGAGCAACATGAGCAGCCTGGGCTTTTACGTGACGGGCCACGAATACGAAGGCAAGCACGGCCACTCGCTGCGCCTCAACGGCCTGGACGAAGGCTTCAATACCAACGCCCTGGCCCGCTCGGTAGTGATGCACGGGGCCGACTACGTGAGCGAGGCCTTCATCAAGCAAAACGGCCGCCTGGGCCGCAGCCTCGGCTGCCCCGCCCTGCCGCTCGACTCCTACGCCCAGATTATCGACGCGGTAAAAGGTGGCAGCTGCCTGTTTCTCAATAAGTCAAACGCCGGCTACGCCTCTAAGTACCTCGACTCGGAAGCCGCTCTCACCGCGCTGAATTTTAATACTCCGGCCAAAGTGAAGATTAAGCTGAAAGCTGCCCGCAGCTAAGAGCTAAGTTCTTAAAAAAAGCGCCCGCTACTTGAGTAGCGGGCGCTTTTGCTTTCAGGGCAGTTGCCGCAGTAGTTGGTGTTGCCCCGCTACTTCAGCCACGTACATACCGGCTGGCACGGCGTGCCCTTGGGCATCGCGGCCATCCCAGCGCAGGGTATGGGGGCCGGGGGGCGTGCTGGTGGGCAGTTCGCGCACTACCCGCCCGCGTGGGTCGCGGATGCGCAGAACCTCTGGCGCGCTGACAGCGGCGTAGCGCACGTAGCTGATAGCAGCCTCATCGGTAAAGGTGCGGCTGGCGGGCGCGGTAAGGGTCAGGGTTTCGGGGTCGAGCTGGGCGGCGGGCGGGGTGAGCAAGTGCAAGTCCCGGATAGCGAGGACCGCATTTTGCTGCACCGAGAAGGTTACTCGTAGCTCGTGGCGGTTTGCGTCAAATTGCCAAGCCCTGGCTGGTACTATCGCGCCCTGTCCATTTAGGCGCATGAACAGGGGCGCGGCGGCCACCCGCGCCACCCGCAGGTGGATTATGCGCGTAGCTGGCGCGCCAGGGTAACTGCCCACTACAGTGGCGGTTAGCGTGGTCTCACGAGCCTCCAGGCGGCTGCTAAAACGAACGGTGACATACTGCTGACGAGCTAATGCCTGGGCCGACTTCCCGTCGTCTTCATACAGGATAAAGTCAGAAGTCGGCACGGCGGCGTCGGGGTAGTAGCGAACTTCAAGGGTGTCGGGACGGTAGGCGGCGGTGCTGCCTCGGTAAGCAGTAGTAGGCACGATGGCGCCCGCCCGCACCAGCAGCGGAATATGCCCTAGCGGCGCAGCCAGGCTTACCGTCTGGCCACTGGGTAGGGTTTGGCCCGTTTCAAAATCGACCCAGCCGCCCGGTGTGGCCGGCAGCTCCACGTTGCGCCGCCGCTGGCCGGGCTGGCTGATGGGCGCCACCAACAGGCTGGGGCCGAGCAGGTACTGGTCGCTGGCCGGCGCCGCACTCGGATAATGCCGCGGGCCACCCGGTGAATATTCCCGAGCAGACTCGATTTTTGCAGGAGCCGGATTAGTAGAAACCGCGGCCGGCAAAGGCGAGTGGGCGGGCACGCCCCAGCCGCCATCATCCCCTTTGCCACCTCCCCAGTCGTCAGTAATCGCGGTAGCCGCGCGGTCCGGGGTTGGTGGGGGCGAGGATGGCAGCGGCGCAGGCCGTACCCCATAATAGTCCATGGCCCGCACCAGCGGCGCGCCGGTCAGGGTGTTTTCCGCGGCCAGGGTGTACAAGTAGGGCAGCAACTCGGCCCGCAGGTGCGTGTACTGGCGCACGATGCTTTTGTAGGGCTCGGGGTAGGTGTAGGGCTCGGGGGCCACCACTTGGTCGGAATGCGGGCGTAGGATGGGGCTAAGCGCCGCCAACTGGAGCCAGCGGGTGTAAAGCTCCGGGTCTTGGGTAGCGTTGGCCCCGAAGCCGCCCGCGTCGGCGTGCATGTAGCCCACGCCCGCCTGGCCCATGCCCACCATGATGGGCACCTGCGCCTGCAGGCCGCTCCAGGTGCGGCTCACGTCGCCGCTCCACGGAAATACGGAATTGCGCTGCATGCCGGCCCAGCCCGAGCGGGCCAGGTTGAAGAGGCGCTCCTCGGGGTAGTGGCGGGCGTAGTTGTCTTGCAAAATGCTGGCCCAGGCCAGGCCGTAGGCATTATGCACCTGGCGGGCGGGGCGGCGGTCCTTGCCCAGCCGGTGGTACATACCGTCGGGGTGGTTTTCGGGCTCGCCGAGGTCGCTCCACCAGCCGGCCGCGCCCTGCTCGTGCAGGCGCTGGTACTGCGCCCACAGCCAAGTGCGGGTAGCGGGCCGAAAAACATCGAGCACGCTCGCCGGCCCCGCCCAAAACGAGCCCACCGTGTAGGGCTGCCGCCGGGCCGTGGTGCCCACCAGCCCCAGCGTGCGCACGAGGCTGTCGTTGCGCGAGGTCCGCATCACGTAGGGCTCCGAGATAAGAATGGTCTTGACCCCCTGCGCGTTGAGCGTACGCATGAGGCCGGCCGGGTCGGGGAAGTGGGTCGCATCCCAGGCAAAATCACCCTGCCGGGTGGTGCCCCCAAACCAGTACAAATCGAGCACCAGCGCATCAAGCGGAAAGTTTTCGCGGCGCATGCGGGCGGCCACGGCCAGCAGTTCGGCCTGGCTGCGGTAGCCAAAGCGGCTCTGGATAAAACCCAGCGCCCAGCGCGGCGGCAGCGGCTGCCGCCCCGTGAGGGCCGTGTAGCGGTCCAGAATTTCGGCCTGGCTCTGGCCCGTCACCACGAAGTAGCTCAGGTTGTCCTGACACAGCTCCCCGATATAGCTCTGGCCGCAAGGGTTTTCTACCCTGTACTCCAGCGCGTCGGGGTCTTTTTTGCCCAGGTCGAGGTACCCGGTCGCGTAGTGGTCAAACAACACCAAATAGCCCCGGCTACTGAGCACCACGGGTAGGGTCACGTTCAGGTTTTGCTCGCCGTTCTGGTAGCCGTAGTGCGCTTGGTTGTAGAGCTCGAGGCGGTAGCCGCGCCTATTGAGCGGCAGCGCCCGCGCGCCGGTGCCGTAGAGCCGCTCGCCGGGCTGGAGGCGAAAGCGCACGCCCAGGCTGGCCCGCTCGTCGAGGCGGCCGGGCGGCGTGTCGGGGGCGGGTGGGGTGGCGGGCCGGCGGCGGTAGGCGGCGGTGGCCTCGGCCAGCAGCGGCTGGGGACCGGCATCCTCCCCGTACACCTGCACGGCCAGCGTTTTTTTGTCGATAAAAACGGTTTGGCAGTTGATGCTGAATTCCAGTTTGCCGGGGTAAACGAGCACGCCGCCGCAGATATCGGGGCCGTATTTTCTGGTCAGCTCGGCCGGGGGCGGGCCGTCGCAGCCGCGGTTGCAGTGCCACTCGTAGGCCACGGGCTGCGGCGGCTGCACCACGCTCACCGAGGAGTCGGCCACCGGCGGGTGGCCCGGCGCGAAGTAGCTGATTTTGACCACGCCCGGCGCCCAGGTCTGGATGCGCCGCCGGCTGCCATCGGTGGCTTGCACCTCGAGTAGCACGCGCCTGACCTGGTGCCGCACGGTGTCGTAGTCCCACACCGCCCGGTGCGATAGGTACCGCCCGCCCGGCACCAGCGGCGCGGCTGGGTGCGGCCACGGGTCGGCGGTGGGTGGCCCGGCCTCGGTGCGCTGGGCGTGCGCCCCCAGCGCCAGCAACAGCGGCGCGGCCAAAAAAATAACGTAGCGGGTGCGTAAGCCAGGCATAGTGTCAGGGAAGCTGTTTAGGAAGTCACGAACTACGAAACCGCCTGTCATGCTGAGCATTCCGCGCATCAAGCGGCGACGGAGCGGAGTCGAAGCATGATGCAAAGGCGACTTCCTAAACAGCTTCGGAGAGTAGCGGCACAATGTACAACTTGGGCGGCGGGGCTGGCATTGCGCAGCACTTTTGTCCGACCTTTGCCCGGCTACTCTTTTTATCTACACCAGGGGTGCCGTGGAGCGGGCACCATCCGAATTACTTCTGCCACGTTTTTTATAGCTCCTCGCAATGCCTATTTCTGCCGTCGGCCCTTTGGCCGCGGCGGCTTCACCGTATGCCGCCGTGTTTATTGATTTTGAGAACGTTTACTACTTTCTCAAAAACCATTACCTCGACCCCCAGGACCCGCACGACTACGCCCTCGACCTGGTGCGCGCCCTGCGCGAAGCGCTCAAGCGCGAGCTGGGCCTCGACTCGCTGGTGCTCTACGCCTACGCCGACTTCGACAAGCTGCCCAGCGGGCCGCAGGGCCCGCTCTACCTCATGGGCGTAGACACGCGCAACGTGCTCGGCACCGACCACAAAAACGCCGCCGACATGCAGCTCTGCATCGACGCGCTGGAGGTACTCTACACCCGGCCCGACATCGGTACCTTCGTGCTCGTGGCCGGCGACCGCGACTATATCCCTGTGCTGCAGCACCTGCGCCGCCAGGCGCGGCAGGTGAAGGTGGTGGGCTTCCGCGAAAGCGTATCGGGCGACCTGCTGCTGATGCTGGGCCAGGAGCACTACCTCGACGCCCGCCAGCTGCTGCCCGCCGAGCGCCTCCAGGCCCTCGAAGACCACCGCGCCGGCCGCATTCGGCTGGGCGAAGAAAAGCGCCGCCTGCGCGAGCAAGGGCTGGCCGGGGTGCAAAGCGCCGCCGCCCGCCAGGCCGCCCAGGATGCCGCTACCCTCGCCGCCCAGGCCGAGCCGCAGCCCGCCGAAACCTCGGCTTTTGGGGAAGCCGTGGCGACTGCCGCGCCTGAAACTACCCCTGCGCCCGACGCCCCCGAAACGACCCCCGCGCCCGCCCGCCCGGTGGCCAGCGCCCCAGTGGCCGAGCCAGTGGGTGGCGAAGGGGGCTTCGCGCCCATTCGCCGCCTCACCAGCACCAACGAGCGCCGCTGCCTCGAGTATTTGATGGAGCAGATACAGCGCTACGGCGGCCAGCAGGGCACGCCCGAAATCTGGGCCAGCCCCTTCCTGCGCCGCCTCACCGACGTGCTGCCCGAGCTGCCCGACTGGGAGCGCCGCCAGCTGCTGAGCCACCTGCGCGACGCGGGCGCGCTACGCCTCGAAAAGCGTGAGGGCGAGCCGCATCCCTTCTCGGTCATTATCGTCAACTACCAGCACCCCGACGTGCGCGAGCTGCACCCCGGCGAGGAAACCATGGAGTAAAGCCGCGCAAAAAAGCCGGACGAGCTGTTGCCTGTCCGGCTTTTTTTGTGCTCAGTGGAATGACTAGTTGGTGCCGCCGCTGGTAGTAGTGGTAGTGCCGCACCGGCCTATTTGTCCTTTGGGCTTCGGGTCGTTTTTCTTGTCGCCAAAGCACGAGGTGAGCGCGCAGCTCGTGGCAACTGCCAGCAATAGCAGGCGCAGGGAGGTAAAAGATTTGGGCATGGGCCGCGAAAAAAAAGTGAAATGGACGGCGGAATGCCCCGGCTAGCAAGCCGAGGTATATCCTGGTCAAAAGATACTCTATTTTTCTAACATTCAATAGGCCAGCCGCCCAAGGGCCGCTTTTAATCGGCTACCGGCCCAGCTCAAACAGCGGCAGCGGGCGCAGGCCGGCGTATTTGCCGCCCAGCTTGTTGAGCTCGGCCTGGTGCACTTGCAGGTAGGCGTTGTAGACCTTGGCGGCGGCATCGTAGTTGGCGCGGTAGCTCACGACGTTGGCATCGGCCTTCATAATTTGCTCGACGTAGTCGCGAATCCGGGCGGTGGGAGCATTGCCCTCAGGGGCCGCCAGCCGGTACAGCGGGTGCAGCACCGAGTCCTGCATGGCGTCGTAGCGGTCGCTGAGCTCGGCCGAGGCCATGCTGCGGCGGTCGTAGCGCTGCGGCCGGATGCGCGCCGTGGCCTGGCGCAGGGCGCGCACCTGGCCGGCATCGAGGCGGGGCTGCTTTTCGAGCTGGTCGAGCAAGGCCCGGATGTCGGCGAGCTTCTGGTCGTCGCTGGCCATCATGCGCTGCCAGCGCTGGTCGGTCGAGTCGCGCAGAATGTCGAACTGCGCCCGCACCTCGGCCGGCGAAGCGGGGTTGGCCGCGGCGGCTGCGGTAGTGGTTTTGGCGGTATCGGGCTTGCACATGGGCAGCACCACGAGGGCCAGGCAGCTAAAGAAAAGTAGGGGTTTCATGGAAAGCCAAACAAAAACCGGGCGTGATTAATGCGCCAGCGAGCGGCCAAATTACGGCCGTCGGCAACGGATAGCGCGTAGGAGCGCGAACTTTGCGGTCCGCATTCACCGGCGAGCCCCCAAACGGCCCCGAGCCACAAGGTTCGCGCTCTTGCCCGCCCTTACGCGCTATCTACCCTAGCTATCAGTCTGTCTTATGTCCGATTTAACGCCCCTTTCCCAGCTCGGCGAGTTTGGCCTCATCCGCCGCTTGCAGCAAGGCATTACCCTCTCGCAGCCCAGCACCGTGCTCGGCATCGGCGACGATGCCGCCATCCTGGCGCCGCCCGCCGGGCACGAGGTAGTCGTCACCACCGATTTGCTGGTCGAAGGCGTGCACTTCGATTTGTCGTTTTCGCCGCTCAAGCACCTGGGCTTTAAGGCCGTGGCCGTCAACGTATCCGACGTGGCCGCGATGCTGGCCACGCCCACCCAAATCGTGGTGGGCCTGAGCCTGCCCAGCCGCTTCACGGTAGAAGCCGTGGAGGAGCTGTACGCCGGGATGCGCCTGGCCTGCGAGGCCTACGGCGTGGACCTGGTGGGCGGCGACACTACCGGCAGCCGCAGTGGCCTGGTTATCAGCATCACGGCGCTGGGCCAGGTAGAGGCCGGCAAAGCCGTGCGCCGCGCGGGCGGCCGCCCCACCGATATCCTGTGCGTAACCGGCGACCTCGGCGGCGCCTACCTGGGCCTGCAAGTGCTGGAGCGCGAAAAGCAAGCCTTCCTGGCCGACCCCGACACCCAGCCCGAGCTCGAAAACTACAACTACGTGGTGCAGCGCCAGCTCAAGCCCGAGGCGCGCCTCGACATCGTGCACGAGCTGCGCGAGCTGGGCGTGCAGCCCACCGCCATGCTCGACATTAGCGACGGCTTAGCTTCCGAAGTGCTGCATCTATGCGCCGCCAGCGGCACCGGCGCGCGCGTGTTCAGCGAGTACCTGCCCCTTGCCAACCCCACGCTCGAAGCGGCGGCCGAGTTCAACCTCGACCCCATCACGGCCGCCCTCAACGGCGGCGAGGACTACGAGCTGCTGTTCACCATCCCGGTGCAAGACCACGCCAAAATCAAAAATCACCCCGACATCACCGTTATTGGCCACCTGACGGAGAAAAGCGACGCGGTGAACCTGATAACGAAAGGTGGCCAAGCCGTACCGCTGCGGGCGCAGGGCTTCAACCACTTCACCGCAGATTAAAACGGATTTTTAGGATTAAACGGATACGCCCGCTGCGCGGGCTGACTACTTGCACGCAGGGTAGCCTTCGGCTAACCATTAAAGAGCCGGCGAAGCCGCTCCTGCGCCCGAGTAGTCAGCCCGCGCAGCGGGCGTATCCGTTTAATCCTAAAAATCCGTTTTAATCTGCGGTCAGTCTTCAGGGTAGGGGATGTACACGAAATTGGTGAACTCCTCATCCACCACCAGCAGGCAGCAAAACTCGTCGGGGTTTTTCCAGGTGCCGGTGAAGTCTTCTATTTTCTCGGGGTCCACGATGCCCTGCTGGGCCAGGATTTCGAGGTAGCTGGCGAAGACGTGCCACTGCAAATCCTGCTCGTCGGCGTTGATGAGTAGGCTGCCGAGCTGCACCGCCTGCCGGGCAAAGATGAACACCGGGTACTTTGAAATTTCGCGCTTGCGGATTTGGTACGAGGCTTCCTTAAGCGTGTCGGACACGGTGGCGAAATCCTTGGTAATCGTGCCCAGGTATTTGCCGTTTAGCTCGGGGTCGTTGAAGTAGTCCATTCTAAAAGTTCTTTGCTAAATAGGCTTGCGCTTCATTCGTGAGTCGTTCCCACATTGGATTATCTGAGCCAAGTGATTTGCCTAAATTCTTCAAGAAGCCGCGAGGCGTAAGCCAATTCCAGGGCTTAAATAGTGGCTGTTGGGCCAATTCCTGTGGGTAGACAACGAATGAATGCCAGTTTGTTTCGTCAAAAGAAATGCCTGGCAACTCGTTGAGCTTAATATTAAAAATGCTTTTAAGCTCTTCTACCGCTGCCTTGTCAGCTACATCAAGATTAAAGTAATGAATACGGCCAGTCGTAGTTATTAGCACCAGAAAGGCGGATTCATCGTCTACAATGATTCTCGGTACGTAACCAATAATCTTAATTTCAGCCAAGCGAACGCTAAAAGAGGGAGCATAGCGAACTGACCCTGTTTTCGCAGTGGGAGGAGCTTGGTAGACCAGCTCTTCTTTATTGAGAAAAAGGGTGTTTTTCATGTTGCTCGGCTACCTCAACTCCAGCAGCACCACATTCTCTACGTGGTGGGTGTGGGGGAACATATCCACCGGCTGCACGCGGGTCACTTTGTACATTTCGTCGAGCAGCTCCAGGTCGCGGGCCTGGGTGGCGGGGTTGCAGCTGATGTAGATGACGCGGGGGGCGCGCAGGGCTACGAGGCGCTTCACCACGTCTTCGTGCATGCCGGCGCGGGGCGGGTCAGTGATGATGACGTCGGGGTGGCCGTGGTGGCTGGTGAAGGCCTCGGTGAGCAGGTCCTTCATGTCGCCGGCAAAAAATTCGGTGTTGGTCACGCCGTTGATGTCCGAGTTGACGCGGGCGTCGAGCACGGCCTGCTCCACGTACTCCACGCCGACCACGCGCCGGGCCTGGCGGGCCACGAAGTTGGCGATGGTGCCGGCGCCCGTGTAGAGGTCATACACGAGGTCGGTGGGCTTGATTTCGGCAAACTCGCGGGCCACCTTATAGAGGTTGTAAGCCCCGGCCGAGTTGGTTTGGTAAAACGACTTGGGGCCGATGCGGAAGCGCAGGCCTTCCATCTCTTCCTCGATATAGGGCTTGCCCTTGTAGCACACCACTTCGAGGTCGTGGAAGGTCTCGTTGCCCTTGTCGTTGAGCACGTAGTTGAGCGAGGTAATCTGCGGAAACTTGGCGTACACGGCATCGAGCAGCGGCTCGATGGCCTGGTGCTGGCGGTAACATTGCAAAATCACCATAATCTCGCCGGTGCTCTCGGCCGTGCGGATGATGAGGTTGCGCAGCAGCCCGGTTTGCTTGATGATGTTGCCGAAGCGCAGCATGTTCTCCCGCGCGTAGTCGCGGATGAAGAGGCGTATTTCGTTGCTAGGCTCGGGCTGCAAGTGGCAGTGCTCCACGTCGATAATCTTGTCGAAGCGGCCCGGCGTGTGGAAGCCCAGCACCCGGCGGTCGTACTCGGCGGTTTCGTCCTTAATCTGCTCCTCGGTGAGCCAGCCCATGAAGCTGAACGTATATTCAAGCTTGTTGCGGTAATAAGTGCGCTCGGGCGAGGCCAGGATGCGGCGCACTTCGGGTATTTCCACCTTGCCGATGCGCTGCAAGGTGTCTTCCACCTGCTGGTGCTTGTAGTTGAGCTGCGCGTCGTAGGTCATGTGCTGCCACTTGCAGCCGCCGCAGGTGCCAAAGTGCTGGCAAAAGGGGGTGGTGCGCAGCTCCGAGTACTTGTGGTACTTGGTGGGCGTGGCCTCCATAAAGCGCTTGTGGGCCTTGCTGATGCGCAAGTCCACCACATCGCCGGGGGCCACCTGGTTCACGAATACGACGAGGTTATTGATGCGAACCAGGCATTTGCCTTCGGCCACCATGTCTTGAATTTCGACGTTGAGGAGGGCTTCGGGCGGGATAGAGTTGGCGAGCTTGGTGGCTTTGCTGGGCATAAACTTTTTGCGGTGAGGGGCGCAAAGTTACGGCCGGTAGTACCGTGGACTCTGCGAGTCCGCGCTGGTTATCATTTGTCATTGCTTCGCTGCGCTCGCAATGACAAACGAATTCAGCTACAGGCCAACTACTGTTACCGAATACTCACCACTCGCCCGCGCAGCAGGCCTAGCCCCAGCGCACATACCGCCACCGTGCTCAGCAGCAGTTGCTCCAGCCCCGCCCAGGCCGCGCCGGTATCGCTGGGGCTGGTGAAGGAGTGGGTGGGCAGCCGGGCGTAGTCGGCGTGGGTGAAGGGAATTTTATTAAACAGAAATGGGTAGTAGAACGCCCGTAGCGCATCGTGGTAGCGGGTAGCGCTTTGCTGAAAAGCCAGGTGGGCGGGCAGGTCGGTGCCGGCCAGGGCGTTCAAGCTGAGCTGCGCGCTGAGCGCCGGCGAGAGCCAAGCCAGTTGCTGGGCCAGGACATGACGTTGGGCCTGGCCCTGGGCGTAGGCGCGGGCCAGCGGCGCTGCCGACTGGTCGCCCAGGTATTGAAACGCATAGTACCATCGCCACGCGAAGCGCTCGCGGATGGTGGCCGTGTCGCGGTACTGCGGGTAGCGGGCAAAAAAGCGCTGCATAGTCTCCGTCTTCGGCTGGTCCCAGCCGCCGTGGATGGCCTCGCGCTGCTGCATGGTGAGGGCCAGGCCCTGCGGCACCGGCCGGGCGGCGGCCACGTACACGCTCAGCAGGCTGGGCACCAGCACCACCAGCGTGAGCCACGCCCCGAGCAGTGCTACGGCGTTAAAGGACGAGCTGCGCTGCCCAGCCGTAGCCAGCAGCACTACCCCAAACCAGAATAGGCAGTACACCCCGCCCAGCGCCAGCCACAGGCCCACGCGGCCATCGAGCGGCACCCGCGCCCAGGCCAGCCCCACGGCCGAGAGCAGCGCCCCCAGCCCCAGCACCACTGCCAACCGAAACGCCAGCTTGGCCAGCACCAACTGTGTGGCGCTCACCGGCTGGGCCAGCAGCAGCGGCAAAATACCCTGCTCGCGCTCACTCGACAGTAGATTAAATCCGAGGGCGATAATCAGCAGCGGAAACAGGTACACCACTACAAAGGCCAGGTCGAAGTTGCCGCTGAGCGCCTTGACCGGGTTCACGTTTTCGGAGGCGTAGAGCTGGCCTTGCAAACCCAGCAGGCGCAGCTTGAGGTAGTAGGGGTTCACGTCGCGCTGGCCCAGGGCCAGGCCGGCCCAGGCCGTGGGGTGGTGCAGGGCGTAATTCTGATGATAGTAGCCGATTTCGCCCGCCTCGGCGGGACCGGGAAATTTCACCTTGAGTTCGGCTACCTGGTGGCGGGCCAGGACGGGCAACTCGGTCAGGTGCTGGCGCTGCCGGCCTACCTCGGCCGTGCCGTAGTAGATGCCGTAGAGCCCCGCCGCCAGCAGCAGGCCGGTGAGCAGCAGCAGGCCGCGCGCGGCTTTGAAGTGTAGGTATTCGTAGTAGAAAAGCAGGCGGAAGAGGCGCATGAGGGCGAGTGAAAGCGTGGGGTACTTTTGGGGCTGGCCTAGCGTGTCGCCTCACCCCCCGGCCCCCTCTCCGAAAAGGAGAGGGGGAGCCGGATGTTAAAAGGGTAGTAGGTAAGCGTGTGGGAGAGCATGAGGGGTGAGTTCTGTAAACCCTTACCCTCTTAAATCCCTTCCCTGACGAAAGGCTCCCCCTCTCCTTTTTGGAGAGGGGGCCGGGGGGTGAGGCGACACGCTAGGCTTGCCTCACCCCGTTGCGCTCCGGTCCACCAGCCGCATTCCCAGCCAGCTCAGGCCCAGCGCCCAGGCCAGCAGGGCCAGCGCGGGCAGGGCCAGCGGCCCCAGCGCCCAGCTTAGCGGCGGGGCCCGGTAGGCAAAAGCCGGGATGGCCCGCCAGGTGGCCGCGTCGAGGCGGCGCTCCTTGTCGCCGTAGCCCATACCGGCTTGCAGGCCGTTGAGGTGCTGCACGAGCTGGTAGCGGTAGGCTTCGGCGGCCTGCTGAAAGTGTACGTAGTGCGCAAAGTCGGACCCGGCCAGCCCCATCGACAGCGGCCGGATGGCCTGGTAGGGATTGAGCAGGCTGGCCCAGGCGGAGAGGGCGTTCTGGCGCTCGTAGGTGCGGGTGAGGGCGGCGAAATGCTGCTGGTACACCCGGCTCGAATAGGCTTCGCCCTCGGCCATCGTCACGCCGGCCACGCTCACGGGCAGGTCTTTTTCGTCGCTGACGCGGTATTGCTTGAACAAGGCCGCCTTGAGGGCCGCCGCCCGCTGGTCCTGCGGGTCATGGCCGTTGATGCCGTGCTGGGCTTCCTCGTGCACGGCGGCATCGAGCTGGGCCTTGGTAATGGCCGGGAAGAGGCCCGCGCCCAGGTTGGCGGTGGCCTTGGGCAGAATGAGGCAGCCCAGCATCCAGCAGCCCAGTAGCGCCACCAGCGCCGCCCGCGATTGGCTGGCCCGCGCCGACACCACCACCGCGCCCACGATAATCACGAAGAAATAAACCACGTAGCCCAGCCCAAACAGGGCCAGCCGCGTCCCGCGGTCGGGGCTGCCGGCCGAGGCTTCACCGCTGAAAAGCAGCGCGCCGGCCAGTGCCAGGGCGGGCGCTACCACCAGCGCCGCCGCCCAACTGTAACCAGCGATTTTGCCCCAGGCCACCTGCCGCAGCGTGGTGCCCTGGCTCAGCAGCAAGCGCAGGGTACCCGCCTCGCGCTCCTCGGTAAAGGCTCCGAAGCACAGAAAAATCAGCAGCAGCGGCACTAGTGTTTGCAGCACGAAGGCCACCGACAGCTCGCCGAAGCGGATAAGCGAGCCCGCCTGCTGGGCGGGGCTGAAATTGACGCTGTTCTGCTGGTGTGCTTCCAGGTACACCACCGCGCCGGTAAACGAGTCGAGCCCGCTATCCAGAAAGCTGAGCGCGGCCCGGGGCCGGAAGGCAAACGTGCCGTAGTGCGCCACCCGGTGCGGATGCCGCCCCGGCTGGTGGTGAAACTGCTCATTCACCGTCGCTTGCGCCAGGGAGCGCTCGGCTTGCAAGGTAGCGTAGCCGCGCCGCCCCACCAGCGTAGCGGCCAGCAGCAGGGCCAGCACCAGCCCGCTCAACACCGCAAAGCGGCGGTCGCGCCGGACGCTGAGAAATTCCTTGTGGGCAATGCTGCGAACCATGTTTTTAGTAGCTGTTAGCCTTTAGCTTTTCTGAACAGGTAAAATGGTTTGTCATTGCGAGCGCAGCGAAGCAATCGCACCTGCTCAGCGCTACCGTGCGGGTGCGATTGCTTCGCTGCGCTCGCAATGACAGTTTTTAGTCGAGAATAGCGGAGCTACGTTCCTTCTCTACTCACTACTCACTACTCACTGCATATGAGTAAGATATAGCTGTTCCAGCTCGTTGGCATTGAGCGCGGTAGTGGGGCGCACGTCCACCAGCTCGCCCTCGCGCATGATGCCCACCCGGGTACCCACTTCCTTGGCCCGGAAGATGTCGTGCGTGGCCATAAATACGGCCGTGCCCTGGCCACTGAGCTGTTGCAGCAGCGCCGAAAATTCGTTGCTGGCCTTGGGGTCGAGGCCCGAGGTGGGCTCGTCGAGCAGCAGCACCTGCGCCCGCTTGGCTACGGCGCTGGCGATGCCCACCTTCTGGCGCATGCCCTTGGAGTAGATGCCCACCCGCCGGCTGGCCGCCTCGGGCGGCAGCCCGGACCGGGTGAGGTAATCGCGCAGCTCGCTTTCCGGGTACTTGAAGCCGGCCAGGCTGCTGAGCAGAGCCAGATTTTCGAGCCCCGTGAGGTGGGGGTAGAGCAGTACGTTTTCGGGGATGTAGGCCAGGTGCCGCTTGATTTCGAGCGGGTGGCGCGCCACTTCCAGCCCGTTGATAAACGCCGCCCCCGCCGTGGGCGCGATGAAGCCCAGGAAGAGGTTGATAGTCGTGGACTTACCGGCCCCGTTCTGCCCCAGCAGGCAAAATACCTCACCGGGTACCAGCTGCAGATTTAGACCTTTGAGGGCCAGCTTACCGGGGTACTCCTTGCGCAGGTCGCAAGCTTCGAGGATGGGAGGCATGGGGATTTATATGAGCTGTTAGCAGCTTAAAATAATATTAAAAAGAATACCCCAGCGTAGCCATGTAATTGCGCGGTGCGCCCGGGCTGGCCCGGAAGTAGTCGTACCCGCCCACGAAGTAGTACTTGTCGAACAGGTTGCTGACGTTGACGTGGAAGTTGAAGCGGTTGATGGTGTAGAATAGCGCCACGTCGGCCACGGCGTAGCCGGGCCAGTAGGCCCACTCGTCGGGGCCGCCGTCGAGGGGCGCTACCTGGTTTTCGAAGCGGCGGCGGGCCACGAAGTTGCCGCCCACGGCCAGGCCCAGGCCGCGCAGGCTGGGGGTAAGGAAGGTGTATTTGGCCCACAGGCCACCCGAGTTCTGGGGAGCGTTGGCCAGGGGCATGCCTTTTTCGGCGGCCAGGTCGGCCTCCGTTACCTCGGTGTGGTTGAAGGCGTAGTTGGCATTCAGGCTGAAATTGGGCAGGATGTTGCCGGTCAACTCCACTTCCACGCCCCGCGAGCGGGCCTGGTTCTGGCGGTAGATGGCCGCCCCGGTGGCCGTGAGCGAGCCGGTGGCCACGAGCTGGTTGCGGCGCTCAATCTGGTAGGCGGCCAAGGTGGCAAACAGCATTTTATTGAAAAACTCGCCCTTCAGGCCGGTTTCGAGCTGGTAGCTGGTTTCGGGGCTGAACGGCTCGCTGCGCCCGTAGCGCTCGGGGAAGCGGATGAGCTCGGGCCGCAGCGGCCGGAAGCCCGCGCTGTAGCTGGCGAAGTAATTCAGGTTCTCGCGCAGCGCGTAGGTGAGGCCGGCGCGGGGCAGAAACTTGCTCTGCGGAATGGTCGTCGAGCCGTCGCCGTAGTCGCGCTCGTCGGCAAACAGCTCGTAGCGCGCCCCCAGCAGCAGGCCCAGGCGCGGCGATACTTCAATCTGGTCTTGCACATACAGCCCCGTGGTGTGATACACCGCGTTGATGTAGTCGATGAAGAACTGCGGCGTGGCCCGGCGCACGTACTTGGTCGGGTCCTGAATTTCGTAGGTCGGCTTGTTGAGGTCAAATTGCAGCGGCACCACGCGCTGGCTCACCACGCCATTAGCCACGCTGGTCACCACCTTCTGGCGGGCCTCAAACATGGCGCTTTCCTTGTCGGTGTTGAAGCGGATGAAATCGGTCCCGGCCACCAGCTTGTGGCCCACGGAGCCCGTGTTGCGATTGGCCACGAAGTAGGCCGACAGGTTCTTGGTGTACTCCTCGGCGCGGCGGTCGAAGTAGCGCAGATTCATAAGCGAATTGCGCGGCTTGCTGGCGTCCGAGTTGTCATAGCTGTTGAGGGTGCGGTGCTCGCTCAGGGCCTCGTTATAAGTGAAATCCAGATAAGAAGCGTTGAACGACAGCCAGTTGTTGAATTTGTGATTCAGCGAGGCGTTGAAATAGTACGTGGTCGTGCGCAGGTAGTCGCTGGGCTGGCTCAGCGTGAAGGAGCGCGACACGCCGTATAGGTCGTTGCTCTTGATGGGCAGACCGCGGTCGAGGTAGCCATCGACGTGCGTGTACACCAGTTCGGCGTTGAGCGTCGTTTTATCGGTCACCAAAAACGTCACCGTGGGCGCCAGCATCAGCGACTTCGAGTCGTTGACGTTGCGGAAAGAGTTGGTTTTCTCGTAGCCCGCGTTGAAGCGGTAGAGCACGTTTTGCTTGTCGTTGAGCGGCCCCGTAAAGTCGGCCGTGGCGCGCATGGTGTTAAAGCTGCCCGTCGAAAACGTGACGGCCTGGCGGGCGTCGGCCAGCGGCTTCTTGGTTACCATGTTGATGGTGCCGCCGGGGTTGATGTCGCCAAACAGCGCCGCGCCCGGCCCCTTCAGCACTTCCACGCGCTCCAGGTTCACCGTCAGCGGGGCCTGCACGAAGGCGTTGCCGAAGCTGAAGCCCGAGCGCAGCCCGTTCAGCAGCCGGAAACCGCTCTCGTAGCCATTGCGAAAGCCGCGAATCGTAAAGTCATCGTAGTGAGAGTATTGGGCCACGCCCGCCACGTTCTTCACCACGTCGGTAAGGCGGTAGGCCTGGCGGTCGTCCATCAGCTCCTTGGTCACGGTCGAGATGGACTGCGGCACGTCCATCAGGTCGGTGGCCGTGCGCGTGCCCACGAAGCTGTAGTCGCTCTTGTAGGTCGTTTCCTTGCGTCCCAGCACCTCCACTTCCTGAATGGCATTGGAGCTGGGCGCCAGCCGGAAATCGGCCACCGCGTTGGGCATTTCGGCGCTCAGCAGCACCGTGCGGCGCGCCTCCTGGTGCGCCAGGCTGCGCGTGATGAGCGTGTAGGAGCCCAGCGGCAGCTTGTCGAGCGTAAAGCGCCCCTGCGCATCGGTCAGCGCGGCAAACTGCCCGGTTTGCTCTACCACCGAAATGCCTTCCAGCGCCTGCCCACCCGTGCCCACCACGTGGCCCGTCACGGTGCCCAGCGTCTGGGCCGAGGCCGTAGCGGCCAGTAGTAGCAACAGGCTCCAGAGGCTGAAAAGCCGCGCTAGCGGTGCATCGCGGTGCCAATTTGCGCAACGTAGTACACGATTTACGAAGCGGTGGTTGATATATTCAGAAGCCTTCATTCAGCAGTGGAAGCGTCTATTCAAACTTATATGAAGGGCAAATGTAGCTCAGGTTGTTTGTATTTTGAAACTATGTTGCATTAAGTAGTAATTCGGTAATACAGCCAGAAAGCTATTCGAGCGCGACGCCTCACCCCCGGCCCCTCTCCGAAAAGGAGAGGGGAGCCAAACGTAGTAGCGCGGGTGCCAGCGTAGTTTCCCACAGCCAGCAACAGTTAACCCTAAACCATTAAAAAGCCCCTCACTAATCTATTAGTGAGGGGCTTATAATAAAACACCCAATTAGCCAGCCCGCGTAGCGGGCGTATCCGTTAAATCCTAAAAATCCGTTTGAATCTGCGGTTTAGAATTGGAAATAGATGAAGGGCTGAATCTCGGCCGATTTCACCTGAATCACCAGCCAGATAACCACCGTCACGACCACGGCCTGCGTCACCACCGAGCGCCGGCCCATGTAGCCTTCGAGGTTGAACGTGAAGCCATCCGGGATGAAGTGCAGCACGTAGCCCAGCGCCACCAGCGCAAACACCGCGCGGAAGCTGGCTACTACCTGCGGCAGCAAATCGGGCCGCAGCTGGTGCGTGATTTGGTGAATGACCTGGGTAGCGATTTCAAAGGAGCCGGCGCGGAAGAATATCCAGCAGAAACACACAAAATGGAAGGTGATAACCCAGCCCAGCAGCTTGGTAAACCAGCTATCGCCGGGCTTGAAAATCTGCTTGAAGAGCTTGTCTACGGCCAGCGCCGCGCCGTGCAGCGCGCCCCACAGCACGAACGTGAGCGACGCGCCGTGCCACAAGCCGCCGAGCAGCATGGTCAGAAACAGGTTGAGGTACTGCCGGAAAACGCCCTTGCGGTTGCCGCCCAGCGGGATGTAGAGGTAGTCGCGCAGCCAGCTGGATAGCGAAATGTGCCAGCGCCGCCAGAATTCGGTGATGCTCGTGCTTTGGTAAGGCGACAAAAAGTTGGGCGGCAACTTGTAGCCCAGTAGCAGCGCGATGCCGATGGCAATGTCGGAGTAGCCCGAAAAGTCGCAGTAAATCTGCATGGCGTAGCCGTACACGCCGAGCAGGTTTTCGATGCCGCTGTAGCGGGTCGGCATGTCGAAAATGCGGTCGACGTAGTTGAGGCTGATGTAGTCGGAGATGATGGCTTTCTTAAACAAACCCGCCGCGATGAGTACCACCGCCCGCCCCATGTCCTCGCGCGAGATAAACGGCTTCTTCGGAATCTGCGGAATAAAATCGGAGGCCCGCACGATGGGGCCGGCCACGAGCTGCGGGAAAAAGGACACGAAAAACGCGAAGTCCCAGATGTTGCGCAGCGGCTTTATCTGATTGCGGTACACGTCGAGGGTGTAGCTCAAGGTCTGGAAGGTGTAGAACGAGATGCCCACCGGCAGCAGCACGTGCAGCACCGGCACCGGCTGGCCCGTGAGGGCCTGGTAGCCACTGAGAAAGAAGTTGGTGTACTTGAAGTAAAACAACATTCCCAGGTTCACGATGAGGCTGAGTGTGAGCAGCAGCTTGCGTTTGGTCTGGCTGGGCGAGTCGGCTATCCAGAGGGCAAAATTGTACTCCACGATGGTCGAAAAAACCAGCAGCAGAAAGTACCAGCCGCTTGATTTATAGTAGAAAAATAGCGAAAATGCCGTGACGTAGAGCAGCCGCGCCCGGTGATGGTTGCGCAGCAGCTGGTAGATGGCCAGAAAGCCCAGAAAGAGCAGCAGAAAGAAGCCCGTGTTGAAAATCATCGGGCTCTTGGGCGAGTAGGCAAACTGGCCGAGCAGCCGGTCGAAGTCGATGTCAGCGAGTAGGGAACGCAGAAAGTCCATCCTGGAGCGCGAGGTAAAGTAGCAGGCCCTGCAAGTCGTAGCCAGCCGAAGAAAAGTGTACGAAGTCGTTGAGGGCCAGGCCGGCGGCGCGCCAGCGGCCCATGCTGCCGTAGCCGCCCTGCACGGCCGCGAAGTCCCAGTAGGCCAGGTCGTGGGCCTGGGCGTAGGCGCGCAGCACGGCCGAGAGGCGGCCGAGGTCGGGGTTGCGGTAGCGGCGGGCGCGGTACGAGTCGGCGGGCGCGCAGAGCAGAAACTCGGCCTGGGGCGCGCGGCGGCGCAGGCGGCCTACCAGCGTATCGAGCTGCGCCGTCCAGCGCGCGGGCTCAAACTCGCCGGCGTGAAAAGCGTCGTTGGTGCCGAGCGAGATGATAAATAAATCGGGCTGCAACAGCGGAATCTGCTCGAAGAAAAGCGGGGCGCGGTTGTAGTGCCGCACGGCCGCGCCGTTGATGCCGATGGTGTGGTAGAGCACGCCGGGGCGGCCGTTTTCGAGCAGCAGGCCGTAGAGCACGGCGCTGGTTTGGGCGGGGCTGCGGCGGGTGGCGCGCAGCGTGAGCTGGCTGCGGAGCGAATCGAGCGGTAGCGAATCGGCCACGCCACGGCCCGCGCCGGGCACCATGCCCAGCACCCGGCCGCGCTCGCTGAGCACCTGCCAGTCGAAGGCGGCCGGGCCGGGCTGGCGCAGTAGCTTCAGGTAGTTGAATTGATAATCAGTCCAGTACCGGATAGGCACGCGCAGCGTGAACGCCGCGCCCGAGTCGGCCGTGGCCAGGCTGATGCCGCTCAGGCCCACCGGCAGCGCGCTGTCGGGCTGGGCCGAAATGACGCGCTTGGCACGCCACCGGCCGCCGGTGGCGGCGGTGCGCAGGCTGGGCGAGCCATTGGTTTTGGCCACGCTCAGCGGAAACACCAGCCCGCGCCCGGCGCTGCCGTGGGCGCGCTGCAATTCTTGCCGCACGCGGCCCGAAAACTCGTCGGCTTGCAGGTGCGAGTCGCCGAGATGCACGATGCTCACGCGGCTGCCAGGCAGCGCGGCGGGCTGCCGCTGCACCTGCCGCAGCCGCTGGTAAAAGCGCTGGAGGCCGATGGTGGCGTTCTCAATGTGGTTGGCCGAAGTGTTCAGAAACGGGTATTTGGCTTGCAGGCTATCGAGCTGGGCGTAGGCCGGGGCGCTGGCTAGTATTAATAAGAAGAGCAGGAAGAATTGGCGCATGAGTAGGGCGTTAGTTCGCGCAGGGTCTCGCAGAGTTAAGCGCAGAGTTTCGCAGGGTCTTGGCTGTTTGATACTGCGCAACCCTGTGTTTTAACCCTGCGAGACCCTGCGCGAAGTAACATTAGCGCGTAGCAGAGGCCGAGTCGCGGGCCGGGCGGCCGGTGCTGTCGGGGCGTGCGCCGCCGGCGGGCGTGGGGTGCGCGTATTCCCGCATGAGGTAGTCGAAAAGCAGGCCCGCGATTTTGTGCGCGCCGCGCGGGTTCACGTGCGTGTAGTCTTTGTTAGCCAGCGCGGGCGACTCCTCGACCCACTTCACCATCGAGTTTTCGCCGCCCATCGCCTCGTACAAATTCCAGAACGCGGCGTGGTTGCGCTCGGCCAGCCGGCGCTGGGCCGCCAGCAGGCGCGGCACGCTGGGGTCGGTCACGAACTCGCCATCGATGCGCGAGCTTTTGTCGCTCATGCCCACGATGAGGATGCTGGCATTGGGGAAGGCGCGCTGCATACGGTCGACCACGCGGGTCATGCCGCGCTCGTACCAGTTGTAGCTTTTGTAGCTGGCCGAGGCCACGTTTACGCCGTAGTGAATGATGATGAGGCGATAATCGAGCAAATTGCCGAACGCGGCCAACTGGTTGAAGGGAATTTTGGTGAGCGCTAAGCCACTATTACCCCGAAACGAAAAGTTGTCGAGCACCACGCCCCGCGGGCTCTCAAAGCTGACGCCGTAGACCGGGCGCGGGCCGTGCGCCGCGAAGGCGAAGCGCATGGTGCGGGCCGGCACGCCGGGCTTGAGCAGCAGCTCATTGACGGCGGCGCGGCCGGGCAGCGGGTGCGGCACGCGGTGGCGGTCGGTGGTCACGAGCACCTGGTCGCGGCCCGAGCCGGGGCCGTAAAACAGGCGCGCCTCCACAAAATGCTGCGTGGTAGCGTAGCGCTTGGCGGTTTGAAACTTTACCCAACTGGTGTCAGCTACGATGCCGGTGCTGTCGCGGTTGGCTACCTCGCGGGGCAAAAAGGCGTGCCCCGAAATGCCCAATGGGCACTTATTGGGCAGCTTGTCCGACACCAGGTTATACTCGTACCAGTCGGGCGAAAACGTCTGGCGGATGGTATTCCGAAAATCAGCCGTAATGGATTTGATGGGCACGTAGCCCACGCCCGCGCCGCCAAACTCGGTCTGGAGGCTGTTGCGCAAATCGCCGGTAATGAGGTCGCCCTCAATCATGGAATCGCCGAAGTAAGCAATGCGGACCGGGCTGCCATCGGCCTTGGTCTGGCGCAGGGCGGCCAAGAAGCTGTCGAGCCCGCCCAGGTTGGGCACGCCGGGCTGCCGGGGCTGGGTAGTGCCGGGCGTGGCCGCCGAGTCGGCTGGCTCGGGGGCGGCGGTAGCGGCGGCTACCGTATCGGCCGGGGCCACGGTGGGGGGGGCGTTGGGCGGGGGCGCGTCGAGGCGGGCCAGGGCCGTGGGGTCTTTGCGCAGGACGTCGGCCAATAGCCGCACCGGGCGCAGCTCCACGCCGCCCATCGTCATGCCCGGTTTTAAGAGAGAAAGCAGGCCCAATAAGCCCACCACCAGCAAAACCAGCAGAAACGGGTTTTGCGAACGTGTCGAATTCATACCTTTGAGTAGCAGCCCCAAAAGTACGGCGGTCGCTTAGTGGCTTGGGCACGGCAGGGGGAGCAGCTTCAGATTTTCCTCAGATAATCAGCTAGAAAGAATATTGTAATCGTCGTGCGGTAGGGTATTGAACGACAACCGTCATGCTGAGCGGAGCGCAGCGGAGTCGAAGCATCTCTACCGCAGAAGTAATCCCTATCGTCAATAATGAAGCGATAGAGATGCTTCAACGCCGTTGCGCTGCGTTCAGCATGACAGCCGTTAACAACTCGCTGCCTTAATTAAGTAACTACTCACTCTCAACCTCGGCATATCCGATAAGCACGAGTACCTTAGCAAAATGATACTCGCCGCCCGAATAGCCCGCTGGCTGCTGCTGAGCTGGGTAGTGGTAGCCGGCCTGCGCGGCCCGGCGGCCCAGGCCGCGCCCGCGCCGCCCGCCTACCGCATCGGCTTTTCGCAGTGTACCAACGGCGACGCCTGGCGGCTGGCCATGCTGGCCGGTATGCAGAAGGAGCTGAGCTTCTACCCGCAGGTGCGCTTCCAGATGAAGGACGCCCACTACAGCACGGCCCAGCAGGCGCAGGACATCCGCGATTTTTTGCGTGAAGGAATCGACTTGCTCATCGTGTCGGCCAATGAGGCGGAGCCGATTACGCCGCTGGTGGAAGAAGTTTACAACCGCGGCATTCCGGTAGTGATTCTCGACCGGCGCACTACCTCCAAGCTGTACACGGCCTACGTGGGCGGCAACAACCAGGAGGTGGGCCAGATGGCCAGCCGCTACGCGGCCGGCCTGCTACACCAGCGCGGCAACGTGCTGGAAGTGCTGGGCGCGGCCGGCTCGTCGCCGGCCGTGGATAGGCATTTGGGCTTCGTGCGGGGACTGGCCGCCTTGCCGGGTTTGCACCTTGTGGCGCAGGTGCCTTCCGACTGGGAGCGGCCGTCGGTGCTGCGGGCGCTGCCGCCAGTGCTGCGCGCCCACCCCGAGGTCAACCTCATTTTTGCCCACAACGACCGCCTGGCGCTGGGCGCTTACCAGGTGTGCAAGCAGCTGGGTATCAGTCACCGGGTGCGGGTGGTAGGTGTAGATGGGCTGCCCGGCCCGCAGGGCGGCATTCAGCTGGTGCAGGATGGCATCATCACGGCTACGCTGCTGTACTCGCCGGGCGGCGAGGAGGCCATTCGCACGGCCATGCACATTCTGCGCCGCGAGCCTTATCATAAGGAGAACATTCTCAGTACGATGGTCATCGACTCGACCAACGTGCAGACGATGAAGCTGCAAACCGAGCAGCTGGCCAGCCAGCAGCAGGACATTCAGCGGCAGCAGGAGCTGCTACGCTCGCAGCGCGCCACCTACGCCAGCCAGCAGCTGGTGCTGTACGTGGTGGCCGGGGCGCTGCTGGTGGCGGCCGGGCTGGGGCTGCTGGCGTGGCGGGCGCTGCGCGCCAACCGCCGCATTACGCGGATGCTGGCGGGCCAAAACCAGGAAATCCGTTCGCAGCGCAACCAGATTGAGGAGCTGGCCGAGCAGGCGCGCAAGGAAACCGAGGCCAAGCTGCGCTTTTTCACCAACTTCTCGCACGAGCTGCGCACCCCGCTCACCCTCATGCTGGGGCCGCTGGAAGAGGTGCTGACCGCCGGCCCGCCGCTGGCCCCTGGCCAGCGCCACGAGCTGAGTTTGGTGCGGCGCAATGCCCAGCGGCTCTTGCAGCTGGTGAATCAGCTCATGGATTTTCGCAAAATCGACGTGGGCAAGATGCCCGTGCGGGCTACCGAGGGCAACCTGGTGGTTTTCGTGCGCGAAATCATGGACATGTTTGAGAAAACGGCCCGGCAGCGCGGCATCAGCCTGCGGTTTTTGCCGGCCGAGCCGGCCGTGTGGTTGTGGTTTGATGTCAATATTCTGGACAAGGTCTTTTTCAATCTGCTGGCCAACGCGCTGAAGTTCACGCCCGGGCGCGGGCATATTACCGTCAGCATCGAGCCGCTGCCGGCCGAGGGGCAGGTGCGGGTGAGCGTGGAGGACACCGGCCCCGGCATCAGCGCCCACGACCAGGCGCACATCTTCGAGTGGTTTTATCAGGGGCAGACGCCGGGCGGCAAGGGCTCGGGCATGGGGCTGGCGTTGGCGCTGGGCCTCACGCGGTTGCACCAGGGGCAGCTCACGTTTCGGAGCCTGCCGGGGCAGGGCACTACGTTTGTGCTCACGCTGCCGCTGGCCTTGCCCGAGGCGCTGCGCTCGGCCGTGCCCGCGCCCATGCCCGTGTCGCCGGCCTTCACGCTCGATGAGGAGCTGGCCGAAACCCTGCCCGACGCGGCTTTCGCCACCGGCGACACCAGCGCCGCGCTGGTGCTCGTGATTGAGGACAACCCCGAGGTCAACGCCTTTCTAGCGCGCAAGCTGCGGCCTCATTTTCAGGTGCAAACGGCCGCCAACGGAGCCACTGGCCTGCGCCTGGCCGCCGACACCATCCCCGACCTGGTGGTGTGCGACGTGATGATGCCCGACCTGAGCGGGCTGGAAGTGGTGAGTCAGCTCAAGGGCGACTGGCGCACCTCGCACATTCCGGTGGTGCTGCTCACGGCGCGCTCGGCCCCCGAGCAGCAGGTAGAGGGCGTGCAGGCCGGGGCCGACCTCTACCTCACCAAGCCCTTCAACCCCACGTTTTTGCTCGAAAGCCTGCGCACGCTGCTCGGCAACCGCCAGCGCCAGCGCGAGCATTTCCGCCGCGAGCTGAGCACTGCTACCGCCACCGTGGCCCCCGCCCAGCGCCCCGACCAGAAGTTTCTGGCCGACCTCACGGCCATCGTGGAAGCCAACCTGGCTCGCCCCGACCTGAGCGTGGACGACGTGGCCCACAGCCTGGGCCTCTCGCGGGTGCAGCTCTACCGCAAGGTAAAAGCCGTGCTGGGCACCGGCGTCAGCGACTTCATCCAGGGCCTGCGCCTCACCAAAAGCCGGCAGCTGCTGCTCGAAGACGGCCTCACCATCGCGGAGGTGGCGTACCAGTTGGGCTTCTCGTCGCCGGCGTATTTCTCGACGAGCTTCCGGGGGCGCTACCAATTGTCGCCCTCCGAGTTTCGGGCGCTGCACACTACGCCTAATGCGTAGCGCGTCTTGTCGTTGTTAGGCCCGCCAGACGCGGTCGCCTCACCCCCCGGCCCCCTCTCCGAAAAGGAGAGGGGGAGCCTGACGCTGTAACACCAAGCTCCAGCTTAGTGCTGTGTTTGGGTATGCTCGCCGAGCGCGACGCCAAGCAGAGCTTATCGCTACTTCCTTTTCACGACTGGCTCCCCCTCTCCTTTTCGGAGAGGGGGCCGGGGGGTGAGGCGCCCGCGTCCAGCGAGCCCGCCCAACGTGAGACGCAAGGATGCGTCTCTACAAATCGGCGCAATCCTAGCTTCAAAACCAATACGGGCAAGGTCCTAAAACCGAAAAACACCGTTCAAAAACTGAAAGCCACCACCGCACATCCAAGCTCAAAATATTGAACGATAATTAGTTAATCTCGTATTAATTTTTGATTCAAACTTGAAAGCTTTTGAATCAATCGTGTAAGCGGAGAGGGGAGGAGACGGGGGAGATTTGAGGCCTAAAGTCGTCGGTGCTACTGGGTGCCGCTCGCTTTACCCAGCCAATCGGGGCTACCGAAAAGGGGCGGGTGAGCGGGCACTTACCAGGCGCTACGCAGCCCGGCCGACGCTGGAAAGGCTTCTATTTCTCACCCCACATCTCTCTTTTCTATGCGCAAGACTACTCCTTTGGCGCGGCGGCTATTGCTCCCTACGCTCCTGGCTACGGTGCCGCTGGCGGCGGTGGCCAGCCCCGTGCTCGCCGCCAGCGCCCCCGCCGCCGTGCTGGCCGACATCAAAATAACCGGCCAGGTAAACGACGAAAAAGGCCAGGGCCTGCCCGGCGTGACGGTGGTAGTGAAGGGCACGACCAACGGCGCGAGCACCGACATGGAAGGCAACTTCACGCTGACCGCCGCCGACAACGCCACGCTCGTGTTCTCGTCGGTGGGCTACAAAACGCAGGAAGTGGCCGTGGCCGGGCGCAAGAGCTTCACCATCGCGATGGTGCCCGCGACCCAGGATTTGAACGAGGTAGTCGTGACCGGCTACCAGACCCAGCGCAAGGCCGACCTGACCGGGGCCGTGGCGGTTATCAAAACCGACGAGGTGCGCGACCTGCCCTCCTCCAACCCGGTGAAAAACCTGCAAGGCCGGGTGCCCGGCGTGCAGATTAGCACCGACGGCTCGCCGGCCGGCAACTCCACGGTGCGGATTCGAGGCATCGGCACGCTCGGTAATAACGACCCGCTGTACGTGATTGACGGCATCCCGACCCGCGAGGGCATCGGGCAGATAAACCAGAACGACATCGAAAGCATCCAAGTGCTCAAGGACGCGTCGTCGGCCAGTATCTACGGCTCGCGGGCGTCTAACGGTGTGATTATCATCACGACCAAGAAGGCGAAGAAGGGTGTGACGCGGGTCGATTTCTCGACCTTCCTGACGGTGCAGACGCCGGGGCCGCACATCAAGATGCTGAACACGCTGGACTACGGCCGGGTGTACGGGCAAGCCGCCATTAACGATGGCATCACGCCCAACCTGCCGTTTTACAACTTCCAGACGGCGCAGGTGGGCGGCCAAACGGTGCTGACCGGCGTGACCGTGCCCGAGTTTCTGGACGCGGCCAAAACCATGCGTACCGCCGATACCGACTGGTTCAACGAGATTCAGCGCAACGCGCTTATTCAGTCGTACAACCTCAACATCAGCAACGGCGGCGAGCGCGGCGGGGTGCTGTTTTCGGTGAACTACTACGACAACAAGGGCATCATCAAAACCAGCGAGTACAACCGCTGGACGGCCCGCCTCAACTCGGACTACAATTTCTTCAACAACCGGCTCAAGATTGGTGAAAACCTGACCATCGCCAAAACCCAGGAAACGGTGCTGCCCACCAACGACCCCAACGTGCCGGGCATCAACTTTATCCGCGACCGGGCCAGCCAGCTGCTGAGCATCGTGCCGGTGCATACCGTGGACGGCGTGGGCTGGGGCGGGCCGGTGTCGGGCATTTCGGACCGCGACAACCCGGTGCGTTTGCTCGAAGACAACAAGCAAAACCTGGCCAATACGGGCCGCGCCTTCGGCAACGTGTTTGCCGACCTGGAGCTGCTGAAAGGGCTGCATTTGCGCAGCAGCTTCGGCATCGACTACACCCTGTATAAGTACCGCGAAATCTACAAGACCTACACCGCCGGCTACCTCTCGGAAGCCAACAACCGCGTCACCGACACCGAGCGTTTCTACGGCAACTGGGTGTTGCAGAATACCTTGAACTACAACCTGACGCTGGGCCAGGGCAAGCACGTGCTCGACTTTTTGGTGGGCAACGAGCGCATCAGCTACAACTACGAGACTACCTACGCCTCGCGCACCAACTTTGCCAGCGAAGACCCCAACTACGCCTACCTCGACGCGGGCACGCTCAACAAGGACAACGGCGGCTCGGGCACGGCCTACCGCCTGGCCTCGTACTTCGCCAAGGTCAACTACTCGCTGCTCGACCGCTACCTGCTGAGCGGCACGCTGCGCCGCGACGGCTCGTCGCGCTTCGGGGCCAACAATCGGTTCGGTATTTTCCCGGCCGTGTCGGCGGGCTGGCGCATCTCGGAAGAAGCTTTCTTGAAGGATAAAGTGTCGCAGCTCACCGACTTTAAGCTGCGCGCGGGCTGGGGCCAGACCGGCAATCAGGACATTGCCAACTTCGCCTCGCGGGGCCTGTACCAGTCGAACCTGGGTATCCTGGACCCCAACTTCACGCCCGACACGGGCACGGCCTACGACATCAACGGCACCAATAGCAACCTGCCCTCGGGCTACCGCCGCATTCAGCAGGCCAACCCCAATTTGAAGTGGGAAACCACCACCCAAACTAACTTTGGGGCTGATTTCGGGCTGTTTAACAACACCTTGACGGGCTCGGTGGACTACTTCATCAAGAACAGCACCGACATCCTGGTAAACCTGCCCTACCTGGCCGTGGTGGGCGAGGGCGGCGACAAATACGTAAACGGCGCGTCGCTGCAAAACAAGGGCTGGGAGTTCCTGCTCAGCTACCAGAACCAGCTCAAGAATGGCCTGGGCTTCAACATCACGGCCAACGTTTCGACCTTCCGCAACAAGGTAACCTACCTGCCCGATGAAGTGATAAACGCCTACGGCGGCAACGGCCAGGACGTGACGCGCCTGGGCCACTCCATCAACGCGGTGTACGGCTACGTGGCCGATGGGCTCTTCCAAAACAGCAGCGAGGTAGCCAACGCCCCCACGCAGGTGGGCGCCGGCCCCGGCCGTATCCGCTACAAAGACCTGAACGGCGACGGCAAAATCGACAACTTCGACCAGACCTGGATAACCGAAGCCGTGCCCAACTACAGCTACGGCCTCAACCTGGGCGCCAACTACAAGGGCTTCGACGTGCAGGTGTTCTTCCAGGGCGTGCAGGGGCTCTATGCCTACAACAACATCAAGTTCCGCACCGACTTTGCGGGCCTGGCGGCCGGCGAAAACTGGGGGCAGCGCCTGCTCGATGCCTGGTCGCCGACCAACACGGGCTCCAGCATCCCGGCCTTGTCCTTGATTAACAACAACGCCGAGAACCGCTCCTCGACTTATTTCATTGAGAATGCGTCGTATATGAAGCTGCGCAACCTGCAAATCGGCTACTCGCTGCCGACCGAGTTGGTGGGCAAAATCAAGCTGCAAGGCGTGCGGGTGTATGTGCAGGGCCAGAACCTGTTCACGGTGAAAAGCAAGCAGTACACCGCCCCCGACCCCGAGGTGACGAACTACCAGTACCCGATTCCACGGATTTTCACGGCCGGTTTGAACGTGACGTTTTAGCCCGCTGTACCGTGGACCCTGCGGGTCCGCGCGTGAGTAGTGCGCCCGCATACCCCGCGTGGACAGTTGCGCACGGCTGCTAATCCGCGCGGACCCGCAGGGTCCACGGTACTTTTCCTCCCACCCAGTATTTTCTTCCTTATGAAATTCTTTAAACTCACGGCCTTATCGCTCGGCCTGCTTTCCATCTCGTTCGGCTGCTCCGACAAGGAATTCCTGGACGTAGACCCCAAGGGTACCCTCACCGACGACCAGCTCAACACGCCCACCAACATTGACAAGCAGGTAATTGCGGCGTATTCGCAGCTCGGCAACGATGTGTACTACTGCCCGTATTCCTCGATGTGGCCCTACGGCAACATCCGCTCGGGCGATGCCTACAAGGGCGGCGGCGGCACGGCCGACGTGGACGGCTTCCACTTCTACGAAACCTTCTCGTTTAACCGCGTTGATATCAGCAACACCAACGACCTGTGGACGCTGCTGTTCATCGGCGTGTCGCGGGCCAACGACGCCCTGCGCCGCCTCAACGCCGTGGATGCCACGGCCATGCCCACCAAGGCCATCCGGCAGGGCGAGGCGCGCTTTCTGCGCGGGCACTTCTACTTTCAGCTGAAGTCGGTGTTCAAAAACGTGCCCTACATCGACGAAACGGTGCCGGTAGACCAGTACGGCACCGTCGGCAACACAACCCTGACCAACGACCAGCAGTGGAGCAAAATCGCCGACGACTTCCGCTTTGGCGTGGCCAATCTACCCGCCTCGCAGTCGGAAATCGGCCGCGCTACCAAGGGCGCGGCGCAGGCGTACCTGGCCAAGACGCTGCTGTACCAGGCTTATGTACAGAACTCTAGCAACGCCGTGACGAGCATCGACGCCAGCAAGCTGACCGAAGTAAACTCGCTCTGCGACGCCATCATCGCCTCGGGCAAGTACGCGCTGAACGCCGACTTCGCCACCAATTTCCAGAGCACCGGCGACAACGGGCCGGAGTCGGTATTCCAGATTCAGTTTTCGCGCAACGACGGCACCGCCAAGGGCCGCACCCAGCGCGGCAACGAGCTGAACTACCCCATGAACCCGGACTACGGCTGCTGCTCGTTCCATCAGCCCAGCCAGAACCTGATTAACGCCTTCAAGACCGACGCCACCACCGGCCTGCCGCGCTTCAACGACTACAACACCTCGGGCGACCTCACCACGGCCGCCGACTTCCTGGCCAACCCCGTGGACCCGCGCCTCGACCACACGGTAGCCATTGTGGGCCACCCCTTTAAGTACGACCCCAACTTCGTGTTTCAGCAGTCGTGGGTGCGCGTGCCGCAGGTGTACGGCTACAACCTCTCGATGAAGGAGAGCGTGCTGCCCACCGACCCGAGCTTCCAGAAAAACCCGCCCTTCATGAGCTCGTCGAAGAACTGGAACGTCATCCGCTACGCCGACGTGCTGCTGTGGAAGGCCGAGGCCCTCATCGAGCTGGGCCGCCCCGCCGACGCGCTGCCCCTCATCAACCAGATTCGGACCCGCGCCCAGAACAGCACCGGCCTGCTCAAGCAAGCCAACGGCTCGGCCACCTCAAACTACAAAATCGGCCTCTACCCCGCGGCCGGCTTCACGCAGAGCTACGCCCGCGAGGCCCTGCGCTACGAGCGCCGCATGGAGTTCGCGATGGAGGGCTTCCGCTTCTTCGACCTCACGCGCTGGGGCATCGCCGCCACTACGCTCAACACGTACTTTGCTAAGGAAAAGACGCTGCGCCAGTACCTGAGCACGGCCAATTTTACGGCTGGGCGCGATGAGTATCTGCCCATCCCGCTCACGCAGATTAACCTGAGCCGGGGGCTGTATAAGCAGAATAACGGGTGGTAGGGTACCCTAACGTGTCGCCTCACCCCCCGGCCCCCTCTCCTTTTCGGAGAGGGGGCCGGGGGGTGAGGCGCCTCGCTAGCCCCGTTATTTTACAAGAAAACGATACAGCCAACCCAATGAAAAATAACGTCTTCTTCTGGTCCATCGTCGTGGCGCTGGGCGGCTTCCTGTTCGGCTTCGACACGGCCGTTATTTCCGGGGCCGAAAAGGCCATTCAGCAGCTCTGGGGTCTGAGTGCCTGGGAGCACGGCTTCACCATCTCTATCGCCTTGATAGGTACGGTGATAGGTGCGATTTTCGGGGGCGTGCCCTCCGATGCGCTGGGCCGCCGCACTACCCTCAGCTGGATTGCGATACTCTACCTCGTGTCGGCGGTGGGCGCGGCGCTCTCGCCGAGCTGGGTGCCGTTTATGGTGTTCCGCTTTTTGGGCGGGCTGGGCGTGGGCGCGTCGTCGGTCACGGCCCCGCTTTACATCTCGGAGGTGTCGCCGCCCGCGTCGCGGGGGCGCATGGTGGGCATGTTCCAGTTCAATGTGGTGTTCGGCATTCTGGCCGCGTATCTGTCTAACTACCTGCTCAAAGGCATCGGGGAAGACGCCTGGCGCTGGATGCTGGGCGTGCAGGCTGTGCCGGCCATCGCGTTCTTCCTGCTGCTGTTCCGCATCCCCGAAAGCCCGCGCTGGCTGCTGCGCCGCAACCGCGTCGAAGACGCCCGCGCTGTATTCGAGCGCATCGACCCGGCCACGGCCGACGAGAACGTGCAGAATATATTAGTAGCCAACGCCGCCGAAACCGGCCCCGGCGAGTCGCTGTGGGCACCGCAGTACCGGCGGCCGGTGCTGCTGGCCATTTTGTTTGCCATGTTCAACCAACTGGCCGGTATCAATGCCATCATCTACTACGCACCACGCATCTTCGAAATGACGGGGCGCGGGCAGGATGCGGCGCTGCTGGCCTCGGCCGGCGTGGGGCTGGTCAATTTCATCTTCACCCTGCTGGGCGTCAATATCATCGACCGCTTTGGGCGGCGGATGCTGATGCTGGTGGGTTCGCTGGGGCTTATCGCCATTCTGGGGCTGGTGGCGTACTCCTTTTATAGCCAGCAATTTGGCATGGTGCCGGTGCTGCTGTTTGGGTACATCGCATTCTTTGCCTTCTCGCAGGGGGCGGTTATCTGGGTGTTTATCTCCGAGATTTTCCCGAGCGCGGTGCGGGCCAAGGGGCAGGCGCTGGGCAGCTCCACGCACTGGGTCATGGCGGTGATTATCACTTTTACGTTCCCGTATTTCACCGAGAAGCTGGGCGGCGGCAACACCTTCGCCTTCTTCGCGGGCATGATGGTGCTGCAACTGCTCTACGTGCTCAAAATGATGCCGGAAACGAAGGGTACGACGCTGGAAGCGGCCGACAAGGCGCTGGTATTGCACTAAAATTGTGTGTTCTTGAAAAAACGTCTGTCATTGCACCTGTTCAGCCACGCCGTTCGGGTTCTGCGCTGGTGCGATTGCTTCGCTACGCTCGCAATGACAGGCGTTTTTATAGCTGAATAACAAGTTACTTGTCCTGCTTTCCCACCCACCTATGTTCCGTTTTCTACTCCTGCTTAGCTGGCTAAGCCTTGCCGCCGCTAGCCGGGCCCTGGCTGGCCCGGCCGCGCCCGGCACGGCCATCGTCATCGAAACCGACCACACCAGCCTGGTGCTGACGGTGGGCGAGCAGCAGCGCCTCTACCAAACCTACCTGGGCCAGCGTCTGGCCACCGCCGCCGACCTGGGCCGCCTGCCCGGCAGCAGCCAGCAAGCCTACGTGCCCTCGGGCCTCGACAACCTGTTTGAGCCCGCCATTCGGCTGGTACACAACGACGGCAATCCTTCGCTGGAGCTGCGCTACGTGCGCCACATTACCGCGCCCCTTGCTCAGGGCCAGGTGCATACCACCATCGAGCTGCGCGACCCCGAGTACCCGGTGGAGGTGACGCTGCACTTCAGCGCCTACCCGGCCGAGGACCTCATCAAGACTTGGATGGAGGTGCGCCACCACGAAAAGCAACCCGTGGTGCTGAGCCGCTTCGCTTCGGCGATGCTGCACTTCGAGGCCCCGCACTACTGGCTGTCGCAGTTTCACGGCGACTGGGCCGAGGAGATGCGGATGCAGGAGTCGGAACTCACTAGTGGTATCAAAATTATTGACAGTAAGCTTGGTACCCGGCCCGATATGTACCAGACGCCGGTATTTTTTCTGAGTCTCGACCAGGCTGCTACCGAAACGGCTGGCGACGTGCTGGCCGGCACGCTGGCTTGGTCGGGCAACTTCCAGTTTTCGTTTGAGTTGGATAACCGCAACGCCCTGCGCGTGCTGGCCGGCATGAATCCCTTTGCCTCGGAATACAGCCTGCGGCCCGACGAAAACTTCGTGACGCCGGCCTTTATCTTCACCTACAGCCACCAGGGCAAAGGGCTGGCCTCGCGCAACTTGCACCGCTGGGCGCGCCAGTATGGCGTGCTCGACGGCACCAAGGACCGCCTCACGCTGCTCAACAACTGGGAGGCCACGTTTTTCGATTTCAACGAGCCTAAGCTCGACGCGCTCATCGGCGATGCTGGCAAGCTGGGCGTCGATTTGTTTTTGCTCGATGATGGCTGGTTTGGCAACAAATACCCGCGCAATGGCGACGCCAGCAGCCTCGGCGACTGGGAAGTGGCCAAGTCGAAGCTGCCCCACGGCCTGGGCCACCTGGTGCAAACGGCCACCAAGGCGGGCGTGAAATTCGGCATCTGGATAGAGCCCGAAATGGTGAGCCCCAAGAGCGAGCTCTACCAAAAGCACCCCGACTGGATACTGAAGCTACCCAACCGCCCCGAGCACTACTACCGCAATCAGCTGGTGCTCGACCTGGCCAATCCGCAGGTGCAGGACTTCGTGTATGGCGTAGTGAACGAGCTGTTTACCAGTAATCCGCAGCTGGCTTACATCAAGTGGGACTGCAACCGGATGATGACCAACGCCTACTCGCAGTACCTCAAGAACCAGCAGTCGCACCTCTACATCAACTACGTGCGGGGCCTCTACCAAGTGTTTGCGCGCATGCGCCAGCAGTACCCGCACGTACCCATGATGCTGTGCTCGGGCGGCGGCGGGCGCGTCGATTACGGCGCCTTGCCCTACTTCACCGAGTATTGGCCCAGCGACAATACCGATGCCTACGAGCGGGTATTTATTCAGTGGGGCTACTCGTATTTCTTCCCCAGCGTGGCCATGTCGGCCCACGTCACGAGCTGGAACAAGCAGCATAGCCTGAAATTCAGGACCGACGTGGCCATGATGGGGCGCCTGGGCTATGATATTCGGGTAGAAGAGTTTACGGGCGACGAATTGAGGTTCAGCCAGCAGGCCATCAAAGAGTACAAGCGCCTGAGCGACGTAATCTGGCACGGCGACCTCTACCGCTTGGCCTCGCCCTACGAGGGCAACCGCGCCGTGGTGCAGTACGTGAACCCGGCCCGGACGCAGGCCGTAGTCTTTGCCTACAACCTGCACCTGCGCATCGGCGAGGAGTTTACGCGGGTGCGCTTGCAGGGCCTCGACCCCGCCCGCCAGTACCGCGTGCGCGAGCTCAACCTCATGCCCGGCACTACCTCCAACCTGCCCGAAAACAACCAGACGTACTCCGGCGACTACCTGCTGAAAGTTGGCCTTCTGGCCTCCGGCCTTAACCCGGCTGCCCTCACCAGCCGCGTACTCGAAGTGACCGCGCTTTAGTCAAAAAACGTTTGTCATTGCGAGCGCAGCGAAGCAATCGCATCTGTTGAGTCGCGCCGTTCGGGTTCCGTTCTGGTGCGATTGCTTCGCTGCGCTCGCAATGACAGACGGCTTTCCACTCATTCATTTAAAAAACTTCATCCCTACCATGCCTTCTTCCGTCATCTGCTTCGGCGAAATACTCTGGGACATGCTGCCCACCGGCAAGCAGCCGGGCGGCGCGCCCTTCAACGTGGCTGTGCACCTGCACCAGCTGGGGCAGCCGGTGCAGCTCATCAGCCGCGTGGGCGACGACGAGTTGGGCCGCGAGCTGCTCGATTTTGTAGAGTCCAAGGGCCTGAGCACCGAGCACATTCAGCGGGGCCAGACCCACCTCACGGGCGTGGTGAAGGCCAACGTGGGCGATGCCAACGAGGTGGTATATAAGATAGTGCAGCCCGTGGCCTGGGACTACATTCAGTACGAAGATGCCCTGGCCCAACTCGTGGCCCAGGCCGATGTACTGGTGTACGGCAGCCTAGCCGCCCGCCAAGCCAACACCCGCGAAACCCTGTACCGCCTGCTGGAGCACGCCCGCTACCGGGTGTTCGACGTGAACATGCGCCCGCCGCACTACACCAAGGAGGTGACCAAATACTTGCTCGAAAAGGCCGACCTCGTGAAGATGAACCACCACGAGCTAGCCGAAATCATGGGCTGGTTTGGTGAAGCCGAGCTCACCGACCGGCCCGCCGCCATGCGCTGGCTGGCCGAACGCTTTGGCCTGCAAGCCGTGTGCGTGACCTGCGGGGCTGATGGTGCGCTACTGCTCGCGGGCGGCGAAATGTACCAGGCGCCCGGCCTGCCGGTGCAGGTGCGCGACACCATCGGCAGCGGCGACGCCTTTCTGGCGGCCCTGCTCAAAGGCTGGCTGGCCGGCGACGAGCCGGCGGCCATGCTGCGCTTTGCCTGCGCGGCCGGCGCGCTGGTGGCCACGCACCAAGGTGCCACGCCCGCCATCACGGCGGCCGACGTTGAGGAGCTGCTGACCGCGCGCATAGCGTAATCGCTTATTTTTCTGTTATTTCCCCACCCGTTGCTTCTTATGAAAAAGGCTCTTGCCCTGCTGGGCAACTCCCTGCTGCTGGCCTCGGCCGCCCTCGCCCAAACGGCCGCGCCCGTGCCGCCCGCTACGCCGCAGTACCGGCCGGCCTACCACTTCACGCCCGCCGCGCACTGGATGAACGACCCCAATGGCCTGGTGTATTACCAGGGCACGTACCACCTGTTTTTTCAGTACTACCCCGGCGCGATGGTGTGGGGCCCCATGCACTGGGGCCACGCCACCAGCCCCGATATGCTGACCTGGAAGGAGCAGCCCATCGCGCTGTATCCCGATAGCCTGGGTTACATTTTCTCGGGCTCGGCCGTGATTGACAAAAACAACACGGCCGGCTTTGGCAAGGACGCGATGGTGGCCATGTACACCTACCACGACCCCAAAGGCGAGAAAGCCAACCGCGACAACTACCAGACGCAGGGCATCGCCTACAGCCTCGACGCAGGCAAAACCTGGAAGAAATACGCGAATAATCCTGTGCTCAAAAACCCCGGCATCAAGGACTTCCGCGACCCCAAGGTGAGCTGGAACGACGCTACCCAGAAGTGGGTGCTGACGCTGGCTACCCTCGACCGCATCACGTTCTACTCGTCGCCCAACCTCAAGGACTGGACCAAGGAAAGCGAGTTTGGCCAGAAGCTGGGCGCGCACGGCGGCGTGTGGGAGTGCCCCGATTTGTTTCCGCTCACGCTCAAAGGCAAGCAGTATTGGGTGCTCATCGTCAACCTCAACCCCGGCGGCCCCAACGGCGGCTCGGCTACGCAATACTTTGTGGGCCAGTTTGATGGCAAGACCTTTGTGCCCCTCAACGACAAAACCAAGTGGGCCGACTACGGCCCCGACGAGTACGCGGGCGTCACCTTCGCCAACACGGGTAGCCGCCGCATCTTCCTGGGCTGGATGAGCAACTGGGAGTACGCCAACCAGGTGCCCACCTCGCCCTGGCGCAGCGCCATGACCATCCCGCGCGAGCTAGGCCTGCGCCAGGAAGGCGCGGAAATCTACCTCACCTCGCAGCCCGCCGCCGAGCTGGCCAGCATTGCCAAAGCCCCGACCACCCTGCAAAACGTGGCCGTGAAAAACACGGTAGACCTCACCGCCCGCCTCAAAAGCACGTCTGCCAAGCACCGGCTCACCCTCAAAACCGCGCAGCTCGGCAGCTTCGAGCTGCTACTAGGCAACGCGGCCGGCGAGGAGCTGGTAGTCGGCTACGACCAGGCTAAAAAGCAGTATTTCATCGACCGCAGCAAAGCCGGCCAAAAGGATTTCAGCCCCAAGTTCACGGGCCGCGCCACGGCCCCGCGCCTGAGCGCAGCGGCCGGTACCGAGCTCACGCTGTTCTTCGACGCCGCGTCGGTTGAGCTGTTTGCCGACCAGGGCCTGACGGCGATGACGGACATTTTCTTTCCCAATAAGCCGCTGATTACCATTAAGCTGCGCTCGGCATCGGGCGTTACGTTCCAGGAAATCAGCGACGCGCCGCTGGTACCCAAGGCAGCGGCTACGGTCGTCGGTCAGCGGTAGTAAGGGTGTAGAGACGCAATATTTTGCGTCTTGCGTCTGGATACGAGACCTAACGCAAGACGCAAAATATTGCGTCTCTACATTCGTTCAGCGGTACAAAAAAGGAGGCCGGGCAATTCTGCCCAACCTCCTTTTTTTATTCATTCATCAGTCGGCAAGAAAGCCAATAGCCAGCAGCTAAAAGCTAACAGCAAAAAGCTTAGAACCCGCCCTTATCCAGGTTCAAATCCTCCTTTGGCTCCGCGCCCATGAAGGGGTAGGGGTACTCCGTGGGCGGGTTGAACGTCTCCTTGATGGCGCGGGGCGACACCCAGCGCTGCAAGTTCAGGGCCGAGCCGGCCTTGTCGTTGGTGCCCGAGGCGCGGGCCCCGCCGAAGGGCTGCTGGCCCACCACGGCCCCGGTGGGCTTGTCGTTGATGTAGAAGTTGCCGGCCGCGTTCACGAGGCGCTTGGTAGCCAGGTCGATGGCGTAGCGGTCCTGCGCGAAAATGGCCCCGGTGAGGGCGTAGGGCGAGGTCGAGTCCACGAGGTCGAGCGTGGCCTCAAACTCCTTTTCGTCATACACATACACCGTCACGACGGGGCCGAACAGCTCGTCGCACATCGTAGTGTACTTGGGGTCTTTCGTTACAATGACGGTCGGCTCCACGAAGTAGCCTTTCGACTTGTCGTAGCCGCCGCCCGCGACGATTTCGGCGTTGGCGTCCTGCTTGGCCCCGTCGATGTAGCGCGCCAGCTTGTCGAAGCTGGCTTCGGTGATTACGGCGTTCACGAAGTTGGTAAAGTCTTCGACGTCACCCATTTTCACGGTCGCCAGGTCGGCCTTCACGTAGTTCAGAATCTCGTCGGCGAGGTTGCTGGGCAGGTATACCCGCGAGGCCGCCGAGCACTTCTGGCCCTGGTACTCGAACGCGCCGCGCACGATGCCCGTGGCCACCGCCTTGGCCTTGGCCGAGGGGTGCGCCACGATGAAGTCCTTGCCGCCCGTTTCGCCCACGATGCGCGGGTACGACTTGTAGGTGGGCAGGTTCTGGCCGATTTCCTGCCAGATGGTTTGGAAAACCTTGGTCGAGCCCGTGAAATGGATGCCCGCGAAGTCGCGGTGCTTGAAAATGACGTCGCCAGCCACCGGCCCGTCCACGAAAATGAGGTTGATAACGCCCGCCGGCACGCCGGCTTCCTCGAACAACTCCATCAGCACCTGGGCCGAGTAGATTTGCGGATAGGCTGGTTTCCAGACTACTACGTTGCCCATCATGGCCACGGCGGCGCAGAGGTTGGCCGCGATGGAAGTGAAGTTGAACGGCGTGAGCGCGAACACGAAACCTTCGAGCGGGCGGTGCTCCAGGCGGTTCCACATGCCGGGGGCCGACTCGGGCTGCACCTGGTAGATTTCCTGCATGAAGTGCACGTTGAACCGGAAGAAATCAATCAGCTCGCAAGCCGCGTCAATCTCGGCCTGAAAGGCGTTCTTGCTCTGGCCCAGCATGGTAGCCGCGTTGATGCGCGCCCGGTAGGGGCCGGCCAGCAGCTCGGCGGCCTTCAGGAAAATGGCGGCGCGCTCCTGCCAGGGCATGTTGGCCCAGGCCGGGCGGGCGGCCAGCGCCGCGTCGATGGCCTGCGTCACGTGGCTGGCGTCGCCCTCGTGAAACTGCCCCAGCACGTGCTGGTGGTCGTGCGGCGGGTGCAGGCTGATGGTGCGCCCCGTGCGGACCTCTTGCCCGCCGATGTGCATGGCAATATCCTGCTGCGTTTGCTTGAGGCGGTTGAGCTCTTTCACCAGCTCGGCGCGCTCGGGCGAGCCAGGGGCGTAGCCCTTCACGGGCTCGTTAATGGGCTTGGGGACTTGAAAAAAGGCGTTGGCCATAGGGTAGTGGAGAGGAGGGTAGAGAAATAAAGTGCAAAACTAACCGTCATGCTGAGCGCAGCGCAGCGGAGTCGAAGCATCTCTTTGCTATAGTAATTTCTGACGCCAGCAACGAAGCGGCAGAGATGCTTCGACTCCGCTGCGCTCCGCTCAGCATGACGACTGTATTGTAAATGAATGAATTACAAAAAGCTGCGCAGCTCATCCAAGCTAGCGATTTCATAGGTCGTCTGCGCGAAATGCCGCCGCCGCGCAGGGTTGAAATACACTTGGTCGATGCCCGCATTATACGCCCCCAGCACGTCGCATTCGAGGTTATCGCCCACCATCAGGCTTTCGGCGGCGGTGGCCCCGGCCTTAGCTAGCGCGTGGGCAAACATGCGCGGGTCGGGCTTGAGGCAGCCGCTGGCTTCGGAGGTGATGACTTCCTGGAAGTAGTCGGTCAGCTTCGACGAGACGAGCTTGATACGCTGCACATCCTCAAAGCCATTGGTGATGAGGTGCAGCACGTAGCCCTTACCCTGCAAGTAGCCCAGTACCTCGTGCGTGTGCGGAAAAACCGCCGATTTATACGGCAGAATATCCGTGAACCGCGCCGAAATATCCACCGGAATGTCGGCCTCGGCCACGCCCAGCTTGGTGAGCGTGCGCAAAAAGCGGGTTTCGCGCAGCTGCTTCTGCGTCACCTTATTGGCCTGGTACAGCCGCCAGAGCGCGTGGTTGACCTCGCTGTAGCGGCTGTTAAACTGCTCGAACGAGAACGTGCCGTGCCGCCCCAGGTCGTAGTCGAGGTAGAGCTGGCGCAGCGTTTCGTGGGCGTTGGCTTCGAAGTCCCACAGCGTGTGGTCGAGGTCAAAAAACAGGTGGCGGTATTGCTTCATGAGGTGGGTAGTAGCGCGAACTTTGTAGTTCGCGTTTTTATACCGTTCAAACGTCGTAAAAACGCGAACTACAAAGTTTGCGCTACTACTTTTTGGATAGCAGCAAATCAGTCAGCAACTGACCCTTGCCCAAGTGCTCATGCACGAGGCGCTCGGCGTCTTTGGGGCGCACGTTGCCGTAGAAAATGCCTTCGGGGTACACGACCACGGCCGCGCCGGGGCCTTTTTTGCAGTGCTTGCAAAGGTCGAGGCAGTTGCAGGTTTGCACGCGGTTGTGGGCTTTTTGGCCGTCGGCCACGAAGGTTTTGAGGCCTTGCGCCTTGAGCTCTTTTTTGAGGGCTTTGGCCAGGTCGTCGCCGACTTCCGACTTTTGATTGGTGCAAACGAATAGGTGGTGCGCTATCATAAGTAGTTGAATGATTGTAGCGTAAGCTTTAGCTTGCGAGCGAGCGTAGCGAGCAGCGCGTAAGCAAACGTTGGTGAGCGCGAATGTTCGCTGTGCTCACTCGCAAGCTAAAGCTTACGCTACATTGTCTGGCAGCCAGCGGCGGTTTTGAATTTTATACGCGGCCAGCTCGCGGTTGCTCCACAGGGTCTGGTACACTTGTTGGTCGCGTAGCAGCTGGGCGTCGCGCTCCAGGTAGCCAAGCAACTGCTGGAGCAATTCGGCCGTCTCTTCTTTCAGGAAATAGAACATCCAGTTGTCGAGCCGGCGAAAACCCACCAGCCCGGCATTCTTCAAATACGTGAGCTGCCGCGAAGTTTTGGTTTGGGTGAAATCGAGCACCTGCTCCAGGTCGCCGACCACCATTTCCTGGTTGCGCCACAGCAAATGCAGGATGCGGACGCGGCTCTCGTCGCCGAGCGCCTTGAAAAGTTGTTGCCCAAATGCAACGGAGAAATGTTTTACGCGCATCTGCCGTTGTGAGAAGCCGCCTGGCTGCTTTACGAGCCCAAAAGTACGGCCCCCGCGCCGGGCGGCTGCGTATCTTTGCTTTACCTGAATCAAGCCCCACCACCCATTCGTGAATAGTCGTCGTTTCTTATTGATGCTGAGCCTGGTAGTGCTCACGGGCCTGCTGGCCGTTCCGCGCGCCTTCGCGCAAGGCAAGCGCCAGGTCGTGCAGTTTACGGGCATCGTGGCGAGCGGCGATAGCTTGCTGGGCGTGCCCGGCGCCTCGGTGTACGTACCCAAAGCCGGCCGTGGCACTACCACCAACGCCTACGGCTACTTCTCGATGGCCGTGCTGGCCGGCGATAGCATCGTGATACGCTCGCTCGGCTACCGTAACCAAACTGTGGTCATTCCGGCTGATTACCAGCGCCAAAGCTTCTCGGTTATCATCTCGCTCAAGGAAGATGCCGCCGTGCTGCCCGAGGTGCGGGTATTCCCCTACACCACCGAGCAGGCCTTCAAGCGCGCCTTTTTGGCCATGAAGCCCGCCGGTACGGAAGGCTCCTCGGCCGCCGACAACCTGAACGCCGACCTGATGCGGAAGATTTATAACAGCCAGCCGATGGGTGCCACGGCCAACTTCCGCCAGACCATGTCGCAGCAGCAGTACAACTTCGACCGCCGCATGGGTACTGCGCCCAACCCCTACAGCAACAACCCGTTGCTGAACCCATTCAGCTGGTTGCAGCTGATTAAGCAGGTGAAAAATGGTGATTTGAAGAAGAAAGCAGGCGACGATTATTAGGCTTCGGCAGTTTCTTTTTAGCGCCAAAACCCCGGCTTGCAGTACGCGCTGCAAGTCGGGGTTTTTTGTAGGGTGCGGGGCTTGCCCCCGCCCGGCGTTGTTCAGAATTAGCATGAACTGAACAACGCCGGGCGGGGGCAAGCCCCGCACCCTACTGCCCCTGTAGCTGCTCGTTACCGAACGCAGTAGATAGGGTTTGTGCTATCAATCAGTAGGATAGCAAGTCGACAGCATGGCCTGCACCGCCGCCTGCGCGCTGGCCAGTGCCGCCTCCACCGTGCCGGAGTCGAGGCCGTGGTGCAGCCCTTCGCCCGCAAAAAACAGCGTGTCAGCCACCGGCGTAGCCAGCGTGGCGCGGGCCGCCTGGCTGCCCACCGTAGCGTAGGAATACGCGCCGTAGGCGTAGGCTTCGGCACCCCAGTTGCGCACGTAGCTGGCGCGCAGCTGGGCTTGCAGCGTGGTGAGCGGGGTAGCCAGGAGCCCGGCCAGCGAGGCCAGCGCCTGCGCCAGAATGGCTTTGTCAGTATCGGCTTGGTGGCGCTGGGCGGCGGGGCCGGCTAGCCAGCCGGTGAGCAGCGGGCGCGCATCGGGCAGCTGGGTCCACCAGGTAGGCACGGGCGCGTCGGAGAGCAGAAACTCCATGTCGGGCAGCCGGTCTTGCCAGAAATTTTCCTCAAACTCCAGCACAATCTTGATAACCGGGCCGAAGCCGAGCTGTGCGGCAGCGGCCCGGTGCGCGGGTAGCTCGGGCGCGAAACGCAGGTAGCCGGGCTGGTTTTCGGAGAGCTGCCACACGCCGAGTGGCACGGTGCACAGCACTTGCCCGGCGCGGTAGCTGGTGCCGGTGGTAGTAACTACCTCCGCCTGGCCGGGCTGCCAGCAGACTTCGCGCACGGGCGTGCTTAGCTGCACCGTGGCCCCGGCCGCCTGGGCCTGGGCGGCCAGCCAGTGCAGCAGCGGGCCGTAGCCGCCCACGGGGCGCGGCGAGTCATCGACGCCGTCGGCGGCCCACTCCTCGCGCAGGGCCCAGGCGCTGGCGCGGCTGGGGTCGGCGGCGTCGTAGCCTTCGGCAAACTGGATAGCCATGGCGCGCAGGGCGGCGTGCTCGTCGCCGGCAAACTCGCGGGCCAGAAAATCGGCCAGCGGTAGGTCGTGGTCGAGGGCTTGCAGCTTTTCGAGCAGTAGCGGCAGGTGGGCGAAAAAAGCGCCTTCGTCCTGAATTGCGCCGTTTTTGACTTGGTACGTGTCGCCGGTCGTATCCTGCCAACCGATGCCAGCCTCGCGCAACAGGCCGCGCGTGAGGGGTGCCTCGCCGTGAATAAACTCGGCCCCGGCCTCGATGGGTTGCGTGAAGCCAGGTGGCGTGAGCGTGTGCGCCCGGCCCCCGAGGTAGTCGTGGGCTTCGAGCAGCTGCACCTGCCGGCCCGCGCTGGCCAACTGCCGCGCCGCTAGTAGCCCCGCTGCGCCCGCCCCAATGATAAGCGCGTCAATCAGAGGCGTATGGGGGGCGGAAGCTGAACTGGAATTATCAGGATTCATATTCAGAGAAATACTTCTTGCTGTAAAAAAACGAGCGAACCAGTATTGGCGGAAGAAAAGACCAGCAGTCGGATAACAACCAAATGCCTGGGCTTGGGCTGGGAGTTTACAAAAAAATCATAACCAACCCCCGGGTTTTGGGGTAAAGCAAAGGTGGCAATCGGTTGCCTTTAGCGTTTTTATTATGGATACGAATCTTCCCGTGTCGGCGCAGCCGCGCGTAGTGATAGTGGGCGGCGGCTTTGGCGGGCTGCGGCTGGCACAAGAGCTGGCCGATGCGCCCGTTCAGGTGGTGATGGTGGACCGCAACAACTACCACAATTTTCAGCCGCTGCTCTACCAGGTGGCTACCGGCGCGCTGGAGGCCGACAGTATTGCATACCCCGTGCGCAAAATCTTCGCGGGCCAGAAGAATTTCTTTTTCCGCCTGGCCGATGTGCGCGGCGTGCGCCCGGCCGATAAAGCCATTGAAACTAACCTCGGCGACATTCACTACGACTATCTGGTGCTGGCTACCGGCTCGCTCACCAATTTTTTCGGTATTGAGAGCATCGAAAAAAACGCGATGCAGATTAAGAGTATCCCGAATGCCCTGAATCTGCGCAGCTTTATCTTCCAGAACTTCGAGCAGGCGCTGCTCGAAAACGACCCCGAGAAGAAGCAGGCGCTGATGAATATCGTGGTAGTGGGCGGCGGGCCCACGGGCGTCGAAATCAGCGGCTCGCTGGCCGAGATGCGCAAGCGCGTGCTGCCCGGCGACTATCCCGAGCTGGACTTGGGCAAGATGCAGATTTTCCTGGTCGAAGCCGGGCCGGCGCTGCTCGGGCCCATGTCGAAGAAGTCGCAACAGGATGCCGAAGACTACCTGAACGAGCTGGGGGTGAAGGTAATGACCAACACCTCTATCAAAGGCCTCGAAAACGGCCGGGCGTACTATTCTGATACCGAATATATTCCGACCGAAAACCTGATTTGGGCCGCCGGGGTGAATGGGACCGCGCTGCCCGGTATGCCCGCAGCAGCCGTAACCCGCAACAAGCGCGTGACCGTGAACCGCTGGAACCAGGTAGAGGGCGAAACCAATATCTTCGCCATCGGCGACCTAGCCAACATGGTGACGGAAGAATCGCCCAAAGGCCTGCCCATGCTGGCCCCGGTGGCCCAGCAGCAGGCCGACCTACTAGCCAAAAATATTCAGCGCCTGCTGAAAGGGGAGAAGCCCGAGGAATTCAACTACTTCGACAAGGGCGTGATGGCCATCGTGAGCCGCAACCGGGCCGTGGTGGACATGCCCAACGGCTGGCATTTCAAGGGCTTCCTGGGCTGGTTGTCGTGGCTGTTTATCCACCTCATCTTGCTGGTGGGCTTCCGCAACCGCATCGTGGCGCTGGTGACGTGGGCGTTTAGCTACTTCAGTTCGGGGCAGGCGCTACGCTTGATTATCCGACCTTTCAACAAGCGGGATGTGAAGGACTCGACCGGCAAGAAAGCGGCTGAGCACGCCGCCGCTACGCTGGAATACAACGCTACGCCGTCGGCGGTGCGGCAATCGGCCCCGGTTGTGTAGCCTGTCGCAGTAGGGTGCGGGCCTGCCCCCGCCCGGCGTTGTTCAGAAGATCGGAAGAGCACACGTCTGAACTCCA
>CAXYJY010000007.1:0-4861 GCA_964277755.1 uncultured Hymenobacter sp.
GTTAGGTAGTCGCCAGTCTCCCCCTCTCCTTTTCGGAGAGGGGGCCGGGGGGTGAGGCGCCCACGGTCGGGTAAAACTGCATTATATCCCCACCGTCAAATTCACTCCCACAGTGCGCGTGCTCGGAAACTGCCCCAGCTCAAACCCCAGGTCAATCGTCCCGTCATTCAGCGTCCCAAACTCCGGGTCAAACGCCGGCCACTTGGTGATAATGAACAAGTCGCGCCCGTACACGCCCAGCGAGGCCTGCGTGAGGTGCAGCTTGCTGAGTAAACCCGGCGGCAGGCTGTAGTCGAGGCGCATTTCGCGCAGCTTGATGAAGTCGGTGCGGAAGAGGTTGCCCTCCACGTTGTCGCGGCCGTAGTGGGCGGTGTAGTAGTTTGGTAGGTTTTCGGCCACCACGTCGTTGGGGCGGTAGGTGCCGTCCGCGTTGCGAATCACGCCCTGCCCCACGATGCCGTTGTAGCGGCCGGGCAGCGTGTTCTTGGTTTTGCCGCCTTCGGATAGCACGGCGTTGGTCATCGAGTAGGCCTTGGCCCCAAACTGGCTGTCAAACAGCACATTCAGCCGGAAGCGCTGGTACGTAAACTCGGAGCCCACGCTGGCCTTCCAGGTGGGCAGGGCGCTGCCCAGGTACTGCACCGCATCGGTGAGCAGCGGCAGGCCGTTGGCGTACACAATCTGGCCATCGGGCGCGCGCTCGTAGCCGCGGCCATAAATAGCGCCCATGCTGCCGCCCGGCCGCGCCTCTACCGAGCCCCGGCCGCCGGGGCCGCGCTGCAACTGGTACGTGAAAACGCTGTCGGCCAGCTCTACTACCTGGTTGCGGTTGGCGGTGTAGGTGCCGTAGAGGTGCCAGCCCAGGCCGCGCGCGTTTTCAAGCACGCGGGCGTTCAGCTGGATTTCCAGGCCCTGGTTGCGCACCAGGCCGGCGTTGAGCACGGCCGTGTTGTAGCCCGAGGCACGGTCCACGGGCACGCTCAAAATCTGGTTCGAGGTGTTGTTGCGGTACACTGTCACGTCGAGCCCGATGCGGTTGCGCACGAAGCGGATATCCGCGCCCAGCTCCACGCTCTCGGTGCTGCGCGGCTTGAGGCCGGCGTTGGCAATCGAGCTGGGGTTGCTCAGGCCCGACGGGAAGCCCGTAGCCACGGCGTAGGTGTAGGAGGTGAAGTAGGGCGTGGTGCCGCCGCTACCCACCCGCGCCCACGAGGCCCGCAGCTTGGCAAACGACACGACCTCGGGCAGCGGCACCATGTCCGACACGATGGTGCTCAAGCTGGCCGACGGGTACAGCGGAATGCCCGTGATGCCGCTCGCGCTGGCCAGCGTGCTGCTCCAATCCTTGCGGGCCGTCAGGTCGAGGTACACCAGTTTATTATAGGAAACCGACCCCAGCGCGTACAGCCCATTCAGCGCAAATTCGGCCCGGTAGGGCAGCGCCAGGGGCAAATCGCGGCTGTTGGCAAACGTGAACACGCCGGGGTACAGCAGGCGCTCGGCCCGCAGCTCATCCTTGTTGTAGCGGTTGTTCAGGCGGCTGCCGCCCACCGATAGGCTGGTTTCAAATTTCCTGAACGGGTGGCTGTATTGCAGCAAAAAGTCGTGGTTAATCTCCTGTGAGAACACGTTTTGCGTCCGAAACATACCCTCCTTGTACTTCTCCGTATCCTTGGGCCGCTGCTGCGAGCGCGCCTCGTAGGAGTAGTCCAGCGTCGAGCGCAGCATCAAATTAAAGCCCTTGGCGAAGGCGTAGTTCACCTGCACGTTGCCGGTCAGCTGGTGGCGGTTGGCCTTGTTGAGCATCTCATTGGCAATGAGATAAGGGTTATCCACGAGGCTGCTGAACGGGTAGCGTTGCGTAATGCCCACCGCGCCCGGCAGCCAGTAGTCCTTCAGCCAATCGAGGTTATTATTAGGCACCTGCAAGATGGCCCAGTACATGATAGTCTGGTTGTTATATCCCGTCGAAGGCAGGTTGTCGCTGTACCGATTGGTGTAGTTGACCTTGGTCGAAATCCGCAGGTTGTCGGTAATTTTCTGGCTCGCCGACAAGGCCACCGAGTTGCGGTCGTAGCCCGTGTTCGGGATAATCCACTTGTTCTGCAAATTGGTCAGCGATAGCCGCACGGCCGTGCGGTCGGTGCCGCCATCCAGCGCCACGGTATTGGTGAAAGTGCGCCCGGTCTGGAAAAAGCCCTTGCGGTTGTCCGGGTACGCCACCCAGGGCGTGCGCTCGGTGCCGGCCGCGTTGGTGGCCGGGTCGTACTGGTAATACGACTGCCCGTTGAACTTCGGCCCCCAGGCCGAGCTGGTGCTGCGCGTGCTGATACCGTCGGCCGTGTTGCCGTAGGAGTAGTAATTCTCGCCGCTCGTGCCCTGCCCGTACTCGTACTGGTAGTCGGGCCAGCGCGAAATCGACTCGAACGCCGAGTTCGAGTTGAACGTCACGCCGATGCCTTTTTTGCGCGCCTTGCCCGATTTGGTGGTCACAATCACGGCCCCGTTGCCGCCGCGCGCGCCGTAGAGCGCCGTGGCCGCCGGCCCCTTCAGCACCGTCACCGACTCAATGTCCTCGGGGTTGATGTCGTTGAGGCTGGTGCCAAAATCGACCGGCGACTCGCTCTGCAAGTAGGCCGTGCTGCCGGTGCCAGTGGCGCGGTTGCTGCCGCCCAGCACCACGCCGTCCACCACTATCAGGGCGTCGTTATCACCCGCCAGCGAGTTTTCGCCCCGCAGAATAATACGGTTCGAGCCCGCCGGCCCGCCGCCCGAGCGCACCAGGTTCAGCCCCGCCACCTTGCCCGAGAGCGCGTCGGTCCAGTTGTTCGATTTGGCTTCGGTGAGCTGCTCGTTGGTCACGACCGGGGCCGAGTAGCCCAGCGCCCGCTCCTCGCGCTTGATGCCGAGCTGGGTTACTACTACCTCGTCGAGGCTGGTGGCGTCTTCCTGCAACACCACGTCGTAGGCGCTTTTCTCACCCACCGCCAGCTGCTGCGGCAGGTAGCCGATAAAGCTGAACACCAGCGTGCTGCCCACCGGCGCATTGAGTTGGTAGCCGCCATCATTGCCCGAAATAGTGCCGCCCGCAGCGTCCTTCACCCGGATGGACACGCCCGGCAGCGCCTCGCCCTTGGCGTCGGTCACGCGGCCCTTCACCAGCACCGGGTCGGCGGCGCTGGCGGCGGTAGCCTGCGCCACGGCCTTCACCACGATGCGCTTGTCCTGCACCGTGAACTGCACGCCAGCCTGCGCGGCCACCAGCGCCAGTACCGCTTTGAGGTTGCTGTGCGGCGCCTCCACCGTGATGCGGCGGCCCAGGCGGGCGGCCTGGTCCACGTACAGAAAGCGGTAGCCGGTTTGCTGCTCGATGCTGGCCAGCACCTCGGCCAGCGGCTGCTGCCGCACCGTGAGGGCGCAGGGCGTGGCGGCCGGCTCCTGGGTTAGCGCCTGGCCGGGGGCGGCCAGGGCGGCGGGGGCTGGGCTTAGGGCGAGGAGCCCGAGGCCGGCGAGCGCACTGCGCCAGGCCCGCTTTTGGCGGGAGGGTATCTTGTTCTTCATGCTAGTGGGGATGAGCTGGTTAGAAGCTGAAAAGCACTAATCGGGTTGGGTCTCGGCAGGTACCCGGCGCAGGTAGATTACCTGGCCTTCGCGGTGGTAGTGGAGGCCGCCGGCCAGTTGCAGCGCGTCGAGCACGCGGGGCAGGGGCTCGTTGTCGAAGGTGGCCCAGAGGCGTACCTCGGCCGTGGCCGGGTCGGCAAACACCAGCTTCACGCCGTAGCGGCGCTCCAGCTGGGGGGCCACGTCGGCCAGTTTCTCATTCTTGAAAACCAATTGGTTACTGCGCCAGGCCAGCACCCGCTGGCGGTCAAACGCCTGCCGGTAGATGCGCCCTGTGGTCACGTCGGCCCGCAGCTGCTGGCCCGGCGCGAGCAGGTATTTGTCCTGCTTATCATGCACCTCGACCTTGCCCTCGACCAGCGACACGGCCAGCTGGCTGGCCCCCGGCACGGCGCTCACGTTGAATTTGGTGCCCAGCACCTGCGTCACCCACGCCCCGCTGTGCACCCGAAACGGCCTGTGTGGGTTCTTCGTCACTTCAAAAAACGCCTCGCCCTCCAGATACACCTCCCGCGCGGCCTCGGTAAACTGCGCCGGATAGCGCAGCCGGCTCTGCGGGGCCAGCGTGACTACCGAGCCATCGGGCAGGCGCAGGCGCTGCGGCCGCCCGGCCGGCGTGCGCTGCACGCGGTAGGCCACGGCCGGCACCGGCCGGCCGTAGAAGTACGCGCCACCCAGCGCGCTTACTATCACTAAAACCAGTGCCGCCAGCTGGGCCGGCCGCGCTACGCGCAGCCACCAGCGGCGCGCGGGCGGTGCGGCGGCAGCAGCCGGTTCGGCTTGCTTTTCCGGCAAAGCCAGCCGGACTTTCAGCCGGGCCAGCGCCGCCGCGGTTTCGGCGGGGGCGGCGGGCGTCTGGCTGGCCTGCCACACGGTTTTGAGCTGCTCGAAGGTGCGCTCATTTTCGGGCGACTGCGCCACCCAGGTGGCCAACTGCGCGTTCTCGTCCGACGAGGTTTGGCGGGCGAGGTAGCGGGCGATGAGCAGGTAAGCGTCTTCTGGTTGCAAGGGGCCAGCGGCCGGCGCTGAGTGCCGCCGCTGCGGTTATGACGCTGCGGCTGGCTGACCTCGTGACACTAAAAGTTGCTCTTAATCAAATGGTAATGTTCGTAAACTGGGGGTGACAGCCTCTCGGTCGCAAACCTCCCCCCCCGGCCCCCTCTCCAAAAAAAGAGGGGAGCCTGACACCTTTTTGACGTAAACTTACGCCCGCTAGCGGTCGGCTCCCCCTCTTTTTTGG
>CAXYJY010000008.1:0-27871 GCA_964277755.1 uncultured Hymenobacter sp.
CGCTGCCGATGGCCCCTCCCCCGCCCGCCCCCTCGTTATTTTCGGGGCTGGCGGCCTGGGCCGCGAGGTATTGGTGCTGCTGCGGCAGCTAAACGAGGCCGGGGCCAACTGGGACGTGCGCGGCTTTTACGACGACCAGCCACCCGCCGCGCCTTCCATCGCGGGCCTGCCCTACCTGGGTAGCAGCGCCGACCTTAATGCCACCACCGAGCCGCTGGCGGTAGCGGTAGCCGTGGGTAGCAGCCACAGCCGGGCAGCCATAGTAGCGCGGCTCACGGCGGGGCAGCTGTCGTTTCCGGCATTGGTGCACCCGGCGGTGGGGCTGTCGGCCTATCAGCGCGTGGCGCTGGGCGAAGGCTGCATTGTGCAGCGGGGCTGCATTCTGACTTGTGACATCGTGCTGGGTCGCTTCGTACTACTGAATCTGGGCTGCACGGTGGGGCACGATGCGGTGCTAGAAGACTTCTGCTCGCTGATGCCGCACGTCAATATCGGTGGGGCGGCGCGGCTGGGCGCGGGCACCTACCTGGGCACCAACGCCACCGTTATCCACGCCGTGCAAGTGGGCGCGGGCACTACCATTGGGGCGGGCGCGGTGGTAGTGCGCGACTTGCCAGCCGGCGTCACGGCGGTAGGCGTGCCGGCGAGGGCAAAAAGCAACGAGTGATTATCAGGCTTATATACAGCTCTTTCCAATAATTCTATCAGCTTCCCAAAGCCACGATTAATCGTTTAGGGCACGTTGTACGTTGGCTTATAATAACCGATTATTAACTAGTGGACCGCATCTATCTATCGCCGCCGCACCTGGGCCGCCACGAATTAAATTATTTACACAAAGCGGTCGAAGACAACTGGGTAGCGCCCGCCGGCCCCAACCTCACGGGCTTCGAGGCCGACCTGTGCGCCTTTACGGGCGTGGCGCACGCCGTGGCGCTGACCTCGGGCACGGCGGCCATTCACCTGGGGCTGCGGCTGCTGGGTGTGGGGCCGGGCGACGAGGTGCTGTGCCCGTCGTTCACCTTCGTAGCTACCGCCAACCCGATTATATACTGCGGAGCCACGCCCGTGTTTATCGATAGCGAGGCCGATACTTGGAATATTTGCCCGGTGCGGCTGCGCGAGGCCATCGCCGACCGTATCCGGCTGGGCAATAAGCCTAAAGCTCTCATTCTGGTGCATCTCTACGGAATGCCCGCCAAGCTCGATGAACTACTGGCCGTGGCACAGGAGTACGGCATCGCGGTGCTCGAAGACGCGGCCGAGGCGCTGGGCGCGCGCTACCGGGGCCAGCCGCTAGGCGGCTTCGGGCAGGTGAGCGTGTTTTCGTTTAATGGCAATAAGATACTAACTACCAGCGGCGGCGGCGCGCTGCTCACGCCCGACGCGGCGCTGGCCAAGCGAGCGCTGCACCTGGCAACCCAGGCCAAAGACCCCGCCCCGCACTACCAGCATTCCGAAACCGGCTATAACTACCGCCTCAGCAATTTGCTCGCCGGCATCGGCCGGGGCCAGATGGAACTGCTCGAAGACCGGGTGAAGCGCCGCCGCGAGATTTTTAACTGGTACCGCGAAAACCTCGCGGGCCTGCCCGGCCTCGCCGTGGCCCCCGCCACCGAGCCCGCCGGCAGCCACGCCAACCGCTGGCTCACGACCGTGCTACTCGACCCGACCGCCACCCGCGCCACACCCGAAACCTTGCGCCAGCACCTCGAAACAAAGAACATCGAGAGCCGACCGCTGTGGAAGCCGCTACATTTGCAGCCGCTGTTCGCGGGCGCGCCCATGTACGGCGGTGCGGTGTGCGAAGACCTATTTGCCCGTGGCCTATGTTTGCCCAGCGGCACCGCGATGGGCGACGAAGAGCTGCACCGCGTGGCTAAGACCGTGCGTGAGGCTGTTAGTCAGCCACTTCCAGTCACGTAGCGATTGATTTCGCATAGGTAGTAGCGTTTTGATAAGCCTCGTTTGCCAAGGATACAGGCGGCGTAGCCAGCCGACCAAACCAGCGCCGCAGCAGCAAGTGCGTGGGCAGGTAGAAGACCAGGAACAACGTCAACATCCAGCCCAGCAGGTACACCGGGCTGGGCAGCCAGGTTTGGGGCTTGGCATCGTCAAAGCCGAAGACATAGTTGATGTTAACCGGAATCTTAGGGTCGGGTAGCACGGTGCCGGCGGGCGGCAGGAAGAAGTACGCCACCAGGCACAAACCCCAGCCCAGGGCTGTCCAGGCCAGCAGCGCCCGGTGGTCGTAGCCCAGACGCTTGACCAAGAACAGCAGCAGAAACGGCAGCCAGCCGTGGAAAAACGAAAGCCCCCGCAAAAACAGCGAGCGGGTGGGGTCAAACATGTAGGCCGTCAACCCCACCAAGCGAACCCCCACCAGCTCGCCCACAAAATCGAGGCACCACAACGCCTGCGGCAGTAGAATGCCTACGGCCGCCATTGAAGCGGGCAGCGCCCGCTCAGTCCAAACGCTGACTACGCACAGCAGCAGGGCTACGTCGCAGAAGTACAAGAAGTTGGTAGGCCCGTAGTAGTAGTAATACACAGGCACCATCATCGCCACAAATGCCGTGATGGAAAGCTTGAGCAGGAGCGGCAGACGCGACGAAACGACTAGCATAAGAGTTAAGGATAAAGAGATTGAGCCTTGGGCTAGCCGTTGAATACCGATGGCTAACCCTCTGCGAAATACGCTATGTCGCGCCAGACCAGCAGAGCTAAATCATGTCTTACCAGACTTTTATCTACCCACATATCAATACACAATCGCCTCTAATACAGAATTTTATTCTACATACATTAGACTTTTTATATGACTTCATGGCTACTTCTCGCCTGCCGATAGTTTGCGGTTCACAAGCTTGGCTACCCAACCCCCAAGCAGCAGCGCACCACTGGCTTAGGCGGCATAGCTATTGGCTGATGCCCTTTTCATTGAACCACTATTACTTAACAACCAATTATTTATAGGCTTTTCAAACCCTATGTATAGCAGCACGGCTACCAGATTGAGTAGTCCGAATTGCACCAGCCGGCTCGTGCTCACGTACTGACGCAGCAGCTCGGTCAGCAGGCCGGCGTGCAGTAGATAGAAGGCGTAGCTGGCCTTACCTAGCAAGCCAAACAAGCGGCCCGACAGCAACCGGCGCAACACGCTGGCTTCGTGCGCCAGCCCGTAGAGCAGCAGGCAAAAGCCCGGCACCAAGCCTGCATTGTTGAGAGAAATCCGTAGTAGCCGCAAGCCATCGAGTTGGTAACCTGGCGCCCAAACGCTTCTTACCTGCACCATTGCCATAGCAGCCATTCCCACCAGCCACCACGCCAGGCCTAGCGTGGTGCAAACTGGCCAGCGGGCACGGCCAATCGGCCGCACGGCCCGCCGCCAAGCCAAATACATACCACCCAAAAACTCGATGCAGCGCCCCAGGAAAGTACCTTCCAGCATAAAGGCATAAGAGCTGAAAAAGCCAAACCGGTGCCAGGGTGCCGGCAGCAGCACCAGCGCGCCGCCCAGCCCCAGCAGCCCCGCAGCATAAACCAACAGGCGCACCGGCCCGTGTCGCCGCAGCCCCCGCAGCAGCCACGGGGCCAAGGCATAGAAGCTTTCTTCGGCCGTGAGCGACCAACTCACCATCAGGCCCGTGAAGCGGTATTCGCTGAAAAAGCCTTGCACTAGCAAAGCGTTCATAGCCAGCAGCACCAGCCGCCCCTTGCCGGAATACGGCAGGTAGCGTCCGTCAGTATCATACTGATTGCTAACTTGGTACACAACTACCGTTAGCAAGGTCAGCAAAGAATAGAGCGGGTAGATACGCGCCCAGCGGCGGCGAAAAAACGGCACTAGCTCGTGGCTCGTGGGCTGCAAGCGGCCCAGGTATCGGCTAGTAATCAGGAAGCCACTGAGCACGAAGAACAACCCCACGCCGCTGCTAAACTGCTCTGCCAGCCACCAGCCCGCACTACCCCGACCAAAGGGGTTGAAATGAAACACGAACACCAGCCAGGCAGCCAGCGCGCGCAGCCCCGTCAGGGCGGGGTAGTAAGGGGCCGCGCCGGGGCTGGGCACCACGCTTGCAGCTGGCATTTAGTCGAGCGCCTGCGCCAAGTCGGCCAGCAGTTCGGCGGGCTCCTCGATGCCCACGCTTAGGCGTAGCACGCCGGGCGTAATGCCCAACGCCTGGCGCTGCTCCTCGGTGATACCGCGGTGCGAGGTAGCCGTAGGGTACGAGCACGACGAAGCCACGCCCGCCAGCGAGGGCGCGAGCGGAAACAGCTGGCTTTGCTGGATAAACCTATCTGCCGCTGCCACGGTATCGTCGGCCAGCCGCAAACTCAGCATCCCGCCGTAGAGGCCATTCAGGAGCTGGCCTTCAGCTAACTCGTGGCCGGGGTGCGTTTCGAGGCCGGGGTAGAATACCTGGGCCACGGCCGGGTGCCGGGCCAGAAAGCGCGCCACGGCCAGCGCATTCTCGGAGTGTTGGCGCATGCGCAGGCGCAGGGTTTTGAGGCCGCGCACGGCCAGCCAGCTGTCGAGCGGGGCCAGCATGAGGCCGAGGTTGGTAGCGATGCGCCGCAGCCGCTGGCCAATTTCGGGGTCGCGGGCTACTACCACGCCGGCCGTGAGGTCGGAATGGCCGCCCAGGTACTTAGTGGCCGAATGCCACACTATGTCGGCCCCCCAGTCGAGCGGCCGCGTGAGGATGGGCGACGTGAAGGAGCTGTCAATCAGCAGTAAAATAGCCTGCTCGCGGCAGGCCTGCGCCAGACGCGGGCCATCGAGCACCACCAGCAGCGGGTTGCTCAGCACTTCGGCCAACACCAGCTTGGTAGTAGGTTTCCGATGGCGCGCCACATCGTAGAGGTCGGCCAGCGGCACGTAGCTGGTTTCGATGCCGAGGCGGCTTAGCTCCTTGCTCAGCAGCACCACCGAGCCGCCGTAGAGCTCGGCGGGGCACAGCACGTGGTCGCCGGCCTCACACACGGCCAGCACGGCGGCTAGCAGCCCGGCTAGGCCTGCGCCGGTGGCCACGCCGCCACCTTCGGCCCCTTCGAGGCGGGCTACTTCGGCCACCAGCTCGTCGGAATTGGGGTGCTCGGAGCGTGAATAGCCGTACATGCCGCCGTGGTCGGGGGCAGTATAGTAGGTTTCCAGCTCAGCCAGCGAGGCGAATTTGAAAACCGACGTCTGATATATCGGGGTGACTTTGGGGTGAATCGGGGTCAGGTTCATAGGGCGGCGAAGGTAGCGCCCGCGCCCTTAGCCGGCTTGCTACTTCGTGCGGCGCACTTCCTCGGCCTCGTCGCGCGCTTCTACCGCGTTGTCGATTATCTCCTCAGCTTTGCCCGTCACGGTATCGGGCATGAGGTGCAGCAGCACGCGATTTTCGCGGGCAAAAACCTGCATCAGCACAATGAGGTACGACAGCAGCAGCGGCCCGATTACCAGCCCCACGATGCCGAAAATATCGACGCCCAGCGTGAGGCCCACCAGCGTGACCCAGGGGTGAATGTCGCCCATGTACTTGGCCATCCAGATGCGCAGCAGGTTGTCGATATTGATAATCACGACCACGCCCACTATCAGAATGCCAAGGCCCTGCCCCGTATGCCCTTGCGCAAACTGGTAAAGCGCGGCTGGCCCCCAGACCAGCGGCGTGCCCAGCACCGGGATGAAGGCCATGAAAAAGGCGATAACCGTCCAGAAAGCCGGGCTGGGCACCCCGAATATCCATAACGTAGCGCCCGTGAGCAGGCTCTGCACCAGCGCTACCACGCCTTGACCCAGTACGTTGGCGTTCACGTTGTTGCGTAGCGAATCGCTCAATTCGTCCAGCGTTTTCTCGCGGAAGGGCAGGTAGCGGCGCAGGCCGGCCAGAAACGTTTCTTCCTGCATAAATAAGTAGTACATCGTGAAGAGCATCAGGCCCACTATCACGATGACGTTCAGCACGCTGCTGGCCAGCGTGGGTATCCACTGACTTACTTTAGTAGCACCTTGTTGCAGCAGCTGGCGCACCTGCGCCTGGTCGGTTACCTGCATCCCGAGCTTGCGCTCGATGCCTTGCACGGTAGCTAGTATCTGGTCGGTATTCTGGGCCGCTATCCGCACCTTGTCGATGAGCAGTGAGGTGAGGGCAAAAAACGGGATGATGAGCACCACCAGCGCAAAGACTAGTAGCAGCACCGTCACGAGCGTGCGGTTCCACTTCCGCTTGTGCACCAGCGCCGTAAACCACGGCCGCAGCACCACGTACAGGATGCCCGCTCCCAGAAAAGCAGTGAGGTAGCCCAACAGGCCGTAGAGCGTGAGTAGCCCCAACACCACCAGCGTCACGATAAGCAGCAGGTAGCGTTGGCGGGGCGAGTAGATATTGGTTTCGAGCGGAAGCGACATGAGGCGCGGCAGGGCCGGTAAAATGAGGTATTACCCGCTCAACGAAAATGGCTTCAAAAGGCTGCCTTTACCATTAAAGCCACTCACCTTTATTCCGCAAAAAAGCGCCCGCCCCGGCCGAAGCCAGAGCAGGCGCTCATTCAATAAAAGGCGAAAAGCCTTACGCCGAAGCCGACTCAGCCAGCACGACTACGTTGTTGCGCAGCACCTCTACGATGCCGCCGCTGATGTGAAACGTGCCGCCGCCCGCGCCCGTCACCGTCACGTCGCCTTCCTTGAGGGCGGCGATAAGCGGGGCGTGGTTGTTGAGCACTTCAAACGAGCCGTCGGTGCCCGGAAAGCGCACCGAAGTGGCTTCGCCGTCATACACCTTGCGGTCGGGAGTGATGATTTCTAGATGCATAACTCTTATCAGTTAAGAGTTAAGAGTTAGGAGTTAAGAGTTATAAGCTGCGCGTGGCAACTCTTAACTCTTAACTCCTAACTCTTAACTTATTTGGCTTCCGCAATCAGGCGCTCGCCCTTAGCTACGGCGTCTTCGATGGTGCCCACCAGGTTGAAGGCCGACTCGGGCAGGTGGTCGTGCTTGCCGTCGATGATTTCGTTGAAGCCTTTGATGGTGTCCTTGATGTCAACCAGCACGCCTTGCAGGCCGGTGAACTGCTCGGCCACGAAGAAGGGCTGCGACAGGAAGCGCTGCACGCGGCGGGCGCGGTTTACAGTCTGCTTGTCTTCTTCCGACAGCTCGTCCATGCCCAGGATGGCGATGATGTCTTGCAGTTCTTTATAGCGCTGCAGAATCTCCTTCACGCGCTGAGCGGTGTTGTAGTGCTCAGCACCGAGCACGGTAGCATCGAGGATGCGCGAGGTCGAGTCCAGCGGGTCAACGGCCGGGTAGATGCCCAGCTCGGCGATTTTGCGGCTCAGTACCGTCGTGGCGTCCAAGTGCGCAAAGGTGTTGGCCGGGGCCGGGTCGGTCAAGTCATCGGCCGGCACGTATACAGCCTGTACCGAGGTAATCGAGCCGCGCTTGGTCGAGGTGATGCGCTCTTGCATGGCACCCATCTCGGTAGCCAGCGTGGGCTGGTACCCTACGGCCGACGGCATCCGGCCCAAGAGAGCCGATACCTCCGAGCCCGCCTGCGTGAAGCGGAAGATGTTGTCGATGAAGAACAGGATGTCGCGGCCGGCACCCGTGCCGTCGCCATCGCGGAAGCTCTCGGCAATCGTCAGACCCGACAGGGCTACACGGGCGCGGGCTCCGGGGGGCTCGTTCATCTGGCCGAACACGAGGGTAGCCTGCGATTTTTCCATCTCTACCAGGTCCACTTTCGAAAGGTCCCAACCGCCTTCTTCCATCGAGTGCTTGAAGGCGTCGCCGTAGCGGATGATGTTGGCTTCGATGAATTCGCGCAGCAGGTCGTTGCCCTCGCGGGTACGCTCGCCCACGCCGGCAAACACCGACAGGCCCGAGTAGGCCTTGGCCACGTTGTTGATAAGCTCTTGAATCAGTACGGTTTTGCCTACGCCAGCGCCGCCGAACAGACCGATTTTACCGCCCTTCACGTAGGGAGCGAGCAGGTCGATTACTTTGATGCCGGTGAAGAATACTTCCGACGAGGTAGCCAGCTCCTCGAACGCCGGGGCGTTGCGGTGAATGGGCAGGCCGCCGGTGCTTACCGGCTGCTGAATACCGTCAATGGCCTGGCCAATAACGTTGAAGAGGCGGCCTTTCACGCCGTCGCCGGTGGGCATCGTGATGGCGTGGCCCAGGTTGCGCACTTCAGCACCGCGGGTCAGGCCCTCGGTCGAGTCCATGGCGATGGTGCGGACCCGGTCTTCGCCCAGGTGCTGCTGGGTTTCCAGCATTACCACCTGGCCGTTTTCTTTGGTTACTTCCAGGGCGTCGAAGATGTTGGGGAGGCTCGCTTCGCCCGCGAAGCTCACGTCCACCACGGGGCCGATAACCTGGGTGATTTTGCCCGAATTCGCCATTTGGTTTTGTTTTACTAAGTTAAGTTGCTTTTGAGGGTGCAAAAGTACGCCGAAAACGGGGCTTTACCAAGCTGCGCGCTCTTTGGCCCGCCGTGGCCCGATTGACCAGTATGCCGGCCCGCACGCACTTCGAAGCCCATAAATTTTGCTTTTCGCCGCCCGCTGCCAACCGCCGCTAACTCAGCTACTAAGCACCTAGCGGCTACCTAGGCCGCAAAAAAATTTGAAAAATTTTACCCCTACCTCTTGCCTTGTAAACTTCTTTTTCTACCTTTGCAGCCCCGAACAGCACATCGTTCTACGATAGCTCGCCGGGAAATTGTCCGATGGTGTAACCGGCAACACGCTTGATTTTGATTCAAGAAAGTCCAGGTTCGAGCCCTGGTCGGACAACTCTAGCAGCGCCCCTTTTCATATTCTGAGAAGGGGCGTTTTCGCGTTTCAGACTTTTTGATTCCATTGTGCCAAGCACGTCCTTATTCCTGCAACATTCTTTTATTTTCTACTACAATTTCGTAAACCTATCGCAACTTTGCAGTCGCAAACCGCCGCTCGCCGGCGGCCCCGCCAAGTTCGACTGTATGAGTAAGCAGCCCCCGCAGCCCCTGGCCCCCCGGACGCCCGACCTAAGTAGCGGGGTGCGGACGGAATACCCGGCGCACGGACGGCCACAACGGCTTCTGGCAATTCGGGAAAAACGGCGGCCGCAAGGCTACGCCACGGTTTTCCTGCCCCTCGATTCTTATAAAGGCGCTGGCTTCTCCCCTACCGGGAGCAAGCCGGCGCCTTTCGCTTTTTGTGCTTGTGCGGTAAGCTTTCGCTTGCCGTTTCAGGGCTTCATTTTCTCCGACACTTTTATCCACGGCAAGCGAAAGCTTACCCCACACCTTTATGGAACCGATTGTTAAATTATTTGCCGGTAGCGCCTCGCAGGAGCTCGGGCGCAACATTGCCGAGTGCTTTGGCCAGCCGCTGGGCGACCTCACCGTGCAGCGTTTTGCTGATAACGAACTGGGGCCCAGCTTCAACGAGAGCGTGCGCGGCTGTGAGGTATTTCTCATTCAGAGCACCTTTCCGCCCTCCGAGCACCTCATGGAGGCCATGCTGATGGTGGATGCCTGCAAGCGCGCCTCGGCTCACAAAGTGAACCTCGTGATGCCCTACATGGGCTACGCCCGCCAGGACCGCAAAGACAAGCCCCGCGTGAGCATCGGGGCCAAGGTGGTGGCCAACATCATCCAGAGCGTGGGCACCGACCGCCTCATGGCCTGCGACCTGCACGCCGGCCAGATTCAGGGCTTCTTTGATATCCCGGTCGACCACCTCGACGGGGCTACCGTCACCGCTCCTTATATCAAGAGCCTGAACCTCGAAAACCTCATCTTCGCCTCGCCCGACGTAGGCGGCGTGGTGCGGACGCGGGCCTACGCCAAAAAATTCGGGGCCGAGATTGTGGTCTGCGATAAGATGCGCCTGCGCGCCAACGAGATTGCCTCGATGCAGGTAATCGGCGACGTGAAGGGCATGGACGTGGTATTTGTGGATGACCTCGTGGATACGGCCGGCACCATCTGCAAGGCCGCCGACCTCGTGATGGAGCGCGGGGCGCGCTCGGTGCGCGCCGTGATTACGCACCCGCTGCTGAGCGGGCCGGCGCACGAGCGCATCCGCAATTCGTCGCTCACTGAGTTGATTACGACGGACACGATTCCGCAGCGCGAGGCTAATGACAAGATTCGGGTGATTTCGGTGGCCCCACTATTTGCCGCCGCTATTCGCAACGTGGTAACGCACGACAGCATCAGCTCACTGTTTATTTAAGTGTACCGTGGACCCTACGGGTCCGCGCGTGAGTAGTTAGATAAATGAACCCATGCTAGACTACTCACGCGCGGACCCGCAGGGTCCACGGTACAGCGGGCCTTGCTTTTCCCGCCCTAAACCCGTACCTTTGCGGCCCGTTTCGGCAAGGGTTGCCGGGCGGTAATTCATTCCAAACCAACTTCTTTTATGAAAAGCCTGGAGATTGTAGGGTTTAAAAGAGCGAATCTCGGCAAGACGGACGCCAAGGCACTGCGCCTCGACGCCCAAGTGCCTTGCGTACTGTACGGCGGCCAAGACACGGTGCACTTCTCGGTGCCCGCCATCCTGTTCCGCGAGTTGCTGTACACCCCGGAGGCCCACATCGTGGACCTGAACGTGGAAGGCACGCACTACCGCGCCATCGTGCAAGACGCGCAGTTCCACCCCGTGAACGAGATGCTGCTGCACGTGGACTTCCTGGAGTTGCAGGAAGGCAAAGAAGTGAAAATGGACATCCCCGTGAAATACGTGGGCGTATCGCCGGGCGTACTCGCCGGTGGCAAGCTCGCCAGCAAGCTGCGCAAGCTGAAGGTGAAGGCTACCGCCGAAAACCTGCCCGACTACGTGGAAGTTGACATCAGCACCCTGGAGCTCGGCAAATCGGTGAAAGTAGGCGCGGTGAAAGCCGAAAACTACACCATCCTCACCAATGCCCAAGCGCCCATCGCCACCGTTACCATCCCGCGTGCGCTGAAAGGCGAAATGGCTGCCAACCGCGGCTAAATCGCAGATTTTCGCGGATTAACCGTGATTTCGCTGATTTAAGCGAGTTGTTTCAAAATAAAAAGGCGCTTCGGTCGAAGCGCCTTTTTATTTGCTTTTGCTACTGTAGTATTATTCCAAATCAGCGAAATCACGGTTAATCCGCGAAAATCAGCGATGAAGTTTCTTGTTCTTGCCCTCGGCAACATCGGCCCCGAATACGCCGACACGCGCCATAACATCGGCTTTATGGTGGCCGACTACCTGGCGCAAAAATTCGACGCACCGCGCTTCGAATTAGGCCGCCACGCCTTCACTACCGAAATAAAAAGCAAAGGCCACACCTACGTGCTGGTGAAGCCTACTACCTACATGAATCTCAGCGGCAAAGCCGCCGCGCATTGGCTCAGTGCGCTCAAAATTCCAGTTGAGAATATGGTTGTCGTCACCGACGACCTAGCCCTGCCCTTCGGTAAGCTGCGGCTGAAAGGCCAGGGTTCGGCCGGCGGGCACAACGGGCTGAAGGACATTCAGGCTACGCTCGGCACCGACGTGTATGCGCGGCTGCGCTTCGGTGTCGATGCCAATTTTCCAAAAGGGCGGCAAGTTGATTATGTGCTTAATCCGTTTTCGGCCGACGAGCAGATTGACTTGCCACTGCGCATCGAGAAGGCCGGCGAGGCAATTTTAGCCTTTGGCTCGATGGGGCTGGAACGAACGATGAACGTGGTGAACGTGAAGTAGTAATCGCTGGTTTGAGCGGCTTTATAAACGCTAAAAACCGGCTGTCATGCTGAGCTTGCGAAGCATCCTGTCACGTTTATTCGAGCGTGATAGGATGCTTCGCAAGCTCAGCATGACAGCCGGTTTTTAGCGTTTACGGACTACCTAAAGTTGCTACAAAATACTGCTACCATTGCGCACGGCGCTGCCGGGCTGCATCAGCGCCAGGGTGCCGTCGGCATTCTCGGCTAGCAGCAGCATGCCCTGGCTTTGAATGCCTTTTATCTCGCGGGGCGCGAGGTTCAGCAGCACCATCGCTTGCTGGCCAATTAGTGCCTCCGGGATGAACGACTCCGCGATACCACTCACGATAGTGCGCTGGTCGAGGCCGGTGTCGATGGTCAGCTTGAGCAGCTTCTTGGTTTTGGCGACTTTCTCGGCGGCGATGATGGTGCCCACGCGCAAGTCCATTTTGCCGAACTCCTCGAAGCTCACGTTTTCCTTGGCCACCGTCACGGGCGCGTTGGCCAGGGCGTTCGCTTGCTTGGTATCGAGCAGCTTCTGCACCTGCGTATTAACTACCGCGTCTTCGATTTTGGCGAATAGCAGCGCGGGCTCCTGCAACTGATGGCCGGCCGGCAGTTGCTCGGCGCGGGCTGCGCTCGGCCAATCGCCGGGCTGGAAATTGAGCATTTTGGCCAGCTTTTCGGCCGACTCGGGCAGGAAGGGCATGAGCAGCGGCACCAGCGCAGCGGCCACTTGCAGGGCCACGTGCAACACGGTGCCGGTGCGGGTGGCGTCGGTTTTGATGAGCTTCCAGGGCTCGGTTTCAGCCAGGTATTTATTACCCACGCGGGCTAGGTTCAATACCTCAGCCAGCGCGTCGCGGAAGCGGTAGTTTTCGATGAGTTCGCTGATGCGGGCCGGGAACTCGGCTACCTGGCGAAACACCTCTTCGTCAATCGCTTGCAGCTCGCCGCGCTCGGGCACTTTGCCCTCGAAAAACTTCTGCGTGAGCACGGCGGCGCGGTTCACGAAGTTGCCCAGGGTAGCGACCAGCTCGTTGTTGTTGCGCGCCTGGAAGTCCTTCCAGGTGAAATCGTTATCTTTCGTCTCGGGGGCGTTGGCGCAGAGCACGTAGCGCAGCACGTCGGCCTGGCCGGGGAAGTCCTGCAAGTACTCGTGCAGCCACACGGCCCAGTTGCGCGAAGTGCTGATTTTATCGCCTTCCAGGTTCAAAAACTCGTTGGCCGGCACGTTGTCGGGCAGGATGTAGTCGCCGTGCGCCTTGAGCATTACCGGGAAGATAATGCAGTGAAACACAATGTTATCCTTGCCAATAAAATGCACCAGTTTGGTGCCGGGGTCCTGCCAGTACTTCTGCCAGTCGTCGGGGAAGCCTTCCTTGGTGGCCGAGATGTAGCCGATGGGCGCATCAAACCACACGTACAGCACCTTACCCTCCGCGCCGGGCACCGGCACGGGCACGCCCCAGTCGAGGTCGCGCGTCACGGCGCGGGCGTGCAGGCCTTGGTCTATCCACGATTTGCACTGGCCGTAGACATTGGTTTTCCAGTCGTTTTTGTGGCCCTCGATTATCCATTCGCGCAGCCAGGGCTCGTACTGGTCGAGGGGCAAAAACCAGTGCTTGGTTTCGCGCAGCACCGGCGTGTTGCCGCTCAGCATCGAGCGCGGGTTGATGAGCTCGGTGGGGCTGAGCGAGGTGCCGCAGCGCTCGCACTGGTCGCCGTAGGCGTTTTCGTTGCCGCAGTTGGGGCAGGTGCCCACTACGTAGCGGTCGGCCAGAAACTGGCCCGCCTGCTCGTCGTAGAGCTGCTGCGTGGTTTGCTCAATAAATTTATTATCAGCGTAGAGCTTCTTAAAAAACTCGCTCGAAACCTCGGCGTGCGTTTCGGAAGACGTGCGCGAGTACACATCGAACGACACGTTAAACTCGCGGAACGAGTCGCCGATAATCTGGTGGTATTTATCGACGACCTGCTGCGGCGTCACGCCTTCTTTCTGCGCCCGAATGGTAATTGGCACGCCGTGCTCGTCGGAGCCGCAAATGAATTTTACGTCGCGGTTTTGGGCGCGCAGGTAGCGCACGTAGATGTCGGCGGGCAAATACACGCCGGCTAGGTGCCCGATGTGGACGGGGCCATTGGCATAGGGCAGCGCCGCCGTAACGGTGTAGCGCTCTGGAAGTAAGGTCATCTTTGCAAAAATAAAAACGTGGGTCGCCGCTGGCCGGCCAGCGGGTAGTGAGCGGGGGGCGCGGGCGAGCAATCCAATTAGTTCAGAAAGTAAAAGCTGCTAACTAAATAGCCGTTTATTCGTTTGCCAAGTCGGCAAATTACCTTTGGCTCAGCCTGGTAGCAAGGCCTACTTTTCACCTTTCAATTCCCAATTTCACACATGGCTAAAAAGAACGAGACGGTAGCTGAGGCTCCGGCAGTTACCACCAAACGCACGCCCGAAGAAAAGGCCCAGCGCAAGGCCGAGAAAGCCACCCGCCAGGCCAGCAAAAGCCTGACGAACAACAGCGCTGAGCAAAAGGCTACCCAGAAGCAAACGCTCAAAGCCACGGCCAAGCAGCTGCAAAAGGAGCTGGACGCGCGCATGAGCGAGATGGTAACTCGCATCCGCAAAGAAACGAAGGCCAAGCTGAAAGAGGTAGTGAAAGAAGCCAGCCGCCGCCTCGATGTCGATACCGAGCACCTCTTCGAGCAGGCTCTGCACACGATAGTGCGCCACTACGACTCGGTAGCGCCCGGCCGCAGCAACGACCTCAACTTCCCTGCTCCGGCCGCCAAAACGGCCAGCGAAGAAGCTGATGCCAAGCCCGCTGCAAGCCGCAAAGCCAGCGCCAGCAAGAACGCTGCGCCGCGCAAGCCCGTAGCCAAAGCCACCGCTAAGCCCGAAGCTGCTCCCGCCGCCGAGAAGCCCAGCGCCAAACGCCCTAGCAGCGCCGCTCCCAAAGCAGCCCCCGCTGCCAGCCGCGCGCCTAAACGCACCGCCGCGCCCGCCCTCAACACTCCCGAAGGCACCACAAACGACAGCGTAGCGGTAGACAACGCGTAGTGGTTCAGCTACTAAGGCAATAAAAAGCCCGCTTCTTCTCGTAAGAAGCGGGCTTTTTATTTCTATGCAACCGCTATCGATTGCTACCAGGGAAAGCGGCTAAAGGCCAACAGCCAGAAGCTATTAGCTAAATCGTCAAGGCCGGCGCAAGGTATCGGCCATCGGCTGGTCGAGGCGGCGCAGGCGGGTTTCGGGCGTCGTGATGTTGGCGTCGTTGGTGTTGAGCGTTTCAGGGCGCTTGGCGCGGTTGATGTCGGAGGCGTCTTCGCCGAGGCGCATCACGTTAGGGGTGGCATCGGGCACGGGCGCGTTGGCGCGCACAGCGGTGCCGTTGGAGTTGTAGATGGCGCGGCGGTCGGCGTCGGAGTTTACTTCGGTGGGCACGCTGCGCGGGGCCGCGCTTTCGGCGGTTTGCTCGGTGGTGCTACAGCTGGCTAGCAGGGCCGGTAGCGCCAGCCAAGCCAGGCGGAAATGAGTAGTAAATGGCATGATTATCAAAAGAAAAGGCGGCCCTGCGCGGGCCGCCTTCCTTAAACGCAGGTTGGATTTTGGGGTTCCAACTTATTTCTTTTCAAAGACGAGCGCGTTGCCGTCCATGCAGTAGCGCTGGCCGGTGGGCTTGGGGCCGTCGTCGAACACGTGGCCGAGGTGGCCGCCGCACTTGGCGCACACTATCTCGTCGCGGCTCATACCGAAGCTGTTATCTGACTTTATTTTAACGCTAGCCGCCGTGGCGGGTGCGAAGAAGCTGGGCCAGCCGGTGCCCGAATCGAACTTGGTAGCGCTGGAAAACAGCAGGTTGTGGTCGGCGGCGCAGTAGTAGGTGCCGGCCGCGTGGTTGTCGTGATACTTGCCGGTGAAGGGTCGCTCGGTACCCTCTTGGCGCAGAATGTAGTACTGGTCGGGCGTGAGCAGCTTTTTCCACTCGGCATCGGTGTGCTGCACCGGAAACTCGCCGGGCTTGCCAGTTACGGGCTGGGGCTGCGGGTATTTTTCGGTGGTCACGGTGGCACCCTTGGGGCCGGCGGGCACTACGCCAGCCACCGGCTTATCGGCGCGGGTTTGGGAGCAGGCGGGGGTGAAAATAACGACGCTCAGCAGGAGCGAAAGCAAAGAAAGGCGCATGGGTGAAGGACTGCTAGTTGGAGGGCTAACAAACGCAAAAAGCCCGGCGTTCGGATGTTGGGCCGGGTAAGGACAAAATAGTTGAAATGGAATTTTTGCGCGCGGCCCGCTGTCCGTACTCCGGCTGGCTAGTAATTAGATAATTAGGGCGGTGGCGGTTTTGTGCCTGATTACCCGTACCTTTGCGGCCGCAAAAACCTACGTATGACTCAGAACATTCGGAATATCGCCATCATTGCCCACGTTGACCACGGCAAGACGACTTTGGTGGATAAGATTATCCACGCCTCTAAGATTTTCGACGCTCACCAGCAGTTCGACGACCTTATCCTCGACAACAACGATTTGGAGCGTGAGCGCGGCATTACCATCGTTTCCAAAAACGTATCGGTACGCTACAATGGCGTAAAAATCAACATTATCGACACCCCTGGTCACGCCGACTTCGGCGGTGAGGTAGAGCGCGTGTTGAAGATGGCCGACGGCGTGCTGCTGCTCGTGGACGCCTTCGAGGGTGCCATGCCGCAGACCCGCTTCGTGCTCAGCAAGGCCCTCGACCTGGGCCTGAAGCCCATCGTGGTAGTAAACAAGGTGGACAAGGAAAACTGCCGCCCCGACGAGGTGCATGAGCAGGTATTCGACCTCATGTTCAACCTCGGCGCCACCGAAGACCAGCTTGATTTCGTGACCCTCTACGGTTCGAGCAAGCAAGGCTGGATGAGCACCGACTGGAAAGTAAAAACCGACAGCATCACCCCACTGCTCGACGCCGTTATCGAGTCGATTCCGGCCGCTCCCGTCAACGAAGGCACCCCGCAGATGCAGGTTACTTCGCTCGACTACTCGTCGTTCGTGGGCCGCATCGCCATCGGGCGCGTGCACCGCGGCACCTTGAAAGAAGGCGCCGCTATGAGCCTTTGCAAAGCCGACGGCAGCATCAAGAAAGTACGCATCAAGGAGCTGCAAGTATTTGAGGGCCTGGGCCGCACGAAAGTAGCCGAGGTAAGCAGCGGCGACATCTGCGCCGTCACGGGCATCGAAGGCTTTGACATCGGCGACACGCTGGCCGACGCCGAGAACCCCGAGGCCCTGGAGCGCATCGCTATCGACGAGCCGACGATGAACATGCTGTTCACCATCAACAACTCGCCGTTCTTCGGCAAGGAAGGTAAGTTCGTGACGTCGCGCCACTTGCGCGACCGCCTTTTCAAGGAAACCGAGAAAAACCTGGCGCTGCGCGTGAAGGAAACCGACCGCGAAGACACCTTCCTGGTGTTTGGCCGGGGCATTCTGCACTTGTCGGTTCTCATCGAAACCATGCGCCGCGAGGGCTACGAGCTCCAGCTCGGCCAGCCGCAGGTGCTGTACAAAGAAGACGAAAACGGCAACCGCCTGGAGCCCATCGAGCACCTGGTAGTAGACGTACCCGAGGAGACCGCCGGCAAGGTTATCGAGCTGGTAACCATGCGCAAAGGCGAGCTCAGCATCATGGAGCCCAAGGGCGACTTGCAGCACCTGGAATTCAACATTCCGAGCCGCGGCCTCATCGGCCTGCGCAACAACGTGCTGACGGCCACCGCCGGCGAAGCCATCATGAACCACCGCTTCTCCTCCTACGAGCCGCACAAGGGCGCGATTCCGGGCCGCATCTCGGGCTCGCTGATTTCGCTGGAAAGCGGCCCCGGCACGGCTTACACCATCGATAAGATGCAGGACCGCGGCGTGTTCTTCGTGGACCCGGGCGAGGAGGTGTACGGCGGCCAGGTTATCGGCGAGCACACCCGCCCCAACGACCTGACAATCAACATTCAGAAAGGTAAGAAGCTGACCAACATGCGCGCTTCGGGCTCGGACGACAACGTGAAAATCGTGCCTAAGCGCCAGTTTTCGCTCGAAGACGCGATGGAGTACATCCAGAAAGACGAATATCTGGAAGTAACGCCCAAGTCGGTGCGGATGCGCAAGATTTACCTCGACGAAAACGAGCGCCTGCGCTACGCCAAGACGGCCGACGCCCAGTAGTCTGTTTTCCTTTTCAACGAAAAAAAGCCGGCGCACGCCGGCTTTTTTTCGTTTTCATAATATACGCATCTACTTTTATAGCAGTACACTTCAGCAATCCCGCCTATGAAACGTCGCTTACTTCACGCAACCTGCCTCGCGTTACTGAGCGCAACTGCCAGCCACGCTCAGACTCAGCATACCCTTGCGGGCCAAACGGCTGGTACCTCATCTGTCACCTTAAGCCCAGTAGTAACTCTGTCGGGGCAGGCAGTATACTCGGCGGCTGGCGGCAGCAGCGGGCAGCAGCATTTCTTGGATATTGACAACGATGGCGTCAATGACTTGGTTATTGCTGCCTATGGCACAGCGCAAAGCGCGGGCCGCTATCCTTCTCATATTGCCAACATCATGGTGCTACGCGCCGACTTGGAGCTGTATGCGAACGCTCCGACCAGTCCGTTTGGCTACAGCTGCCTTGGCCTGGCAACTGGCGATACGCTCCAACCAGTGATGCGCCGGCGCAACGCAGCTGGCGCACTGGGTAGCTGGTCTTCCGCAAGCTCCGTCAATCCTCTTTACGGCACTATCTACTACAATCCAATTCTTATCAGCGGCGTTGGCAACGGCGCGAATGGGCAATATTCACAAGGCGACTGGCTTGATTTACAAGTGCATTATGCCGGGTTCCGCTCGAGAGCCAACTCTACTTCCCCGTGGCGCTACGGTTGGCTGCGCCTGCAGGTCAGCAGCATAGCCAATCCAGTCACCCTGCATATCCAGGCTTATGCGCTGGCCACGACTGCGCTGAGCCTACCCCTACCTTCAGCACGGGCGGCGGGCTGGCAGGTATACCCCACGAGCGTGGCCGACCAGCTTACGCTGGAGCCGCCTACGGCGGGCGGGGCAGGCCAGCTCACGGTACACGACCTGTGTGGCCGCCCCGTGCGGCAGGCAGCGCTGAGTGGCAGCCGCCAGCAGCTAAACCTGGCCGGGCTGGCGGCTGGCTGCTATTTGCTGAAGATTGACACGCCAGCGGGATATTTCACGCAACGCATTGTCAAACAATAAATAGCAACCGATACCGCCTGCTTCAATTTATAAGGTGCGGCAATTGCCGCACCTTTTTTGCGACTTTTGAGGTAGTTTCTACTCCCTACCAACCATGAGCCAGGCCCCCGTTACCTCATTCATTAAGCTTTTCACGCTTGCCGACGCGGCGGCTACCGACCGCCTCACCACTCGCCTTTCGCTAGCACTGCGCGACCCGGCCGCCTACCAGGAAGAGTACGCCGAGGAGCTGGCCGAGCGCGGCATCGACGCGGCGCTACCCGCGCAGGAACTGCGCGATGTGGCCCTTATCGACGGGCTGCTGGGCGAAGAGCTGCTATGGGAGGCCGACTGGACCGACCCGGTAGCCGACCTCGCCTACGGCCTCAACGAGACGCTGGCGCAGCAAGGCCGCGCTGAGCGGCTGAGCGAGCAAAGCTTCGCTGGCCGCGCCACTACCGGGCCCGAAGCGCTGGATGCCCTGCAAGAGGCCCTGGAACCGCTGGGCCTGGCCCTGGTGCTGCTGCCGCTCGATAGCGACTCGCACGCGCTGAGCGTAGTAGCCGAAGCGCAGGTAGAAGAACTACGCCGCCTGGCGCAGCAGTTGGGCTTTAGCCTGAAGGTGTACTAATCGCGCTGGCGCACGGCCTCAAACGTGAGTACGGCCGCCGCCACGCTCACGTTGAGCGAGTCGAGCACGCCGCGCATCGGAATGATAACCGTTTCGTCGCACGCTTGGCGGGTAGCGGGCGTGAGGCCGTCGGCCTCGGTGCCGAGCACCAGCGCCGTAGGGCCGCGGAAGCTGATGGCGGTGTAGCTCTTGGCATCGTCGGCGAGCGCAGCAGCGAAGGTGCGGATGCCTCTTTCGCGCAAAAAAGCCAGAATTTCGGGCATGGGCGCGGCCACGGTAGGCACCGTGAAAATGCCGCCCAGGCTGGCCCGGATTACGTTGGGGTTGTAGAGGTCAGTACGCGCATCGCCGACCAGCACGGCGTGGGCGGGCGCGGCATCGGCCGTGCGCAGGATGGCGCCGAGGTTACCGGGCTTCTCCACGGCTTCAAGCACAATCAGCAGCGGGTTTTCGGGTAGCGCTAGGTCGGCCAGGGTGCGGCTGGGCGTGCGCAGCAGCGCCAGCACGCCATCGGAGCGCTCGCGCACGGCCAGCTTGGCAAATACGGCGGGGCTCACGGGTAGCAGCTCGTAGGGGCGCGGCAAAAGGCGGGCAGGCGCGCTCAATTCCTGGGTTATTTCGTCGCCGGCCAGCTCGGCGCACAGTAGCAGCGTGGCCAGCTGCCAGCCGGCCTGGCGGGCGTTGGCCAGTTCGCGGTAGCCTTCTACCAGCGTCAGGCCCTGGCGGCGGCGCTCGGCCGACTTGTCTTGCAGCCGCAGCACCTCCTTGATGCGGGGGTTGTGTAGGCTGGTGATGCGGTCGGGCTGGGCAGGGCGGGCGGCGTACATGGGCACAAAGGTATTGGCTGAGCGAAGGGTTGAGTGGATGAATGGTTTTTGGATGAGTGAATAAGCGAGTACCACAACTACGAGGTGGTCTTTCAGGTACACTGCCAGCTGCTTGCCAGCGTTGGTAGGCCTGGCAGGTGAAATTTTTCATCCGCTCATTCAGAGACCCACTTATCCACTCATCCCCTACTCCACTCACCCGCTTTGGCCCTCCGACTCAATACCAAGATTTTACTGGGCTTTGCCATTGCCCTGGTTGCGCTGGTGGCCACGTCCGTAATGGCGTTCGTGGCCATCCGGCAGCTCAGCCGCTACACCGAGCTGGTCGAGCACTCCTACCAGGTATTGCAACAAACTGACGACGTGCGTATTGCCATCCGCGACGCGCAGACCGGTATGCGCAGCTACCTGCTAGTAGGCGACCCCTACTACCTCGACCTTTACGAGCGCAATGCCGTGGTGATGCGGCGCAAGGCCGTGGCCCTGCACCACCTCGTGGCCGACCGCCGCGTGCAGCACCTGCGCGCCGACACCCTGCGCCAGCTCATCGAGGGCCAGGAGCAAGAGCTGGAGTTTTTCAAAAAATACGACCCCTCGCCCGAGGCCGCCCAGGCGCTGCTCCTGCGCGAGCAGCAGCCGCTACGCACCTTCAAGGGCGTGGTGCTGCGCCTGCGCCAGCACGAGGAGTACCTGCTCAAGACCCGAAACCAGCACCAGAAGCTGTTTCAGAAGCTGGCCCCGGCGGCCATCGGGCTGTCGGCGGTACTGGCCATCGTGATAGTGCTGTGGCTCTTTGGCCGCATTGCCGACGAGCTGCGCGCCAACGAGCGCCTGCGCCTCGAACTCACCCGCACAAACCAGGATACGGCCCGGCGCATCAAAGGCATCGAGCACCTGGCCCGGCAGGTGGTGCAGGGCGACTATACAGTTAAGATTCAAGACGATGGGGCCGACCGCCTGGGCTCGCTGGCCACGCTGCTCAACCAAATGACGCAGGCCCTGGACGACGCCTTCGGCAAGCTGGAGCGCCGCAACCAGGAGCTCGACCAGTTTGCCTACGTAGCCTCGCACGACCTCAAGGCCCCGCTGCGCGGCCTGGGCGCTATCGTGAAGTGGATAGAGGACGAGCAGGCCGCCGAGCTCTCGCCCGCCCTGCGCACCTACCTCACCCAGATGAAGGGCCGCCTCGCCCGCCTCGAAGACCTCATCAACGGCCTGCTGGCCTACGCCCGCGCCAGCCGCACCGAGCACCCGCGCGAGCTCGTGAGCGTGGCCCAGCTGGCCCGCGACGTGGCCGACCTCGTGGTGCCCCCCGATTTTGCCCTGGAACTGGCCCCTGGTCTGCCCACCTTCCACACCGACCGCCTGAGCTTGCAGCAGGTATTTACCAACCTCTTCAGCAACGCTGTGAAGTACCACGGCCCCGGCGGCACCGGCCGCCTGCGCCTGAGCAGTCGCGACGCGGGCCGCTACTACGAGTTTCGGGTGCAGGACAACGGCCCCGGCATCGCGCCCGAGCACCACGAGCGCATCTTCCGGCTTTTCCAGACCCTGCGCGACCGCCACACCGCCGAGAGCACCGGCATCGGCCTCAGCATCGTCAAGCGCCTCATCGACGACCGCCAAGGCAGCATCCACGTCGAGTCGGCGCTGGGCCAGGGCGCCACGTTTGTCTTCACCTGGCCCAGGTAGTTTAAAGCTGTTTCCGATTCCGTATAGAGACGCATCCTTGCGTCTCGCGTCATTCCGCTCGCCTAATGTGAGAAGCAAGGATGCGTCTCTACACCCACCATCCATACTGCTGTTAAGTGGTTTGAACTCGTAGTGCCCAAGCTACCTCTCCAACTGACCGCCGTCATTTTCCCAATCCGGCGCAATCAGTATCTTCGTTGTTGAATAGCCTATTCTATTTCTTTTACTTTTATTCTCAATATTATGCGTTCGGTTTTGCTGGTTGAAGACGACATTTTTGACACGATGATGGCGCAAAAAACCTTTGCCAAATTCAACGTGCCGCACCAGTTGCACACTGCCTTCAACGGCGAGGAGGCGCTGGACCTGCTACTGGGGCGCGGCGGGGTAGCGCCCATCAGCCCGCTACCCGAGGTAATCCTGCTCGACCTGAACATGCCGCGCATGAACGGGCTGGAGTTTCTGGCCGAAATGCGCGCCACGCCCACCCTGCGCGACATTCCGGTGTACATCACCACCACTTCGGACATGGACCACGAGCGGGCCGCCGCCGCCGGGCTGGCCGTGAGCGGCTACATCCTCAAGCCCCTTGATTTTGAGTCGGGCCACGATATGGTCGATAGCCTTAGCCTGCTCGAAAAGCTGCTGAAATAGCGGCAGGTAGCGTTTTTGCGAGGCGGGCACTTTTGGGGTGCGCGGGCTCGTTGCAGGCGCACCGGCTGGCATTGGCTGGTTTGGCTTTTCTTTGCTCGCATGAAACCCGTGCTTATCGCCACGCTGGCCCTGGTGGGGCTGGGCGTGGCCCGCCAGCCCGCGCTGGCCCAGGACGATGCCCCCCGGCAGCTGGGTGGTGCCCCTACCCTGCCCGCCCCGGCCACCCGGCCAGCCGCGCCGCCGCGCCCGCAGCTCGATGCGGTGCCCGCGCCGGTAGCGCCGGCCGCCGACTCGCTGCGCCCAGCGGCGGCGGTGGCCCCTCCCGTGGCTCCGCCGCCGGCCGCTGGCACGTCGCCCTTTGGCCGCCCCTACGTGATGGCGGGCCCGACCCGGCCCACGCTCTTTCAAGTGGGGCTCAAGAATGGGAAGGTGTACAGCGTATCCGACGTGGAAGTGAAATCGCCACTTTTCGGCCACTCGCACCTGCTGCTCGATGGCCGGCAGCGCATCGACCTCGCCGACGTGGGCTTCTACGAAGACCAGACCGGCCACTACGTGCGCACCACGCTACCCAACTCGAACCGCGAAACGACTCTGCGGCGCGAGAAAACCGGCCGCATCAGCCTCTACGCCACCTATAACACCTCGTTTGGCTCGCCCTACGGCATGGGCATGGGGCTGGGCATGGGTGGCTTTGGCTACGGTGGCTTTGGCAACCCCTACGGCGGCTTCGGCAACCCCTACGGTGGCTACCGCACCACCAAAACTGAGTATTTCTCGAAAGACAACGGCCCGGTGCAAAACCTGAACTTGCGCAACTTGGCGGTGGCGACCTCCGATAACCCCGGCGCGCAGCAGCTGCTGAGCAATGCCCGGCGCTACCGGCAGTCGAGCATCGCGGCCTACGTGGTGGGCGGCAGCCTGGTAGTGGCCGGCTTGGTGCAATCGACGCGGCCCACGGGCAGCCCCGGCCTTTCGCCGCTGTTCTACGCGGCCATTCCGGTGCTCATCGTACCGCTCATCTTCCAGAGCAAGCAGGCCGAGGCCCAGCGCCAGGCTATTGCGCTCTACAACAGCGGGCGGTGAAGTGGATGAGTGGATGAGTGGATGAGTGGATGAGTGGATGAGTGGATGAGTGGATGAGTGGATGAGTGGATGAGTGGATGAGTGAGGTACTGCGAACCCGGCGCGCCGGTTTGCAGTACCTTTTTTCATGCCTACCCGCCGCGTTTCTCCTGCCCTGCCCACTGCCGATTTTAATGCCCTGCAAGAGCTGGCGCTACTGGCCCACCACCGGCTGTGCGCCGAGTACGGCGCGCCGTTCTTGTTTTTCAGCACCAAAGACCCACTCAGCGAGCTCATCAGCGCGCTGCTCTCGCACCGCACCAAAAATGCCGACTCGCACCGCGCCTACCAGCAGTTGCGGGCCACCTTCGCTACCTGGGAGGAGGTGCGCGACGCGCCCACCCTCGACGTGCAGCGCGCCCTGAGCGCCTGCACCTGGCCCGAGCAAAAAGCGCCCCGCATCCAGGCCGTGCTACGCGAAATCAGCCGCCGCTGCGGCGATGAAAACCTGCCGCCCTGCTCGCTCGATTTCCTGGCCGAAAAACCCATTGCGGAAGCCCGCGCCTGGCTCGAAAGCATCCCGGGCGTGGGGCCCAAGACCAGCGCGGCTACCCTGCTGTTCAGTAAGTTGCGCCTGCCGGCCATGCCCGTAGACAGCCACCACCACCGCGTGGCACAGCGCCTGGGCCTCATCGGGCCGAAGGTGGGCGAAGGCCCGGCCCACGCGCTACTGGCTGCCCTGCTGCCGCCCGGCTGGACGGCCCAGCAGGTGTACGACCACCACGAGGCGCTCATGTTTCACGGGCAGAAGTGCTGCTACTTCTACAACCCCGCCTGCCAGCGCTGCGTGCTGCTCGACGTGTGCCCGGTAGGCCAGGCCAGCAATAAGGAGGCCCCGGCGTAAGACGGCAAAAGGCAGGTAGCTTAGTTTTCTCGTTGCTGAGAAACAAGCTACCCGCCTTCTTTATGTACCGCACGGCCGGCCGCCTAGTGCTGCACCCGAATCTGCTGGCGCTCGGCCCGGCCGCGCTGCTCGGTCACGAGGTAGTACAGGCCGCCCGGGAGCGTGCTGGTATCCAGCTCGGCGGCGGCCACGCGGCGCACCGCACGCCCCTGCGCGTTGTAGAGCGTGGCCGCAACGGGGGCAGCCTCGGGGGTAGCCTCGCCGGGGGGCACCAGGTGCAGCGTGGCATCGGCGGGGTTGGGGTAGGCGGCCAGGCGCTGCCCGCAGGCAATGGCCTCGAAGCCTAGGGAGTTGGACGTAACGGGCAGCCCATCGCAGAGGCTGGTGCCGGTTACCTCAATGCTAAAGTCTGTTCGGCCCACCGAAACCGCAAACCGGGTTGCGTTGCCATTCAGCACGTACGACGACGTGCCGGTGGGCTGCTGGTTGCGGTAGGTGGTGCGCGTCACGGTGTAGGGCGGGGCCGCGTTGAGGCTGGCGAGCTGCAGCTGCACCAGCTGCGCGGGGCAGCTAGCGGTGGTGGGGTCCGCGTCGTCTTTGTTACCTAGCTCTTCCGGGGCTGCTTGCTTGGCCGAGCCCGCCACGCGCGCCCCGTAGTAGTAGCTCAGCTCCAGCTCGCCCCGCGTCACGTGTACCGTCAGCGTGAGCGGGGCGCTGGCTGCGTAGCCCGTGCGCGTGGCCACCACCCGCACCGTGCTGGTGCCCGTGAAGCCCGCCACCGGCTGCACCTGCACGCTGGCCGTGCCCTGGCCACTCACCAGCACCAGGCCGGGGCCGAGAACCCAGGTGTAGCCGGTGCCGGGCGGGGCTAAGCCAGGGCGACTGGCTAGGCACTCAGGGGTTACGCTGTACGTAGTGGCCCCACTGTTGGGGCAGAGCGCATTAGGAGCCACGGCAAACGTCGGCGTAGCAACGGTGCGGCTCAACTCGCGGCCCAAAAACAGCAGCCCGCTGTTGTCGGGCATTACGTGAAACGTATTGGTATTCGCGGGGCCGTAGTAGGCGTCGAAAGGTATCTCGCCGTTGCAAACCAGGTCGCGCCCCAGCAGATTGGTAAAAGGATTGGGCAAGTTGCTGGTCGACTGATAACTGGCAAGGCTTTGATACTGAAAACCCAACGCACTGATAGTCGGAATAAAACAATGGTTGTCGTGCACATCCGTAACCGACACCTTAAAAGGCTCCCCGTGGCCAGCGCCTTCAAACTGGTCGTGCAGCTGGCGGTGGGTGTTGCGCAGGCCACCGGGGGCCAGGTCCCAGCAGCCTTGCAGGCCACCGGTTACGCGCACGGCACCAATTTTAGTAGGCGCGCCCACGATGCCCCAGTTTAAGCCACTGGTTTGGTGCGTAAGGCCGTAGAAAATAGTAGCCGAGGCATTCGGCTGAGGCAAAAACCGGATGTTTCTGGTCGCAATGGTCGTGAAGCTGGTGGTTTTGTAGCTAAACCCAAAGAAGCTGATAAAAGCCGCCCCCAGCCCCGGCAAAAAGCGGGTATACACGTTTACGTCCAGAATGGTGCCGCCCGGCTCGCCATCAGCGTTGTTGCCTGGCAGCTGCCCGTCCAGCTTGCCGTTGGCCAGGGCTATGCGCCGCAGATGCACCGGGTAGCCGGCCGAGTTGCGCTCGCCGTTGTCGCGCAGGGCCAGCATAAAGCGGTCGCGGAAGCCGGGGGCTCCCCCAATGCCGGAAGAGTAGCTGTAGTGCGCCACCAAAAACTGCTTGGCCGCTACCGAGTTGAGGCGCTGCTCGAGGTTGTCGCGGGCGGCCTGGATGTTGCTAAAGAAATTGAGCAGGTGCTGGTCGGCCAGCGGAATATTGGCCCCCAGGTGCGGCACGTCGAGCGAGATGTACTCGGCGGTGTTGTGGGTCCACCAGGGGTCGAAGGGTAGCCCGGCATCGGTGCGGAGCTGCTGCTGCCGCTCCATGTGGGCCAGGGCGTAGCGCGATAAGTCCGCCCATGCTCGGCCCGATAACGGTGTACTGGTAGGGCTGCCCGGTGGCCGGGTCGGGGGCCAGGCGCGTTTTCAGGCGGTTTAGCAGGGTTTCGAGCACGTAGGCGTTGCGCTCTACGTAGTCGGTGCCGCCGTCGATGTCCTCGCGGGTGCCGCCCGCGCCCGGTATTCCGCCGCTGGCAATGCGCCGCTTGGACTTGGGAAAATTCAGGATAATGAGGTCGCGCTGGAGGTTTTCCAGACCAGCTAGAATGCCGGATTGTTCAAGCTGGGTCAAAAGGCTAGGACTATATCTGTTATCATCAAGAGTAGTTTCATCATTGGGGTCAAAGCCATCCATAATAACGACCGGATTACGCAGCATAAAACCGGCCCCCTCACTCTTCGACGTGGCATTGTGCAACACGGCTAAGGCCTCGCCCTTACCGTAGAGGCTACGCGAGCCATTATAATCCGGAAACGCATCGCGGGCTTCAAAGTCGGGCAGCCGAATAACCAGCCCGGTGCCGGCGGCACGGCTGGCGGTCCCCATGCCCCGGCTGGTCACGCCCGGCTGAGACTCAACCAGCAGGCGGGCCCGCGCCTGCGCCTGCGCCGAGCTGCCATCGGCAAACTGCACCGTGAATTGCAACACCTTGGGGCCCGCCGACGGGTAGCTGACCGACACCGCCTGGCCGGGCTGGCACAGCACCGCGGCCGCGCCGTTGCCGAAGCTCACGAGCAGGCTACTCACGGTGCGGCCCCGGTTGCCGAGCAGCAGGGCGGGGTCGAGGTAGAAGCGGGCCTGCTGCGGCACCGAGCGGGCCAGCGGCGCGGCCAGCGTGAGCAGGCGCTCGATGTAGGGCGAGCCCGCGCCGGGGCCGTCGTAGTAGAGGCCGTTTTGCACGCTCAGCTGGTTGTGGTACACGGCCAGCGTGTCGAGGTAGTGCAGCCGCTAACCGAGCACGGCCAGGGGCACCCGAGTCGCGCCGGGCCAGGGCCTGGGCCCGCTCGCGCAGCTGGCTGGGCGTGAGGGCAAAGCCCGCCTGATTATAGGCGCTCAGGAACAGCTCCAGGTAGGCCTGGCGCAGGTGCTCGGCCGACGACGTGTCGGCCCGGAAGCGGTCGAAGTAGGGCAGCGCGGCCAGCGGCAGCACCCGGTCG
>CAXYJY010000009.1:0-5931 GCA_964277755.1 uncultured Hymenobacter sp.
GCTCCGCAGCGCGGCGCGCCACGGCTTTGACTCCATCGACATCTGCGCCGGTGATAGTCAGGTGGCCCATCTTACGGCCGGGGCGCGCGTCCAATTTACCATACAGGTGCAGGTGCGTGCCGGGCAAACTCAGCACGGCGTACCAGTCCGGCTCGCGCTGCTGGCCGTCGGCGTCGAACCACACGTCGCCCAGCAGATTGAGCATGATGGCCGGCGAATGCTGGCGCGGCTGCGGCAGGGGCAGGCCTGCCATCGCGTGCACCTGCAAGTCAAACTGCGAGGTGTCGCAGGCGTCTATCGTGTAGTGGCCGCTGTTGTGCGGGCGCGGGGCCATCTCGTTGACTACCAAGCCGCCGTGCGCGCTGCCATCATCCACCACGAAAAACTCGACGCACAGCACCCCCACGTAGTTGATGTGCTGCGCAATGGCGATGGCCGCCTCGCGCGCCCGCTCGGCCAGGGCCGGGGGCACCGCGCCCTCGTAGGCCGAGGTCACGGCCAGAATGCCCGCCTCGTGCACGTTGCGCTGCGGGGCGAAGCTTACAACCTGCCCATCCCAGCCGCGGGCCACCAGCACCGAGCACTCGGCGGTGAGCAGCAGCATCTTTTCCAGCACGCAGGCCACGCTGCCCAGCTCGGCCCAGGCGGCGGCCAGCTCGGCGGCGGTCTTCACCCGGATTTGGCCCTTGCCATCGTAGCCCATGCGCGCCGTTTTCAGGATGCCGGGCAGCAAATCGGCCCGGTCGGCCAGTATGGCCTGGAGTTGGGCTTTCGTTTCGAGCACCGCGTACGGCGCGCAGGTCACGCCCGACACGTCGGCGCAGGCCGCGAAGTGGGCTTTCTCCTCGATGCGGTTTTGGGCAATGCCCACCACGGCCGCGCTGGGGGCTACGGGGCGGGTTTGGGCCAGCGCGTGCAGGGCCTGGGCCGGCACGTTCTCAAACTCGGTGGTGATGGCCTGGCACAGCTGGGCCAGCTCGGCCAGCCCGGCCGGGTCGTCGTAGGCGGCTTGGATGTGGTGGTGGCTCACCAGCCCGGCGGGGCTCTGGGCGTCGGGCTCCAGCACGGCGGTAAAGTAGCCCAGCCGCTGGGCGGCGTGCACAAACATGCGGCCCAGCTGGCCGCCGCCCACTACGCCCAGCGTGGCCCGCTGGCCGGCGGCGTCTACACTGCCCGGAAAAATCGGGGTCAGGGCTGTCTCGTGCGTAGCGGCGCTCATACGGGCAGGGTCATGGCGCGGGCGGCCTCGGTTTGGTCGGCGCGAAACGCCTGAAGCTTGGTCGCCAGCTCGGGGTTGTGCAAGGCCAGCAGGCTCACCGCAAACAGCGCGGCATTGGCCGCCCCGGCCGTGCCGATGGCAAACGTGGCCACCGGTATCCCCTTGGGCATCTGCACGATGCTGTGCAGCGAATCGACGCCCTGCAAGTGGCGGCTGGCCACCGGCACGCCCAGCACGGGCACCGTGGTTTTGGCGGCCAGCATGCCCGGCAGGTGGGCGGCCCCGCCCGCCCCGGCAATGATGGCCTGCAAGCCCCGCGGGCCGGCCTGCTCGGCGTAGGCAAACAAGTCGTCGGGCATGCGGTGGGCCGATACCACGCGCGCTTCGTGGGCCACGCCAAACTGCGTGAGAATCTGCACGGCGTGCTGCATGGTGTCCCAGTCGCTGCTGGAGCCCATGACCACTCCAATCACTGGCTGGCCGGGGGTAGCGCTGGGGCTGGGGGCGTCGGGGGTAGCAAGGGTACTCATAGTGAGCCTTATCGTAAGGGGCGAGGTAGCCCTGGGTGGTCGAAAAAAGCGGGATTTCAGACGTCAGCGCGGGCTAGCCCGCGCCGCTGGGCAACCAACTACCGGGCTGCGCGTCATCCCGCCAGTGCAACGGGCATTCGCTGGGAAGCCCGCTTTCACGGCCACAAATTTACTGGCGCAGCCTACGTGGCAGCGGTGCCGCCAGGAGATTTTGCCCGGAAGCTTACAGCGGTTACCCGGTAACTATATAAGCTACAAGCGGTATCTTAGGCGTAGTAAAATCAGCGTAGCTACTTATAGCGCACCGCAACTCAGCGATGAACAAACTCACCAGATACAGCAGCTTTGAGGAGATGAAGCGGGATACCGCCCCCGCCACCTTGCCCGCAACTGAAAAGCAGCGGCTCGATGCGGAAGCCCAGCAAATGGCCGAAATGCTTCACGCCCTGCGCGCAAAAAGGCTGACCGGCAATGCTCGCAAATAACCAACTGCTCGCCAGCATCGTGCGGGTTTGCCAGGTGCTCAATCAGCATGCGGTTGACTACTTGGTAGTTGGGGGTAGTGCGGTAGCCTACTACGGCTATTTCCGGCATTCTATCACGATGGCCGGGCTGCCCGCCGACCGCCCCGACGTCGATATTTGGTACAGTCCCACCTACGCTAATTATTTCAAGCTGCTGAATGCGCTAGTTGCCCTAGGGCAAGATGTTGCGAAATATAAAAATGAGCAAGCCCCTAACCCGAAAAAGTCGTTTTTCAGGTACGAGTTCGACCTTTTCACCTTGGACCTGCTGCCAACTATTAAGTCGGCTATAAACTTCGGCCCAGCTTTCTCCAGGCGTGAAATAATAGAACTGGGAGGAGTAGCCATTTCATTCATTGACTTCGAGGATTTGATAGTTGATAAGCAGGCTACAGCTCGCCCAAAGGACCTAGATGATATTCGGCATCTGAGAGATGCGCAAAATGAGTAGTTGCTTTAAAAAAAATCTTATGTCCTAATGGGAAAGCCTTCTGTCAAGTTTCTTAGGATGGTGCGGACACCAAGTAGTGAGCATTGGAGAATAGATTCTAACGGTAGAGTTGTAGGATTTCTACACCTGCATTTTGCAGAAGCTATTTATGGTGGGCTAATACTTACTAAAAAGATATCTAATGAAGTGTTAGAGGTTATGCTTGAGGAGCTAGATTACAGATTGGTTGATTCCTCCGATGGGAGAGTAGATTTTATATTTTCTGTTTACAGTGGACAAGAAATAGCTTCTTATTCAGATACAGTAGACCATAGCTTGTCTCCACCAACTAAGAAGGATTTAGAAGAGCAAAAAAGTCTTATAAACTCATTCATCTCAAAATATCAAGACGTTAGGGGGCAATTGAATGAGCATGTCGTTAAGGAGTATTTTGGTAAGTTAGGCTACCAATCAGTAAAAGCGAATGCTGAATTGGACCACTTGAAGATAGATGTTATTGCGGAAGGAGCAAATGAGATTATTTATTGTCAAGTAAAATTAGGTAAGTTGGATGAGCGTAGAATTTCGGATATAGTTAAGAGTATTTCATACACAAAGAAACTAGTAGATGATAAAAGAAGAGTAATTGCAATAGTTGCTGAGAGCTTTCCAATTAACGTAGAACTGATAAGAGAAACTTTAGAAATTGAATTTAATGTCAAGGTTTGGTATATATTAAAAAGCCAAGTTTTGAATGCTCTTCCTGAGTATAAGAGGACTTTGAGAAGCTAACTTAAATAAAAAACGCCCCGCAGCCAATCGGCTACGGGGCGCTTTTCTATTCAACCTAATCCAACCTTACAGCAGCTTATCAATCGTCAGCGGCAATTCGCGGACGCGCTTGCCGGTGGCGTGGTACACGGCGTTGGCGATGGCGGCGGCTACGCCCAGCATCCCGATTTCCCCGACGCCTTTGACGCCGATGGGGCTGGCGATGTCGTCTTCCTCCTCCACGAAAATCACGTCGATTTTGTGGATGTCGGCGTTCGTCGGGATGTGGTACTCGGCGTAGTTGTGGTTCACGTAGCGGCCGAGGTCGTTGTTGAGGTAGGTCTCCTCCATCAGGGCCATGCTGAGGCCCCACACCGTGCCGCCCAGCACCTGGCTGCGGGCCGTTTTGGGGTTCATAATGCGGCCGGCGGCCACGGCATTCACCACGCGCGTCACGTGGATGGTGCCCAGGTCCTCGTCCACCTTCACTTCCACAAACGCCGCGTTGTGCGAGTGCATCGAGTACTTCAGCATGTTGATAGGGTTGGGGCCGGCTTTGCCGTCGGCCTCAATCTTGGCTTCGCCGCTGGCGGCCAGCACGTCGGCAATGGCCACCGTGCGGGTGATGTCCTCGTTGGCGCGCAGGTGGCCGTCCACGAACTGCACGTCCTCGAAATCGACGCCGGCCAGGGGCGAGTCGTCCATTTTCTGGGCTAGCTTGAGCAGCTTTTTGCCGATTTCCTGGCAGGCGTTTTTCACGGCCGCGCCCACCGAGTTGGCGGTCCAAGAGCCGCCTTGCACGGGGGCGGCGGGCATGTTGGTATCGCCGAGGCGGAAGGTGACCTGCGCCATGGGCAGCCCGAGGGTCTGGGCGGCCATCTGGGTCATAATGACGTAGGTACCCGCGCCCTGGTCATTGGTGGCGCTGCTCACGGTGAGGTGGCCGTCGGCCGAGAGCACGGCCTTGGCGGCGGCTTTCTGCATGGAGGCATCCCAACAGCCGGCGGCCACGCCCCAGCCCACGAGCAGGCCGTTTTCGTCGCGCATCGAGCGGGGCGCGGGGTTGCGCTGGTCCCAGCCAAAGCGGGCGGCGCCTTCGTGGTAGCAGTCGTCGAGGCGCTTGCTGGTGAAGGGCTTGTTTTCGGTGGGGTCGGTGTAGGTGTAGTTGAGCAAGCGGAAATCGAGCGGGTCCTTGCCGGCCTTGTACGAGAGCTCATCGATGGCGCTTTCGCTGGCGAAGTTGCCGGTGGCTGCGCCGGGGGCCCGCATGTCGAGCGGCGTGAAGACGTCGATTTTCGACAGCTGGTAGTCGAAGTTAGTATTGGGCGAGTTGTAGAGAATACCCGTCCAGTTGACCACCGTTTCGGTGGCGTTCTCGAACTGCGACGTTTCGGCCAACGCCTTGTGCTCCAGCGCCTGAATGTGGCCCTGGTCGTCGGCCGCCACGCGCAGCTTCTGCAGCGTGTGGGGCCGGTGGCCGAAGCTGAACATCTGGGTGCGCGTCATCACGACCCGCACCGAGTGCTCCAGCTCCAGGGCCGCCATCACGGCCAGAAACACCTGGTACTGCGGCCGCAGGCCCGAGCCGAAGCCGCCGCCCGTGAACTTCGAGATAACCCGCGCCTCGTCGGTGCTCAGCCCGAAAATCTTGGCGATGTACTGCTGCACGTTGGGCGCGCCCTGGGTCTTATCGTAGATTTTCATCTTCTTGCCGTCGCCCAGCCAGTCCACGGTCGTCGCAAACATCTCCATCGGGTTGTGGTGCTGCGCGCGGTGGATGTACTCGCCGGCCACTTTGTGCGGGGCCTCGGCAAAGGCCTTGTTCATGTCGCCCTTGGGCTTGGGCGGGGGCAGGAAGCCGGTTTTGCCCTTGGGTGCGTCGAAGGCTTCGTCGATAACCGCCTCCAGGTCGGTGTTGTGCTTCTCCACGTCGTACTCGATGCGCAGCACCGACGCCGCGTAGCGGGCCAGCTCAAACGTCTCGGCCACGACCAGCGCCACCGGCTGCTGGCTGAACATGATTTCGGGCTCGTGCAGCGGGCGGAAGGGCGAGCCGCCGGGGGCCACGTCGTCTTTGTAAGCGCGGTCAAACCAGGCCAGCGAGGGCACGTTCTCGTGCGAAAACACCTGTTGCACGCCCGGCAGGGCCAGCACCTCGTCGGCGTGAATTTTGGTAATCTTGCCCTTAGCCACGGGGCTGTTCACGATGTAGCCGTACCACAGCGGGCCGGTCACGTCGAACTCGGCGGCGTACTTGGCCGCGCCGCTCACTTTGGCCGGGCCATCGGTGCGGTTGATGGGTTTGCCAATCACGTCGCTGTCGAGGCGCACGGTAGGCGGGGTGGCGATGGTTTGGGACATATAAATTATTTTTTTTAGATAATGCTTGGGTGGGCTGCCCTGGCGTGGGCGCCTCACCCCCCGGCCCCCTCTCCGAAAAGGAGAGGGGGAGCCAAA
>CAXYJY010000010.1:0-85670 GCA_964277755.1 uncultured Hymenobacter sp.
GACGAGTGGCGGCACGACTATAATACCCAGCGCCCGCACCAGGCCTTGAATTTTAGAACCCCACTCGAATTTAAACAAGCGGCTTAACCTCTGCCTACCACTGGCTTATCAGACGGGGAAGCGTACAGTCAAAGTTACACCTTTCTCTACTCACCACTGGCGCTCTATTTGGGGAAGCGCACAAACTCAGCTACGGCGGGTTGTTGTTACACAGCTGTGTTATAACTTTATAGCTTTCCTAGCTATTTAATGTTATCTGCTAGCTATGATGCCTGTGCCTGACTCATTGCTACCTCCTAATGAGAATAAGCGTCTGGAAACACTACGGGCTTATGATGTTTTGCACTCGTTGCAAGAGCCGCTTTTTACTAGTTTAGTGGAGGTCGTTGCTACATTATTTAACGTACCTATTTCGCTGATTGCCCTCGTAGATGCCGATGAAGTAGTATACAAGGCTACTCATGGTCTACCCGACTTGCGTCACCAGCCTCGCGCCGAGGCAATTTGTTCGATGGCCGTGGGGCAACAGCAGGCAGTGGTCTTTACCGACTTGCGTCATGCCCGCTCATTAACTCCTGAAGCGGAAGCTACTGCGCAGGCTAAAGGTTTGTTGTTTTATGCTGGCGTGCCTTTATGTATGCCTAGCCGGCATTGCATTGGTACGCTTTGTATCATCGACTACGCGCCGCGTGCATTCAGTGCGCCTGAGCAAGAGGTGCTAGAGCAGTTCGCGCATGTGGTCGAGCGCCTCATTGCCGTGCGCCAATATTGTAGAGCTGGGCAGACGAGCGATACAGACCATTGGAGCGTGGTTTGCGCTGAACTAGTGCAACAGGTGCAGGCTGTTATGAAGCTAGTACGGCAGCACGATTGTACTGGCGCGGATACTGACTTACTGGAAGCAGTTGACCAACGCCTCACCGTATTGCGCTGGATGTTGGTCGATTACTGCAACGGTCCACTTTGAGTAGACGCGAGCTGGTAGCGCAGACTCGTCGCATATTTATAAAAAAGCTGTTAGCTGCAAAGGCACTTTATTGCAGTGACTCGCCGTTATAATTGGGGAATACGCAGATAATCGCATGTCCGAGTGAAATATTTTTACCTGTTATGTGGCTCTGCGTGAAGAAGTTTGTCGATGCTATTTTTTAATTGAAAAACACCAGTGTAGTGTATTTAATAGCAAGATGCGTAGCGCTTTTTGGATTTAATAGTCTTCAGCAGGCTAAAAGAACAAACGACGTAAGCCCTAGGCCGTATATAAGCTGAGTCCAATAACATATCTCCTGACCGGAGAGTAAATGAATGGTTGCTAAATAGCATTATTTACGCTACATTAGCAGCCGTTATGGTCTTTTGCTATAACGTTTTCCATACTATGGATAGCCGCGTAGCCCGTTCTGTTGTCATCCATTCCCACCCCTAGTACTATGTACAGAATTCAACCAACAGGCTGCGCCTGGGTGCTGCTTGGTCAATCACTGGTGCTTTTGCTTCCCATCCTTAAGCTGCTGCAAGTACCAGGTATCGCCGACTGGCCTTGGCTGGGCGTGCTGACCCCCGTATGGGGACCTAGCATTCTATTAATACTAATCTTAGGTGGCGAATACCTGATTAACTCCATCAAGAAAATTAATGTGCGCTACCCAAAGCAGGCTATCGCGCAGGAATTGCACAACGCCTGACGAGTTTTAGTACCCGTAGCCGGGTAGCAAGCCAACAGCTTGCTACCCGGCTACGGGTATATTCCAATAAGTCCAATTAAACGAGGGCATTAACTGCCAATGTGTTACCCTTCACGATGCACGGTGGCCAGGCTGAAAGCTGGTACGCATACCGACCAGTACTCACACTCCGCATCAAATGGGTTGGAGTAGCGTACCCGCGCCCCCGCCCGAATAAGCAGCGACTCGCCAGCCTGTAGCTCCACTATATCACCGTCGATTTCGAAGCGCTTGCGCCCGCGCACCACGATGGTTATTTCGTCAAATTCGGGACGCTGGTGTGGCTCGCTCCATTGGGGTGGCGCTACCATGTGGGCCACGCTATACTGGCCGGTGCCGGTGCTGGCAAGCCCCAGGTGCTCTTCGATAAGCTTGCCGTCGGTGGTGGGCGCCCGAAAGGGCTGGGTATTGCGAGAGTAGTTTCGAGCAGAAGACATACGTTGAGAAGCCTAGGGGGTGGCGGTAGGGCAGGGGCCGCTAGTGTAGCTGCGCACGCCCGCGTTGCGCGCCACGCAGGGGTTAGAATAAGTCTGGCCGTTGCAGCCACATACGGGGTTGTAGTCCATGGTACAGATGCCGTTGGGGTTGACTTTGGTCGGGTCGATGCAGTTGCCAGAGGTAGTAGTAGCGGGGGCCGGCCGCTGGCAGCCGCCGGCCAGCCCGCCACCTATGCACAAAAGCAGCAGGGCCGCTCGGGAAAAATAAGCCATAAATTAAAAGGAAGGTAACGCAGAAGTAAACGGCAGGCGGCAGCAAATGGCTGCGCAAACTACAAAATCTACCCGGCTTACCCAACCCGTAGATGCTCGCCCCGTATAGCTGCCTGACAATGGGCCGAGGGGCACCCCCGGCCCCGCCTTTCAACACCTCATCACCTTTCTTTTACTTCTCATGGCTTACCGCGAAGAAGATAACAACGCAGGCAAAATCGTACTCGCCGCCCTCGCCGGCGCCAGCGCTGGCATTCTGGCCGGCATTTTGCTCGCTCCCGATAAAGGCTCCGTAACGCTCGAAAACTGGAAAGGCGCTGCCAAAGACTACGGCAATAAGCTCAGCGACCAGTATAAAGAATACAGCGCCGAGCTCGAAACTAAATTTAAAGGTCTCACCGACAAGCTCGAGGACCTCGGTATCACGTCAGGCGGTAGCCTCAATATCGGTGGCAACTGGGACGAAATCAAAGGCAAGCTGAAGCAGCAGTACGCTTCGCTGACCGACGAAGACCTGACCTACGCCGAAGGCAAAGGTGACGAGCTCGTGAGCAAGCTGCAAGAGAAGCTGGGCAAAGGCAAGGCCGAAGTAACCAAAATCATCAACGACCTGACCGGCAAAAAAGACGACTTGGCCGCAAAAGCCAAAGATACTTTTGGCGAGGGCGCTGACAAGGCTAAAGGTGCCGTGAGCGAAGGCGCTGACAAATTCAAAAGCGCGGCTAACAAAGGCGCTGATGCTGCCAAAGACGCCGTTAGCTAAGCTGCTGCTAGCCAATTTACATAGCAAAAAAGCTCCGTGCCGACAGGCACGGAGCTTTTTTGCATCCGGGCCTAACCACCGCCGCCACTTCATCGTTAATCTGCTACTTCATCTTCGTCTTTTCAATCTATTTCACCCATGCCCAAGGACAACGGAAAAGTAATCGTATCGCTGCTGGCCGGCGCTACGGCCGGCATCGTGGCAGGCTTGCTACTGGCCCCCGAAACCGGCGACGACCTGCGCAAAAGCCTGCGCGCGGCAGCCGGCAAGTGGGGCGGTAGCCTCGGCAAGCTGGCCCAAGATACGCTGAATAAGCTGCAACAGAACCAGCCCGGCCACACCAACCCCGACGCGGCCGTGAGCGAAGACCGCACTGCGGCCGATGCGCTCTTCGACTCGATGAACAACAAAAGCAAAATTTCTAGCTCGGAGCCCGGTGACCTCACCACCAGCGCCACCGGCAATGGGCGCTCGATAGCGGGCGACGACCAGCCCACCGAGCACAGCACCTTCGACTACGACGGCGACGGCAGTGAAGGCCGCCACCGGGGCGCTGTGTAGCAGCTAGTTGTCAGCGAGAAGTGAAAATAATTAAAATATTTTTGCTCCATTTGCAACCCCGAATGCCCCGCGCCGTTAAAGACTATACAAACGGCTTAAGTTTCAGACCTTAGGACGTTGGTCGTAAAATTGCCGACTATAGGAGCTTCTGCTGGTAAGTGGTTTAACATGCCAGTCGTAAAATCAGATAGTCCATCGCAAGCTTCTGCCAACAGGCTTTGGTTTAGATTTGGTTAGCTGTTTCAAAGGAAAGCCCGGTACTTTTGGTACCGGGCTTTTCGACTTTTAGGGCTAATCGTAAATAGTAGTGCGAGCTTGGTAGGGCACGTTTAGCCGGCTAGCCGCCAGTAAACGTGCCCTACTAAGCTCACGCTACTACTTATAGCACTTCCGGCCGCATTTGCGGGAAGAAGAGCACGTCCTGAATCGAGTTGGAATTGGTCATAATCATGCTCAGGCGGTCGATGCCGATGCCCAAGCCCGCCGTGGGCGGCATGCCGTACTCCAGGGCGCGCAGGAAGTCGTCGTCGAGCACCATCGCCTCGGTATCGCCACGCTTACCGAGCTCTAGCTGGTCCTCGAAGCGCTGGCGCTGGTCGATGGGGTCGTTGAGCTCGGAGAATGCGTTGCAGATTTCCTTGCCGTTGCAAATGGCCTCGAAGCGCTCCACGAGGCCGGGGCGGTCGCGGTGCTTTTTGGCCAGCGGCGACATCTCGACGGGGTAGTCGGTGATGAAGGTGGGCTGGATGAGCTTGGGTTCGACATGCTCGCCGAAGATTTCATCGATGATTTTGGCCTTGCCCATGCTGGGGTCGAGGTGCACGTTGAGCTTGGTCGCCGTTTCGCGCAGCGCCGTCTCGTCCATCTCGCCAATGGCCACGCCGGTGTACTTTTCGATGGCCTCAAACATGGTGTAGCGCTGCCAGGGCCGCTGGAAGTTGATGAGGTTGGCACCCACCTGTACTTCAGTCTTGCCGTGCAAGGCCAGGGCCACGCGCTCTACCATTTCCTCAACTAGGTCCATCATCCAGGCGTAGTCTTTGTAGGCCACGTAGAGCTCCATCTGGGTGAACTCGGGGTTGTGGAAGCGCGACATGCCCTCGTTGCGGAAGTCCTTCGAGAACTCGTACACGCCATCGAACCCGCCCACAATCAGGCGCTTGAGGTATAGCTCGTTGGCAATGCGCAGATACAGCGTCATGTCCAGCGTGTTGTGATGCGTCTTGAAGGGCCGTGCCGCCGCGCCGCCGTACAGCGGCTGCAAGATGGGCGTTTCTACTTCCAAATACCCTTTGTCGTTCAGGTAGTTGCGTATGGCTTGCACTAGCTGCGTGCGCTTGATGAACGTCTCGCGCACGTGCGGGTTCACTACCAGGTCCACGTAGCGCTGGCGGTAGCGCAGCTCCGGGTCGGTGAAGGCATCGTAGGTAACTTCTTCCCCAGTAGTCTCATCTTTTACGCGGCGCACTACTGGCAGCGGGCGCAGCGACTTGGCCAGCAGTTTCAGTTCGGTTACGTGTACCGACGTTTCGCCGACCTGCGTCTTAAACACGTGGCCTTTCACACCGATGAAGTCGCCGAGGTCGAGTAGCTTCTTGAAGACGTTGTTATACAGTGTCTTGTCTTCGCCGGGGCAAATTTCGTCGCGGTTGACGTAAATCTGAATGCGCCCCGACGAGTCCATGAGCTCGGCAAAAGCAGCCTTGCCCATGATACGCACCGACATCAGGCGGCCGGCCAAGGCTACCTCCTGAAAGTTGTTCAGCTCGGGATGGTAGTTGTCGAGAATTTCCTGCGCGTAAAAATTTACGTCAAATAATTCCGACGGATATGGCTCAACGCCAAGCTCTTGCAATTGCGTCAGCTTCTGGCGGCGCAGCTGCTCTTGTTCGCTTAAATGGACCACAGATTCAAACGGATTTTTAGGATTTAACGGATACGCCCGCTGCGCGGGCTGGCTAGGCCAGGTAAATGCGAGGAGTGGAGGCAATAGCCTGTCGGCATCTTTTTGATACCTAGCGAGTAGGCGCTACCCAAAGCGGAGCAGGCTACAACAGCAGGACAAAAGTAAGCCCAAAAAAAGGCCGCTCCGAAAGGAAGCGGCCTTTTAACCAACCCAACTAGCCAGCCCGCGCTGCGGGCGTATCCGTTAAATCCTAAAAATCCGTTTGAATCTGTGGTCTAGGCGGCCATTTTGAGTTCGCGCTCGGGCTCGGCACCAAGCAGCGTGGGCTGCACGCGCGTGCGCAGGCGCTCCTGCACGAAGGTGCCCTGCAAGTGGCCGGGTAGCTCGCGCACCATCTGCTCGTAGCGCTCCAAACCCAAGGCCTTGGCCACGTAGGTTTCGTGCACGCCGTTGAGATAACTCACAATGTTGAGCAACGAGCTGTGAAACAGGCGGAAGTCGATGTCAGCCTCCACGTAGCGCTCAATCTCGCGGCTGCTCTGCGAGATGCGCAGGCGGCCCAGCAAGTCGAAGATAGTGGTGTAGCCCAGGCGCCAGGTAATCTGCTGCCAGTGGGCGGCGGTCCACTTGTCGAGCGGGCGGCCGGTTTTCTGGCTGCGGATGGCCGTGTTGGGATTGGCCTGCACCTGCTGGCGCACCGAGATGGCCTTTTGCTTGCGCGTGGTGCGCAGAAACTGCCCAATCTGGGCCTGCGCGTCAATCTCCTGCGAGGCAATGTGCAGGCCAGCTTTGTAGCCCGCCAGCGGCAACCGGTGAATGTTGAAGTCGCCATACGCCCCGGCGGCGTAAAAGGAAACCGGACGCGGGTAAGCGTTCTTTACTACCAAACGGCCCACTTCACGGCTGATGACCTGCGCATTAGCAGAGCGCACGCCGGTAGTGTACAAGAAGGCTTGCAGACCCGACAAAATAGTATGGTAAGCCTGCGGAAACGTCCAATGTAGGGCGTTGCGCAGAAAGGCCTCGTCGCCTAGCTCGGCGGTGGCACGCAGGGCGTACTCGGTGCTCCAGCAGGTGTGCAGCAGCTTGGTGAGGGCCGTCACGTCGGCCTCAGTCAACTCGGCCTGGTGCTGGCGGAAATAAGGCAGATGCTGCAAGCCACCCAGCGGGCCATCGCTCTCCTGCAAGTGGTAGTTGATGGCAAAAAAGTAGTTAAGAAATACTTGCGCCGGAATCGAGCGGCGCCAGGCTTCGTCGGCTACGCGCTGCTGCTCCTGCTCCTCGGGCGTGAGCACGGCTTCGGCAACTGAAATGGTCATCGGAGCCTGATAAGGCTCGGTAGGGATGAGCGGGATAATGCGGGCTTCGGCTTTCATTGTCATGCTAGATAAACCTGCGGCCAATGAAATTAGTTGCCATTTGCTAAAAATAATCGCTGATTTTTGCTGATTTACCTGATGACGCTGATTCAGACGTAAAAGTGCATTGGATGTCTATAAAAAGCCGTTTGCACACCGATAAAAGGCTATGCAAAGCCAACATCGAGAGCCATCCGCTACGGCTTTTGGCAGGCATTACTACCAGACGATTTGCTAAAAATACAAGCAATAAAAAAGGGCTGCCAATCGGCAGCCCTTTTCATTAAAAACCAGATTATTCGCTTAGTCAGCTTGCGCAGCAAGCGTGTCCGTTAAATCCTGAAAATCCGTTTGAATCTGCGGTCTACATCTGGTCTTTCAGCACGTTCACGGCTTCGCCAAGGGTGATGTCCTTGTTGAGGCCGCGGGTGAAGCGCATCGAGCGATTCACCTTCACCGTGTCGCCGGCCAACGGCTTAACATCCGCTGCCAGAGGCTTGATAACCAGCGGCGTGGCCGTTTTCTGAATAGCCTCGTACTTGTCCGACTCGGCCTTCAGTATTTGCTGCTGGGCGCGGTAGTTGCTGAGCTTCAGCGATACTACCGTTTCGTCTTTGCGCTTGCGCAGGCTTTGTACCAGCTCATTCATCTGCTTGAAGCTGGGGCTGGCAGCCACGCGGGCCTTACTGGCGGCTTCGAGCTTGGTATAGTTGGGTTGCTGGTCCCAAGCGCGGAAGGCGGCGGGCTTGATTTCGTCCCACTTCAGCGGGTAGTCCATCTCCTTCTCGCCCTGGTCGAGGTAGGAATACACGTCGGGCAGCACGATATCGGAAGCTACACCCTTAAACTGGGTCGAAGCGCCCGTGATGCGGTAAAACTTCTGCATCGTGAACTTGAGCGAGCCAAAAGGCTTGAGCGGGTTCAGTTCGGCGGGCAGTTGCTCATCGAGGTCTACCACGCGCTGCACGGTGCCTTTACCATAGGTGCTGGTCGAGCCCATGATAATGCCGCGCTTGTAATCCTGCACGGCGGCAGCCAGAATCTCGGAGGCCGAGGCGCTGTACTTGTTTACCAGCACCACGAGCGGGCCGGTGTACTGCACACGCGGGTCTTTATCATTTAGTACATTAGTGACGCCGCGGCTGTCGTGCACCTGCACCATGGGGCCGCTGGGCATAAAGAGGCCGGCCATTTCCACGGCATCGGTGAGCGAGCCGCCGCCGTTGCTGCGCAAGTCGAATACTACGCCCTGCACGCCTTCGGCGTTGAGCTTAGCGAGTTCTTTCTTCACGTCGTCGGCAGACGAGCGGCCGCCATTGTTGTTGAAGTCGGCGTAGAAGCCGGGCAAGCGCAGGTAGCCCACTTTTTTGCCACTCGGGTCATTGATAACGGCCGACTGCGCGTAGGTTTCCTCGTTAATCACCACATCGCGGATGATGGGGATAATCTTGGTCGAGCCATCGGGCTTTTTCACCGTCAGGCGCACCTCGGTGCCCTTTTTACCCCGAATGAGCGTCACGGCTTTCGGCGTGTGCCAGCCCTCGATGCTCACGGGCTCGGCCGCGCCCTGCGCTACGCGCAGGATGGCGTCGCCCTTCTTGAGCTGGCCCTGGCGGAAGGAAGCAGAGCCGGGCACAATCTCTTCGATATAAATCAGCCCGTCCTTCTCGCGCAGCGTAGCCCCGATGCCTTCGAGCCGACCAGTGAGCTGATAGTCAAACTCTTCTTTGTCCTTCGGCGCGAAATATTCGGTGTGCGGGTCGTAAGTATTGGCGATGGTGTTGGCATAGTTGGCCAGCGTCTCGTTGGCGTCGGGCAGTTCCGCAAACTGGTCGTCGTAGTACTTCAGCACGCGCTTGCGGGCCTCTACCTCCATTTGGGCGGGGGTGCGGTCGGGCTCGGCAGTTACGGGCTCTTTGGCCTGGCTGGCCGTTTTGGCGCGGTCGTGGCGCTTGTCCTGCTCATCCATCATTTCGGCCACGCGGGTCAGCGTCTCGTACTTGAGCAGCTTGCGCCACTGCTCACGCTGGTCGGCGGAGTTGGCGGGGAAAGTTGCCTTTTCGAAATCGGTCTGGAGCGTTTCGTCGGTATCAAACGTAAACGGCTGGGCCAGAATCTCGTGCGTGAGCGCCTGCACCTGCTTGGTGCGCTCGGCCATGAGCTTGGTCGTCAGGTCGAGAAAGGCGTGGGTGCCGGCCTTGGTTTCGTCGTCAATCTTGGTTTCATACTGGCGCAACTGCGTCACGTCGGGCTGCGTCAGAAATTTCTTGCGGTAGTCTATCCGCTTAAGGTACAAGTCAAAGACGCGCTTGCTAAAGGCGTCATCGATGCGCTCGGGCTGGTAGTGGGCCGAGGAGAGGCCCTGCACCAGCGTGCCCACGAGTATCTGCTCTTTGCCGGGCAGCGCGGTGGGGTCGTTGTGCCGGTAGAAGCGGTAGGAGGCCAGCCCAAACACGGCCCCGACTGCCCCCGCGTACATACCTATTTTAAAACGGGAGGAAAGCATCTAGAGAGAAACTAAAATAATGAAGAAGCCAAATGTAGGGGGCAGGCTCGAACCCGGCACTATTTACGGCAAAAACGCTGCCAGAGGCCGAAATAGTGCCGACGAAACGCCCAAATAACCCGCCCGGCTTTTGGAGGGTGTACGCGGGCGGCCAGCCGGGTTGCGGGCGCTTACTTTGCGGCGGTTATTTCTTTAAAATTAGCGATATAATGTCTTTTTCCAATACGGCTGTTTCGCCGCTTGCTTCGGCTAGCCGCGCTGCCCTGCTGGGCCTGGCCGTGGGCGATGCCTTGGGAGTGCCCGTCGAGTTTATCGGCCGCGAGGCCCGCCGCCGCGACCCCGTGGTGGACATGCGCGCCTACGGCACGCACCACCAGCCCGCCGGCACGTGGTCGGACGACTCGTCGCTCACGTTTTGCCTAGCCGAAACGCTGGCCCGGCCTGCTGGCCGCACTGGCCTGCCCGACCTCGCCGATTTTGGCCGTCGGGCCATCAATTGGCTGGATACGAGCTACTGGACGGCCCACGGCGAGGTATTCGATGTAGGCAACGCTACCCGCTACGCCATTCAGAACCTGCGGGTGGGCGTAGCTCCCACTCTGGCCGGCCCACATTCGGAACTCGATAATGGTAACGGCGCGCTGATGCGGATTCTGCCGCTGGTTTTCCACGAAACCTGGCGGGCCGGAAGCCTGGATTTGAACGCCGCCTGGACGCTTACGGAAGCTGTGGCCAGCGTCACACACGGGCATCCGCGCTCGTCGCTGGGCTGCTTTTTGTATCTGCTGGTGGCGCGCGGGCTGCTGGCGGGGCTGTCGCCCGCAGAGGCCTATAGCCAGATGCAGGAGTTGGCTAATCCCTGGCTGCAAAACGGCACCATCCCGGCCGTGGTGGAGGACAAGCACTATCGATGGTGGGTGCTTTCGGGGAAGCTACCTCAGCAGCCAGAAAATCATATTAAGTCCTCCGGCTATGTGGTACATACCCTCGAAGCGGCCCTCTGGTGCCTGCTCACGCACGACACCTACGCCGCTACTGTGCTGGCCGCCGTGAACCTCGGCGACGACACCGACACCACCGGCGCGGTGGCCGGCGGCCTGGCCGGGCTGGCGTATGGCGAGGCCGCCATTCCGGCCGGGTGGCTGGCCGCGCTGGCCCGCCGCGCCGACATCGAAGACCTGGCCGCCCGCCTCGTGCGGTAAGCGTTAGCTTGCCGTTGCTAAAGCGCTACAAACATGCCCGCCATCCAGCCCCGTCCCATTCCCAATTCCTACTGGGCCACGCCGCACCTACTCGCCTGCGAATACCCCGGCGCGCCCACGCCCGCCGAGGCCATCCCCAAAATCGATGCCCTGCTGGCCGCCGGCATCCGCGATTTCTGCGACCTCACCGAGCCTGGCGAGCTGGTGCCCTACGAGGCGCTGCTGCGCGAGCGAGCCGCGCACGTTGGCATCGACCCGGCTGCCATCCGCTACCAGCGCTTTGCGGTGCGCGACCTCGACCTGCCCACGCCCGAGCGCCTGGCGGCGGTGCTGGCCGCCCTGGCCGCCAGTGAGGCCGCCGGGCGGCTGGCGGCCGTGCATTGCTGGGGTGGCATCGGGCGCACGGGCACCATAGTAGGCTGCCATCTGGTACAGGCGCACGGCCTGAGCGGGGCCGAGGCACTGGCCTGCATTGCCCGCGAGTGGCAAACGGTGGCCAAGCGCGACCGCGCCCCGCGCTCGCCCGAAACGGGGGCGCAAATTGCCTTCGTGCGCGGCTACCAGCCGCCGCAGTAAGCCGTAGCAGTGCGGCTAAAAGTCGTTGGCAGCTTTGCGGGCGGGCCGCACGGGCTCGGCGGGCACTATGAACGGTACGGGTTGCAGGGTCATGGCGGCCTGCAGGTCGGCCACCAGGCGGCGCACGTCGCGGGTGGCATCTACCCTGAGCTCGTCCCAGGGCTTGCGGCTGCCCAGGCCCGCGTAGCCAAACAGGCTGGCGTGCTCTTTTTCCAGCGCCCCGCCCGAGCGCACGTTGGGTACGCCGGTGGCGTCGTGCGTCAGGTTGGTGAGCACGTATTTGTAGCGCCCGTCTTTTACATAAATAGTTAGGGTATGATGTACCACCCCGGCGTAGCTGCCGCGCGGCACCCCTGCGTAGGTGGTGCGCAACTGCACAATGCGCCGACCCTGCACATTGAGCTCGCCGGCGGCGGGTTGCGGCGTCATCTGGTCGGATGCGTTGTAGGTGCGGGCGGCCCAGGCAGCGGCGCGGGCATACAGGTCAGCCTGGCTGGCACCGGGCACGGGCACCACGCCCTGGTAAGTGATAAGCTGCGTATCAGCATCGATGGGCAGCGGTGCGGCGTCGCCCGCATCGTAGTCGCTGAGCTTGCTAACCGGCGTAATGTACATAAACCCCTCGCGCTTGACAACTACCCAGCGGGGTGAAAACCGGCCCACTACCACTACCTCCGACTGGCTCGGTAGCAGCAGGCTGGGCCGGTGCAAGGTATCGGCGCTGCTGTAAAGCGGGGCCTTGGTCAGCCCCACGTGGTAGGTGATAGGCGGCAGCGTGGCTACTAGGCGCTGGGCTGATGCCAGCAGCGGCAGCCCGAGCGCGCAGCAAAAAAGAGTGGCTTTCATGTAATGGTTTTGGCAGAGGGTTGTCTTTGCGCGCTGGCCACTGCGCCAGCTTACGTGAAGCGGCCCAACGAAGAAGTTGCAAATTACTGCGCCAGTTGGCCTCGCCTGCACTACTTCGGGAGCATGACGTAGTGCGGGCTTACATTGCTGATACTATCTCGGCGAGCTGGCTGCGGAGCGAACGGATTAGCCACTGCTTTAAAAGAGAAATCGGCCAAGCATATCACTCGCTAAAACCAGCAAATACGCTATTACCTGCAACTTTATAAAGGGCTATATAGGTAATGTGCCGCTAAAGCGGGAGGGAAAATAAAAGAACATTTATTTAGTTGGTCTTGCCCAGTAGGTAGTTGTGCTCAGGCAAGTGGTATTGTCGTTGGGGTAGTTGCAGCTGGCTTACCTACTCAGATAACCACGAAGAAATGGTGCCGGCAGTGTGGCTGCTACGCTATACAGTGCCTAGCGTATAAGATAGCCTACCGGCCCAGGCAGGCTGCAATGAATTAATTACCTCGGGCTAAATGGAAGAAGAAAATTACTAATGTTGTGAGTTGAGGCCAACTAAAAAGCCTGCTCGGTCAGGAGCAGGCTTTTTTAAACTTATGCGGTCTTGCTTATTTGCTGCGGCCCGGCTTATTCTTGGGCGTGCCGTCTTTTTTGCGGCCGTAAGGGGCTTCAGGGTCAACTTCGGCAGTGGTGCCCGCGGCAGCGCGCGGCGTGCGGGCTTTGCGCTCTTTCGTGGTCGGCGTGTAGTCGTCGCTCATGATGGCTTCAGCATCTTCCAGTGCAGTCTGAAGATTACCCAGCGCGGAAGATACTTTCTTCAAAGCACGTTTTACATCAGCTTTGAAAGCATCGGCTTTCTGCGCGCTGTCAATTACCTGCTGAAAATGGGTGAGGTCAATAGCCATTTGGTGAAAATAAGGGGGTAGGTGAATGGTAGGGCAAATTAACAAGCTAATTGCCTTAAAAACAAATTACGTATTAAGTTGCCAAAAGGATATGGGTATTACAACCATTCAACAAAGTAAATAGTCATGGTCAAAATAAGAGCGGGTAAGCTTGAAGCAGCAATTTATTAGTTGAGGCAGATTGCTGAGAAGTATTAGTAGAAGCGGCGCTGGTAATTGCTAATGAGCGTGGCGCCGACAGCTGCCGGCGCGCGTATGCACTATCCTACCACGGCTTTTTAGTGAAATTCAGATTGTAGGATACATTCAGCGTGAGGCCGTGATTTAGCTCGACTACTGCCCGGCCGCTGGCGGGGTCGGGGTCGGCGTGCGGGCGCACCTGGTAGAGGTAGTTGAGCTCGGCTTTGGCGTCGTTAGTCAACTGAAAACCCAGGCCGCCCGACAGCCGGTTTTGGTTGAAGGCGTTCAGCCCCACGTTTTGCCCGAAGCTGATAAACAGCTCGTCGAAGCCGGCCAGGTAAAACTCGCCGTCGTCGATGGTCGGGCCTTGCAGCGGGTAGGTCGCGGCCAGCTGGTAGCGAATGCGGTTTTGGTATTCCCACTTCTGCACCGGGCCCTGGCCAGCGGCGGCGCGGGTGCCCAGCCAGCGCTGCTCGAGGCGCACGCGGTGCTGGAGGCCCAGGCGGCCCAGGCGGTCGCGCAGCGTCAGGTCTTCGTAGAGGCGGTTTTCGGGCTCGGCGCGGCCGGGTACCTCGGCGTAGGTGCCGTAGCGGTGGGTTTGCATGTAAGTGTAGCCCCCCGATACCCGCACCCGCTCGCTGAGCGTGCGCATCAGTCCCAGGCGCGCCATCTGCTGCTGCGGGGTGCGCAGCCAGTCTACCCGTCGCAGCTGGTACTCGGTATGCACGGCCCACTTCGAGGCTACCCGGTGGTCGCCCACGTACACGAGCCAGCCCAGCGAGTGGGCGTCGCGCAGGCGGGGCGACTGCCCGAAGCCGGAAAAGCTGAGTAGGAGCAGGGCGCTGATGAGTGGTAGCCGGGCCATAAAGAATGCCGCAAGAGAAAGCTGGCCCGTTTGCCAAGGGCCAATTGGCCTTGTACGCTGAAAAGGCCGCCCCGGCGAAAGCCCGTGCCCAAATGCCTTGCAGACAAGTAGAAAACTATTCAGATAGCCATAAAAAAAGGCTCTGCAAGCAATTGCAGAGCCTTTTTTTATGGCGCGGTCTGGACGGGACTCGAACCCGCGACCTCCGCCGTGACAGGGCGGCATTCTAACCAACTGAACTACCAAACCGTTTACCGAGGCGGAAGTGCGTTGCCGTTTTCCGCTTTGGTGCTGCAAAGGTAGGGAAAAGTTTCTTGATTTCCCAAACAGCTGATAAAAATTTGGTAAAGTTTCAGAAAGTAATGAAGTGGTCAGTGGGGTAGAAGGGTTGGTAAGAGCCTAGTAGCCAGGGTTCTGAGTAAGGTTGGGGTTTACCGCCAACTGCTGATTAGGAATAGGAAAGATGAGGTACTTAGGGTCGCTACTCGTGGGGCCTTGCTGAATCGGGCCCAAGAAGGTGCCGAAGCGCACCATGTCCTGCCGCCGCCACAGCTCCAGGTACAGCTCACGGCCGCGCTCGTCATAAACATCGGTGAGGTTTACGCTGGTAAGGGCGCTGGCCGCCCGCGTGCTGTGCGTGCGGATGGAATTGACTAGCGCCAGCGGGGTGCTGCCGTAGGTGCCAGCCGTGGTGCCGGTGCCGCCGCGCAAAATAGCCTCGGCCTTCATCAGTAGCACATCGGGCAGGCGGAAATGCACCATGTCGTTGTCGATAGTGCCGGCCGAGTTGTTGATGAAATCGGGCGGGTACTTCATGGGCCGGATGCCAGTTACTTCCAGGTTTGAGCCGGTTTCGATGATGCTCACGGCGGAGGTGAAAACCAGTGGGTTGCCGCCGCGGTCGGTGAGGGCTGCGCCAGTGTTCAGGTTGTACTGCTGCCCGATGAGGTAGCCCACATTCTGGCGGTTGCCGGGGTTGGAGGGGCCGTTGGTGTAGCGGTACACCTGGCCCCGGCGCAGGTCGGTGGCCTCGTACTTATTGTAGAAGTCTGACAGCGCGCACGGCCCGTTGTAGCCGCTAGGCAGCATGTTGTAGTGCGAGATAAAGCGCCACAGGTCGTACTGTGCCCCACTGCTCACGCCGCCCTGGTTGAGCTCGGTGAAGATGTTCTCGGTGCCGATGTTGGTGTTGTCGGGCGCGAAGTTGTCGAAGTAGTTGTTGGCAAACCGGTAGCGCCCGCCCGCGATAATCTGGTCGGCCAGCGAGATAACCAGGTTCATATCGGCCGCTGCCGGGGTGCCGGGGTTTTGGCGGTTGGCGTACACGTGCCGGTTGAGGTAGCACTTCATGAGCAGGCAGCGGGCCGCATCCTGCGTGGCGCGGCTGGCGGGCGCGTTGGGCAGGCTGGGCAGGATGGCGTTGAGTTCCGAGATAATGTAGTCGTTGGCCGCCGTGCCCTTGCGCACCACCGTGGGCTGCGATACCAGGTCGCCCGGCTCGCGGGCGGGCACCTGGTCAAACAAATCCAGCATCCAGTACATGGCAAAGGCGCGCACGAAGCGGGCCTCCGCCTGCTGCTGCGTGCTGGCCCCGAAGCGGGGTTGTAGCATATCGGTAGCCGTAAATACTACCGTGCCCAGGTTGGCGAAGGCGTCGCGTATCTGCACGTGGTTGGCGTCCCAGGTGTGCAGGTGCAGCTGCCGCCAGATGCCGTTGTCATCCCAGTCGCCGGCGCGGGTAGGCATCAGGCGCTCATCCGTCGTCACTTCCGACAAGGCAAAGACCTGCGTGGCCCCCTGAAACGGCGAGCGCAGCGTCAGGTACACGCCGTCGAGCAGCGAGGCGGCCGAGCCGCCCGAGGCCTGGTCGACCGTAACCGTACCCTGCAAGTCTTCATTCAGCTTGCAGCTAGTGGTGAGCTGCAACGCAGCCAGCATAGCGGCCGCACCCAGAGTTTTCTTTAAATACATAACGTTGGTAGAGCTAGGGTGGGGTTAGAGCGAGAAATTGACGCCAAACGTGAAGATGCGCGCCGGGGGGTAGCCCGTGTAGTCGATGCCGGCCGAGGGTATCAGGCCGTTATTCTTGTTGGTGTTCACCTCGGGGTCGAAGCCCCGGTACTTGGTGATAATGAACAGGTTCTGCCCAATAGCGTACACGTTCATGCCTTTGAATACCTTGGCCACGTCGCCCACCGAGTACGACAGCGTCAGGTTGGACATTTTCACGTAGTTGCCGCTTTCCAGGTAGCGGGTCGAAGGCTTTATCGAGTTGAAGACCGACTCCTTCATGCCCGACTGGTATTCGGCCAAGGCAATGTTTTTGCCCGGCGTGCCTATCTGGCTCACGTTCAAGACGCTGTTGAAGGTATTGTTGTAAATCTTGTTGCCAAAAACCCCCGTGAGGTTGGCCGTGAGCGAAAGCTTGGCGTAGCGCAGCGTCGTGTTGAAGCCCGCCAGCACCGTGGGGTTGGGGTTGCCGGCGTACTGGGCCGGCCCGAGGTCGTTGTCGAAGCCCTGCGCGTTGAGGCCGTTGTAGGTAGGTAGTACAAAGCCGTTGATGGGCTGGCCGTTCTGAATGCTTTCGGCAAAGGCGTTCGACAGCCCCGCCCCGCTCAGCGTACCCGTCTGGATAATGAGGGTAGTGGGCAGGCCCGACACCGAATTTTTCACAAACGTGGCGTTGCCCCCGATGCTGAAGCCAAACTTAGGCGTGTCGAAAACCGAAGCGTTGGCAATGATTTCCAGGCCCTTATTCACAATCTGCCCCGCCAGGTTGTCCCAGAATACGCCCTGCGCGGCGGGTTGACGGGCTACGTTGGGGTAGAGCAGGTCGGTGGTGCGCTTGTAGAAGTAGTCGGCCGTCACGGTTACGCGGTTGTTAAACAGCGCGATGTCGGTGCCGATGTCATACTGCTCGTCCGACTGCCACTTCAGGTTGGGGTTGTAGTTGCTGATTTGGCTGAGCCCGCCCGTGCTGAAGGCGTACTGCGACTGCGAAGCCCCGGCCGGAAACTCCTGGTTGCCGGTGCGGCCGTAGCCCACGCGCAGCTTCAGCTGGGTGATGGCCTCCACTTTAAAGAACGACTCCTGCGAAACGTCCCAGGCGGCCGACGCCGACGGAAAGTAGCCGTAGCGGTTGTTGGCCCCGAACTTGGTCGAGCCATCGGCCCGCAGCGTGGCTGTGAGTAGGTAGCGCCCCTTGTAGTTAAGAATGGCCCGCCCGAAGTAGGATTGCAGCTCCGAAATCGGGTCCACGGTCGAGGCCGTGACGCGGCCCGAGGGGTTGGAATATTGCAGGTAGTTGGTGTAGTCCAGCCCGTAGGTGCCAAAGCCAATCGGCGCTCCGGTTATCGTGTTTACTGGCCCGCGCCCGCTCAGCGAGGTAGTAGTGTTGTTGAAGCGCTGGTACTCGTAGCCCAGCAGCGCGTTCAGGTTCAGGTCGGCGGCTATCTTCTTGTTGAAGTTCAGCGTGTGGGTCATCTGCTGCGTCAGCAGCTCGGCCGTATTAATTTGGGCGTAGCCTACCTGCTGATAGTCGCTGATGTTGAGGCGTTGGTCGATGTAGGTGCGGCGGCTGCCCGTGCTGTAGGTGCCCGCTACCAGGGCGCGGTACTCCAGCCAGTCGTTGAACTTGTAGTAGGGCGAAAGCGAAACCTGGGCCGTGCTCGTGCGGGCCCTGTCATGGTAATATTCCAGCATCGCCACTGGGTTAATATTGCTGCTGCCCAGGCGCGCCACCGGCCGGCCCTTGTCGTTGTAGAGCGAGTCGGTGGGGTTCCAGGACAGCGCCTGCCCGATAATCGAGCCGCGGTAGTCGCCGTTGTTGGTGATGGGGGCCAGGTTTTCGTTTACCTGGGCTATTTTGATGTTCATATCCAGGCCCAGCTTTTTGCTGTCCAGAAACTTGAAATTGCCCGAAAGCGCGGCGCTGTACTTCTCCAAGCCCGAGTTTTTTACGATGCCCTTCTGGTTGAGGTAGCCTAGCGAGAGGCGGTAGCGCGCATTTTCGGTGCCGCCGCTGGCCGCCAGGCTGTAGTTCTGGAGCGGAGCCGTTTGCAGAATCGCGCCCAGCGCGTCGTTGCTGAGGCCCTTATCATTGGTGGCCGGCGCATTATAATACGCCAGCGCCTGCCGGTACTGGTCGGCATTGAGCACGTCGATGCGGCGCAAGATTTTGGAGAAGCCGCCCGAGGCCCCAAAGTCGATGCGGGCTTCGCCCGCCTTGCCGCGCTTGGTGGTGATGAGCACCACGCCATAGGCCGCCCGCGAGCCATAAATAGCCGTGGCCGATGCATCTTTCAGCACGTCAATGCTCTCAATATCAGCCGGGTTTAGGAAATTGAGCGGGTTGCTATCGGGGCTGATGCCGAAGGCCGTAGTAGAGCCGGGCGTTGCCGAGCGCCCATCGAGCGGCACGCCGTCCACCACGTACAGCGGCTGGCCGGTACCCGTTACGGCCGAGTTGCCCCGGATGCGAACGGTCGCCGCCCCGCCAGGCTGCCCGCTGTTCTGCGTTATCTGCACGCCCGAGGCCCGGCCTTGCAGCAGCTGGTCAGGCGAGGTAAACGTGCCCTTGTTGAAGTCCTTGGGCCCGAGCGCGCTCACGGCCCCGGTCAGGTCGCTTTTCTGCACCGTGCCGTAGCCCACTACTACCACGTCGGTCAGCGCCTGCGCGTCGTCTTTGAGCGTCACGGTCACCGCCTCTTTGCCCGTGATGTCAAGCGTTTGGGTGGCGTAGCCCACAAACGAGAACGAGAGCTTGGTAGCCGTAGCGGGCACTTGCAGGCTAAAATTACCGTTGCCGTCGGTGCCCGTGCCGTTGGTAGTGCCGGGCACGATAACCGTAACGCCGGGCAGGCCGCTGCCCGTGCCGTCGAGCACCTTGCCCGTCACCTGCCGGGCCGTTTGCGCGTAGCCGGCGATGGGCAGAAAAAGGGTTAAGAGCAATAGCTTACCACTTAGCACAGACCGGGGAGCCGGCTGCTCAAAGGCGTAAGAGTTTGAGTAACTAGATTTACGCATGGGTGGAGATTGAAAAGGTGGGAGATAGGGAAATTATTGAAAAGAGCTTATTAGTAGGTAAATACGTTGCAAACGTTTGCGGAAAAATATCGATAATCCGGCGGCTTTTCGAGTGTAGTAATTAGCGTTGAAAAGGGTTATTTTAGCGGTAGTACTACTGCCTGCCAGGGCTGCAAAGCCAGCGCCGGGCCGGCCGCCAGAGTAGGGTAGTTGTTGAGCCAGGGCTGCCCGGCGGGCGTGAGGCCGGCCGGCACCGCCCAGGAGCGTACCGCCGACGAAAAGTTGAGCACCACCAGCACCCGCTCGCCGCCCAGGGTGCGGGTGTAGGCGTAGATGTGTGGGTTGGCCGCGTCGAGCAGCGCGTACTGCCCGTAAGTCAGCACCTTATGCTGCCGACGCACGGCCGTAGCGCGCCGAAAATGGTGCAGTACCGAGCTGGAGTCCTTTTCCTGCGCCGCCTCATTGATAGCGGTGTAGTTCGGGTTCACCGCCAGCCAGGGCGTGCCCGTGGTAAAGCCCGCCTGCGCCGTGGCATCCCACTGAAAAGGCGTGCGGCTGTTGTCGCGCCCAAAGCGCGCCAGGCCGTGCATAAAAGCCGGCAGGTCGCCGCCCTGCTGCTGCACCAGCGCGTAGCCGTTGCGGGCGGCCACGTCGCGGTAGTCGGCAATGCTTTTGAATGTGCTGTTAGTCATGCCCAACTCGTCGCCGTTGTAGCAGTAGGGTGTGCCGCGCATGGTCAATAAAAAGGTATTCAAGAGCTTGGCCGAGGCGGCGCGAAACGCGGGCCGGTCGTCGCCAAACTTGCTCACCATGCGGGGCTGGTCGTGGTTGCCGAGGTCGATGGCCTGCCAGCCTTTCCGGGCGAAGGCTTTATCCCACTTCGTGAAGACCTGCTTGAGCTTGGTGAGCTGATAGGTATCGCTGCCGCTGCCTACGCCCACGCCCTCGAAGTGGTAGGTCATGTCGAGCTCTTGCCGCGCCGGGTCCACGAACAGCATGGCTTCTTGGGGGTTGCGACCCGCGCCCTCGGCCACGGCCATCAGGTTGTACTTGCTCAGTACCTCGCGATTTATCTCGTGCAGGTAGTCGTGCAGGTGCGGGCCGTGGTTGTAGGCGTTGGCGTAGTTCTGCTCGGTGAGGCCCGGCATGGGGGGGAAGCTCGGGTCTTTGGCCACAAACTGAAACGCATCCATCCGAAAGCCGTCGATGCCCTTATCGGCCCAGAAGCGCATCAGGCTGTACACCTCCTGGCGCAGCTTGGGATTGTTCCAGTTCAGGTCAGGCTGCTTTTTGGAGAAATAATGCAGGTAGTAGCTCTTGGTGAGCGAGTCGTACTGCCAGGCGTTTTTCCTGACATCAAACGTGCTGTAGCGCGCGGGCGGCGTGCCTTTTTCGGCGGGCCACCAGTAGTAGTAGTCGCGGTAGGGGCTGGTGCGCGAGCTGCGCGCCGCTTTAAACCACGGGTGCTCGTCGCTGCTGTGGTTCACTACCAGGTCCATCACCAGCTTGAGGCCGCGCGCGTGCATCCCGCGCAGCAGCTCGTCAAAATCCCGCATGGTGCCAAACTCTGGCTGAATCTGGCGGTAGTCGCTGATATCGTAGCCATTATCATCATTGGGCGACGCGTAAATGGGGTTCAGCCATACCGTGCCCACGCCCAGGCTTTTGAGATAGTCGAGCCGCTTGATGATGCCGCGCAGGTCGCCCACGCCGTCACCGTTACTATCCTGAAAGCTGCGCGGGTAGAGCTGGTATACAATGGTTTCCTTCCACCAGCCCGGCTTTTTGGCGAGGGTGGTCGTGGTATCGTTGGCCGGGGTTGCGGGTGTAGTCGCACTGCGTGTAGCGGCCGTGCCAGCCGCGCCGGTTTCTGTTTTGGCTGCCTGCTGGCAGGCCGTCAGCGAGCCGAAAGCCAGCAGCACCAGCCGCCGCCGCAGTGGCCGGGCCGACAGGGGTAGGCGTAGCGTGGCAGCGGGTAGAGTGGCCTGCTGAGAATGATACGAAGCGGAGAAATGCAGCATAAGCAGAAAAGAAGCCCGCGAGCCCGGCCAGATACCGAAAACGTTTGTGGGGGGGGGCGCAAAGGAATCTGCCGCTTGAGCTTTCCCCAAGGCTGTATAGCCTTGTTTAGAAAAAATATCAAGTCTTATTCAAGTTATAATATTGACCAATAATGTTTTAATTATTAAAAAGGTCTGAAAAATATAGCCCGTTTATTAGCTTGAACTTGAACTAAAACGAAGAAATACTATGCTTTTTCTACTTTGCGCGGTCGACACTATTTGCCTTGAGACGTGCGGCGCGCCAGTCTTGGGCACGTCACGGGCAAGCTGCAAAAAGCGCCGTCGGTAAGGCGTTGGTTATGAAACAGGCAGCAGCCGTATCTTGGGCGCACTAAAGCTGCGCGCTTTTTCACCTCTGCTTTCCCACCCGTGCCTCTTTCTCTTTGCTGCCGTGCCGCCTGGCTGCTGAGTTTTTGTAGCCTGCTGCTGGGCGGCCAGCCGGCCCTGGCTGGCCCCGGCACGGCCGATAGCCTGCTGCGGGCTCTTGACCAAACCCTTACGCAGCAAAGCCACTACGACCAGCAGCGCCGTGCCCGCATCGCGGACCTCACGGCCGAGTTTCGGGCCAATAAAGCCTCGGTGCCCGCTCACTATCAAGCGGCGCTGCAGATTTACGATGAATATCAGGTTTTTAATTACGATTCGGCGTTTGCCTATAGCCTACGGCTAGCTGCGCTGGCCCGCCGCCTGCACAGCCCGGCCCGGTTGCAGGCGGCCCGCATCCGGCTGGCGTTCACGCTGCGCTCGGCGGGCTTGTTCAAGGAGGCTTTTGATACGCTCAACGCCATCCACCCCTGGCATCTGGCTGCGCCTGACAAGGCCGATTTCTACGATACGTACAACATTGTGTGTATGGAGCTGGCTGACTATGAGCCCAATGCCTACTATACGCCGTTGTACCTGAAAAAGGCTTACGCCTACGCTGATACAGCCGCCCGCTACTCGCGCCCCGGTAGCTACGCGCAGCTGTCGCGGCTGCTTTTCAGGGCTCGCCAGCAGCATGACCTGCCCGCTGGGCGGGCCGCGTACGTCCGGCTGCGGCAGTTGTCCCTCACTGCCCACCAGCTGGCCACGGCTTCCTGCAACCTGGGCAAGCTGTATGAGCAAGCTGGCCAGCCCGAAAAGGCATTTGAGCTAATGGCCCTGGCGGCGATAAACGACATGAAATCAGCCACCAAGGAAGGGATAGCGTTGTATCTGGTGGCTAAATACTGCTACGAGCACGGCGACCTGGAGCGGGCCCATCGTTACATAGTGGAGGCCCGCAAAGCGGCCGCTTTCTTCAATACCCGGCAGCGCCTGATGCAGATGGTTCCGCTGTCGGCCCTGATTGACGGACAAACCATCGCTTATGCCGAAAACCAACGTCAGCAGGCCAAGATTTATACATTGGCCGTAAGCGTGTTAGCTGCGCTGGTGCTGGGGTTTGCCTGCATCAGCTACGTGCAGCTGCGGCGGCTGCGGCGTGCGGGCTCGCTCCTTACGGCCAGCAATAACGAACTGCACGATAAAAACCATAAGTTGCAGGTTTTAAATGATAAGCAGCTACTGCTAAACCAGCAGCTGCGGGTGCTAAACCAGGGACTCAACGAGGCCAATCGTATCAAGGAAGAGTACATCGGCTACTACTTCAATAACACGGCGCGCTACATTGATAAGCTTGAAAGCTTAAAGAAAAGGCTTGGTACTATGCTGGTCACTAAGCAAATAACAGTAGCGCAGCGCATGGTCGAGGAAATCGATATCAAATCCGAGCGTACTGATTTGTTCAAAGGCTTCGACACGGTATTCGTCCAGCTTTTCCCTAACTTCGTCACCGAGTTCAACGCGCTGTTTACCGAGGCCGGCCGCATTCACTTGTCCGATACGCAATTGCTCAATACCGAGCTCCGCATTTTCGCACTTATTCGGTTGGGAATAACTGACAGCGAGCAGATTAGTCGTATTCTGGGCTATTCCATTCACACGGTATACGCCTACAAAACGCGGGTCAAAAATCGTTCTTTCCTACCCAATGAAGCCTTCGAGGCGCGAGTGCTCGCCATTCAGGCCAATTGAATTGTAAAACGGAGTGGCATTCCGTTTCTGGGCGCGTAGTGCCAAGCCTACGTTGCACCCATGCGCCAGCCTGCCGCTAGCGCGGCAAAACGGAGTGCCACTCCGTTTTACACTACCAGCCATCCACCTGCCATGTCCCTTCCCACCCAACTTCGCTTTAAAGCCATCTGGGCGCTGCTACTGCTTATCGCCCACCTGCCGCTGGCCGCCCAAACATCTGACCCCTGGCGCATTACGGCCGATAAAATCGACCCCGGCAACTACTACGGCGTAACTGTAGCCAACGGCATGATAGGGCTGGTGTCGTCGCCGGTGCCGTTTCAGCTGAAAAGCGTGGTGCTGGCCGGGGCCTACGACCAGTACGGCCGAGGCCGGGTCAGCAACTTTCTCAACAGCTTCAATTTGCTGGATATGTACCTGGAAGTGGACGGGCACCGCCTCAACGCGCAGGACGCGAGCAACTTCCGGCAGGAGCTGGATATGCAGCGGGCGGCTTTCACTACTACCTTCGACTACCAGGATAAGGCCAGCATCAGCTACACCTACTACGCCCTGCGGCACCTGCCCTACACGGTGCTGCTCGATGTCAGCATCACGGCCAAAAAAGACGTGGTCCTCACGGCTGCCAGCGTGCTGGAAACGCCCGATGCCCTGCGCGACGCCCAGAACTACTACAATGAAATCGACCGGCCGCACGCCACGCTAAGCTTACTCACGTCGTCGGCTAAAAGCCCGACAGGCAAGCTATTGCTGTGCGCCAGTACCAGTTTTCTATTTGCCGAGCCGCACGGGCAGGAGCCGCGCATCATCCATGAGATGTGGGACAATAATATGCACCTCATGAAGTTTGGCAAAGCGCTGAAGACCGGCCAAACGTATACGTATTCGGTGGCGGGCTCCAGCATCACTTCGGCCCATCACCCCGACCCGCTCAATGAGGCCGAGCGGCTCACCATTTTTGCCCGGCTCGAAGGCCGGCAGCGCCTGCTCGACTTCCACCAGAAAGCCTGGCAGGAACTGTGGCAGAGCGACATAACGATAGCCGGCGACGCGCAGGCCCAGCAGGATGTGCATAGTATGCTGTACCATCTCTACAGCTTCTCGCGGGCCGGCACCGACTACTCGCCCTCGCCGATGGGCCTTTCGGGCCTGGGCTACAACGGCCACGTGTTCTGGGACAGCGACTTGTGGATGTACCCGGCCCTGCTGGTGTTGCACCCCGAAATAGCTAAGTCATTGGTAGAGTACCGCTTTCGGCGGCTTGATTTGGCGCGCCGCAATGCTTTCGCCCACGGCTACCAGGGCGCCATGTACCCCTGGGAAAGCGCCGACACCGGCGTAGAGGAAACGCCCGTGTGGGCCCTGAGCGGGCCGTTTGAGCACCACGTGTCGGCCTGCGTGGGGCTGGCCGCCTGGCAGTACTACTGCGTGACGCAGGACAAAGACTGGCTGCGCGAGAAAGGCTGGCCGATGCTCTCGGCCACGGCCGACTTCTGGGCGAGCCGCGTCGAGCGCAACGGCCCTGGTCACTACGATATCAAGAACGTAGTAGCGTCCGACGAATGGGCTGAAAACGTAGATAATGATGCCTTTACCAACGCCGCCGCCCAGGCCAACCTGCGCGCCGCCACCACCGCCGCCAAGCTGCTTGGCCTGCGCGCCAACCCTGATTGGGCGGTAGTCGCGCAGAATATCCCCCTCCTGAAAATGCCCGACGGCGTAACCCAGGAGCACGCCACCTACCACGGCGAGGGCATCAAGCAGGGCGACGTGAATCTGCTGGCGTATCCGCTGAGCTCCATCACCGACCCCGCTCAAATTAAAAAAGACCTGGCTTACTACGAAACCCGTGTGCCCAACGAAGGCACGCCGGCCATGACGCAGGCCATTTTCGCGCTGCTCTACGCTCGCCTTGGCAATGGCGGCAAGGCGCAGCATTTCTTCCAGGATGCTTACCTGCCCAATCTGCTGCCGCCCTTCCGCGTCATCGCCGAAACCAAGGGCGGCACCAATCCCTACTTCGCCACCGGCGCGGGCGGCGTGCTGCAAGCCGTGCTCATGGGCTTTGGTGGGCTGGAAATCACGCCATTGGGTATCGCGCAGCGTAAGACGACCTTGCCCACTGGCTGGCAGGCGGTGAAGATAACTGGGGTAGGCGTGGGGCGGAAGACGTATTCGGTGGGTAAGTAGTGAAAGCAGCCAGCCGGTAGATTTGCCCAAAAAAGGCTGTCATTGCGAGCGCAGCGAAGCAATCGCACCGGAATGGAACCCGGACAGCGCGGCCGAACAGGTGCGGCCGCTTCGCTGCGCTCGCAATGAAAGGTGGTATTTATCAGTAATTTACCATCTCATAAAGCACCGACTCAAACGCGCTCGCATCGACGCTGAACGCGCCCCGGAAAGGGTTGTCCATTGCCGCCGTTAGAAACAGCAATGCTCCCAGTAGCAGAGCAATCAGGCAGGTAAGAGCGGTTTGGTGAGTGGTATCCTTGGCGAAGAAAAACCAGGAAATGGCTACGTTGATGGCCGCGCCCAAAATGAGTACCCACCACAGCAGGGAGGGCAAATTGGCTTGGTCGCCGCGCAGGCGCAGGCGGTGAGCTAGTAGCAGTTCATTCACTTGATTGATAGCCTGCTGATGTACTATTTGCATGCGGGCATCGGGCGGGTCAAAGGCCAGAAAATCGTTTTTAAACAGACGCAGTAGCTTGCTGCTTTCCTGCGGCACAATGCCCTGGTGGTGCTCCGGCCAGTCTACGTGAATCACCGCCCGTACGTAGGCTTTCAGCTCACGCTGATAAAGCTGCCGGGCGGCTGGCGGGTACGTGGCCATGTCCTGGTATAGCGCCGCCGTGATGGTCGCTTCGTTATCGACCTGGCCCGACAGCGCCTGCGAATTGCTCCAGACGCCGGCCGCCACCAGCCCCAGCAAGATGCCGTAAATCACGCCCGATACGCCCAAAAAATAGCTAACCAAGTCGTTGTGCTCGGCCGAGTCCTGCACATGGGCGCGCACCCACGGCCGCAGCAACACCATACCTACTAGTGAAAAAATTAACGTGGCGCTGCAACAGCACACGAAAAGAACCCAGTTGGGTACGGCGTAAATCCAATCCACGGCGCAAGGAATAGCGCCGGCCCGGCGCAAATACCGGGCGAAGGTAGGCTACGGCGCAGCTTTGGCGGGGGCTGGCCGTGAGTTTGATAAAGCCGCCCGGCCGCCGCGCCGAGCTGGAGCTTAACGCTACAGCTCGCGCACCCAGATGTTGCGGAAGCTCAGCGGCTCGCTTTTGTCGCCGTGCGCCTGCAGCTTGATGGGCGACGGGCCGTGCGATTGCTGGTAGCTAGGCTTGCCGATGTACTGCGTGGGGCCATCAAGCACCACGTTATTCTGCACCACCACACCATTAAACAGCACCGTGACGCGGGCCGGCGACTGCACCGCGCCATCGCTTTTGAAGACCGGGGCCGTCCAGACTACATCATACGTCTGCCACTCGCCGGGCTTGCGGATGGGGTTGGCCAGCGGGATGCGCTGCTTGTAAATGCTGCCCGCCATGCCATTTACGTAAGTTTTATTCTGGTAGCTGTCAAGTATTTGCAGCTCATAGCCGAGGTCGCCCTGGCCGATGGAAGCAAGAAACACGCCGCTGTTGCCACGCACCTGCCCGCTGCCGGTGATGTTAGCCGGCACGCGCCATTCGAGGTGCAGCTGGTAGTTGGTGAAGGTGCGCCTGGTTTCGATGTTGCCCTGGGCTTTGTCCACGGTCAGCAGGCCGTCGGCCACTTTCCACTTGGCCGGCACCTTGCGGTCGGCCACCGATACCCATTCGCTCAGGTCCTTGCCATTGAATAGTACCACCGCATCGGAGGGCGGCGCGCTGGGGGCGTAAGGGCCGGGCGTCACTATTTTGGGCACCGGCTCATACACTTCGGTGTCTTCCGGCTTGCCGGTTTGCTGGGCGTGGGCCACGGAGAGGAGGCTGAAGGAAAGCAGGGTGGGGAGGAGGAGTTTCATAAGGTAGGGTGCGGGGCTTGCCCCCGCCCGGCGTTGCTGGGTTCGCTTTTGAGACTGAAGACGAGGTTTTGCTTACACAGCTCGCCTTACGCTGGGCGGGGGCAAGCCCCGCACCCTACGTTGATAATACACGACATCATACATCGCACAACTGCACCGCCTGGCGCAACGAAGCCAGCTTATCAGCCTGGCGCGGCATAAACTCCTGCGCTACGAAGCCCTGAAAACCAGTGGCTTTAATAGCCCGCATAATGGCCGGGTAGTTCAGCTCCTGCGTATCATCGAGCTCGTGGCGGCCGGGCACGCCGGCCGTGTGGTAGTGCGCGATGTACTGGTGATTATCGGTGATGGTGCGAATCACGTCGCCCTCGTCAATCTGCATGTGGTAGATGTCGTAGAGCAGCTTGAAATGCTCGGAGCTCAGCTTTTTGGCCAGCGCCACGCCCCAGCTAGTGCGGTCGGCCTGGTAGTCGTGGTGGTCGATTTTGCTGTTGAGCAGCTCCATCACCAGCACTACTTTATGCTTTTCGGCCAAAGCCATCAGCGGCTGCAAGCCTTTCACGCTGTTGGCCAGGCCCACTTCGTCGCTCATGCCGCGGCGGCTGCCGCTAAAGCAAATGAGGTTGGTGTAGCCCGCCGCCGCCACCTTCGGAATCATCTCGGCGTACTGCTTTTGCAGCCGCGCGTGAAACTGCGGGTCGTTGAAGCCATCGGTGAGGTTGATTTCGGCCCCGTTGCACATGGGCGAGTCGAGGCCGTGCTTTTTGAGCGTGGGCCAGTCGGCCGGCCCCACGAGGTCGATGCCCCGAATGCCCATTCCCTTGGCCGCTACGCACAGTTTTTCCAGTGGCATATCCTGGAAGCACCAGCGGCAAACCGATTGTTTAATGTTGTTTTTCAAGAGATTGAAAGGTTGAGCCGGCTTGCCGCCGGGCGCGTAGGCGCGGGCGAAACCCAGCACGCCCACCGTGGCGGTACTGGTAAGAATCGTTTTGAGGGCCGCGCGGCGATTATGAGTAGGCATAAAAATAGAAGACTAGCCGGGTACCACGGTAGAAGCTTCGCCATACGGCACGGCGGCCGTGGGCGCGGCCGGCGCGGTAGTGCGCTCCCGGAAAAACAGCAGAAACAGCAGCAGCACCACGGCCGCGATACCGGCCGGAATCAGCCAAATCATGCGCCAGTCGTGGGTGCCGCCCGCCAACTGGTACTGGTCAAAAATGCGGCCCGACAGCAGCGTACCAATCAGCATCCCCACGCCGTAGGTCGCCAGCGTAATGAAGCCCTGCGCGGCGCTCTTGAACTGCTCGCCGGCCAGATTGTCGGTATAAATCTGGCCCGTGACGAAGAAGAAATCGTAGCAGACACCGTGTAGCACAATGCCCGCAATGAGCATCCAATAGCTGCCGGCGCCGTCGCCGTAGGCAAAAAATAAGTAGCGCAATACCCACGCCGCCATGCCGATAGCCAGCATTTTCTTCACACCTAGCTTTTTGAAAAATAGCGGAATGGCCAGCATAAACAGCAGCTCCGATACCTGCCCGAGGCTCTGTACGCCGGCCGCTGCCTTCATACCCACTTCGTTGAGAAAGGGATTGGTGAAGCCGTAGTAAAACGCCAGCGGAATGCAGATGGCGATGGACGCCAGAAAGAAAATCAGGTACGAGCGGTTGCGCAGCAGCCCGATGGCTTCGAGCCCCAGCAGGTCGCCTACCGAGCTGCTTTGGCCGCGCTTTACGGGCGGGGTAGCGGGCAGCGCGAAGCTGAACACGCCTAGCAGCGCCGCCGCGCCGGCCGCCATTAAAAAGGTGGCTTGCAGGCCGTTGCTTTGCTCCCAATTTAGCCAGCCGATGGTGAGACCCGCTACTATCCAGCCCAACGTGCCTAGTACGCGGATGGGGGCAAATTCCTTCTGCGGGTCTTGCATTTGCCGGAAGGCGATGGAATTGACCAGCGCCAGCGTGGGCATGTACAAGACCATGTAGGTCAAAATATTAGGGTAGAAGCTATCGAAGTCAGCGGCTGTGCTGGCGTGCCAGAGCAGCGCCGCGCCCGCCAGGTGCAGCACCCCGAGGATTTTCTGCGCCGAGAAAAAGCGGTCGGCAATCAGCCCGATGATAAACGGGGCCACGATGGCCCCGATGGACTGCGTGAGAAAGGCCACGCCCACCTGCGTGCCCGTCGCGTGTAGGTTGCGCAGCAAGTACGTACCCAGCGTCACAAACCACGCGCCCCAGATAAAAAACTCCAGGAACATCATGATGGACAGCTTTATGCGAACGGCAGTAGTCATACGGGTGGGAGAGTAGCGCGGGCTTTCAGCCCGCGAGTGAGGATGTACCGCGGACCCTGCGGGTCCGCGAGGGAAAGTAGCGGCTATATCGAATAACGCGCGGACCCACAGGGTCCACGGTACACTACTTCAGCGTCAGAATATACTTCACCATTTCCTTGGCGTCCGACTCCGATAGCCCCGGGTGCGGCGTCATGGCGATGTCGCCCCAGTTGCCCTTGCCGCCGCTGATAATTTTCTTGCCCAGCATGGCCACGTTGGCGGGTGTGTTAGGGTATTTCTCGGCAATGGCCACGTAGGCCGGGCCGAGCAGCTTCTCGCGCTCGCGGTGGCAGCTGGCGCAGTCCGACGAGGCCATGAGCTTGGCGCCCTGGCTATTATCGGCCACGCCGGTAGGGGAGGTGCCGATTTTGGTAGTAGCCGTATCCACTTGCAGCTGATGCTCCTTGGCGGCCACGTTGGTAGCCGTTACGCTGTCGGGGGCCGAGGGCGCGTCGTTGGGCTGCTGGGCTGCTTTTTGGGCGTTTACCTGGTCGGGGCCGTCGGGCTTGTAGCCCGAGTCGCAGGCCGTGAGCAGGGCCGCCGCGCCGAGGCAGAGGAATAGCTTTTTCATGGGTGGGGAAAATCGAAGGTTAAAGTCCTAGTAGCTTTCTATTCTGCGCGTTATCGACGCCCGAGGCGGCGAAGTCGTCGAACGTGCGGTCGGTGACGCGGATGAGGTGGTCTTTGATGAACTGCGCGCCCTCGCGGGCCCCGTCTTCGGGGTGCTTGAGGGCGCACTCCCACTCCAGCACGGCCCAGCCGGGGTAGTTGTACTGCGCCATCTTGCTGAACACGGCCTTGAAATCGACCTGCCCATCGCCCAGCGAGCGGAAGCGCCCGGCCCGCTCCAGCCAGGGCTGGTAGCCGCCGTACACACCCTGCCGCCCGGTAGGGTTAAACTCGGCATCCTTGACGTGAAACGCCCGGATGCGCTCGTGGTAGATGTCAATATACGCCAGATAATCAAGGCATTGCAGGACAAAGTGCGAGGGGTCGTAGAGCAGGCAGGCGCGCGGGTGGTCGTTCACCTCCGTCAAAAACCGCTCGTAGCTGATGCCATCGTGCAGGTCTTCGCCGGCGTGAATCTCGTAGCACAGGTCCACGCCCTGCGCGTCGAATTTGTCCAGAATCGGCCGCCAGCGCCGGCCCAGCTCCGCGAAGGCTTCCTCCACGAGCCCGGCCGGGCGCTGCGGCCAGGGGTACACGTAGGGCCACGCGAGCGCCCCGCTAAAGGTGGCGTGCGCCGCCAGCCCCAGCCGCCGCGAGGCCTTGGCGGCGTACACCAACTGCTGCGTCGCCCACGCCTGCCGCGCCACCGGGTTGCCGCGCACCGCCTCGGGCGCGAAGCCATCAAACAGTGTGTCGTACACCGGGTTCACGGCCACCAGCTGCCCCTGCAAGTGGGTCGATAGCTCGGTGATTTCTAACCCCGCCGCCCGCACCGTGCCGCTGAGCTCGTCGGCGTAGGTCTGGCTTTCGGCCGCTAGCTTAAGGTCGATAAAGCGCGGGTCGAGCGTCGGCAGCTGCACGCCTTTGTAGCCCAGGCTGGCCGCCCATTCGCAACTGGCTTTCAGGCCATTGAAAGGTGCCTGGTCGCCAATGAATTGTGCCAGAAAGATGCCGGGGCCTTTGATGGTTTTCATGCGAAATTATACGGTAAGGTCAGTCCACTTTTGCTCGCTACGGCCCGAGGCAATGACGCTTTCAATGAACGCCATGCCGCGCACGCCTTCCGCTATGCCCGGAAAATCAAGCATTTCGGGCGAAGGCGTTTCACCCGCCAGCTCTGCCTGCAAGGTCAGGGCGAAATTGCGGTAGATGTTGGCGAAGGCTTCGATGTAGCCCTCGGGGTGGCCGGGAGGTACGCGGGCGTTGTGGCGGGCGGCGGCGCCGAGGTAGGGCGCGTTGGTGCGCAGAATTTCGGTGGGGCGGTCCAGGTGCTTCAGCAGCAGCGTGTTGTTGTCGGCTTGCTGCCAGTCGAGGCCGCCTTTTTCGCCGTACACGCGCAGGCGCAGGTTGTTTTCTTCGCCGGCCGCTACCTGAGTGGCTACCAGCACGCCGCTGGCCCCGTTGCTGAGGCGCAACAGCACCGCGCCATCGTCGTCGAGCTGCCGGCCGGGCACTACGGCGTTGATGTCGGCGCAGAGCTTTTCTACTTGCAGGCCAGTGATATATTCCAGCAAATTGAAAGCGTGAGTGCCGATGTCGCCCATCGCGCCGGCCACGCCGCTGCGGGCGGGGTCGGTGCGCCAGCCGGCCTGCTTGTTGTCGGCGTCGCCTTCGGCAAACGTGCTCAGCCAGCCCTGCGGATACTCCACGTACACCTTACGAATGGCACCGAGCGCACCGTCGGCCACGCGCTGCCGGGCCTCCTTCACCATCGGATAACCGGTGTAGGTGTGCGTGAGGGCCAGGCGGCGGCCGGTAGCCTGCACCACGGCGGCCAACTCCTTGGCCTCGGCCAGCGAGAAGGTCATGGGCTTGTCAACGATAACGTCGAACCCGTTTTCGAGCGCCATTTTGGCCGGCGCAAAGTGCAGGTAGTTAGGCGTTACGATGCTGATGACATGCACGCGCTCAGCCGCCGGCCGCGCTTTTTCCTGCTCAATTAATTCCTGATAAGAGCCATACACCCGCTCCGGGTTCAGGCCCAGTTCCTGCCCCGTGGCGCGCGAAGTTTCGGGGCGGCTGCTGAAAGCGCCCGCTACCAGTTCGTAGTGGCCATCGAGGGCGGCGGCCAGGCGGTGCACCGCGCCGATAAAGGCGCCCTGGCCCCCGCCAATCATACCGAGGCGTAGTTTCATGTGTGAGTAATGTAGCGCGGACTCTGCGAGTCCGCGAATTAGTTGAGTTATTTTTTGAGGAAGGCTAAATCGTTGTCATGCTTCGCTACGCTTTGCATGACAACGATTCGGAATGCGCGGACTCGCAGAGTCCACGCTACAGCTTCTCAATCAACTCGTAGCCCAGGCCTTGTCGCCCTTTTTATACGGAACGTTACCGTCGTACTTGCCTGGCACGGGCAGGTAGCGCAGCGCCTGCGTGGCCCCCACTTCCGAGGTGAAAAAGCCCAACAACGTCAGTTCCTTTATCATGCGGAAGTAGTGGTTGGGCTGCTCCACGGTCTTGGTTTTGCTGTACTGTTTCTGCTCGGCGTCGAGGGCCGTGAGCAGGGCCGTGCGCTGGGCGGGCGTGCTGTCCAGGAAGCCTTTGCCGTTCTGCTTCTGGCTGGCGGCTTCCAGCTTGTCGAAGCCTTCCATGAATATTTTCTGGTCGGTGGGGGCGTAGCAGTCGCGCACCATCACGGCCATGAAGCTGCCTACTTTGGCGGCTTTCGCACCGGGGCTTTTGGTGGGCGGCAAAATGGTGTCGCTTACTTCGTCGAGGTAGGCTACCTGCTTCACATCGAGCGGCTTAAAGTCGCTGCCCGGCGCTTTCGCGTCTTCCTTCGCCGCGTCCTTGCTGGAGGCATTCGGGCCGCAGCCCGTCAGGAATACATCGGCCCCGATAACGGCCCCGCCCATGAGCAGCGCCACGCGGGCCAGGGCATCTCTTCTGTTCATCATATTCGTAAATACTAAGAAGTTAGACGTTCTGCTTTTTCAATTCGCTCACGGCGTGGTCGACGGCGCGGGCCGTGAGGGCGAGGTAGGTGAGCGACGGGTTCTGGCAGGCGGCCGAGGTCATGGCGGCCCCGTCGGTCACGTACACGTTGGGGGCGTCCCACACCTGGTTGTACTGGTTGAGGACCGACGTTTTGGGGTCGCGGCCCATGCGGGCGGTGCCCATCTCGTGGATGCCGCCGCCCATGCTGTAAGGGTTATTGTAGGTTTTAACGTTTTGCAGGCCAGCGGCTTCGAGCATCTCCTTGGCATCCTGCATCATGTCCACGCGCATTTTCAGCTCGTTGTCGCGAATGGTGGCATCCATCGCCAGTACGGGCAGGCCCCACTTGTCCTTCTTGGTTTTGTCGAGAGTGATGCGGTTGTCGTGGTAGGGCAGGGTTTCGCCAAAGCCCAGCAGGCCCATCGACCAGCCGCCCGGCTCGGTCAGCGCGTCCTTGAAGTCGGCTCCGATGCTCATTTCCGCGATTTCGCGGCCCCAGCCCGCGCGCCCCGCGCTGCCCTGGTAGCCGAAGCCCCGCAGGTAGTCGCGCTTTTCGTCGTGCATGTTGCGGAAGCGCGGCACGTAGATGCCGTTGGCCCGCCGCCCGTACACGTACTTGTCCTCGTAGCCCGGCATTTCGCCCTGCGCGCCGGCCCGGAAATGGTGGTCCATCACGTTGTGGCCCAGCTCGCCGCTGCTGCTGCCCAGGCCCTCGGGCCACACGTCGGTAGCCGAGTTCATGAGCACCCAGGCCGAGTTCAGGGCCGAGGCGTTGAGGAAGATAATCTTGGCGAAGTACTCGTAGGTCTTATTCGTCTCCGCATCAAGCACTTCCACGCCCTTGGCGCGCTTGGTGTCCTTGTCGTAGAGGATTTTGGTGACGATGGAAAACGGCCGCAGCGTGAGCCTGCCCGTAGCCATGGCGGCCGGTAGCGTGGCCGACTGCGTGCTGAAATACGCCCCAAACGGGCAGCCCAGCCAGCATTTGTTGCGGTACTGGCAGTTGGTGCGGTTGTGGTGCGGCTGCGTGATGTTGGCCGTGCGGCCAATGACCATGTGGCGGTCCTTGAAGTGCTTTTTAATGCGGGCGGCCACGTCTTTTTCTACGCAGTTCATCTCCATCGGGGGCATAAACTCGCCGTCGGGCAGGTGCGCGATGCCGTCGCGGTTGCCGCTGATGCCCGCGAATTTTTCGGCGTGGCTATACCACGGAGCCAGGTCTTTGTAGCGAATGGGCCAGTCCACGGCGATGCCCTCCTTGGCGTTGGCCTCAAAGTCGAGGTCGCTCCAGCGGTAGCTCTGGCGGCCCCACATCAGCGAGCGCCCGCCCACGTGGTAGCCCCGAAACCAGTCAAATGGCTTGGTTTCAACATAAGGGCTTTCTTTCTCATTAACCCAGTAGTCGAGGTTGGTTTCGTTGAGCGTATAGTCGCGCTTGAGAACGGGGTAGTCGGCTATCATCTGCTGGGTTTTGCCGCCGCGGTGCTCAAACTCCCAGGGGTTTTTGTTCGCATTCACGTAGCCCTTGATGTGCTCGATGTTGCGCCCCCGTTCCAGCATAATGGTTTTCAGGCCCTTCTCCGTCAGTTCCTTAGCGGCCATGCCGCCCGAAATACCCGAGCCAATGACGATGGCGTCGTAGGTGTTAGTATCCATGATATAAGTGGGTGGGAAATAGATGAGAGGTAGTTGATTACGTCCGTCATGCTGAGCGGAGCGCAGCGCAGCCGAAGCATCTCTTTAGCAGAGTAAATCCTGCCGCTAGCAACGAAGCGGTAGAGATACTTCGGCTGCGCTGCGCTCCGCATGACGGACGTGCTTAAACGCCAAGGCCTTTCAGGTAGCCGATGCTCTGCTTGATACTCACAAACGGGTCGCCGGGCGTGCGGTCCTGCTCCACAAAGAAGTACTGCATCCCGGCCAGCTGCCGGGCGGCGAAGATTTTCTTGAAGTCAATAACCCCGTTGCCGACCTCCGTAAAGTCCTTCTTCTCCGTCTTATCCATGTCCTTGACGTGCCAGAGCGGGAAGCGGCCGGGGTGCGCCTTGAACAGCGCGATGGGGTCGTGCCCGGCCTTGGTGGCCCAGTACAGGTCGAGCTCCATTTTGAGCAGGTTCTTGTCGGTTTCCTTCAGCAGGATGTCGTAGGGCAGCTGGCCGCCCTGGGCCACGAATTCGAAGTCGTGATTGTGGTAGCAAAGCTGAATACCCGCCTTTTTGCAGCGCTCGCCGGCCTTGTTGAGGTGGGCGGCTATCTGCTTGTAGTGGTCGAGGCTGCCGCGCTCGCTGTCCATGAGGTAGGCGCACACCATGTACTTGGCCCCGACCTGGGCCGCGTCGTCCACGGCCTTGTCCCAGCCGTGCAGAATGGTGCCCTGCGTGGGCTGGCCATTGTTCAGGGCCTCGCCCAGCACGTAGTGGCTGCTGGGCATGATGAGGCCATTCTGCTTGAGCACCTTGGCAAAGGCGGCCGGCTCCATGCCGTAAAATTTCTGGCTGCCGGTGTAGGTCGCGCCCTCTACCGAGTTGTAGCCCAGCTGCGCCACCTTGGCCAGGGTGCCGGCCGGTTCCTTTTGCATGGCGTCGCGCACGGTGTAGAGCTGGAGGCCGAGGTATTTTTTGGCCGGGGCGGCGAGGAGGGCGGGGCTAACCAGTGCCCCCGCCGAGAGCAGGGCAGCCGATTTGACGAAGGCGCGGCGAGAAGCCATAGCAACGGGAATGGGTGGGAAAAGACGGGCTGGCAAACGCAGCCCGGAAGATTGGTATCCGCTAAGGTATTGAAAGTGCAGCTAATCTGAACAACGGGTGGCGGGTAGCTCACTGCCGCGCCGGGCGGCTCGCTATACCCTTACAACGCCCGCCCGCCCTCAGCCAAGGGCCGCCAACACAACCCGCAGCGCATTTTAGCGGGCCGCCGGTCCAGGTTAAGAAGCAGGAAAAAATTGTGTTTTGAGCGTTACTTTTTTTCTGAAAAACAAGCGGCGCAAGGCAATTATCCGTTACCGCATCCGAATGCCGCCCGGCTGGGCGGGTAGCCCCACCCCGCGTGCTGCCGCAAGCAGCGCCGAAAACTTCCCGGTGGCCGGTACGTTTCAGGCTATCGAAAGCGGGCGGCCACCCGCGCCACGGCCTTCGTCTTACCTTTTTACCCTGCCGCCGTGGATGCGCTCGCCCAGGCTTTTTTCGACCTTTCACCGGCGGCCTTGCTGCTGCTGCGGCCCATGTACGACGCGCGGGGCGTGCTCACTGATTTTGCCTGCGACCACCTGAATGCCGCCGCGCAGCTGCTGCTGCGGCCGCCCGCGCGGCCCGAATCGGCATTCTGGCCGCTGCCCGCGCACCCGGCGGCCACGGGCCTGCTGGCTTTTTATCAGGAGGCTTTTGCGGCGGAGGCCGACCGCCGCTGCCAGGCCAACTACCCCGACCACTCGGCGTGCTACCAGCTCAGCGCCCGGCGGGTCGGCGAGCAACTGGTCGTGACTCTCACGGCTGTGCCCGCTGCGCCCGCGCTGCCCGGCCAGCTGGCGCTGCTGAGCCTGATACTGGGGCAGGTGCCGGCTGCCATTGCCGCACTCAGCGGGCCCGAGCACCACTTCTCGTTTGCTAATGCGCAGTACCAGGAGCTGGTGGGCCAGCGCGCTGAGTTGGGCCGCACGGTGGCCGAAACCATGCCCGAGGTAGGCGAGCAAGGCTTTATCGACCTGCTCGACCAAGTGTATGCCAGCGGCCAGCCCTACGTAGGCACCGAGATAACGCTGATGCTGACGCAGCCCGATGGCGGGTCCAGGCAGCGGTACTTCAATTTTGTTTACCAGCCGCTGTTTGGCAGCGCCGGGCAGGTCGAAGGCATCCTGGTGTTTGCCCTCGAAGTAACCGAGCAGGTGCGTAGCCGTCGCCAGGCCGATACCTTGCAGGCGGCCCTGCTGGCGGTAGCCCAGCGCCAGGCCCGCGAGCGCCTTGAGCTACTGCACATCTTCGAGCAGGCCCCGGTGGCCATCGCCCTGCTGCGCGAGCCCGAGCACCGCTTCGACTACGTGAATGCGCTGTTCGGCCGGTTTTTGCCGGCCGCGCGGCCGGGCTTCACCGTGGCCGAGGCTTTTCCAGAGCTAAAAACCCGGCTGCTAACCCGGCTCAACCACGTATTCGGCACCGGCGAAACGTACCAGGAAGCGGAGCTGCGCCTGCCCGGCCCGACCACCGAGGCCCCGCGCTACGTTACGCTCACGTGCCAGGCCTACCGCGAGCAGGAGCGCATCGTGGGCGTGGCCGTGCTGCTGCACGACGTAACCGACCAGGTGCGCGCTCGCCGGCAGGTGCAGGTCCTCAACGCCGAGCTCACGGCCAGCAACGGCCAGCTGCTGCGCACCAACGCCGAGCTTGACAGCTTTGTGTACACGGCCTCGCACGATTTAAAGACGCCCATCACCAACCTGGAAGGACTACTAGCTGCTCTGCGTCAGGACCTGCCCGCCGGAGTGCCCGCCGCGCCGCGCGTGGCGCACCTGCTGGGCCTAATGGACAACTCAATTGGTCGCTTCCGACAAACCATCGGCCACCTAGCCGATGTGGCGCGCCTCTCGCACGAGGCCGACGCCTCCGCCGAGCTGGTAGACCTGGCCGCGCTCATCGAGAGCGTGCGCCAGGACCTGGCCGCCGAGCTGGCCGAAACCGGCGCGGAACTCAGCGTGGAGGTAGCCGCCGGGCCGTCGGTGCGGTTTGTGCCAGCGCAGCTGAGCTCCATTGTATATAATTTGCTCAGCAATGCCCTGCGCTACCATGCGCCTGGGCGCGTGCCGCAAATAGCCCTGCGCACCAGCTACGCGGCTGGCAGCCTGGTGCTGGCCGTGCAGGACAATGGCCTGGGCCTCGACGCCGAGCAGCAGGGCAAGCTGTTTCGGCTGTTCAAGCGCCTGCATCCGCACGTACAAGGCTCGGGCGTGGGCCTCTACGCCGTGAAGAAGGTGGTGGAAAACGCTGGCGGCACTATCGGCGTGCAAAGCGCTGTGGGCGAAGGCTCCACCTTCACGGTAACGCTACCCCAGCGGCCGGGCGGAACGCCCGGCCGGTAAGCCGTTGTTTCAGACTTGTTATTCTCTTTCTCTATTTCCATGACCAAGCCCTTTCGCGTGTTGCTCATCGATGATGACGCCACCAATAATTTTTTGACGAAGCGCCTGTTTGAGCGTCTGGGCGTGGCCGACGAGGTGCTCGTGGCCGAAACCGGCCAGCAAGCCCTCGACCTGCTGGGAGCCCCCGGCGCAGTAGCGCCCACGCTCGTGCTACTCGACCTGAACATGCCCGGCCTATCGGGGGCCGAGTTTCTGGCCCGCTACCAGGCGCAGGAGCCCGAGGCGGCCGACCGGCCAGTTATCGTGGTCCTCACTACCTCCACCAATCAGCAAGACCTCACGCTCATCAAGCAGCTGCACATCGATGGGCTGGTGAACAAGCCCCTCACCGAGGAAAAGCTGGAGCACCTGCTGCAGCTGCATTTCCCGGCCTTGCTGCCTGCGCAGCCCTAATTCACCGCCCGGCCATGCCTGCCCACCCACTAGCTCCCGCGGCCAATCCCTTCGCTGCCGACGAGCGCCTGCGCTGGGTCGAGGGTGTGGCCCGGCTCATGGACAGCCAGTTTCAACTGCCCGGCACGCGCTTTCGCTTCGGCCTCGACCCGCTGCTGGGCTTGGTGCCCATCGTGGGCGACCTTGCCACCACCGCCGTATCGGTAGCGTTGTTGCTGACCATGCTGCGCCACGGGACCAGCGGCGCGGTGGTGGTGCGCATGGCGCTCAACATATTGATTGATACCGTAGTAGGAGCTATTCCGCTTATCGGTAACATCTTCGACTTTGCCTACAAAAGCAACGAGCGCAACGTAGCTCTGCTACGCCGCCACTACACCGAGGGCCGCCACCAGGGTAGCGGCAAAGGCCTGGTAGCGGTGGTGCTGCTGGCGTTTTTGGTGGTGGCCGGGCTGGTGGCCTGGGGCAGCGTGGCGTTGCTGAGCTGGGTATGGCACTACTTTGCCGGGCAGCCGGGGCTCAGCGTGTAAGCAGTTAGCTCTTTGTGCTAGGTAGATAGGTAACAGCCATCAAAAAGCCCCTGGAAAACCGGGGGCTTTTTGATGGCTGCTTAGCAGCGAAGTGATAAGCTACTGCTTGGTGGGAGCTACCGGCACCGGCGCGGGCTTGCTGTCGCGCAGCATTTTCTGGCCGAGGGCCTCGGTGCTTTGCACCACTTTGGGGCCCTTGTAGGCGGCGGCGCGGCGGTCGGCGGTTTTGCGGGCAGTAGCGGCGGGGTCAGTGGTATTCACCGGCTTGGCCGTGACCTTGGGCAGCGGCGAGGACTGGGCCTGGGCCGTGAGTAGCGGAGCGGTAGCCAGTAGGCCGCCGGCCAAGAGGAAGATAGCTTTCATGAGGCTAAGAGGTGTTAGGAAATGAGGCTGAATATCAAGATGGTCTAGCGGAGGTGGGCAGAAGTAGAACGTACTTACATAGCCTGAAGCCCGACAAGCATATTACGCTGTTTTTAACAGATAGTCGAAATCCTCTGCCTGGTGCGCAGGATGTAAATACATTGCCGCCAGACGTTGCAGGCTATTGGGTTTGACGTGGCTTTTCTGTTCTTCGCACCAGCGCTTAGTAGCTAAATCGGCATAGCGCATAATACGAGGTAAATTTACCCCAGCTGGCTCTTCGGGTGCATCCGCCCGCAGCAGGTTCAGAACGGGTAAATCGTGCATTTTCTGCACTTGGTCAGTTTCTATATCGTATACAATTGGGACTGCCCCCATTGGACCGAGCACCAGCACAACCACGCGGGGAAACGTTTCAGGCCAAAGCCGCGCACTATGCAGTACCGTCGTTGGTAGTTGGTTAAGGATTGCCCGGCATTTTTCGAGCGTTTCGATGTGTAGTGCCCAACTATTTGTAGCTGTACTTAGTCCATGAGTTGTTTCATCCAATTTCCGGCTTAGCGCCTCTGCATCCACTTTTACGTTCAATGCAATGCGTGGGTCGTCATCAGTACCAAGCACTGGGAAGCCATTCAATTCCGTCGAGGCTAGATGCCGGCGTAGCAGACGATTGTATTGGCGAGCTATATCCTTTATCGTGCGCGATGTTGGTAGCAGCGCCTGGGGTGGCCGTAGACATTCCGGGACAAAGGTGTACATATGGGGTGTTCGTTCTGCATAAGGAGCAGGCCGCAACACCCGTCCCAAACGCTGAATCAAGCCATCCGCCGAATCAGGCCAATCATAGTTGATAACGTTATCGGCATCCTGCAGATTGACGCCTAAACTATCCGCATCGGTGCAGACCAGTACTTTATATCGAGCTGGCCCCGCCAGCCCATGTGCCAATGGGGCAAATTCCTCTCGTATGCGCTGGCGTTCCGCCGCCGACTTGAGCATGCCGTGCTTATCAACCATGCAGCCTACCTTCAGGCGAACTACCTTGAACGCGGCCGTCAGCCGTTGGTGCAGATAGTGCGCGGTCAGGCGCTGACGAACAAAAATAATGGCTTGACCTTTAGTGTTAACGCATAACTCACTAATCAGCTTGCGGAGCGCAATTAATTTAGGGTCTTCCAAATCCGAAGCCGCCAGCATCTGCTGAATAGGAGCTAGTTGTTTGTGCCGTTCCTCCCGGCCCAAGCGGAAGGCCTTTTTATAACTGCCGCCGACTAGCTTCTTGCCCTTCCTGGTAGCCTTTTTATCAGCTGCTTCCGCTGCGCTAGCATCGACTTCCCAAATTGATAGCTGCTCGGCTTTTTCAGCAACGGGTGTGCTTGCTTCGGGAACAGGTAGCGGAAATAAATTTGCCTGATTAGTTTCCGGGCCTTCCGTCGCCAGGTTGTGCGCTAGGGCATCGTATAGGGCCGCCGGCGAGCTAAGCCACGCCGCCAGTGCCTGGTTATGGAATGAGTCGGTTTTACCGATTAGCGGACCTAAATCATCCGAATAACCTTCCGTGGTGATGGGGTATTGCTGGGCAAAACAGCCGCCATCAAAAACGGCTACTATCTCCGTCCATCCCGGCGGCTCATAATATAGCTGCGTCGAATACAGCCCCAGCGGCAAATACCCTGGCCCGTGCGCAAACGGTAAATACGGGTACTTATTCCCCGCCGGGGCCTCTGCGTCATTGAGTAGTGCTTGCGCCTGCTGCGTCAGGTAGAGTGCGTGTGGGTACGTAAACACGGTAACTACCGGCAAGTTGCCGAAAGCTGCGGGCGAGTTTGCATCCCACTGTTGAGGGCCGGTCGGTGTTGGTTCCAGGGCCAGCGGCGGACTGTCCGTTGCAGCGGGTGCCGGAGGCGCAGTGGGCGGCAGCAAGCGCAGCAGACTGCTTAGGTTCAAACGATTGGTGCCATAAGCGCTTCCGGTGAGCAGTAGTACCTGTGCGCCAGCATTTAGGGCTGGGGTCAGCCGGTCAAATACTAGGCTGCCTGAACTTTCCGGCTGGCGCTTTTTAGTATTGTTAGGCAGTTTGTTCTGCGTGGCCTGCTGCTGGTTGCGGTATTCGTGGGCTTCGTCAATCAGTATCAGTGTCGTTGGGCCGGCATTCTGCAGTTCTTCCAGCAGCTTCGCGGCCTGGCCTTTCGGCGCAGTGTTCTGCCGAAACAACAGCTTGATACCAAATTGCACCTGATGCCGGCCCGCTTGCAGTCCGCGTCCCTTGAGTTGCTTGTCCCACGCTTCTTGGACCGATGGCGGTGCCAGCACCAGCACCCGCTCAAGCAGGCCCGCCCGCCACAGTTGCCCCACTGCCTCTGCCTCAATTACCGTCTTACCCAGCCCCGTTGATACCAACAGTACTGCCCCCCGATAGGCCACCAACTGCCGGGCCGCCCAAGCCGCCAGCGCCCGCTGGTAGGGCACCGGGGCGTGAGCGCCGGTAGCCAGATTCAGTTCGCGCGTTGGCGAAAGCAGCCAGTCCAGCGCCCGCAAATACACGTGAAACGGGCGGGCCATAGCCAGCCAGTCGGCTAGTAGCTGGCGCAGTTCTACTTCTAAATCGAGCGCTCCAGCAGCTACTTTCTCAAACCACGCCGTCCAGTCGGCCACTACTTGTTGGTCAGTTGAGTAGGTAAGCTGCTCAGCCTGCCCCTGCAAGCCGTTGGCTGAAAAATTGGCCGACCCGTGAAATACGCTGGCGGCGTCGCTCAAATAAAACTTGCAGTGAAAGGGCCGTTCCATCTGCCGGGCATCCCGGATGGTAAGCTCCCCGGCTTTCATGCGCTGGTATAAGTCAACTACCGCATCGTAAAGCGAACCGAGCTTTACTCCGCGCACCAGTTCCGCTCGCAGGTCTTCCAGCACGGTGTGCTGCAGCTCGTACCCGTCGCGCTTACCCACCAAGATTTGCAGTTGCACCCGGCGGCCTACGGGCAGCGACGACCATGCCATGCGGTAGCCCTTGAAGCTAAAATACGCGGTGGCGATGCGCAACGATTGCTGCACCCGCGGAAAGTAGGCGCGCACGAAGGCCATGCCCACGCCCGGACCGATGCCGTCGGTTGGTGCCAAGGGAGGCTGGGGGTAGAGGTGGAGGGGCGGCGTAGGTTGCTTAGGCATGGCGGGAAGATACGTGCGCAGCCAAACGCCAAAAGTGTGCCTGTTTCAGGGGCTCAAATAGCTTCCAGCAGCGCCAGCATAGCCGCGCGAACAGCGGGCCATGGCTGGTTGAGATTGAGCGTGTACACTCGCACTGGTTCTGCCCCTAGCTGGTAGCGCAGCAGTACCGTTTCGTCTCCCACCGGATATAGCAGCACCGAGCGCACTTCCCGGCCCGGAAATCGTTGTTTCAGATGCTGCTGGTAAGCGAATAACTGGTACAGGTGCGCCGACCGAACCTTGCGCTTGCCATGATGCTCATTCCCCAGCGCCTGCGGGTAAAACTTGCATTCCAGCAGCACTACTCGCTTGTGGTCGTTATAAGCTACTACAACATCGGTCTGCATCTTAGGTAGATGCTGGGCTGAAACCTCATCTTCTGCCGTCAGCTGCCACCGCAGCGCTTTGGCGCTCACCGTTGCTATCCCACGCAGGTGAAAATCATAAAAGTTGCGAACGAACTGCTCAAAGAGCCGGGCCATGTTTCGCTCATCCCGCCACACGTCGGGCACTAGCACAGTACCGGCCTTCTGCGTGGGCAGGGCCAGGTGTCGCACCAATTGGCTGAGATGCACTACCATGCCGTATCGTGCCGTATGCCGGTACACCCGCACCGCGCCCAGCTCGGTATCCAGCAGCGGCACCAGGCGCACCCGGTCAAACGAACGCAGCAGCCCCCGTAGGTCCTCGCGTAAAGCCTCTTTTACTTCTCCCGCCTCCGCAAGGCGGTGCGCCGCGGATTTCACCAACTGGTTGAGTAGGGTGTCGGGCGTCCGGTCATCGGTTTCACACCACACCCTGGCGCGGGGCAAGGTTTGCTCCCGCATCGAGCGGCCCGGCAACAGCTTTCCCCGCGGCATGGCCGTCAGCAACTCCGTGGTCTGATAATCCTGGTCTAGGCCCCGCTTCACTAGTTGTTCCAGGCTATCGCGGAGCAATACCGCCAGTAAGTCCAGCAGGGTTTCGGGCGGTGTCTCCGCATCACCTACCACGGGCTCGGCCACCGGTAGCAGACCCCAGGCGTAGCTCAGCAGGTAGTACAGGTTCTCGACCCGTATTGGGCTTGACTGCCCGGAGAGGCGGTGGTTACTCATCACCCGAACCAGTTACCATCGTTGCGTGCAGGCGCAGTAGCTGACGGGCCGCTTTTGCCTGGGCGGGCGTTTCTATCCAGTACTCCTCCAATTGAGTGCCGATTTCATCCTCCAGCACCCGCTCATACCACGCTTGGTCGGTTTCCCCGGCCTGCGGCCCTTCGCTGTAGTAGCTGTGCCCAATCAGAAAATCCGGCCCCAGGGTACGGTCCTGCTCAATCTTATCGTTCACTCGCCGCACCGCTGCTACCAACTGCCCAACAAAATCAGTCGCCACGCCACGTTGCGTCAGGTAGTCGGCAAACCGCTCGCCCAACTCAGGCTGCAGCCTTTTGAAAGCAAACCGCCGCCGCAGGGCAAAATCGACCAGTGCCAGCGAGCGGTCAGCGGTGTTCATGGTACCAATGAGGTACAGGTTTTCCGGCAAATACATGTACTCGCCGCCGTAGGGTAGCATCACCTTGTGGTTGGAGCCGCGCTTGTCGCTTTCGAGCAGCAACATGCATTCACCCAATACCTTGCCCAGATTGGCCCGGTTCAGCTCGTCGATGATGAAGACGTGAGGCTTATCGGGATTGGCCAACGCGACGTCGCGCACAAATTTTAGAAATACTCCGGCTTCTCGTAAAAAACCACCGTGCTCAGTAGCTCGGTAGCCCATTATAAAATCCTCGTAGCTATACGACGGGTGAAACTGCACCATCTCGACTCGGTCAGCATCCTGCTCACCCAGTAGCAGATAAGCCAGCCGCCGGGCGACGAACGATTTGCCTACGCCAGGTGGGCCTTGTAAGATGAGGTTTTTCTTGCGGCGTAGACTGGTCAACAACCCATTCAATTCTGCTGTCGGCATGAACAGGTCGGCCGTAGCATCATCCAACGTATAAGCAGGCCGGGCTGGTTTGGGTTGTGGGTCTGATTGGTCTTGACCGCCACCGCCAGTGGGTTTAGTCTGTGCGGGCTCAATCAGACGCAGTTGAGCTTGGTTTTCTAGCTCGTTCAGAATCGGTTGAATAAACCGCTTATAGTACGTTACCTCGGTCAGGGTTTTGGTGGGCAGGCTCGCATCGGCGGTGCGCTCCCAGTAGCCTTCCAGCAGCCATTTGACGCGGCGCACGTGCTGAAACTCGCTTCGGCTGTCTTGAAATTCGTATTCGCCTATCACGCGTCCGAGCCCGAGTACTGCTGAGCGGCCCTGCTTGGCTACCACGTAATCGCCGGGCCGCATGTCCTGGCAGAACTGCCAGCAGGCCAGCGCGTCGTTCGTGCGACTCGAGCCGTTCGTTGTTTCAGCTAACAGTTCTTGCCGAATGGCTTCCTTGGATTCGTAGTCGCGCAGGTCGCCCAAGTCGTCCCAGCCAATCGACATTTCGCCGCTGGCCTTCCAATCTTCCCACAGATAGCCATTCACACCTGCGCCAATGGCCCAGGCAAGGGGTTGCTCACGCGCCTGTTCTGTATCCGGCTCGTCTCCGCCTTCCGCAGAATCCGAGAGCCATGCCAAGCCATCTTTGATTTTACCGTCCTGCTCCTTGACCGTTCGCACTGTGCAGTAGATAAAATCTTGCGTAAGCAGGTGCAGGGCTTGGTCGGGATATACGTTGGCTGGAAGCCGGGCCCGGTGAGCTGCAAGTAAGGTACTGTCTTGCGCGAGTATATCGCGCACTTGGTTGGCCAATGCGATGTAGCCTATCACCCGCTCCACTTTGGCGCGCTGCCGCCTGTCTACTGCCACGTCTACCAGGGCGGCGAAGTCCTGGTACATCATCGGTTTAAATAAATAGTATCGGTCAGGGTAGCGAAGCGTCAGGTAGACCAGCATAGCCCGCTCGTCCTGGTAATGGCTAGCGGCCGGCGCGCCCTCAAATCGTTCACGCCAGTCTTCAGCCGCTGCCTTGAAGCGCGGCATGCGTTCCGTCAGCGGATGGCTTTCATCGAATAGCTGCTCGAAAGCAGCCCGTACTTCCCCTGGAAACTGGTCGGCAAACCGTTCTATCATCAGCCGGGCAAAATATTGTACCGACGTAAGCAAATTACCCGTTTCGGCTAAGCTTCTCCGCAGCATGGCAGGAAAATCTGCGGTTCCTAAGTCCCAGTTTTCCTGAAAAACCTGTACAGCCCGCCACTTATACAATTCTTCCCGCGTCCAGCGGGGTAGCTGCTGCCGATAGTCGGCAATCCAGGGAGTCAGGCGTTCGGTTAAAGCTGTCATGGGGTGGGAAAGAGTATAGTTCTGTCCGCAAGGTATAGATAACCCGCTTCGTTTAATCTTTTTTACCTAGTTAATAAGCTTCGCTATACTATCTTGGCTACTGGTGCTGGCAAGCCATCAGGCTAAACCTGCGACCAGCTCTGCTCACAAGTATCCCTGTCCCCGCTGCCCGTGTCGCCCCGCCTCCTGCCCACCTTGCCCGATAAGCGCAGCATTACCGCCCAGCTCAACCAGGCCATTCAAACCGCCGAGGCGCTGTACGCGGCCGTTTGCTTCTGGGCCATTGGGCCCGAGGTGCTCGATAGTCGTTTAGTATACCTGCTGGGCCAGCCGGGCTCGTTCTGTATCGTCGACATCCATCCTCCTACCAACGTCGACCGGCTCGACGACTTCTACCAACTAGGCGGCACCAACTTCCGGGTTTTCGCCAAAGAAATTCAACTCAAAACCGGCGAGTACTTTTTGCAGCGCCACCTGCTGCACATGAAAATGCTGGTGTTCGACCTGCCCGGCCAGCAGGCCGAAATCTGGGTGGGTAGCCACAACTTCACCAAGCAGGCCCTGCGCGGCACCAACCGGGAAGCTACCCTGGTGATTCCCTGCATCCAGGGCGACGCCATGTACCAGCAGGCCCGCGCATACTTGGCCAGCGTGCTGGCCGACCCCGACTGCCGGCCCTTCGACCCGGCTGTGCTCGACGACTATAAAAAGCTCCAGCGCATTCCGGAAGAAGAAGCCGAAGGGGGCAGCTACGTCCTGCCGCTGGCCTGGGATTCTTCGCGTATGGCCACGCTGGCCCAGCAAACCGTCACCCTAGCCGGTAATAATGCCAGGGAAGGCCGCGAGCTTTTTCAAGCCAGCGGCGCCGTTCGCCCGCTGGCCATTCGGGCCTACGACCTGGCCAGCAACTCCATTCGGCACTTTGCGGCCATCGTGCAAAACCAGGGCACCATCGACGCCGACGTGGCCTCGTCCTACGACCTGGCTTTCGGCCCCCGCCACCTGGCCGTACGGCCGGCCGGTATCATGCCCTACGTCGCGCCGCGTGAAACCCCCCTCACCCGGGCCGACCTGCTGAAGTTTAGCTTCTGGGCTACCGTTCGCATCCTCGATGAGCTGCCCGCCGACCTGGTATGGGAGCCCGTGCAACGCGCCAGTACTGCCGAGTGGGTATACGACCCCGCAACTACCCAGGAGCTCTACCAGGACGAGGTAGCCCCGTCGGCGTACGGCGTCGGGGTCGAGGAAGCGCCTCGAAGCTACGCTACCTTTGCCTTTGAAGACACGAGTGTTGCTGCCGTGGAAGTGCGCGTCCGCCACTGGCTCGATTGGGCTACGCACCGCAAAGCCCGCCGTGTGCCCGGCCCGCCCGACGGCCAGCGGGCCGTATTTTCCGCCGAAAGAATTCGTAACGACGAACCGACCGAGCTGGATAAGCTGGACGAGAGCTTCCGGCCAGCCAACCGCTCCCGACTGCTGCTGGGCTACGAAGCTCCCATTCGCCGACAGTATTACGAGCAAGCCAACTCCAGCGAAAATTTCGCGGCCGACCGCATGCCCCGGCTGACCAAGCTGGTAAAGCGTTATCGGCTAGTACTTTGAGGTAGGGGTTAGCGGCGTTGGGAAGTGGTAAAGAGAGAGGGAAGGTCAAATTACATGGTTGTTAAATTTATTTTTAATAAAATAAATTAACAGAAAAAGTAACCCAAAAAATTACTGTGCCGTATCTTTGCTCGCAGCCTGCCGCCCCCATCCCGGTAGTTGCTCTACATTGAATGCTCCTTGCCAAGGTTGCCAGCTTGTATACCGGGTACCCGGTTTCCACCCAGCCGCTCGACGACTATATTCCCGTGGAGCAGCCGTTGGCTTACCCGCAGCTTTCCGATTTCACCGCCGACGGGCAGCCGGTGGTGTACGACGACAGGGGGGAGCTGCAAGCGAAAGTGTACCTGGAGCAGGTGCCGCCGGCGGCCCTGCACCGCCAGCTGCAGCCCGGCCAGATTCTGCTGGCCGCCAAAGGTGCCCGGATGCTGGCCGTCTGCGTGCGGCCCGAGTGGCTGCCGGCCCTGGCCTCGCCCAGCTTCTTTGTGCTTGCCGTGCATGAGCCCAGCCGGCTGCTGCCGGAGTTTCTGACGCTGCTGCTCAACCTGCCCGCCACCCGTGAGGCCCTGCGCGCCCGCCTGAGTGCCACCACGGTGCCCACCCTCAACCGCCGCGACCTGCTCGACCTGGAGCTGCCCGGTCCGCCGGGTACCCCGCCCAACTACCTGCCTTCGCTGGCGCAGCAGCGGCAGGCCCTGGAGCTGCACCAACTGTGGCTACTGGAAAAGGACCTGACCAGCCGCTACCTGCAGGCCCGCGAACAAATTGTTTATAATGCCATCACCAACAATTTCACCATCTAGCTCCCTTCCCGCTATGGCTCATCGTACTTTCCACACGCCCGCCCTCTATCCCGACGAAGCCAATGCCTGGCTTAAACTCGGCGTCGACCCGCGCCATTTTTTCCGGCAGGATGGCACCATGGATAAAGAGGCTTTCTTTGCCGTCCTCACTCTGGCCGAGGCCCTCACGCCTGCGTCAGTGCGCGAGCCGGTGCCCACGCCCGCGCCGCCCGTCTGCACCGCGCCGGTGTGCGTCACCATCACCGTCAACCGCGCCTAACTTAGTTCTATACCCGGTCCGGGGCCGGTTTCCACTGCCGGCCCCAAGCCTTGCTTTTCTAGTAGCCCCCGCATGCCCCGCCCCAAGAAAACCGCCGCTCAGCCCGCCGGCCCCGACCTCTTTGCCCAAGAAAACCCCGAAGCCGCCGCCGTGGCGGCCGATGAAATAGCCCCCGAAACCGGCCAGCCCGAGAAACCCGCCGAAGGGGCCGACAAAAACAAAATCCTTAACGCCGTGTGGCGGGCCTGCGACTCCTTCCGCGGTGTCATCGACCCTTCCTTGTATAAGGATTACATTCTGACCTTTCTCTTCGTCAAGTACTTGTCCGACCTCTGGAAGGAGCGTACCGAACACTTCACGGCCCTCTACGCTTCCGACCCCGACCCGGCCACCCGCATCCGCCGGGCCCTGCGCAACGAGCGGTTCCAGGTGCCGGAGGAGGCTACCTACGAATATCTGTTCGAGCGGCGCAACGACGACAAAATCGGCCAGATTATCAACGTGGCCTTGCAGGCGCTGGAAGATGCCAACGGCATCGCCCTCGACGGGGTGTTTCGCAGCATCGACTTCAACTCCGAAGTTATCCTGGGCAAGGAAAAGGAGCGCAAGCGCCGCCTCAAAAACCTCATCGAGGATTTCCAGGGCATCGACCTTACGCCCTCGCACCTGAGCTCGTCCGATATCATCGGCGACGTGTACGAGTACCTTATTGCCTTTTTTGCCTCCGATGCCGGCAAGAAGGCCGGCGAGTTCTACACGCCCGCGCCGGTGTCGCGGCTGCTGGCCCGGCTGGTGGCGCCCAAGCCCGGCGACCGCATCTGCGACCCCACCTGCGGCTCGGCCTCGCTGCTGATGCGGGTGGGGCAGGAGGTGAAGCGTAAATACCACTCCGACAACTTCTCGCTCTACGGGCAGGAGCTGAACGGCGGCACCTACTCGCTGGCCCGCATGAACATGGTGCTGCACGGCTTCGACGATGCCGTGATTAAGTGGGGCGATACCCTCAACGACCCGCAGCTGCTCGAAAACGATGCCCTCATGAAGTTCGACGTGCTGGTGGCCAACCCGCCCTTCTCGCTCGACAAGTGGGGGGCCGAAAACGCGGCCGGCGACCGCCACAAGCGCTTCTGGCGCGGGGTGCCGCCCAAGAGCAAGGGCGACTTCGCCTTTCTCTCGCACATGATTCACGTGGCCCTGCCGCAGGTGGGCCGGGGTGGCGTCATTTTGCCCCACGGCATTTTGTTCCGGGGCAGCTCGGAGGGGCTCATCCGGCGCAAGCTGCTCGAAGAAGGGCTGGTGGAAGCCGTGGTGGGCCTGCCCGGCAGCATGTTCTACGGCACGGGTATTCCCACGGCCATCGTGCTGTTTCGCCAGCAGCGCGAAACCACCGACGTGCTGTTTGTCGATGCCTCGCAGCTCTACGAGGAAACCCGCAGCCAGAACGTGCTGACCGATGCCCACCTGGCCCGCATTGCCGAAACCGTGGAGCAGTTCCGCGCCAACCCGGCCGGGGTGCCCGGCGTGGTAGAGCCCCGCTTTGCCTACCGCGCCGACCTGGCCGAAATCGAAAAGAACGGCTTCAACCTCAACATTGCCCGCTACGTCGATACGTTCGTGGCCGCCGAAGCCGTGGATATGGAGGCCGTGCAAAACGAACTGGATACTATTGAAAAGGAATTAGTCGATGTGCGGGCCAAGATGAGCAGGTTTCTAGCGGCTATCAAAAAATAGGAGGCATGAAAGAGAACGAACTACCAAAAGGATGGTCTCTTTGCAAGTTAGGAGCTTGTTTGAAGAATCACCCTGAATACGGCATTGGAGCCGCTGCTGTGCCATATAGCCCTGACTTGCCCACCTACTTACGGATTACTGATATTGACGAAGATGGACGTTTCATTCCCGTAAATAAGGCATCGTTAGTCGCTGATAACTATCAAGACTACATTCTGAATCCTGGTGAACTGGTGTTTGCACGTACAGGAGCCACCGTCGGTAAATGCTATTTGTACGACGTCAAAGATGGCCAGTTGGTTTATGCTGGCTTTCTAATAAAGGTCGCGCCTGATGAAGAAAAGTTACTGCCAACTTTTCTGAGACACTTTACAGATTCGGTGCAGTATACGAACTGGGTGAAGACGAATTCAACGAGGAGCGGTCAACCAGGACTAAACGGGAAAGAATATGCTTCCATGCCAATACCAACGCCCCCAATTGCCGAGCAAAAGCGCATTGCTGATTTACTCGACACATGGGACGAAGCCATTGCCCTCCAGACGCGCCAGCTTCAGCAGTTGCGGCGGCGGAAGGAGGGACTGTACAACGACCTGTTTTCAGGTTCTAGCAGGCTGCCTGGTTTTTCTCAACTAAGAAAGCAGAGTACTCTTGGTGCATACTTCGCAGAACGGGTAGAGCGGGGAAATACCGAACTGCCGCTGTTGGCTATTACCGCGAATCAAGGTATTGTTCATCGTGACAACCTGGAGAAGCGGGACACTTCTAACGAAGACAAAAGCAAATACAAACGGGTACGGGTTGGTGATATCGGATACAATACCATGCGCATGTGGCAGGGCGTCAGTGCGCTGTCTAAGTTCGACGGGATAGTGAGCCCGGCTTACACCATTTTGCGCCCGCTCGATAATTGCGACGCAGGCTTTATGTCGCATTTCTTCAAGTGGACACCGATGATTCACCGCTTCTGGCGGCACTCACAGGGCCTTGTCGATGACACGCTGCTGTGTAAGTACGATAGCTTCAAAACAATTCCCGCAGAAGTACCCGAGCTAGCCGAGCAGCGCGCCATTGCCGAAGTGCTCAACACTGCCGAGGCCGAAATCCGCCTCACCGAGCGCAAGCTCGACGCCCTGCGCGCGCAGAAGCGCGGCCTGCTGCAACAGCTGCTCACCGGCGAAATTCTGCTGTCTTAATCCGTTTCCTTTTTCTGTCTCCGCCATGTCGCACGTTCCCTCCACCCGCGAAAACGACGCCAGTCAGCTCCCGGCCCTGCTGCTGTTGCAGCAGCTCGGCTACACCTACCTGTCGCCCCAGGTGGCTTTTGCGGAACGTGAGTACCGCGAGTCCGAAGTGCTGTTGCTCAAGAAGCTGCGCGCCTGGCTCCGCGACCACAACAGCTTCACCTACCGGGGGCGGCAGTACCCGTTTACCGAAGCCGCCATCACGGCCGCCATCGAGGCCCTGCGCCGGCCCTCGCTCGAAAAGGGCTACATCGCCACCAACCAGGAAATCTACGACCGGCTCACGCTCGGCTTCACCGTGGAGCAAACCATCGACGGCGACACCAAGAGCTACACCATCAACTACCTCTGCTGGAAGCCGGCGGAGCTGGCCGAGAACGAATTCTACGTGACCGAGGAGCTGGTCGTGCAGCGCAGCGGCCGCTCCGACACCTACCGGCCCGACGTGGTGCTCTACGTCAACGGCATTCCGCTGGTGGTGGTGGAGTGCAAGTCGCCGCTGCTGAAAAAGCCCATCCACCAAGCCATTTCGCAGCACCTGCGCCAGCAGCAGCCCGACGGCATTCGCCCGCTTTACCTCAGCGCCCAGATTCTCCTCGCGGTGGCCGGCAGCTACGGCACCGATGCGCCCGAGCCCGACGCCGACGAGGAACCCGGCACCGAGCAGCGCAACCCCGCCTACGGCACCACTGGCACCCGCGAAGAGTTCTGGGCCACCTGGCGCCACCGCCCTGAAGACGACCCCCAGGACGCCGCCCGCCGCCGCCAGGAGCTGCAGCAGCTCAAAAACGACAGCATCAACCGGCCCCAAGCCTGGCAGGCGCTGCAAGCCAACCCCTACTGGGGCCAGCGGCCGCACCCCTACGCTGCCAGTCTGGGCCAGCCCTGGACCATCACGCCCCAGGACGACCTGCTGTATGCCCTCTGCCAGCCGGCCCGCCTGCTCGACCTCATCCGCAACTACATCGTGTTCGACGGCGGCCAGAAAATCGTGGCCCGCTACCAGCAGTACTACGGCGTGCAGGAAACCCTGCGCCGCGCCCAGGACCAGCGCGGCGGCGTGCTCTGGCACTCGCAGGGCTCGGGCAAGTCGCTGACGATGGTGATGCTGGCCCAGCTGCTGGCCGTGCAGCGCCCCAGCGCCAAAATCATCCTCGTCACCGACCGCGTCGAGCTGGATGAGCAGATTTACGACACCTTCAAGCGCTGCGGCCGCGAGGTGGTGGCCGCCACCACCGGCAACAAGCTGGCCGCCCTGCTGCAGGAGCCGCACTCCACCGACATCGTGGCCACGCTCATTCACAAGTTCAACGCGGCCGTCAAGATATTGCAGCGCGACAATACGCCCGTCACCCGCTCCGACGTGTTTGTGCTGGTCGACGAAGGTCACCGTACCCAATATGGCCGCCTCAGCGCCAAGATGAAGCAGGCCCTGCCCACGGCCACGTTCATTGCCTTTACCGGCACGCCGCTCACCAAGCGCGAGAAAAACACCGCCCACGAGTTTGGCGGCATCATCCACACCTACACCATCACCGATGCCGAGAAGGATAAAACCGTGCTGCCCATCATCTACGAAGGCCGCATGCCCCATTTCAGCACCAACGACGGCCCGCTGAACACCTTCTTCAAGCGCATCGTGGCCCACCTGCCGCCCGACGAGCAGTTTCGCCTGCGGGAGAAATACAGCAGCCTGGCCCGGCTCAGCCACACCGCGCAGGTTATTTACGCCAAAGCCTTCGACATCTCGTTGCACTTCAAAGGCAGCTGGCAGGGCAGGGGCTTTAAAGGCCAGCTGGCCGCTCCCAGCAAGCTGGCCGCCATCCGCTTCAAAAAAGCCCTCGACGAAATCGGCCTGGTATCGTCCGAAGTGCTGATTTCCAAGCCCGACGACCGCGAGGGCCACGACGACGTGCACGACGCCAGCACCGACGAAGTGCTGGCCTTCTGGCGGCGCATGATGGACATCTACGGCACCGAAGCGGCCTACGAGAAAAGCCTGAAAGACGGCTTCCGCGCTCCGCACGGCTCGCCCGATATCATCATCACCGTCGATAAGCTGCTCACCGGCTTCGACAACCCCCACAACGTGGTGCTCTACCTCTGCCGTCGGCTTAAGGAGCATACGCTGTTTCAGGCCATTGCTCGCGTCAACCGCTGCTCGCCCGGCAAGCATTTCGGCTACGTGCTCGACTACGAGGGCGTGACCGACGAGCTGCGCGCCGCCCTGCAGCAATACGGCAGCCCCGATTTCGAGGTGTACGACCTCGACGACCTCAGCGAAGGCATCCGCCTGGCCGCCCTGGCCGCCGAGGTGGCCCAGCTGCCCCAGCTCCACGCCAACCTGGTCGAGCTGTTCCACGAAGTCGGCACCCGCGACGACCTGGCCGCCTACACCTCGCACCTGGCCGACGAGGCCCGCCGCCCCATCTTTTTCGAGCGGCTGCGCGCCTTCCAGCGGGTGCTGCACCGCGCCCTCTCGTCGGCTCATTACCTCGAAAACACTCCCGACGCCGAGGTCGATGGCTACCTGCGCCACCTCACCTTCTTCGCCAACCTGCGCACCATGGTGTTGCAGCGCTACAACGTCGACCCCGACCATAGCCGCATCGAGCCCCAAATACAGAAGCTGCTCGACACCCACGTGTCGGCCGCCGAAATGCTGGCCGTGGTGCCGCCCATCAACATTTTCAGCCCCGAGTTTGCCAGCGAGGTAGCCGAGCGCATGGCCCCCTACGGCCAGGCCAGCGAAGGGGAGGAGGGCGTGGCCTACGAAATTGCCACCCAGCTCGTCAAAACCCTCACCGAGAAGCTGGACGAAAATCCCGCCAAGTACCAGGAGTTCATCGACCGCATTAAGGAAGCCATTCGCCGCTACGAGCAGGAGCGCCGCGACGCCGCCGAGTTTTTGCAACACGTGACCACCGTGCGCGAGGAGTTTCAGAGCGGCGCCAGCCACAGCCGTCCGGTGGCGCTGCACGGCCGCCAGGTGGCCTCGGCCGTGTTCGACCTGCTGGAAAAATCGCTCCCCAACATCGACCCCGACACAGTGGCGAAGTGGGCCATCGACGTGGAAGCCACCATCTACGCCAGCGTCCACGACGCCGACGGCACCCGCCTGGTCGATTGGCACAAGCCCGGCAGCAAGGTGCTGCGCAAATTGCGCTACGAGCTGGGCGAGCAACTCTGGGCCCTGCGCGACCACGACGCTACCCTCGCCGAAGCTACCCTCGACGACTTTGAGCGCCAGCTCGAAAGCGTCGCCATTGCCCACTACAAGGCCAACTAGCCATGCCGGCCAGCCTCACCGAGCAGGGTCAGATTCAGTTTGGCTCCGCCTGCATTCCCTATACCGTCGAGCGCCGCAACCGCCGCACCCTGGCCCTGCAAGTACAGCCCGACGGCCGCCTCACCGTCGCGGCTCCACTGACCACCTCGGCCGAGGAAATTGCCGCCGTCGTCAGCAAGCGCGCCGCCTGGGTGCTCACCCAGCAGGAGCGAGCCCACAGCATTCCCGCTCCCTCCGCGCCTCCGCAGTACCGCAGCGGCGAGTCGCTCTACTACCTGGGCCGCCAGCACCGCCTGCGGGTGTTGCCCGGTACCCCCGGCACCGTAGCGCTGGAGCCCGCGCGCCTGCTCGTCACCACCCGCGACCCGCGCAATGGTGAAGCCGTCGGCCGCCTCGTCGAGCGTTGGTACCGCCAGCAGGCCCAGCAGGTCATCAGCGAGGTATTCCAGCGCATCCTGACGCAGCTGCCGCCGTTGCTGTTTCCCGCCGCCGCGCACCCTGCTCTACGCCTGCTCCACATGCCCCGTCGCTGGGGTAGCTTCGTGCCCCGTACTAATACCATTCTCCTCAACCCGGCCCTGGTCAAAACGCCCCGCGCCTGCATCGAATACATTATCTTTCACGAGCTGGCCCATCTTCGCCACCCCCACCACGACCGTGCCTTCTACGACCTCCAAGCCCGCCTGCTCCCGGATTGGCAGCATTGGGAAGCCCGGCTGCACGAGCTGGAGCCGCTGCTGCTGACGGTTGCGCCCGGGGGTGAAACATAGGGCGCTTGGACAGTGGCTACTACTTTCAGCCCGCGTGCTGGGGCAGCTTAGTCGAATGCTGCTGGAAGCGGCGTAGTCCAGGGCCGAAAAAGCAAAAGCCCCGTAAGCTGGCTTACGGGGCTTTTTAAACGGTTGCGGTCTGGACGGGACTCGAACCCGCGACCTCCGCCGTGACAGGGCGGCATTCTAACCAACTGAACTACCAAACCGTTTACCGAGGCGGAAGCGCGTTGCCGTTTTCCGTTTTGGTGTTGCAAAGGTAGCGCCCCAAAAATGGCCCCTGCAAGCCCAGAGGCCAAAAAAGTGCCGATTGGCGCGGCCGGTGGACGTTGCGGGTTGGCAATCAGGGCCATTATTTTTAGCCGAAGGTGCGGCCGGGGTTTGGGGCTACCTTTGCCGCCCGGCTTTTGCGGGCGCGCGGGCTAACTTGCCCGGCGTTTGCGAAAGCGCACTTTTTCCGTCAGGTATTTTATATCGTTACTTATGCTGCTTGATTTTGAACAACCCATCGCCTCGCTCGAAGGCAAGCTTCAGGAGATGCAGAAGCTGGCGGCCGACAGCGACGTGGACGTGTCGGAGGCCGTAGCGGCCCTCGAAGCCAAAATCAAAACCCTCAAGGTTGAAACCTACGCCAACCTCACGCGCTGGCAGCGCGTGCAGCTGTCGCGCCACCCCAACCGCCCTTATACGCTCGACTACATCGAGGGCATGACCGAAAAATTCGTGGAGCTGCACGGCGACCGCACCGTGGCCGACGACAAGGCCATGGTGGGCGGCTTTGCCGAACTCGACGGCCACGCGGTGATGATTATCGGCCAGCAAAAGGGCCGCAACACCAAGCAGCGCCAGCACCGCAACTTCGGGATGCCCAACCCCGAGGGCTACCGCAAGGCCCTGCGCCTGATGAAGCTGGCCGAAAAATTTGGTAAGCCCATCATCACGCTCATCGATACGCCCGGCGCGTTTCCGGGCCTGGAGGCCGAGGAGCGCGGGCAGGGCGAGGCCATCGCCCACAACCTGCGCGAGATGTTTATGCTCAAGGTGCCGGTTATCTGCGTCGTAATCGGGGAGGGGGCCAGCGGCGGCGCGCTCGGCATCGCCATCGGCGACCGCGTGCTGATGCTAGAAAACACTTGGTACTCCGTGATTTCGCCCGAGTCGTGCAGCAGCATCCTGTGGCGCTCGTGGGACTACAAGGAGCAGGCCGCCGAGGCGCTCAAGCTTACGGCGACCGACATGCAGGGCGCGGGCCTCGTCGATGGCATCGTGCGGGAGCCGCTGGGCGGCGCGCACACCGACGCGCCGCACATGATAGCCACGCTCAAGCAAACGCTGCTCGATACGCTGAAGGAACTGGAAGCCATCCCGGCCGAGGAGCGCATTTCGCAGCGCATCGACAAGTTCTCGGCGATGGGCGTGGTAGTGGAGTAGTCTTAGAATAGGGTCATGCTGACGAAGGAAGCATCTTATCACGGCTGCTTTCGTCGGCTTACTTTCTAGGCGAGGCGAGCGTGATAAGATGCTTCCTTCGTCAGTAGGACAGGCTATTATGAAAATCCATTCGCTCGATACCGGCTTATTCAAGCTCGATGGCGGGGCCATGTTTGGCGTGGTGCCCCGCAGCATGTGGCAGAAGGTGAACCCGCCCGACGCCAACAACATGTGCACCTGGGCCATGCGCTGCCTGCTCATCGAAGATGGCAACCAGCTGACGCTCATTGATAACGGCATCGGCGACAAGCAGGACGAGAAGTTTCGCGGACACTTCTACCTGCACGGCGACGACACGCTGGAAAAGTCCCTGCGCCAACTCGGCTTCACCAGCGCCGACGTCACCGACGTGTTTCTCACGCACCTGCACTTCGACCACTGCGGCGGCTCGGTAGTGCGCCGCCCCGATGGCGCGCTCCAAACCGCCTTCGCCAACGCTACCTACTGGAGCAACGCCGCGCACTGGGACTGGGCCACCCAGCCCAATGCCCGCGAAAAAGCCAGCTTTCTGGCCGAGAACATTCTGCCCATTCAGGAAAGTGGGCAGTTGAAATTCATCGACCCCGCCGCCGGGGTGCCGGCCGGGCTGCCGTTCAGTGAGCTCATTTTTGCCGATGGCCACACCGAGAAAATGATGGTGCCGCTGATGCAGTATAAAGGCCGCACGCTGGCTTATATGGCCGATTTACTACCCAGCGTGGGCCACCTGCCCCTGCCTTGGGTGATGAGCTACGACGTGCGCCCGCTCGTCACGCTCTCCGAAAAGGAAGCCGTGCTGCGACGCGCCGCCCAGGAAAACTGGGTGCTGCTGCTGGAGCACGACGCCGTAAACGAAGCCTGCACCGTGCAGCTCACCGACCGGGGCGTGCGCCTGGGCGATACGCTGCGCATCAGCGACTTGTAAAACGGAGCGCCACTCCGTTTTACATTTCGTAACTATTATGACAACCACGAATAGTATGCCACAGCCCACCAGCCTCAGCCTGGCCCTGTCGGGCGGCGGGGCGCGGGGCATCGCGCACCTGGGCGTGCTGGCTGCGCTCGATGAGCTGGGGCTGCCGGTGGGCGCGCTGTCGGGGGCCAGCTCGGGCGGCATCGTGGGCGTGCTCTACGCGGCTGGCTTTGCGCCGCGCGAGGTGCTGCGGCGGCTGCAAGCCACCAGTATTCCGCGCCTCACGCGGCTGGCTTTCAGTCGGGCGGGGCTGCTGGGCATGGATGCCGTGGCCCAGCTGCTGGCCCGCCACCTGGGGCCGGTGCAGCGGTTTGAGGATTTGCAAATTCCGCTCACGCTGGTGGCTACCGACCTGGAAGCCAGCGAGTCGGTCTATTTTAGCGAGGGCGAATTGCTGCCGCCGCTGCTGGGCTCGGCGGCGGTGCCCATCCTGTACCGGCCCATTGCCTACCAGGGCCGGCAGCTGGTCGATGGCGGCCTGCTCAACAACCTGCCCGTGGAGCCGCTGCTCACGCTGGGCCGGCCGGTAGTGGGCGTGCACTGCAACCCGCTGCCCCGTGAGGCTCCGCTGCCCACCCTGGGCCGGGTGGTCGAGCGCACCCTCCAAATCGCGCTCAGCGCCAACGTAGCCAGCCGCAAGGCGCAGTGCGCGCTGCTATTGGAGCCGCCCGCCTTGCGCGACTACCGCCCGCTTGACTTCCGCAAGGCCGACGAATTGTTTGAAGTCGGCTACCGCTACACGCTGAGTAGGGCCGCCGAGCTGCACGCGCTGCTGGCCGGTGGGTAAGCGTCGTTGCGCGGACTTTGCAGTCCGCGACCGGCCGCACGCCCGCAAACACGGACTGCAAAGTCCACGCAATAGCATTTCCAAACGCCTATCCTGGTTTTTGCCTAGCTTTGGGGTTCACAACCTTGCCCGTATACATGGCCGCCCGCAAAACTTCTACCTTCTGGTACTACATCGCTAAAGCAATTTTCGGCGTGGCCGGCTGGAAGCAAACTGGCGCGGTGCCGCCCGACATCAAGAAGTGCATGATGATAGCGGCCCCGCACACCAGCAACTGGGACCTCATCATGGCCCGCGCCGCCTTCTACATCATGGACGTGGACGTGCGCTTCACCGTGAAAAGCGAGTGGACCGAAAACCCCGTGCTGGGCTGGCTGGTGAAGGCCATCGGCGCGCTGCCCGTGAACCGCAGCCGCAACAACAGCCTCGTCGACGGCATGGTGCAGCTCTTCAAGCGCCACGAGGAGCTAGTCATCCTCATCACCCCCGAAGGCACCCGCGCCTACCAGCCCAAGTGGCGCAAGGGCTTCTACTACGCCGCCCTCGAAGCCGGCGTGCCCATCGTATTGGGCTTCCTTGACTACTCCAAAAAAGAAGCCGGCGTAGGCCCGGTAGTGTGGCCCACCGGCGACTACGAAAAGGATTTGGAGGAGATAAAAGCTTTTTACCGTACCAAGAAAGGCCGCTTCCCCGAAAAAGGCGTGCGGTAGTCGAAACCGGCCGCAAGCATAAAAACGCCGCTCAAATAGCTTCTCGAAGCTATTTGAGCGGCGTTTTTATGCTATGAGCTTCAGGCAGGAGGCGGGGGCAAGCCCCACGCCGTACTACTAGTGAGTTGCTTCAGCGATTTCCTCGGCAGGCGAGGCTTCCTTAGCCCGTTTGCGCTCCTGGGCCACCTCGTCGCTGAGGTCGTAAATCTGCTGGATGTTGTGCAGAATATGCTCGTAGTCGAGCTTCAGGTCTTTGAGCAGGCCGGTACGCAGGTCGAATACCCAGCCGTGCACCACGGGGATTTTATTGAGCAAATACTGCTCTTGCACCACCGCCGATTTTAGCACGTTCACGCACTGCTCTTGCACGTTGAGCTCCACGAGGCGGTCGTAGCGGGCGTCTACGTCGGCGATGGCGTCGAGCTCCGCGTGGTGCAGGCGGTATACGTCGCGGATGTTGCGCAGCCAGGGGTTCAGAATGCCTAGGTCTTTGGGTTGCATGGCCGCCTTCACGCCGCCGCAGCCGTAGTGCCCGCACACCACGATGTGCTTCACGTGCAGGTGGCGCACGGCGTATTCCAGCACCGACAGCGAATTCAAGTCGTTGTTCACCACCATATTGGCGATATTGCGATGCACGAATACCTCGCCGGGGGCCGCGCCCATCATCTCCTCGGCCGTCACGCGGCTGTCGCTGCACCCAATGTAGAGGTAGTCGGGTGCCTGGCTGGCCGCGAGCTGGGTGAAAAAGTCGGGCGCGCTGGCCGAGTGCTCGGCCACCCACTTCTGGTTGTTCTCGAATATCTGCTGGTAGCTGGTCATAATGAGGTTTGGGTGAAGAAAGATTGGGCCGGCAAGTTAGCACGGGTTTCAGGCCCGGCCTGAGGTAAGCTCCGCCGTTATACGTTTTTTACTTGGTTAACGCTGGAAATACGACTGTCATGCAGAGCGCAGCGAAGCATCTCGCGTGGCGCAGTAACCTCTAACGCTAGCAGACGCAAACACGCGAGATGCTTCGCTGCGCTCAGCATGACAAACGTTCTCTAATTCCAGCCTCAATCCTGCGTCAGCGCATAGCTCACCAAATTCGCCCCCATGCGCAACGCCGCGTCGTGGGTAGCGGGCGTGTCTTCGGGGTAGGTGCCCACGTCTTCCCAGCCGTTGCCGAGGTCGCACTCGAAGGTGTAGAAGCAGACCAGCCGGCCTTTATACACCAGGCCAAAGCCCTGCGGGCGCTTGCCGTCGTGCTCGTGCACCTTGGGCAAGCCCTTGGGAAACTGGTACTTCTGGTGGTAGATGGGGTGCGAGAAGGGCAGCTCCACAAACTCCAGCTCGGGGAACACCTTCTTCATCTCAGGCCGGATGAACTTGTCGAGGCCGTAGTTATCGTCGATGTGCAGAAAGCCGCCGCCGATGAGGTAGCGGCGCAGGTTCTGGGCCTCCTGGCTGCTGAAGCTCACGTTGCCGTGCCCGGTCATGTGCACGAAGGGGTAGGTGAGCAGCTCGGGCTGGTCGAGCTCCACGGTGGCCTCGTCGGGGGCGAAGTTGGTGTGCAGCGCCTGGTTGCAGAAGCCGATGAGGTTGGGCAGGCTGGTTTTGTTGGCGTACCAGTCGCCCCCGCCGCCGTAGTGCAGCTTGGCCAGCTGGTAGCTGGGCGCGGCGGGCGGCGTGGCGGCCGTGGTGAAAAGTAGGAGGGAGGCGGCGAGGAGGATATTTTTCATTACTATTGCTACTGGTATAGGAGAATTTATAGCTGTCTATGCTCTTTGCGTAAGCTGAAAACCGATAAGTATACTAGCTATGAATGACAAATCGACTTCTGGATACCAAGGCTTTGAAGACTTTTTCGGGAAAGATTTTGTAGAGGAGATGGATGCAAACACAGAGCTTCAAAACGCTTTCGATAAAGCAACTAGTTCTTTTCAACAGCGAGCAGCATTGAGAAAATACTACCTGCGAATGGAAAAATATATTATGCAGGTGTTTAGGGAGTCTAAATTTCTATGGGCAACTACCTATCCTTTAGGGGATAAATGGAAGGAGTTATTCACACCCATTGAGGAGCAAGCATGGAATATAATTCGTAGTAAGGGAAGAATTGTACTATATCCACAATATCCAATCTTAGATTTCTATGCTGATTTCGCAAATCCTGGGTTAAAAATAGTCTTGGAACTAGATGGGAAGCAATACCATGATAGAGATAAAGACTTGGAAAGAGATAAAAAGATGAAAGCAATAGGCTGGACCGTGTATCGAGTGACTGGCAAGGAGATATATAACACTCGCTACAAAGATTGGAGCAATTTTGAAGAAGAGGAAGTGCCCGAAGAAGACAGGGAGAGGTGTTTGCGTAATTGGTTGATGTACAGTGGTGATGGCGTTATAGAAGCAATAAAAGCTATTCATTTTGGCGAAATGAATTATGGTGACGATGAGGATAATATCGAGCAAGCTTTTATACGTTATTGTCACGAGACTTTAAGAGTACATCAACTAAGTTGATTTCAAATTACCCATGACCACCGGCAAAGACCTCCTCGACCTCGGCTTCAAATCGGGCAAATGGTTCAAAGAAGCCCTCGAACACATCAACGCCCACGGCCTCGCGGGCGACGCCATGCTCGCCTACCTGCGCGAGGTAGGCCCGCCGCCCGCGCTACCGCTGCTGCCCGCGCCGCGGCCGTTTTTCGAGAATATCCGCGCTGACACGGCCGTGGAGCAGCAGAATATCGACTATGTGCGGCTGTCGATGCAGCAGCTCATGCGGACGCCCACGGTGGTGACGGGCGCCGTGATGCCCGACGCCTGCCCGGCTGGGCCGCCCGGCACCATTCCGGTGGGCGGCGTGGTAGTGGCGCGCCAGGCCATCCACCCCGGTATGCACTCGGCCGATATCTGCTGCTCGGTGATGCTGACCAACCTCGGCAAAACCGACCCCAAAACGGTGCTCGACGTGGCCCAGCAGGTTACGCACTTCGGGCCGGGCGGGCGGCCGCCCGAGCGGCAGTACCCGCTGCCCGCCGCGCTGCGGGCCACGCTGGCGGCCAACCCGTTTCTGAATTCTGAGAAAGACCTCAGCCTGGCCCAGGAGCACCTGGGCACGCAGGGCGACGGCAACCACTTCCTCTACGTGGGTACCTCGGCCGCCACCGGCGATACGGTGCTCGTGACGCACCACGGCTCGCGGGGCGTGGGCGCGCGCCTCTACGCGGCGGGCATGAAGGTGGCCGAGCGCTTCCGCCAGCAGCTCTCGCCCGAAACCGCGCCCGCCAATGCCTGGCTGCCCGCCGACTCGCCCGAGGGCGAATCGTACTGGGCCGCGCTCCAGCTCGTGCGCCAGTGGACTAAGCTGAACCACCAGTACCTGCACGACGACATTGCCGAGCGCCTGCAAGTGCCGGTGCAACAGCGGTTTTGGAACGAGCACAACTTTGTGTTCAAAGACGGTGACCTCTACTACCACGCCAAAGGGGCCACGCCGCTGGCCGCCCACTTCTTGCCCGATGCCGCCGATGCCCGGCGCATCATCCCGCTGAATATGGCCGAGCCTATTCTCATCGTGGAGGGCGACGTGACGGCCAATAACCTGGGCTTTGCGCCGCACGGCGCGGGCCGCAACCTCAGCCGCACCAGCCACAAGCGCAGCAAGGCCGACAAAACCAAGGAAGCGTGGTTTGCCGAAGAAACGCGGGGCATCGACGCGCGCTTTTTCTTCAACGAAATCGATATTTCGGAGCTGCCCAGCGCCTATAAAAACGCCGCTGAGGTCAAGCGCCAAATCGCCGAATTCGGCCTGGCCCGCACCGTAGATGAAATTCAGCCCTACGGCTGCATCATGGCCGGCGACTGGGAAGTGAACGCGCCCTGGCGCGTGAAAAAGCGGCAGGCGAAATAATGAGTTTCTGGAGATACCTCTTTGGCAAGCCGATAAAAATAGGCGATGCTTTCTTTGGCAAGATGCAATGGACAGAAATTGCGAACGACCCATCGAAAAGCTATTTCGAATGCGGGCGTTATTTCAAGCCTACCAGGGAAAAGATTAGCTTGATTGTTACGGGGACGCTCCAGGGCCCAACGCAACAGCAGAAAGACTTTTTTACGCAGGCAGAGGCGAGTGACCCCTTGTTGGTTGATAAGCTTATTCCCCTCATCGAAGCTGAATTTGGGACTTGGATGCCATTGCTAGTTATCAAAAACTTTGTCGCAGAATTTAAGCCGACGGGTCTTGAGATACCACTCTGCGAGTAGCAGCCGGTAGAATGAGAAATTACGTTTGATACCGTACATCACCTTAATCACACTGCTACGTTAGGAATGATAGGCTACGAACCGCAGTATGTGCGCGTAGATGGCTAAAGCTCACGCACTACCTGCGCCGTGAACACGGCCGCGAGCGCGGCCGTTTCGGTGCGCAGGCGCGACGCACCCAGCGTCACTGGTCGCACGCCCCGGCCGAGGGCCAGCTCAATTTCGCCAGGCGAGAAGTCGCCCTCCGGCCCGATGAGCACGCAGCAGCGCGGCGCGGACCCGATAACCTGCGCCAAGGCGGTGCGCTCGCCGGCTTCGAGATGGGCGATGAAAGTAGTGGCGGGGTCAATTTCCTGGATGAACTTCTCGAAGTCAACCAACTCGTCTAGCTGCGGCAGCCAAGCCTGTCCGCTCTGCTTGAGAGCGCTGACGGCGATTTTCTCCAGCCGCTCCAGCTTGAGGTCGCGGCGCTCGGAGTGGGCGCAGCGCAGAAAGGTGAGGCGCTCGATGCCTACTTCCACGGCTTTTTCGATTAGCCACTCCATGCGGTCGAGGTTTTTGGTGGGGGCCACGGCTACGTGGGTGTAGGTGGGGCGTAGCGGCACGGCCTCGTGGCCAGCAATGTGCAGGGCGCAGCGCTTGGGGTTGGCATCGGCCACGGCGGCGGTGTAGAAGTGTCCGCGGCCATCGAGTAGCGTCACGGCATCGCCGGGGGCAAGGCGCAGCACGCGCACGGCGTGCTTGCTTTCGTCTTCGGGCAGTAGATAGGTGGCGAGGCCCGGCGTAAGGTCGGGGGCATAGAAGGCAGACATGGGCGGGTAAGAAAAACCGGCGAATACTAAGTCAAAATAAGAGTGTGCCAGCTGGGTGTCCAAAAAAATAAAAAAATTAAACGCCACAGTAGAAAATACGTAACTACCCGTATATTTGAGGAAAGTTTGGCACTTTAGAGGGCCAGGCTACCAATAAATCTTTCCCAAATACCTTTTTTTTGCCCCCTGCTATGAACACCAAATCACTGTTTGCGCTGGCTGCTACCCTGCTGCTGGCCGGTACCGCCCAGGCCCAGACCCCAACCATAACCGCCCTGGGCCACGACCCGGCCGTGACGGTAATGACGCGCACTATGAGCAACCATATGCGCCTCAACGAAGGCCAGTACGTGAAGCTCTACAGCATCAACCGCGTGCGCATGACCCGCCAGCACGAGATTGAGCGCGTCGCTAATGCTGCCATCCGCACCGCCCAGCTGGCCGAGCTGCAGCAGCAGTACGAGCAGGAATGCGCCCGCATCCTGACGCCTGTGCAGCTCGCGCAGATGCAGCAAGAGCCGGCGCAGTTTGCCGTGAGCGCTGGCCGGGGCTAGGGCTGCCTGCTTGTGCTAGCTGCAAGTCATACAGCACCAGTCAGTAATATCTGACTGGTGCTGTTTTTTTAGGGGCAAGTGCTCAGCTCAGGTGCTGCAATGCGCTGCTACAGCGCCCGGAATAAAAGGTCGTCGAGAGTCGCGGTTGTGCGGCTTGTGGATTGCGCTACCCGGCTGGAGTAGAGGCATCGGCGGGTAGCGCATCGGCGAGCACCTCCGTTACCGTGCCCAGCGGGCCGAAGTGCAAGCTCAGGCGCGGGCCGGCCGTGTGCGGGTGGCGCGGGCCGCACTGCGCGCCCGGCACCAGGTAGTAGTGGTAAACTTTCTCGGTATTGGCTTGAAGCTCTTCCTCGTCGGGCGCGCCGAGCAGGGCCGTGACATCGTCGGCGCGGGCCTCGTAGAGCTGAGCCCGCGCCGCCAGCAGCGGCGGCAGTAGCGCTGCCCGCCGGCCTCGGCATGCGTAGGCATCGGCGCGCCAGGCGGCGGCTTCGAAGCCCGCTACCTCGGGCAGGGCGTGGCCGCAGCCACCGAGCAGCAGGGCCAGCGTAGCGCCCGCAGAAATGGGAAGAAAAAAACGCGGCATACAAAGCAGGCGGCCCGCACCGGACCCGGAATGTGGCGGCGAAGCTACGCCCCGGCGCGGCTAACCGTAGTAGGCAGCCGCCTGGGCCTGCATGGCCGCATCGGGGGCCGGCTCGTCGAGCAGGGCGGCCAGCAGGTCGTCGAAAGCGTGCGCCGTGGTGAAGCAAGCCTCCTGCACGGGGTTGCTGCTGAGGCGAATAAAGAAAGGCTGGCCGTCGACCTGCACCAGGTCGAGCGTCACGAGGCCGTAGCGCTGGTTGCAGCGGCCGCTTTGGGCGCAGTCGGTAGGGTTGGGCTTGAAAAGCTGCTTGTAAGTCGTTTCGTGGTGCTTGGCGCAGTGGCGCTGGCGCTGGTCGTGGCAGGCGCGGTGGTAGCCCAAGGCCTCGATGCGCGTGCCGAGCAGCTCGTAGAGGTGCCGAAAATTACCCGGCCCGATGCTATCGTCATAATACAGCAGCGCGCCCTGGCGGCCGGGCTCGCGCAGCAGCTCCGCGCGCAGGCCCCGGCGGCCGGCGGCCCCACCCTTGCGCAGGTGGTAAGCTTTGTAATAGGGCCCGAGCCAGTTGCGGTACACCTTATCGGCCACCCAGGCGGCATGCTGGCGAGCCTGCCGGGGCGTGGCGCACCGGGCCGGCTGCCAGGTGGCTGCATCGGAGCCAGCCGCCGCGCGCTGCCCAAAAAGCTGTTGAAGAAAATGAAGCACCCTGATGAAAATTCAATAAGCCGGACTGCGCAGAAAACACTGCCTAGGGCAAATAGTTTCGCCGCCGGGGACTACCCAGACGAAAAAAAGCGCCTTTCCCGTTCAGGAAAGGCGCTTTTGGCAAAGGGGTAGAAGGGGCGGCCTGGGCTACTTTACGCGCGTCCAGGTCTGCGACTTGCCGATGAGCGAGAAACCGATGTAGCCTTTGACTTCCATCTTGTTGGCGTTTTCCATCTTCATGTAGCACGAGTAGGTTTTGCCACTTTCGGGGTCGTAGATTTTGCCGTTGTCCCACTTGTTGTCGCCGTCGTAGCCAAATCCCTGCATGAAAACCAGGCCCAGGCGCGGGCGGGTGCGCAGCTTGGGCTCGGGGTTTTTGGTGTCGAGCTTGGGCTTGCCGGTTTCGGGGTCGTTGGGCACGGTGAGGGTAATAATCTTGCCGCAGAGCTTGTCGCCGCACTTATAAATCTCAAACGTGGCTTTCTTTTCCTCGTTGGTCCACACGCCGAGCGGCGAGAGGGTCTGGGCCTGCGCCCGCTGGGTAGCCACGCCCAGCCACAGGGCCAGCAGCAGCAGTACGGATTTGTACATAACGTAAAAGGTGTAGATGAAGTGAAGGATGGGAACCGGCCAGCAAGCTAAGCTAAAAAAACGGCTTGCCGATGAGGCAGGGCAAGAATACGGCCACTTTAAGAAATGGATTTTTTGCGGGCCCAGCTAAAATTAATGGCCTTGACTTTCAGCCCAGTGCCGCGCCAAAACCCTGCGGCCACCAAAAAACACGGCTTTTGCATTGAACCTAAGCCCTGGCAATTAACTTTACCAACCAGTAGCGAGTGCTACGGCCCCCTTCAAGCAGCCCTAAGGTGCTGGGAGGCGCGACGGGGGTTATGTCGAACGTAAAGAAAGGAGGTACAAAATGTCTAGTAGTCCCAACCAAATCCTGCCGAGCCTGTCCAATGTAGTACGCCTCACCGCCGTACTCGCCTAACACACAGCTCGGCGGAGGGCACTGCGGTATCGCGGCTCCCTTTCGTTGGACAGGTCTTACTGTGAGACGGTCGGTGCTGTACCCCAGCATTGCCGCTCGGTAAGATTTGAAGGATTAGATGCCCGGCTTGGCCCGATGGCGCACGTGAGTGCTCCGGGGCCAGCCGGGCATCGTTTTTTAGGTCAATGAGCAATTAATAATGAGCAATGAACAGACTCGTTTTGCAGTCTGCTCATTGCTCATTATTAATTGCTCATTGATTTTTAAAGAACCCGCCGCACCTGCATAAACCGCCGCTCGTAGCCCGAGCCCTCGACCTGGCTGATTTTTACGCCCGACTCGCGTTTGGCCGACGATGAGTGCACGAAGCGCAGCGGTACCTCGCCGGCCGCCGAAATGACGATGCCCGCGTGCCCAGGGATGGTGCTACCCGGCGCAGTGCCGGTGAATACTACGATGTCGCCTGGCCGGGCCTGGGCGCGCGGCACCGGCCGGCCCGCGCTGATGAGCAGCGCCGTGGCGTGCGGCACGGCCACGCCAAAGCGCGTAAATACGTACTGCACAAAGCCCGAGCAGTCGAAGCCCGTGCCGGGGCTGGTGCCCGCGTAGCAATAGTTGGTGCCCAGCTGGCGCAGCGCAAACCGTACGATGCTATCGGCGCGGGGCGCGGGCGGGGTAGGAGCCGCCCGCCGCTCGACCACCGCGATAATGCGCGGGGTGGCGGGTGCCGCTGCTTCGGGCAGGGGCGCGGTGGCGGGCTGGCGCAGCCGGTAGCCGATTAAAATAGCCGTTAGCAACGCTCCGAAAACAGACCAGACAACACGCATAAGCTAAGGGAAAAGAAACTGTAGCCCGCCTAACGCCCCAGCAGCGGCCGAGGTTCGGACGGGTAGCGCGGGGGCAAACGTCGGCGCGCATGGTTTTCTTTGCAGCTATGCTAAAAACTGCTTCCGCTTTGGGCCGCGCCGCACTGGTAGCGGGCCTGCTGGCGGCCGTGCCGGCCGCCGCCCAAACCAAGGTTAAAACCAAAACTAAAACCAAGAGCGCTACCACCAAGGCTACCGCCGCGCCCGCCGAAAACTATGGCGCTGCCAGCCTGCGCTACACGCTGGCCATGCCCCAGCCCCAGACGCACTACTTCGAGGTGAAGATGGAGCTGCGGGGCTTCGACAAAGACTACACCGACCTCAAGATGCCAGTGTGGGCGCCGGGCTCGTATTTGGTGCGCGAGTTTGCGCGGCACGTCGAGCGCCTGCAAGCCACGGCGGGCGGCCAGCCGCTGGCCGTGGAAAAGCTTGACAAGAACACCTGGCGCGTGCGCCACGCCGGCCAGAGCAGCTTTCAGGTAAATTATGGCGTGTATGCCTACGAGCTGAGCGTGCGCACGAGCTACATCGACGCCGACCACGGCTTTGCGCTGCCCAGCAGCGTGTTTATGTATCCGGCTGGTTATAAGGGCCTCAGCAGCCAGGTAACGGTGCAGCCCGCTGCCGGCTGGAATGTGGTGAGCACCCCCCTGCGCCCCGCGCCCGGCATGCAGAAGTTCGTGTACCAGTCGGCCAACTACGACGAGCTGGCCGACTCGCCCATCGAGATTGGCTCGCAGAAGCTACTCAACTTCACGGCCAACAACACGCCGCACCAGATGGCGATGTTTGGCAACTACACCCTGCCCGACGAAACCCGCTTCCTGGCCGACATGAAGCGCGTGACCGAGCAGGCGCAGCGCGTGGTGGGCCAGAACCCGCTCGACCACTACGTGTTCATCGTGCATCACACCGAGGCTGGCGGCGGGGGCCTGGAGCACCTCTACTCGACCACGCTGGGCGCGCGGCCGGGAACCTACGCTAACCCCGTGGCGTACACCAACTTTATGCGGCTGGTGGCCCACGAGTACTTCCACCTCTGGAACGTGAAGCGCATCCGGCCCATCGCGCTGGGGCCGTTTGACTACGACCGCGAAAACTACACCCACATGCTGTGGGTGAGCGAGGGCCAGACCGAATACATGGCCAACCAGCTGGTGCAGCGTGCCGGCCTCGTATCGCCGCAGGAGTACTACGACCAGCTGGCGGGCGTGATTGGCGGCGTTGAAAACCAGCCCGGCAACAAGCAGCAGCCGGTGGCCATGGCCAGCTTCGACGCCTGGATTCGGGCCTACCGGCCCGACGAGAACTCGCGCAACTCAGAAATCAGCTACTACGACAAGGGCGAGGTAGTGGGCCTGGTACTCGATTTGATGATAGTGCAGGCCACCAACGGCCAGAAGCACATCGACGACGTGTTCCGCCTGCTCTACGATAAGTATTACAAGGGCCTGAAGCGTGGCTTCACCGACCAGGAGTACGAAGACGTGGTAGCCGAAGTGGCCGGCCGCCGCTTCGATGACTTTTTCCGCAACTGCGTGTACGGTACCCGCACCCTCGACTACGCCACCGCCCTGGGCTACGTGGGGCTGAATTTTACGAGCGCCCCGGCCAGCGCCAACGGCGCGCTCGGGGCCACCGTCGTAAACCGCGCCGGCCACTACCTCGTCACCTATGTGAAGCGCGACGGCACCGCCTGGAACGGCGGCCTCAACGCCAACGACGAGATTCTGCAACTCAATGGGGCCGCGCCCACCGACGAGGCCGTGAAGCAGGCCGTGAACGGCAGCGCCCCCGGTACGGTGCTGAAAATGCAGGTCAAGCACGGCGCGCAAACCCACGACCTAAGCCTCACCTTGCAGCCCGACCCCGACCGCAAGTACCAGATTCAGCCCGCCGCCTCGGCCACGCCCGAGCAGCAGCGCCTGCTGGCCAAGTGGCTGGGCAAGTAGGGAATTAAAAATGATAAATTAAAAATTTGACTGCCAGATTTTTAATTTATCATTTTTAATCTTTAATTCCCGTCAGCTGCGTCAGCGCTGTCAAAAGCAAAGCAGCCCCGGCCACCCGGCCGGGGCTGCTTTGCTTTTGGGGGTAGAGAAACTGCCAGTGGGCAGCACGCCAAGGCGTTACGCGGCGCGAAAAGATTCAGGGTATAGAATAGTTATTTTAGCTTTGGGTTGAAAAACAATGCTATCTAATGTCGGAAAACAAACTACCCGCACCTCGCGTCGCCATCGCCCATTTATTCGCCACCGGCTTGCGGGGGCACAGCGGCCACGGCCTGCTGCACGTAGGGCTACTGCCCCTGGTGGCGGCGGCTCAGCCGCAGACCTGGCTTTTAAATCCTGGTCGAAAGTTTTCGCGGGCCGTGCAGGACGCCAGCAAAATCAGCAACGAGGAGGCGGAAGCTGCCCCGGATTGGTTAGCGCAGCAGGACGCTATTCAGGCGGCTTTTGCCGGGTACGATGCCGTGCTGGTAATGGACCGCGCTGGCGAGCGCTCGCCCGAGCGGCAGTGGCTGGAGGAAGAGATACTGGCCGGCGCAAAGCGACCCGTATGCGTAGCGCTCGATGAGCTGTTGGCCTTTTTTCTGCCGGGCGAAGTGTTGGATGACGTAGAGGAATTAAAAATCGCACTGCTGGCCGACAAAGAGTGGCAGGCGCGCAACGACTACAAGCGCGGCCAGCCCCAACTGCCCACGCTGCTGCTGGCAATGCGGCGGGTACTACGGCGGGTGCTGAAAGTGGTGCTGCACCCCGGCCCGGTAGCCGGGCTGCCATTTCCGGTGCTGACGCTGCTGCGCGAAGCCCTGACCCAGGGCCCGCGCCGCCCCGAGCTGCGCGCCTTTCGCTTGCTGGCGGCCTTGTGCCAGCAGCCCGATTGCTGCGACGAGCCGCTGCCCGAAAACGCCACCACGCGCCAGCGCCAGGAATATCAGCTACCTAAAGCTCCACCGGTTTTGGCGCTGGCCGTGCTGCCGCATGAGCTGCTGGCGGCCTGGCTGCGCAACTGGCATTTGCGCGGCGACGGGGTAGGCGAGCCGGAAATCGGGCTGCGCGACGACTTGACCGATGCGCAGGTGAATGAGGCCTTTGCCGAACTGCGGGCGCAGGCAAAAAAAGCCGGCCACGAGCTGAAGCCCCGTGAAAAGCAGGAAGCCTACGCCCGCTTCGTGGCCCAGGCCCTCAACCAGGGCGGGGCCTACGCGGTAGAGGCCGGCACGGGCACCGGCAAAACCTTTGGCTACCTCGTGCCAGCCCTCGAATACCTGTGCCGACACCCCACGGCGGCGGTGGTAGTGGCGACGTCTACCAAAAACCTGCAAGACCAGATGCAGGCCGGCGAGCTACCGGCGCTGCTGCTTACCGATGCCACGGGCAAACGGGTGGGGCGCTACGCGGCCATTCGCACGGCGCTGCTCAAAGGCAAAAACTGCTACCTGTGCGCCTATGCCCTGGCCGAGCAGTTTTTTGAAACCTTTAGCCCGGCCCTGCCCGACTGGCCCCGGGCGCTGGCGTGGCTGTACTTGGCGCTGCGCCTGCGCGATACACAGGGCGAGCTGGAAAGCGTGGCCCGGCCGGTCGAGCGGCTGCTGGGCGCCGACCTGGGCGGCTTGCGCACGCTGGTAGAGGCCGAGCGCAATTGCCGCCACGGCGACCTAGTTGAAAACTTGCCGTGCGTATACAAGGCGCACCGGCAGCGCGCCGAGCTGGCCAACCTCGTCATCACCAACCACCACAAGCTGCTGAGCTTGCCGACCAAGCTGCAGGAGCGCGCCCGGGTGCTAATCGTAGACGAGGCCGACCGCTTTCCCGATAACTTTCGCTCGGCGCTGGCCCGCGATTTTAGTGCCCACAACCTGGTAGCGGAGGTGATGCTGCCCTTGCTGGGCTACGCTGCGCCGCAAGCCCCGCGCTGGCCGGGCGGCGGGCGTGCCAAGCCCCCGGAAGCTCTGCTGACGCAAGTAGCCGACCGGTTGCAGGCGGCCCGCCACAATTTTTACCGCGAGGCCGCTGCCACCGCCCGCCCCCGGCCCGGCGATGAAGCCGCCGAACTGGCATTCGAACTGCTGGCCGAGGCACAGCTGGATGCGCTGAACGCCGACTATGCGTTGCGCCAGCAGGTAGCCGAGGCGGTGGCGGGTACCCCGCTGGCCACCGATGCCAGCGCCACGGCCGAGGCGGCGTGGCTGGCCGTGCAGGCAGCGGCCGAGCCCATCCGGCAGCGCCGGGCCGTGCGGGCGGCCCTGGCGGCCCTGCCGGGGCTGGCTGGCCTGCTAAGCCGGGGCTGGGACGAACTGTTGGCGTTCAGCCAGCTGTTTCAGCCGCGCGGCCGGCAGCCCGCCGAGCTGCCATTTGCGCTGGGCGAAACGCACTGGATGGACCGCCTCAACTGGGCCGCCCCCGAGGAGCCCGCGCGCTTGGGCGGTGTGCTAACCCAGCTGCGGCAGCGGCTGGCCCCGCTGAACGAGCCCCTGGCCGCTGCCATGGTACTCTTGCAGCAAATCGGCCCCAACATGGTGAATGCCATGCGCCTGGCTGCGCCCGAAGAACTAGAAGTTGTGCCAGATGCCAAGCCGTCGCCCGACCAGATGCTGGCCGAGCGGGTGGCGCGGGTAGCCAGCCGCGCCCAGGAACTAGTGGCCGTGTTAGGGCGCTTAGTGCAGGAAACGCCGGTGCCCGAGTTTATTCCCATCGTGGAGCGGCTTTCCGACCGCGACCCGCTGGGCTGGAACCTGCGCCGGCAGCCGCACCGCCTCTGGCCCTACCTAGTAACGCCGGACCCTGCCGGGCTGCCCATACTCCAGCCGCTGGCCGACGAGCCGGGGGAAGCATTTGCGGCCCGCCGGCAAGCCGCCCGCCAGCACCTCAATCGGCTGCCCGGCGAGCCCGAAGCGCCGCTCTACGAGGCGTTTCGCACGGTGGTGTTCACCTCTGCTACGCTATACGTAGAAGACCGCCTTGACTATTTTTGCCGGCTGCTCGACCAGCCTACGCCGTTTGCCGGCAGCCTGCGGCTGGGCGCTAATTTTGATTACCACAGTACCGAGCGGGTGCTGAGCGGCGTAACAACGCACTTGCCCCGCTACGCCAGCTCGCTGCGCGGCGCTGGGCTCGATGCTTGGCGCCTGGCCCAGTGCCGGCTGCTGCTGGCTTTGGTGGTGGCGCTGGAAGGCCGCACGCTGGTGCTTTTTACGTCTAATGCAGACCTGGAATACGCGGCTGCCAGGCTGGCGCAGTGGCTACCCGCCTACGATATTGAGCTGCTGCGCCAAAACGGGGCCAGCCAGTGGGAAATCCGTCGCTTCGAGCGCGTAGAGCAATCGGTGCTGCTGGGTGTAGACCGCTTCTGGACGGGGGTGGACTTTGCGGGGGCTACCCTGTCGCAGGTAGTCGTGTGGCGCGCGCCGATTCCCAGCCTGGGCGAGCCGCTGGCGGTGCATCGGGTGCGCTACCTCACGGATAGCTATTACTGGCAGTATTTTGGCCGGCCCGCCGCCCGGCTCAAGCTGCGGCAGGGCTTTGGCCGCTTGGTGCGCCGGGAAAAAGACCGGGGCGCTTTCATAGTACTCGATGCGCGGCTGGGCGAATCCTATATGGCCGACTTGCTGCTGGAGCTACCCTTGGCGTGTGCGCAGCACCTTTCGGCCGAGGCGCTGCTGGAAGTTACTGTCCGGCAGGTGCTGCCCTTGCTGAAACTGGGTAGGGAGTTTGAACAACGCAATCTGACCCTGAAAAACCTGGTAGAGCTGACGAGCTGGTAAAAGTGCGCGCCGCCGGATGGTTGCAAGGCATAAAGCGCCTGGTTGCCCCCGATAACCCAACCCCCGGCCGCCCGTTGAAGGAAATTACGCCCGCTTGGGCACACTTCTTTCTTTCACACCTATGCGCCTCAATCTTCGCTTCATCATTGCCATCGTCATGGCCGCCATTGCTCTGATAGGGTACTTTTTCAACACCTCGACCAACCCCGTAACGGGCGAAAAGCAGCACGTTAACATGTCGGCCAGCCAGGAAATAGCCCTGGGCCTGCAAGCCGCGCCCCAGATGGCGGCCGAGTACGGCGGCGAAAGCCCCGATGCCCGCGCCACGGCCGCCGTGCAGCAGGTGGGCCAGCGCATTGTGCAAGCCAACCAGCTAAACCAGAAAACCCAGTACCGCTACCAGTTTCACCTGCTGGCCGACGACCAGACTATCAATGCCTTCGCGCTGCCTGGTGGGCAGGTGTTCATCACGATGGGCATCCTCAAAAACCTGAAAACCGAAGCCCAGCTAGCTGGCGTGCTGGCCCACGAAGTCGGCCACGTAGTAGGCCGCCACTCGGCCGAGCAGGTAGCCAAAAGCCAGCTTACGCAGACCCTGAGCGGGGCCGCCGCCGTGGCCGCCTACGACCCCAACAACCCTGGCAGCAGCGTGGCTAAAGCCGCCGCCGCCGCTATGATTGCCAAGCTCATCTCGCTGCGCTTTAGCCGCAACGACGAGCTCGGGGCCGACGACTTCGCCGTGAAATTTCTGCCCCCGGCCGGCTACGACCCCCGCGCCATGATAGGCGTGATGGAGATGCTGAACAGCAAGAGCGGCAGCGGCGGCCAGCCCGAGTTTCTGAGCACCCACCCCAACCCCGGCAATCGCATTGAGGAGCTGCAACGGGATATTCAGCAGACCTTTCCGCAAGGCGTGCCGGCCGGGCTGAAGCAGTAAGGCTGTTGTAATAGAAAGCGTTTAACGAGTCATGCTGAACGCAGTGAAGCATCTCTGCTGCACCGTTTTTGACTGTACAACGAGGTGGTAGAGATGCTTCACTGCGTTCAGCATGACAATATTTTAGTACATTAACCTATTGCTCTCTAAAAATTCGGCGGCTGCAAGTGCTTGAAGTGCCCGTTCTGCTTCACCCGCTCCTTGAGGCGCTCGGCTTCGAGCACGGCGGGTAGCAGGCGCTCCAAGTGCTCGCGCACCAGCTCCTGGCGCTCTTGCTCGGCGGTGGTGCCGAGCAGGCGGTACTCCTGCTCGGTGCTGAGGCCGATGTGGTGGGCCACGTCGAAAATCTTAAAATCGGGCGCGAGCTGCAACAGCAGCTTGCGCAAGCCCAGCGCCTCGTAAAGCTGCCGCACCTGCCCCGCGATGATGGCGCGCAGCCCTTCGTCGGCCTCGTCGTCTTGCCCGATGTCATCGACCTGGCCGGCGGCGTAGAGCTTGCCGGGAGCCTGCCGCATGAACTTGCGCACCCGAAACACGCCGATTGCTTCCGTTTTGATGTCCATTTCGCCGCCGGCGTGGGTTTTTTCAACGCTCAGCAGGCGCATCTCGGTGCCCAGCTCCTGCACCGCGTTGTCGAGGTAGGGCGGAATGCCGAAGGTAATGCCCTCGGTGAAGCAGTCGCGCACCAGCTCGCGGTAGCGCGGCTCGAAGATGTGCAGATTCAGCTTTTCGCCGGGAAAAGCAACCAGATTGAGTGGGAAGAGGGGGAGGAGGCGCATACGTAAGCCAAGAATACGAAGCCCCGGCTAATGTTTGACGAACAGCGCAGTTTAGAATTACTCTTAATTTTGCGGCGCGGTGCGCGCCTGGAAACATTCGGCGGCTCGTGGCGTTGTCAGGACTCCTATGAAATCGGTAGCCGCGTTTTTTCTTGCTTGCCTGATGCTGCTCGGCAGCCTCATTCCGCAGAACGACCTGGCGGAGCTGAGCAAGCTGCCCACGCTGCTTGAGCACTACCGCTTTCACCACTCGGCGGCGGGTGGCGGGCTGTCGCTCACGGCGTTTCTGGCCGAGCACTACGGCGCGGGCACCCGGCACCTGCACGGCTGCACCCTCAGCCAGCGCCACCACCAAGACCACCACAACCTGCCGCTGCACAATTGCCACGGCAATTGCCCGGCCTCGGTATTCGTGCTGGCGGCCGGCCGGCCGCTGCTACCCCCGGCCACCCCGGCCTGGGCTACCGGCCGCCTCTACCGCGCCGCCTCGGTAGCCCATTGCCCCGATGGGCCCGCCGCCGCGCTCTTGCAGCCGCCGCGAGCCTAGGCTACTGCGTTTTGGGGGAGAAGTGCGCCCACGCCGGTTTGGCGTGGTTCTGAGGCGGCTCTCCTGCTGAACGCTCGTTATTGCCGGATGGGTAGGCTTCAGAGTCTTAATCGGGGTAGAAACGCAATAGTTGGAACCTTGCGTCAGAGGGCATTGCGCAGCAACGTCAGACGCAAAATAGTGCGTCTCTACCTCGCTTGCTAAGAAGCTACGCTGCCTATAGGCGCAGCCGCCGGCGCGAGTAGCTATGGTAGTACGGGTTTTCGCACAAAAGGCCAGCGTGCTGGCCGGGCGCGGCGCAAGGCCGCCGCGCGCGAACACCCCCTGAATATTTCGTAGGCAATGCTTCAAAAACTAATTGCGGCCAGTGTCCGCAACAAGCTCATCGTGGCCCTGCTGGTAGCGGGGCTGCTGGGCTGGGGCGGCTACGCGGCGGCCAACCTACCGCTCGACGCCATCCCCGACGTCACCAACAACCAGGTGCAGGTCATCACCCAAAGCCCGGCGCTGGCCGCCCAGGAGGTCGAGCAGCTCATCACGGTGCCGCTCGAATTGCAACTGCGCACCGTGCCGGGCGTGACGGAAATCCGCTCTATCTCGCGCTTCGGGCTGTCGGTGATAACGGTGGTTTTCCCCGACGACATCGACACCTACCGCACCCGGCAGCTGGTGAGCGAAAAGCTGAAAACCGCCGAGGCCGACATCGCGGCCGGGGGCGGCGTGCCCGAGCTGGCCCCCATCACCACGGGCCTGGGCGAAATATACCAGTACAGCCTGCGGGTGCTGCCGGGCTACGAAAAGCAGTTTTCGCTGGCCCGCCTGCGCGACATCCAGGACTGGATAGTGAAGCGCCGCCTGGCCGGCGTGCCCGGCGTGGTCGACGTCAGCAGCTTCGGCGGCTACGTGCGCCAGTACGAGGTGGCCGTCGACCCCAATCGGCTCGCCTCCAGCAACGTGAGCATGGCCGAGCTTTACGCCGCCCTGCAAGACAACAACGCCAACACCGGCGGGGCCTACCTTGAGCGCGGCCCCAATGCCTACTATATCCGGGGCGAGGGGCGGGCCGGCTCGCTGGCCGACCTCGGGGCTACCGTCATCAAGCAGGCGGCCCCCGGCGCGCCGCTGCTGGTGCGCGACGTGGCCACCCTGCGCATGGGCCACGCAGTGCGCTACGGCGCCATGACCCGCAACGGCCAGGGCGAAACCGTGGGCGGCATCGTGCTGATGCTGAAAGGGGCCAGCTCTGAAGTGACGATAAAAGGCGTGAAGGCGCGGGTAGCCGAAATCCAGAAAACTCTGCCCAAAGGCGTGGTCGTGGAGCCCTTCATCGACCGCACCAAGCTCATCGACAAAGCCATCGCCACCGTCGAGCACAACCTGCTGGAGGGCGGCGTAATCGTGCTGCTGGTGCTGCTGCTACTACTCGGCAACTGGCGTGCCGGCGTGGTAGTGGCCACCATGATACCGCTGTGCATGCTCTTCGCGCTGGGCATGATGGATTTGTTTGGCGTGTCGGCCAACCTGATGAGCCTCGGCGCGCTCGACTTCGGGTTGATAGTGGACGGGGCCGTGATTATCGTGGAGGCCGTTATTTTTCACCTCGTGCACCAGCGGGCGCAGTCAGCCCACGAAACGATGGACGACATCACCGAAAGCGCCGCCACGCGGCTGATGTCGTCGGCGCTGTTTGGGCAGCTCATTATTCTGATTGTGTATTTGCCCATTTTGTCGCTCACGGGCGTAGCCGGCAAGATGTTCCGGCCGATGGCGCTCACCGTGAGCTTCGCCATCCTGGGGGCTATGCTACTGTGCGTGAGCTACGTGCCGGCCGTTACGGCCTGGGCGCTGCGCAAAGACATCAAGGAAGAAGGCACCTGGGCCGACCGCATCATGAAGTTTTTGCACCGCGGCTACGACCCCATCATCCGGTGGGCGCTGGGGGCGCGGGCGCTGGTGCTGGGCGGGGCCGTGGCCTTGCTGGTGCTGGCGGGCGTGCTGTTTGCGCGCATGGGCGGCGAGTTTATTCCGCAGCTCGACGAGGGCGACTTTGCCGTGAACGTGGCGCTCGCGCCCGGCTCGTCGCTGAGTCAGGCCGTGGCCACCACGAGCAAGGTGCAGCAGATTTTGCTGCGCAAATTTCCTGAAATCGAGCAGATAGTGGGCAAAATCGGCACCTCCGAAATTCCTACCGACCCCATGGCAATGGAAGACTCTGACCAGATGGTGATTCTCAAAGACCGCAGTGAGTGGACTTCGGCCCACTCGCGCGAAGAGCTGGCCAGCCAGATGCAGGCCGCCTTGGCCGGCGTGCCCGGCGTCACGATGGAGTTTCAGCAGCCCATCCAGATGCGCTTCAATGAGCTGATTTCGGGCGTAAAGTCCGACGTGAGCATCAAAATTTACGGCGACGACCTGGGCGTGCTCTACGAAAAAGCCAACGAGGCCGCCGCGCTCATCCGGCCGCTGGCTGGGGTAGGCGACCTCAAGGTAGAGCAAATTGCGGCCCTGCCGCAGATGCGCGTAACCTACAACCGCCAGAAAATGGCGGAATACGGCCTGAAAGTGAGTGACTTGAATACGTTGCTGCGCTCGTCGTTTGCGGGCGACGTAGCCGGGCAGGTGTACGAGGGCGAGCGCCGCTACGACCTCGTGCTGCGCCTCGACTCGGTGCACCGCGCCGGCCTGCACAACCTCCAAAATCTGTACGTAGACCTGCCCAACGGCCAGAAGCTACCCCTCGATGAGGTAGCCACCGTGGCGTATCGCAACGCGCCCATCCAGGTCTCGCGCGACGATGCCCAGCGCCGCATCAACCTGGGTATCAACGTGCGGGGCCGCGACGTGCAAAGCCTGGTCGATGAGATTCAGCAAACGCTCGGCACCCGTTTGCGGCTACCCGTGGGCTACACCATCGCGTACGGCGGGCAGTTTCAAAACCTGCTCGAAGCCAAAAGCCGGCTATCGGTGGCCGTGCCGGTAGCGCTGGTGCTCATTTTTATGCTGCTCTACCTCTCGTTTCGGTCGGTGAAGCAGGCGCTGCTCATTTTTACGGGCGTGCCGCTGGCCACCATTGGCGGCATTTTGGCGCTGGAGCTGCGTGGCATGCCGTTCAGCATCTCGGCCGGGGTAGGGTTTATAGCCTTGTTCGGGGTAGCGGTGCTCAACGGCATCGTGCTGCTGGCCAGCCTCAACGAGCTGGCGCGGGAAGGCGTGCGCAACGTGCGCGAGCGCGTGCTGCGCGCCACCGAAGAGCGTTTCCGCCCCGTGATACTCACGGCGAGCGTAGCCTCGCTGGGCTTTTTGCCGATGGCCCTGAGCACCTCGGCCGGGGCCGAGGTGCAGAAGCCGCTGGCCACGGTCGTGATTGGCGGGCTGATTTCGGCTACCATCCTCACGCTGGTGGTGCTGCCGGTGCTGTACAGTTTATTTACGAAAAACGACGAGCCCAGCCCCGAAGCCTTTGCGGAAGCCGAAGAAAAAGCTCGGCACGCCGCCGAAACCGGCGATACGCCCGCCCCAGCGCATGGAGCCAAGACGGTAGCTACGCTACTCCTGCTACTAGTAGCTACCGCCGCCCAGGCCCAAAATACCCTGGCCTCGACCGTCGGCCAGCCCCTGAGCCTCGACCAGGCGCTGCAAACGGCGGCTACTAAAAACCTGTCGGTGCAAACGGCCAACCTGCAAGTGCAGCAGCAGCGCGCCCTGGGCCGCACCGGCTACGACGTGCCGCGTACGGTGCTCGACTACCAGTACGGCCAGATTTCGGGTCCGCTCACCGACCAGAGCCTTAACCTGATTCAGCAAACCTCGCTGCCGATGGTGTACGCCGCCCAGCGACAACTACTGCAAGGCCAGGCGCTTACCGCCGAGCAGGCCGCCCGCCAGCGGCGGCGCGAGCTGGCGCAGGTAGTCCGCACCACCTATTACCAGCTGCTGGTGGGCTACCGCCGCGCCGACCTGCTGCGGCGGCAGGACAGCCTGTACCGCCGCGCTGCCAAGGCCGCCAAAGTGCGCTACCAGGTGGGCGAAACCAACCGCCTGGAACAGGTGTCGGCCGAGGCGCGCTCGCTGGAGCTGCGCAACCGGCTGGCCACGCTGCACGTCGACAACGAGGTGCTGCGCCGCCAGCTGGGCCAGCTGCTGGGCCGCCCCGCGCCCGCCGACATCGACACCACCGCCAACCCCGTGGCCGCCCTGTCGCCGGCCGATACGCTGGCCCTCTCGCCCGATACCAACCCCACGCTGGGGTTGCTGCGCCAGCAGGTGGCCACCAGCCAGCAGCAAACGCGGGTCGAAAACCTGCGCCGCCTGCCCGACGTGCGCCTGGGTTATTTCAACCAGAGCATCAACCAGGAAAAGGGTTTTCAGGTGGTGCAGGCGGGGCTGTCGGTGCCGCTGCTGGGCGGCGTGCAGCGCGCCCGCGTGGCCGCCGCCCGCCTCGGCGAGCAGGTAGCCAGCCAGCAACTGACCTACGCCGAAACCCAGTTGAATACTCAGCTGGCGGGTTTGCGCCAGCAGCTGGCCCGCGCCCGCGCCTCGCTGCGCTACTACGAGCAAAGTGCCCTGCCGCAGGCGCGTCTCATTTTGAGCACGGCCGAAAAAAGCTTCCGCGCCGGCGACATTGAATACGTGGAATACGTGGTGAACACCCAGCCCGCCTGGCAAATCCAAGAAAACTACCTCGACCAGGTGCGCCAGTACGACGAGCGCGTGGCCGAGCTCCTGGCCCTCATCGGCGCGCAATAAGCCACGCATTTTTCAGCGAAATCAACCTTCTAATATGTTTGCTTCTCGTTATATAAAATTTCTGGTAGCCAGCGCTTTGTTGGCTGGATGCCAGCAAAGGTCAGAACCGAAAAAAGAAGTTGCGCCGGCCGCAGCTGCCGCGCCCGCCAACCCCGACGAGGTAGCCATCAGCCCCGCCCAGATGCAGGCGGCGGGCATCGAAACGGGCACCTTCGAGCGCCAGAACATGACCACCGAGGTGCAGGCCAACGGCACGGTGGAGGTACCGCCCCAAAACCGGGTGTCCATCGCGGCGGTGCTGGGCGGCTACGTGCAGGCGGTGCAGGTGCTCGCCGGGCAGTACGTGCCGGCCGGCGCGGTAGTAGCCACGCTACGCGCCCCCGAGTACCTCACCTTGCAGCAGCAGTACCTGCAAAGCAAGGCCCGCGTGCGCTTTCTCAGCGAAGAGCTGGAGCGCCAGCGCATTCTCGACATGGAGGATGTGGGGGCCAAGCGCAAGCTGCAACAAGCCCGGGCCGACTACGCCACCGAGCAGGCCACGCTGCGCGCCACGGCCGCCCAGCTGCGGCTGCTGGGCCTTTCGCTGGCGCGGCTCGATGCGGGCACCATCGTGCCCAGCGTGCCGCTCACCACGCCCATCGCGGGCTACGTTAAAGCCGTGAATATCAACCCTGGCCAGTACGTGGGCCCGCAGGATGTGCTGGTAGAAGTGCTGAGCCGCGACGACCTGCACCTGGAATTACGCGTCTTCGAAAAAGACGTGGCCAAGGTAAAAGTGGGCCAGAAAATTCTCTTTAAAATCCAGAATGCCAACCGCGACGAGGAAATGGCGGCCCGCGTGTTTCTGGTTGGGCAGGCCTTCGACGACAACGCCCGCACCGTGCGCGTACACGCCCACCTCGAGCCCGAGCGGCGCGACTTGCTACCCGGCCAGTTTGTGGCCGCCCGCATCCAAACGGCCGGCGCGCGCGTGCGTACCCTGCCCGAAACGGCCCTCATCCAGGCCGGCGACCTGAGCTACATTTTCCGCCGCGTGCGGCAGGACGCGGACCGCACGGTGTTTCGGCGGGTGAAGGTGCAGGCCAGCCAGCCCCAGCACGGCGACGTAGCCGTGACCGCGCTCGACCCGCTGCCCGACACCACCCAGCTGGTGCGCAAGGGTGCGTATTTTCTGGACGCCGAGCTGCGCAAAGGCGAGGGCGGTGAGGACTAAGTGGCTGGCCAGCCGGAGTTGCGACTAGCGGCTTGGCGCAGTCGGGGATAGGCTGTTGCCCAAGCCTTTAGTAGGCGCCGGTACCTGGGCCAGCGGCGTGGGCTGGCCTGGGTAGGGGTGGGCCAGCATCAGCGCAGCTCCGCAGAGCACCCCTACGAAGCTTAGAAAAATAAACAGCGCGCGCACCGACAGCGCGCGGGCGGGAAAGGGCGAAGCCGTGAAGAAAACCATAGAAATCGCAAGGAAAAGGAACCTGTGGATGCTGGCTAAGCTGCGCAGAAGGCAGCCCTGCCGGCTTTCTTGACTATAGATTGTTGCCCGCTTACCCGTCCCATTGGGGCCAGGTAAAAGGCGCTTTAGCGGTACGCGGGGCAAGATTTGGCGAGTAGCCCGGAGCCCGCAAGGCCGCTGCGGCCCGCTAATATATACCCTGAATCGAATAAATCAGTTTTGCGCGTTAAATCGGGGTTAAAATTCTGGTGGGTAGGATTAACTTTTGGTGCGGAACTGCTTGGGGTTTCGCCCATACTACGTTGCGCAGTGGCCGCGTGGGTGGCGTTACCTCGCTGTTTGCAAAGGACTGTTTCGCCCACACTACGTTGCGCAGTAGCCCCGGAGGGGCGGCCCGCCGGTAGTAAAAGTCGGCTCAAGCAAACCAAAGCCCCGTAAGGGCGACCCAGTTAGTTGAGCGGGTCGCCCTTACGGGGCTAATTGTTTTGAAAAGAGGATTTTACTACCGGCGGGCCGCCCCTCCGGGGCTACTGCGCAACGTAGAAATAGCTAGGCGTAGCGGTCGGGCGAGAAGGCGTCGATAACCAGCGACAGCTGCTGCTCGCGGATTTGCTCGGCCAGCAGCAGGCCGGTGGCGGGGGCTAGGCTGATGCCCATCATGCCGTGGCCGGTGCCGAAGAGCACATTGCGCCACTTGGCGGTGGGGCCAATGTAGGGCAGGCCATCGGGCGAGCAGGGGCGCAGGCCGCTCCACACGGCTTCGGGCGCGGGCGGCGTGGGCTTGAAACCAGCGTAGTAGCGCGGAATGGCCTCGAAAATGCCCTGCACGCGCTTGGCGTTGATACTGAGGTCGGTATCCGTAATTTCCATGGTGCCGCCGAAGCGTACCTGCGCGCCGAAGGGCGTTACGGCTACTTTTTGCTCGGTGAGGATGGCCGGCGTGCGGATAGCGGGCTGGTTTTCCTGCATAAAGCTGTAGCCCTTGCCCGAGAGCATAGGCAGCTTCAAGCCCAGCAGCCGGGCTACCTTGCCCGACCACGCCCCGGCGCACACCACCAGCTGGTCGCAGGCAAAGTCGCCCTGGCTCGTGACGACGTGCGTAATAGTCTGGCCGGTGTGGGCAAAGCGCAGCACCTCGGCCTGCCCCACCAGGCGCACGCCCCGCATCAGTAAGTAATGCTTCAGGAAATCGTAGAGCCGGGCGGGGTTGAGGTGGGCATCGCCGGTAAAATGCACGGCCCCGCGCACGTCGAGGTCGGCCTCGGGCTCCAGCTCGCGCACCTCGCTGCGCGAGAGCACGTTGGCCGCGATGCCGTTGGCATTGGAGAGCTCGGCCATTTCCACTTCTTCGTGCTCGACGGCGGCCGTTTTGTAGAGCATCAGCAACCCCTTTTCTTCGAGGCCGATGCCCGCGCCGGGGTGCTCGCGAGCGAAGTCGAAGTAAAGGCTTTTGCTGAGTAAGCTCAGGTTTTTGAGGTAGGGCAGGCTGCGGTCGACGTGCTTTTTGGTGGCCGAGCGGTAAAACAGCAGGCACCACTCCACGAGGCGGCGGTCGAGGCGCGGGTGAATGTAGAACGGGCTTTTGGCCGAGAGCATCCACTTCACGCCCTTGCCAATCATGCCCGGCGAGGCCAGCGGTACGAAGTGGCTGGGCACTATCATGCCCGCGTTGCCGATGGAGCAGCCCTGCGTCAGGTCGCCCTGGTCGAGCACGGTCACCTCGGCGCCCGCCTCCACGAGGTAGTAGGCGGTAAACAGCCCGATGATGCCCCCGCCGATAATCGTTACCTTACTCATAACTAGCTGCTAAAGAACCTGAAAGCCGTGAACGTAGGGGTCTTCGTCGTCGAAGAAAATGGTGTTGTGGCCCGTAATAATGGCCCAGCCCTCAATGCCGGGCCGGATGGCCGGCCGGCCGGCCACCGTGGTTTCCTCCTCGATGGTGCCCGTGAACACGGAGCCGATAATACTCTCATGCACAAACTTATCGCCGGGCTTGAGGCGGCCCTGGGCGTACCACTGCGCCATGCGGGCCGAGGTGCCGGTGCCGCAGGGCGAGCGGTCGATGGCTTTATCGCCATAAAACACCGCGTTGCGCGCCGTGGAGGTCGAAGCCAGCGTGTCGCCGGCCCATAAAATGTGCGAAAGCCCCTGAATGGTCGGGTTTTCGGGATGTACGAAGGTGTACTGCTCGTTGAGGCGCTGGCGCAGCACCCGGCTCCAGGCAATGAGCTGGTCGGCGGGGTAGGCTTGCAGGCCCTTGAAATTGGCTTGCGGGTCCACGATGGCGTAGAAATTGCCGCCGTAGGCCACGTCCACGCGTAGCGGGCCCAGGTCGGGGCACTCCACGGCCAGCCCTTCCGAGTCGAGGTAGGCGGGCACGTTCACGAGCTTCACCGACTTCACCTTGTTGCCCTCCTGGCGGTAGCTCACCAGCACGAGGCCGGCGGGCGTTTCGAGCCGCAGCTGGCCGGGCACTTTGGGGGTAATGAGGCCTTCTTCGAGGGCGATGGTGACGGTGCCGATGGTACCGTGGCCGCACATAGGCAGGCAGCCGCTGGTTTCGATGTAAAGCACGGCCACGTCGTTGGCCGGGTCGTGCGGCGGATACAGGATGCTGCCCGACATCATGTCGTGGCCCCGCGGCTCAAACATGAGGCCCTTGCGAATCCAGTCAAATTCCTGGAGGAAGTGCTGGCGCTTCTCGCTCATGTTGGCCCCGCGCAGTACGGGGCCGCCGCCCGCTACTAGGCGCACTGGGTTGCCGCAGGTGTGCGCGTCGATGCAAAAAAAGGATTTGTGGGGCATTGGGTGGGGAGATTAAAGCTTTGTATTTTAACTGCTTGTAGTTATATTGGCCTCCGAATCTAGCTGCCATAACGTGGGCGCCTCACCCCCCGGCCCCCTCTCCGAAAA
>CAXYJY010000011.1:0-8186 GCA_964277755.1 uncultured Hymenobacter sp.
CGCTAGCATCGTACGATGCTAGCGCCGTCTTCTCTGGCTCCGAATGAAGCCTCGCTACTTCCCCGCAAACGCCTTCGCGTCCGCTTCCTCAATCGTCGCGTCGCTCATAATCACCAGCCGCTCAACCACGTTGCGCAGCTCGCGGATGTTGCCGCGCCAGTCCAGCCCTTGCAGGTACTTCAGCGCGGCGGGCGAGATTTTCTTGGGCTTGTCGCCGTAGTCGGCGGCGATGTCCTGCAAAAATTTCTGCACCAGGTCGGGGATGTCGTCGCGTCGGTCGTTGAGGGCGGGCACCTTGATGAGGATGACCGAGAGGCGGTGGTAGAGGTCTTCGCGGAAGTTCTTGTCGGCAATCTCTTGCAGCAAGTCTTTGTTGGTGGCGGCCAGCACGCGCACGTTCACCGAGATTTCCTTTTCGCCGCCTACGCGGGTTATTTTACTTTCCTGCAAGGCGCGCAGCACCTTGGCCTGTGCCGAGAGGCTCATGTCGCCGATTTCGTCCAGGAACAGCGTGCCGCCGTCGGCCTGCTCAAACTTGCCGATGCGCTGCTTTACGGCCGACGTAAACGAGCCCTTTTCGTGCCCGAACAGCTCGCTCTCAATCAGCTCGCTCGGGATGGCGGCGCAGTTCACCTCTACCATCGGGCCGTTGGCGCGGGGGCTGAGCTGGTGCAGCTGGCGGGCCACCATCTCCTTGCCCGCGCCGTTGGGGCCGGTAATGAGCACGCGGGCATCGGTGGGGGCCACTTTTTCGATGGCTTTGCGCACCGCGCCCAGCTCGGCCGAACTGCCTATCATTTCGGAGCCTTTGCCGGTGCTCACAGCCAGCTTTTTCTTGAGGGTTTTGGTTTCGGTTACGAGCTTGCTGCGGTCGAGGGCGTTGCGCACGGTCACGAGCAGGCGGTTGAGGTCGGGCGGCTTGGGCAGGAAATCGAAGGCACCTTTTTTGGTGGCTTCCACCGCCAGTTCGATGTTGCCGTGGGCCGAGAGCATAATAAACGCCGCGTCGGGGGCAATTTTCTGGGCGCGCTCCAGCACTTCCATCCCGTCCATGCGCGGCATCTTGATGTCGCAGAGCACCACGTCGTACTTCTGCTGAATGAGCAGGTCGAGGCCGGTGGGGCCGTCCTCGGCCTGGTCTACCTGATAGCCTTCGAGCTCCAGGATGTCTTTGAGGGCGAAGCGGATAGCTTTTTCATCGTCGATGGTGAGAATTCTTGGCATGGCTTGAATGAAGAGTAACTGTCATGCTGAGCTTGCCGAAGCATCTCTACCGCCTCGTTGAAAAGCCGCTCAACGAGGCGGTAGAGATGCTTCGGCAGGCTCAGCATGACGCTAAACGAAAAAGCGGCTGCCTCTGCTACAAATGAGCAGAAGCAGCCGCCGAAATTAGGCAATGAGCCGATAAGCCGGGTTCTGTCGCGCCCTGCACGGTTTCCCGTGGTGGCGGCCCCACCATTTATCTAGGCCCACGGTCGCCCGTGGGCTCCAGCGACCTACCCGCAAACCCGAGCGGGCCGCCCGATGCCGCCGGCCCTGGGGCCGCCGACGTGTCTGCTTATTTGGTCTTGCAACCCCTGAGGTTTACCCAGCCGGCATGGTCACCCAGCCGCTGGTGCGCTCTTACCGCACCTTTTCACCCTTACCTGTTTTGAGTTAAGAGTTTTGAGTTAAAAGTTTTGAGTTAGCCGAATAGCAACTCAGAACTCTTAACTCAAAACTCTTAACTCAATCAACGGCGGTTATTTTCTGTGGCACTGGCTGTCCTGGCCCGATTGGCCAGTCCTACCCGTTAGGTAGCAGGGTGCCCTGCGTAGCCCGGACTTTCCTCCCCGCCCGCATTTGCGTTGGGCGCGGCGGTGGGGTGGCTCATTGCGGGGGCAAAGGTAGCGTTGCGCGGACTTTGCAGTCCGCAACGGGTAGCACTGCTGGCTGCTACGGCAGAAAATCCTCCCGCACCGGGCTGAACGAATCGAGCAGCACGCCCGCCCGCCGGGCCACCACGCCGTGCGGCACGTTGGGCGCGGCGTAGAAGGAGTCGCCGGCTTTTAGAATGCGCGTTTCGCCGCCCACCGTAGCCTCAAATTCGCCGCTCTTGACGTAGGTTATCTGGCTGTGTACGTGGTGGTGGAGCGCGCCCATGGCGCCGGCGTCAAAGGCTACTTTCACTAGTAGCAGGTCGTCATTGTAAGCCACGAGCGTGCGGCGCACGCCGGGGCCGGTTTCCTCCCAGCTGAGGTCGGCGGCGGGGCGGAAGGCGGGAGTGGAGTGAGTCATAGAATTAAAGTAGATTTTGCGTGTGAAAACGTTTGTCATTGCGAGCGCAGTGAAGCAATCGCACCAGAATGGCGACGCTTAACAGGTGCGATTGCTTCGCTGCGCTCGCAATGACAGACGTTTTGCGCAGCAGATTGCGCAAGTCCTACGCTACCCACACCAGCTTTTCGGGGCGCAGCGTCTGTTCGCCGCCCCAGCGGTAGCCTACCAGCCGGCCGCCCTTAGCCACGCTATAGTCGAGGCAGGCGGCGTGGGGCTGAAGCAGTTGGGGCGCGCCGTGCAGCCAGTAGTGGCCGAAAAATACGGGCTTCTCATCTTGGTAATACCACGGGTCGAGGTTGGCCACTGGCTGCCCGCGCAGCTCGGGCAGGTCTTCCATGAAGTAGGTGTCGTAGGTGGCGGTGAGCGGATTAACCCACCAGCGCACGCGGGTTTTGGTGCGGTAGTGCCCGCCTTTGTCCAGAAAGCCAAGGTCTTGTGGCAGCTGCGCCTCGCGGCCTTTCAGGGTTATTTCTACCGCGTCGATTTCCGGGCCACCGGGCCGGCTGGCGCGCTCCATAAAGGTGGGCGTGAGGCGCAGCCCCGGTAGCTCGGCGCGCAGGTAAGCTATATGCCGGGGCTCCCAGCAGGCGTGGACCGCCCGCAGGCCGGGCAGCTCCAGGGCCAGCGGCAGCGTGTAAAACCAGGTTAGGTAGTCCTGCCACTCAGCTTGCAGCGCGGGGGTATCAAAGGCATCCAGCGTGGCCTGATGCTGCTCGACATGCACGCGGTTGTGGGCGCGCAGGTAGCCGCCGGTGGGGTCGGGCAGGGCGTAGGCCATGGCGTTGTACTCGTGGTTGCCCAGGATGGCGAGCGCCGCGCCGCCCTCCACCATGCCGCGCACCAGCTGCAAAGTTTCCCGGATTTTGGGGCCACGGTCGACGTAGTCGCCCAAGAAGATAACCTGCCGATTCTCGGGGTGGCGGAAGGTGCCGGCGGCATCGGGGCGGTAGCCGAGGTAGGTGAGCAGGGCGCGCAGCTCGTCGGCGTGGCCGTGAATGTCACCGATGAGGTCGTACATGCAGCTAAGAAATATGCATAAACAGGTGAGGAGATTCTAATCTTATCTGTTCTAATTCTGCTAATAATTTTTGGTACACTACCTCAATATCTTGTGGCGCATTTCGCTGTTCAAATGGGCAAATTATTTCGTTCAAATAATCTCGACAAAATAAATTATCTTCATCTGTTTTTATAGCTCTAGAATTAATGCTGATGTGCTGAAATTCTAGAGAGTTATCAGCTGGGAAGCCCATTAAATCAAGAGCTAATTCAGCTGGATGCTCATTGTCAAACGCACTGACCTCAATACCAGCTTCGCTGAACTTATCATACTTAGCAGAGCGAGCTATCTCATAACTAAGTAGCGCTTTTATCACCTTCTCTACTGATTTATTTATCATAGCTTTAAAAATGCTTGCTGTTGAAATTAATTCGAGGAAAAATACTCACTTCAGCCGTACCAGCGTGGCGCCGTAGCCGAACTTCTCCTTCTGCGCCTCCTCGAAGAACTTGATATCCTTGTTGCGGCTCAGCTGGCGGTGAATTTCCTTGCGCAGCGTGCCGTTGCCCGCGCCGTGAATGAAGATGATTTCGTGCATGTTAGTAGCCAGGGCGCGGCTCAGCGCATCCTCGAAGGCATCGAGCTGGAGACGTAGCATGGCCGTGTTGCTGAGCTCGCCGGCACCCTCGGGGCGCAAGGCTTCGATATGCAAATCGAGCTCGTGGGGCGGGGCCACGATGGCGGCGGCCGGCTTGGGCGGGGCGGGCGCGAGGGCGGCGGGCACGGGCGGCGCGGGCTTGTCGCCGGCCAGGGCCTGTTGGAGCACGCTGGCCTGCTTGCTATCGAGCACCGGGGCGGGCTTGGTGGCTGCTTCGTGGGCGGCTTCCAGCGCGGCTTCGGCCTGGGCCAGCTTCTCGGGGTTGAGGGCGGGGGCGGGCTTTTCGTCGAGCTGAAACAGGTAGGCTTCCTTGCCGATAACCGGCGCGGGGCGGCGGCTGGTGTAGAACGTGCTGGCCTTGAACGACTGCCGCTTGGTGAGCAGGTCGTAGGCCGCGTCGCTGTTCAATTTGAAATTCAGCAGCTGAAAAACCACGGCCGGCCACTGCTCGAAGTCCTTGAGGTGCAGGTGGGCGAGCGGCGCGCTGGCGGCCTTGGCCTTGAGCTGGCCGGTGGCCAGGGCGCGGTACTTGCCCTGGCGCTCCTCGCCGTAAGTGAAGACCACCTCGGCCTCGGTGTTATTGAGCAGGTGCAGGGCCAGCAACTCGGGGGCCTGATGCACCAGGGCCAGGTAGAGGCCTTTGGCGGCCGGGGGCGGCGGGGTAGCGGCGGCCGGGCGCGGGGGCATGGCGGCGCTGGGCGCGGCGGGCTGCGGCCGGCCGGGGGCGGCCGGTGGGGTAGGGGCGGGCGCGCCGGGGCGCGGTAGCTTGGGCTGGCCGCCCTGGGGCTTGTTTTTCTTGCTGCCGGTGGCGGGGCGGGCGGGCTCGGGCGCGGGGCGGCGGAACGCCTGGCCTTCCTCGGCGGCTACGGGCACGAGCTCGCGCAGCAGCACCGGGATGGTAAAGTCATTATCAATAGCTACTTCGACCAGCTCGCTGTCGAGCAGGCGGGTGATGATACCTTCTTCGGTACCCGTGAGCAGGCGGACGCGGTCTCCAACATTCATAATCTCAAACGGCAAATTTTACGGGCTTACGCAGCCGGGCGGTAAAGGTAGCGGCCGGGGCCGGCCGGCGGCTACGGCGGCTGGCTAAGCTGAACGGATTTCGGAATCGATTTCGGAAAGTTATAGGATAATTCGTATCTTCGGCTGTCTTTAGCCCGGCCGGACAGTCTGGCGGGCGGGCAGCACATTTCTTTCCCCACCCTTTTTATGAAAAAACCTCAACTCTGGAGCCAGTGGCTGCTGGCGCTACTACTGCTGGTCGGCGCGGCGGCGCGGGCGCAGTCGCCGGTCACGGTGAGCCCGGCATATTTCACCGATACCACACCCATCACGCTCACCTTCGACGCCACGCTGGGCAACGCGGGCCTGGCCAACTACACCGGCGACGTCTACATCTGGACGGGCGTCATTACCAACCTCAGCGCCAACGATACCAACTGGCGCTACGTGGTGGGCAACAACTACAACGTGCCCATCGCGGCCGAGAAAATGACGGCCCTCGGCAACCACAAGTACAGCATTAGCTTCACGCCGCGCACGTTTTATCCCGGCTTTGCCGCCGCTACCGGCGAAAGCCTGCGCAAGCTGGCGATGGTGTTTCGCGGGGCTACCGGCACGCCCGAGGGCAAAGGCCCGAACGGCGCGGACATCCTGGTAAATGCCGGCTTGCAGGTAGCCTTCACCAGCCCGGTTTCGGGCACGTCGGTCACGGCCGGCAGCTCGGTGGCGGTGGCCGCTACTGCTACGGCCGCTTCTACGCTCACCCTCACGCTCAATGGCACGCAGGTGGCGCAGCAAACCAACGCTACTACCCTGACCGCCAACGTAACCGTGACCCAGCCGGGCGTGAATACGCTGGTAATCACGGCCGCCAGCGGCGGCTCGACGGTGTCGGCCACTACTACCGTGCTGGTGCCGCCCACCGTGACCACGGCCGCGCTGCCCACCGGGGCCAGCGCCGATGGCATCACCTATATCAACGGGGGTACGTCGGCCATTCTGACTTTGACCGCGCCGAATAAGAGCTTTATCTACGTGCTGGGCGAGTTTAATAACTGGCAAACCAACGCGGCGGGCTTGATGAAGAAAACCTCGACCGTGAATACCGACGCGGCCACCGGCCGCTGGTGGGTGCAGGTCGATAACCTGGTGCCCGGCCAGGAGTACAGCTACCAGTTTTTGGTGGATGGGCAGAAGCGTATCGCCGACCCGTACTGCGAGAAAGTGCTGGACCCCAGCAACGACCAGTACATCCCGAGCGTGACGTACCCGAATTTGAAAGCCTACCCCACGGGCAGCACCACGGGGTTGGTGTCGGTGCTGTCACCGGGCGCGCCGGCCTACACCTGGACCGTGCCCAACTTCCAGCGGCCGGCCCGCACCAACATGGTGGTGTATGAGCTGCTGCTGCGCGACTTCGTGGCCCGCCACGACTACCAGACCCTCAAGGACACGCTCAACTACGTGCAGCGCCTGGGCGTGAACGTGATTGAGCTAATGCCGATAAACGAGTTTGACGGCAACGACAGCTGGGGATACAACCCCTGCTTTTTCTTCGCCCCCGACAAGCACTACGGCACCAAAAACGCGCTGAAAGCCCTCGTGGACGAGTGCCACCGCCGTGGCATCGCGGTGGTGATTGACATGGTGCTTAACCACGCCAGCGGCCAGAGCCCAATGGTGCAGCTCTACGGCGACATCACGACCGGCCCCACCGCCGACAACCCGTGGTTTAATACCGTGGCCCCGCACCCCTACAGCGTGTACAACGACTTCAACCACCAGAGCGCTTATACCAAGTACTTTACCAAGCAGGTGATTAAGTTCTGGCTCCAGGAATATCACCTCGATGGCTACCGCTTCGACCTGGCCGGCGGCTTTACCCAGACGCCTACTACCACGGCTACTTACGCCAATTACGACCAGGCGCGCATCGACATCTGGAAGGATTACTACAACTACCAGATGAGCGTGGACGCGGGTTCGTACCCCATCCTGGAGCACTTTCCCGACAACACCGAGGGCAAGGCGCTGGCCGACTACGGCATGATGCTGTGGGGCAACCAGAACCACAACTACACCGAGGCTGCCATGGGCTGGCTTGCCGACTCGAACCTGGCCTGGGGCTACTACGGCAACACCGCCCAGGGTGGCCGCGGCTGGAACGCGCCCAACCTGATTGCCTACATGGAAAGCCACGACGAGGAGCGGATGCAGTTTAAAAACACCGCCTACGGCAACGCCAGCGGCAGCTACAGTACCAAAAACCTCTCGACGGGCCTGCTGCGCGATGCCATGTCGGCGGCCTTCTACTTCACCCAGCCGGGCGCGCGCATGATTTGGCAGTTTGGCGAAGTGGGCTACGACTACAGCATCAACGCCTGCGATAACGGCACCGTGGACAACAACTGCCGCACCTCGGCCAAGCCCATTCGCTGGGACTACTACGCCAGCGGCGTGCCCGCCCCGGCGCCCTACACCGCCACGGGCGCCATCGCGCACCCCGCGGCCCTTACTACCGAGCGCCGCCGCCTCTACGACACTTACCGCGCCCTCATCGCCCTCAAAAAGCAGCCGGCCTTTGCCAATTTCACCTCCTTCACCCAGAACGTGGGCGGCGGCGTGGCCGTGAAAAGCAGCGTCATCACCTCGGCCACGCTGAGCGCCGTGACCGTGGGCAACTTCGACGTGGTGCCCCAAACGGCCACCATCACCTTCCCCAACACCGGTACCTGGTATAACTACCTCACCGGCACGGCCCTGAACGTGACCAGCGCCGCCATGTCCATGACCTTGCAGCCTGGCCAGTACGCCGTGTACACGAGCCAGAAGGTGACTTCGCCGCTCGCCACCACGGCCGCCCAGGCCGCTGCCGTGCTCAAGCTCTCGCTGGTGCCCAACCCCGCCAGCGGCGCTACCACGGTGGCCTATGAGCTGCCCAGCGGCACCACCGCTACCATCGCGGTGCAAAACCTGCTCGGCCAGACCGTGCGCCAGCTAACCCCCGCCCGCCAGGCGGCCGGCGCGCAAACCCAGCAAGTGAACCTCGCGGGCCTGGCCCCCGGTGTGTACCTGGTGCGCCTGCAAGCCGGCGAACTGGCGCAAACTGCCCGCCTACTGGTGGAGTAGTAGGCCCAGCCCCGCAAGCCCGAAAGCCGGGTTCGGAAGTCCGAAACCTAACCACGGAGGGTAGGGTTAGGACAT
>CAXYJY010000012.1:0-3761 GCA_964277755.1 uncultured Hymenobacter sp.
AACGCCCGCGCAACTTGCTGCTGATTGCGCGCCGTGGGCTGCCACACCGCCGAGCGCTGCCCGCGCACGTAGCGCCACCAGCCCACCAGCAAGGCCAGGTTCATGTAGTAAAAGTGCCGCACGAAGCGCAGCCCGGCCAGCGGCAGCACGCCACCCAGCAGCCCCAGCAGCGGCAGCGCCAGCTGCCCCGCCAGCGCCAGTTGCCAAAACCAGCCCGCGCCCCGCGCCACCAGCGCCGCATTGGCAGCCAGGCTCACTAGTAGCAGGTGCGGCGTGAGCCACCGCAGCCCCTTGTGCGACCAAAACGCCAGCGCCGCGCCGCGCCACGGCGGCCATAGCAAAGCCTTGAACTCGTGCAGGTTCTGAAAATTACCAACCGAGATACGAGCCTTGCGCCGGAACTCCTCGGCGGCGTGGTCGCCCACGTCTTCGGTGGCGCGGGCGGCGGGGCTCAGCAGCACCTGGTAGCCGACCCGCAGCGCGGCCATGGAGATAAAAAAGTCATCGACCACGAAGCCCACCGGCGCGGGCGTGTAGGCCGCCCGCCGCACCGCGAAAGCCCCGCCGTGCGCGCCCATCGCCGCGCCCCAAATTAGGCTTTCCTGGTATTTGAAGTGGTTTTCGCGGGCCAGGTAAGCGCTCTCCTGGGTCGTGACGCCCGCCCCGGTGCCGGCCGGCACCGGCGGGGCCAGCACCCCCGCGCCCACCAGGCCCACCTGCGGGTGGGCGAAGTGCTTGACCAACTCGTACAGCGTGTCGGGCCCGAAAAACACGTTGGCGTCCGTCAGCACCAGCACGGGGGCGGTGGCCTGGGTTGAGAGGTGCTGCATCACGCCGGGCTTGCCCTGGCGCTCGGTGAAGGCGGTGAAGTGTAGTTGCGGAAACTCCGCGGTTAGCTTTGCTAGCAGGGCGTTGGTGTGGTCACTGGAATTGTCGGAGCCGACGAGCAGGCGCACTTTTTCCAGCGGGTAGGTGGTAGCGAAGGTGGAGCGGATTTTCTGCTCGATTACTTCCTGCTCGTTGTGGGCGGCCAGCAGGATGTCCACGGCCGGCAGCTCGGGCGCACCGGGCGCAAACACCGGGCCGGGCAGGGTTTTGCCCCTACTCAATACCTTCAGCAGCAGCGGAAAGCCGACGTAGGAATACGCTACCAGCCCGCCGCTCAGCAGCACGAGCGCGCCCAGCGCAGCCGCTAGCATGGCAGCGGCTGCGCTGGCTGGGGCTGCACCTGCTGCTCATAAAGCGCCAGCAGGCGCTGCGTTACCTGCCGGGTGTCGTAGAGGTCGTGGGCGGTGCGGGCGGCGGCCCGCCCGATGCGGGCGAGCGGCAGGCGGCCGTGGTAGTAGTCGCGCAGGGCGGCCAGCCAGGCGGCGGGCGCGTCGCGCAGCACGATGTTCTGGCCATCGTGGGTGGCAATACCCTCGGCCCCGAGCGTGGTGCTGAGGATGGCCTTGCCCAGCGCCAGGCCCTCGACCACTTTCACACGCATGCCGCCGCCACTGAGCAGCGGCACCAGCATAAGCTCGTGCTGCTGCATGAAGGCCGCCGCCGACTCCACAAACCCGTGCACGAAAACGTTGTCTTGGCCCCGGGGCCGGCTCGTGAGGTGCGCGGGTGGGTGCGAGCCCGCAATGTGCAGCTCCAGGCCAGGCATTTCGGCGTGGGCCTGGGGCCAGATTTCGCGCAGCAGCCAATCAACGCCCTCCAGATTGGGCAGCCAGTTGAGCGAGCCGATGAGGAAGACGGTGCGCGGCCGGGGCGGGGCGGCGGCCGGCGGCAACTGGCTGAAATCGAAGCTGGCCGGCACAGCCGCAAAGGCCGGGCCGGGACCGCCGTGGGGCCGCGCGGCTACCACGGCGGCCGCCACCGGAGCCGGCCGCTCGGCGTAGTACAGCTCCCGCAGGCGGGTAGCGTCATCCTCCGTAATGGCCGCTACGGCATCGACGCGGTGCAGCATGTTTGTTTCGAATGCTTTCAGCCGCTGCGCCAGCTTTTGCAAGTACCATTTTTTGAGCGGGTTGCCGGCCCGGCTGGCCAGCATCTCCCAGATAGTGTACTCCACATTATGCGCCCGCAGCACGAATTTTGGCTGTTGCGCGGCCGGAATTCCGCGCGCGTGCAACGCCTTGGTTAGCTGCCCGGCGTACCACGCCACAAACGTGCCCTCAAACTGCACTACGTCCACGGCTTCGGCCAACACTACCTCCACTAGCCTGTCGAGCAGGACCGGGCTGATGAAGCGCTCCAGGTTATACGGCAAGTAGCTGAACGCCAGATTACGCAGTGCGGCCAGGGGCCGCAGGCGCGTGTCCACGTCTACCGTGCACAGGCGCACGCGGGGGCCGAGGTGGTCGAGAGCAGTAGCGGGCTGGTGGTGCTTGGGCGTATTCACAGCCAGCACCGTGACGCGGTGGCCGGCCTCGGCCAGGCCCCGCACCACCTCATACATGGCAATGGCCCCGCCATCGTGCGGCGGGTAGGGTACGCGAAAGCAGAGTTGCAGAATGTGCATCGGGGGCGAAGATAAGCCGCTGCTCAGGCTCGTGCCGGGGCTATTTGGATGGCCTGCTGCACGGCCCGCCACAGCACCTCGGCGCTGCGCGCCCACGCAAAGCGCGCCACGTTGGCCAGCCCGGCCGCGCGCAGGCGCGCGCGCAGGGCGGCATCCTGGTTTAGCTGGCTGAGGCCTTCGGCAATGGTCGTCGGCACGCCGGGGTCGCAGAGCAGGGCCCCGACCGCGCCGCCCGCCGCCTCGGGCAAGGACGACAAATTGGACGTGAGCACCGGGCAGCCGCTGGCCTGCGCCTCCACCACGGGCAGCCCAAAACCCTCAAAGAAAGGCACGTACACCGTAGCCAGCGCCGCCCCATAGAGGCCCGCCAAATCGTCCTCGCTTACCCGGCCCGTGAAACGCACGGCCGCCTGCACCTCGGGCGGCAGCGCCTGGTAGGTCTCAAATATTGGCCCGGCCCGCCACGCCTCGCGCCCCACGATGAGCAACTGCGTATCGGGGCTGCCGCCCTGTGCCTTAAACAAGCCAAAAGCCCGCAGCAGGTTGCCCAGGTTTTTGCGCGGCTGCAAGGCCCCCACGAATAAAAAGTACGGCCGCCCCTGGCTGAACTGCTGCCGCACGGCTGCTTGCCGCGCCTCGGGCTGCGGCCGAAAGTGCGCGGCGGGCGCGTTGTAGGCCACTTTTATGGCATCGGCCGGCAGGCCAAACTGCCGGGCGATGTCGTCGCGGGTAGCTTCGGACACCGCCACTACCTGCTCGGCGGCGCGGGCAAAGCGCGGCATAAAGTGCGTGTAGTAGCGCTGCATGAGGCCGGCCACGTCTTGCGGGCGGTGCAGGTAGGCCAGGTCGTGCAGCACCATCACGCGGGGCGTGCGGGTGCCCAGCACCGTGAAGCCCTCGGGCGAGAGCAGCGCGGCTGGGCGGTGCCGCCGCAGCCACCACGCCACCGCGCCTTCGTACCAGGCCAGCATCAAGAGCGGGTGGCGGGCTGGCGGGTAGAGCACGTGCGGCACCACGTTGGGGCCGAAGAGGTAGCGCGCATCAAAAGCGCGGTCGAAAAGGAAGTGAAACGTGCAGTCGGGGTGCTGGCGCACCAGCTCGCGCAGGGCTTCGGAGGTGTAGCGACCTAGCCCTTCGAGGTGGCCGCCGGGTAGCAGAAAGCGGGTGGTAACGGCGAGGTGCATTGACTTTGAAAAACGTCCGTCATGCTGAGCGCAGCGCAGCGGAGCCGAAGCATCTCTATCGCTTC
>CAXYJY010000013.1:0-14777 GCA_964277755.1 uncultured Hymenobacter sp.
CGTGACCAAGCCGGACGGGAACTGACGCCTCCACCCTACCCCCGGCCCCTCCCCTCCGGGAGAGGGGAGCCGGACGACAGAATAACGCAAGCTTGCGGTAGGCTCCCCTCTCCCGGAGGGGAGGGGCCGGGGGTGGAGTTGCACGGCCGGCGAACCTTGATAGTAAATAATTTAACAACTACTCAATAATGAAATTCTCCGCCTATATCTGCGCCGCCCTGCTCCTCGGCACTGCTGCCGGCTGCAAAGACCAGTTCACCGACCTCACGCCGCAGGGCACGGTTACGTATGCCAACTTCTGGCAGAGCGAGGCTGATGCCGTGGCCGCCTCCACGGCCCTGTATGGCTACATGAACAACGATGACATGTTCGGCCGGGGCTTCTTCTGGCTTATCAATGCCTCGGATGACATGGTGACCGGCCGCACCCGCGCCACCGCCGCCAACACCCGCAACTTCACGGCCACCGGCTCGGAGGGCGACATCAACAAGATGTACGGCTACTCGTACCGCGTTATCCGGCGCTGCAACGAGGTGCTGAAAAACGTGCCCGGCATGAACATCAGCAGCAGCCTCAAGAACCGCATTTTGGGCGAGGCGTACTTTATGCGCGGGTTCAGCTACTTCCACATCGCCACCCGCTACGGCGACCAGCGCGCCGGCGTGCCCATCGTGACCGAGGCCAACATGGACCAGGCGCTGTTTCCGCGCCCCGCCAGCGTCATCGAGAACTACAAGCTGATGGAGCAGGATTTCCAGAAAGCCGCTAGCTTGCTGCCGCTCTTCACCACTTACCAGGCCGCCGACCTGGGCCGCGCCCACAAAGACGCCGCACTCGCCTACCTCACCAAGACCTACGCCTACTGGGCGCAGTACGACAACACCAAGTGGGCCGCTGCCGAAGCCGCCGCCGATGCCGTGGCCAACTCCGGCTCGGGCCGCGGGCTCATCAATACCGGCCAGCCCAGCAGCGACTTCCGCAGCGTATTCACCATCAAGAACAACTGGTCGAAAGAATACATCTGGTCGGTAGTGTCGGGCAAGCAGGATGGCAGCATCCTGCCCGGCGTGCTGCTCGAAAACAAGGGCTGGGGCCAATACAACGGCTGGGGCTACTTCCACCCCACGCTGGAGCTGTACCAGGCGTTCGAGGCCGGCGACCCGCGCCGCGGGGCTACTATTTTGTCGTTTGGCGATACCTTCCAGTACCTGGGCCAGACGCGCCAGTATGCATCGAGCAACTCGCTGACGGGCTTCCAGTTCAATAAGTACATGGAGCCCTTCGCCACGCCCGTGAGCGACCACCTCAACGCCAACGGTGACAAGCCCACTACCGACCTCAACGTGCCGATTATGCGCTACGCCGAGGTGCTGCTGCTGAAGGCCGAGGCCCAAATTCGCCAGGGCAAGAGCGGCGACGTGGCCCTGAATGCCGTGCGCCAGCGCGCCGGCCTGGCTCCCAAAACCGGCGCTACCCTCGCCGACCTCAAGCAAGAGCGCCGCGTAGAGCTAGCCGGCGAATTTGCCGACCGCCACGCCGACCTCGTGCGCTGGGGCGACGCCCAGGCCACCTACGCCCAGCCCCAGACCGGCCGCAACTACGCCAACAAGAACGACCCGAACTCGACCTTCACCGTCGTGACCGTGTGGCCGGCGCGCACCTTCAACCCCGCTATTCATAACGTGTGGCCCATCCCGCCGAACGACGTGGTGAACTCGCAGATTCAGCAGAATCAGGGGTGGTAGCACTGTACCGTGGACCCTGCGGGTCCGCGCGTTTCCCACGTTGAAGCCTCGCCAGGCGTGCGACCTCACCCCCCGGCCCCCTCTCCTTGGGGAGAGGGGGAGCCGAATGTAAGCAAACGTAAACTAACGTAAGCAGTCGTCAGGCTCCCCCTCTCCCCAAGAAGAGGGGGCCGGGGGTGAGGTTGAGCGTCTGACGGGCATCCCCTTCCATGAAACTCCTCCTCGCCGCCCTCCTCGTCCTCCTCCCCACCTTCCACCCCGCCAATCCCCTGCACCAGGGCCACTCGCACAACGACTACTGGCGGCCGCACCCACTCTACGACGCCCTCCAGCTAGGCTTCAAAAGCGTAGAAGCCGATGTATTTCTAATCGACACGACTCTGCAAGTGGGTCACGAGCGCCTAGCCCTGCGCCGCGCCAACACCCTGCAAAGTCTCTACCTCGACCCGCTGCGCAAAATCCAGCAAACGCAAGGCTTCTACACCCAGCCCGCCGAGCCGTGGCTGTTTGTTGATTTTAAGAACGACGGCCCCGCCACCTATGCCCGGCTGCGGCAGGTATTGGCCCGCTACCGCGACCTGCTTTCCACGCCCAGCCACTTGCGCCCGGCCGGCGTGCGCGTCATCCTCACGGGCGGCTACCCGCGCGCCGAAGTGCTGGCCGACCCTGACCGGCTGGTTTTTCTGGATGGCCAACTGGCCGACCTCGGCCCTGGCCAAGCCCCTGCTATCTGCACCGTGAATGGCGACTGGGCCCATTATTTCAAATGGAACGGCCTAGGCCCCCAGCCCGCCGCCGAGGCCGCCCGCCTGCGCGCCTGGAGCGACGAGGCCCAGCGCACCGGCCAAAAAATCCGCTTCTGGAACACGCCCGCCGCCACGCCTGCCCAGCGCCGCGCCGTATGGGCCGCCCTGCTCCGCTACCCCGCCGTGCTGGTCGGGGCCGATGAGCTAGCCGAATTAAAACAAATTATTGATGCCCAAGCTAAATCATAAGCTGCTGCTGCTGAGCAGCCTCGCTGCTGCCGCCGCCCACGCCCAAACGCCCGCCCAAACGTCCGCTACGCCCCCCGCCCGTAGCGCCGTTATCGAGGCCATCAAGCACCAGCCCGACAAGGCTCCGCCCGCCGAAGAGCCGCTTTACAAGCGCGAGTACGCGGCTGCTCCGCCGGCCTACGCCGTGCCCACGCTCAAGCCTTATGTCGGCCCGCGCAAGCCGATTAAAAACGTCATTCTGCTCATCGGGGATGGCATGGGCCCGGCCCAGGTTACGGGTGGCCTCATTGCCAACCACGGCCAGCTCTACATGCAGCAGGCGCAGGCCACCGGCCTGTCCATCACCTGCAACCAGTATGGCAAAATAACCGATTCGGCCGCCAGCGCCACCGCGATGGCCACCGGCCACAAGACCTACAACGCCGCCCTCGGCGTCGATTCGGCGGGCTACACCTTCCGCAGCATCATGTGGGACGCGCGCGAGTACGGTAAGTCCACCGGCCTGGTGGCAGCCTGCGAACTGACCGATGCCACGCCCGCCGCTTTCGCCATCACCCACCCCGACCGCAACCAGCCCGAGGCCATCGCCGCCAAGTTCCCGGCCGCGCCCATCGATTTCATGTACGCGGGCGGCCTCAAGTACTTCGCCCACCGCCAGGATGGCGTAGACCTGCTGGCCCAGTACCGCGCCCAGGGCTACCAGGTAGCCACCACGCCCGCCGCTGCCCAAGCCCTTACTTCGCCCAAGGCCATCGCCCTGCTCGCCGAAACCGGTCCGCCCCGGATGCCCGAGCGCACCGCCGCCTACATGAACCTCGGCGTCAGCAAAGCCCTCGACCTGCTCGGCCGCAACAAAAATGGCTTTTTCCTGATGATAGAAGGCTCGCAAATCGACGATGCTGGCCACTTCAACAACACGACCTACAACGTGCAGGAAGTCCTCGACTTCGACCAGCAGGTAGGCCGCGCCTTCGCCTTCGCCGCCGCCAACGGCGAAACCCTCGTCGTCGTCACCGCCGACCACGAAACCGGCGGCTACAGCATCATTGACGGTGGTATGTCCGAAGGCCAGGTAACCGCCCGCTTCTCTACCAATAAGCATTCCGCCGTGATGGTCCCCGTCTTCGCCTACGGCCCCGGCAGCGAGCTGTTCACCGGCATGTACCAAAATACGGAAATTTACGCCCGCATCAAGCAGGCGCTGGGGTGGAAATAAATGTACCGTGGACCCTGCGAGTCCGCGAGTAAATAGTCTAACATGGCAGCGCTACCTACCCACGCGCGGACCCACAGGGTACACGGTACACCCACCGCCCATAAAAAATGCCCTGGCCGCAAAGCCAGGGCATTTTTTACATTGAATAGCCAGCCTGCGCAGCAGGCGTATCCGTTAAATCCTAGAAATCCGTTTGAATCTGCGGTCTAGGCGGCTTTTTTCTCCAGCACTTCGTCAATCAGGCCGTACTCTTTGGCCTCGTCGGCACGCATCCAGTAGTCGCGCTCCGAATTGTCGTAGATTTCCTGGTACGTCTTGCCCGAGTGTTTTGCCAGAATGTCATACAGTTCCTTCTTGAGCTTCAGAATCTCGCGGGCCGTAATCTCGATGTCGGTCGACTGACCTTGCGCGCCGCCCGAGGGCTGGTGAATCATTACGCGAGCGTGGGGCAGGGCCGAACGCTTGTCCTTGGCACCACCGGCGAGTAGCACGGCACCCATCGAAGCCGCGAGGCCCGTGCAGATGGTAGCCACGTCGGGGTTCACGTACTGCATGGTGTCGTAGATGCCGAGGCCAGCATATACCGAGCCACCGGGCGAGTTGATGTACAATAGGATATCCTTCTTAGCATCAACCGATTCCAGAAATAGCATCTGCGCCGTCAGGATGTTGGCGATGTAGTCGTCCACGGCCGTACCCAGGAACACGATGCGGTCCATGATGAGGCGCGAGAAGACGTCAATCTCCGCGAAGCGCGTGGGGCGCTCCTCGATTACCGAGCGGGTCATGCCGGTGGGCAGTATCAGCCCGTTGCGGGTCTGGCCTTCTACACTCTGGATGTATTGGTCAACGCCCAACCCGTTAAGCCCCTGGTGCTTAACGGCAAATTTGCGAAATTCTTGTTTATTCAGCATTGGGATAAAAGTGTAGGGTAAGCATCTGCGCTTAGCCCATGTTCAAAACATAAAGACGGGCACGGCGGCCGAATGTTGTGCGGTACCGTGGACCCTGTGGGTCCGCGTGTGTGAAGTTGCTATTTAACTAATCCACGCGCGGACCCGCAGGGTCCACGGTACAACAAAAAAGCCCTTACGCGAGGCGTAAAGGCTTTTCATCTCAATCAAAAGAGAGTATTACCCCTCGTTTTGGTTGCGGAATTCTTCGGCCGTTACGGGTTCATCCGTAACAACAACTTTGCCACGCAGGGCCTCTACTACTTTCTCTGCCAGAATGGCCTCGTATTCCTGCACGTAGTTTTTGCCGTTCTCCTGCTTGAGGTAGTTGTCAGCAAAACCAACCATGCCCTGGCGCATCTCGTCGGTCAGCTGCATGCCGCCGCCAAACTGGCCCAGAATCTTGTCCAGCACGCGGTTGCGGATTTCATCGGTCTCTACTTTGAGGCCCATGTCTTCCACCACTTTGTTGCGGATGAGGCTCCACTTCAGCTCGCGCTCGTAGTCCAAGTAGTGCTGCTCCACGGTAGCGGCGTCGAGCTTGCCTTCGTTGGCGCGCACCAGCCACTTTTTGAAGAACTCGGTCGGAATCTGAATGGTCGTGTTGTCAATCAGCGCGTCGATGAGCTTGCGATTCACCAGGTTATCCGACTCACGGTCGTAGTTCTGCTGGATGGTCTCACGGATTTTAGCGTCGAATTCTTCTTTCGAAGAAACCGTCTCGGGGCCGAATACTTTGTCGAACAGCTCCTGGTTTTCCTCCGGGGCGGCCGTGCGATTGATTTTCTCAACTTCCAGCTCGTAGTCGCCCGACACCTGGCCGGCTTCCTCACGGCTCATGCCGGTGAAGTTGCGGATGGCGCTGGCGTCGCCGCCGAAGGCCGCGCTCAGGTCAAACGTGATGGTGTCGCCGGCTTTCACGCCCACGAACTGCTCCTGGCCGTTGGTCACCTTGTTGATGGGCAACAGCACGTTCTGGCCTTCGCCTTCCTCGCCAGCCTTTTTCAGCTTGCCCAGTAGGTAGTCGTTGGCCTCCGAGGTTTCGGGGTTGGTGGTTTCGCCAAACTGGCGGGTAATCTGCTCGTTGGTTTCGGCCAGGGTAGCATCGTCGATGCTCACGGCCGAGCGCTTAATTTCCAACTGCTGGTCGGCGGGCAGCTCGAAGTCGGGCAGCAAGCCCAGCTCGAACTGGAAGTCGAATGACTTGGCAGTGTCGAAATCGACATCGCTCGGCACCGGCAGCGGCTCGCCCAGGATTTTTACGTTGTTCTCCTTCAGGTACGAGTCAACGCTTTGGCCCAGCAGGCGGTTGATTTCGTCGGCCAGAATGCCTTTGCCATACATTTTGCGCACCAGGCCAGCCGGCACTTTGCCGGGGCGGAAACCCTTGAACTGCGCTTTTTTGCTGGTTTCCTTGATTTGCTTTTCTACGGCGTCGCTGTAATCAGCCTCGTCGAGATGCACGTTCAGCAGCCCGGTTAGCTGCTCCTCATTGCGGTCAAGCGTAATATTCAAAACGGTGGGAGCAAGCTGGTGCTTGCCAGTCGGGAAAGGTTAAAAAAAAGCCCCTAACTACTTAGCCAGGGGCCTGTTTTGTTAAAACAAGTGCGGATGGAGGGACTCGAACCCACACACCGTAAGGAACCAGAGCCTAAATCTGGCGCGTCTACCAATTTCGCCACATCCGCTTGTTTGGGTGCCCCGTCGCCATTCGCTGCGGGGCCGCAAAGGTACATAGCATTTCGGGGCTATGCAAGGGATATGATACTGGGCTCCGGCTTAGTGAGGCGTTGACAGGATACGGAACTTGTTCCCAATAAAGAAATATATAAAAACGGGTCATGCTGAACGCAGTGAAGCATCTCTATCGCCTCATTGAACGGCTTGGAGGAAGCGCTAGAGATGCTTCACTGCGTTCAGTATGACCCGTTTTCTCTGGGCTTTTAGTTTGAGAATAAGGCTATACTATGCCTGCCCCGATGATTCGCCAAGCTGGAGCTTAGTGCTACGGTGGCTACTTTTCCGCTCTTCTTATCGTTAGTTGCAGTACTATGCCTCCCGTTATCGACCTCGAAGCTGAACGCCAGGAAATCCTGCGCCAGTACCGCCGCCTGCTGCGCACCGCCAAACCCTACTTGCAAGGCAATGATGCTAAGCTGATTAAGAAAGCCTTCAACCAAAGCCTGGAGGCGCACAAAGACATGCGCCGCAAATCGGGCGAACCATACATTCTGCACCCGTTGGCCGTGGCCCAGATTGCGGTGGAGGAAATCGGCCTGGGTACAACCAGTATCGTGGCGGCGCTTTTGCACGACGTAGTAGAAGACACGCCCACCGAAATCAGCGACGTAGAGCGCGATTTTGGCCCCAAAGTGGCCCGCATCGTGGACGGCCTCACCAAGATTTCGGGCGTCTTCGAGCAAGGCACGAGCGAGCAAGCCGAGAACTTCCGCAAGATGCTTCTCACGCTGAGCGAAGACGTGCGCGTTATCCTCATCAAGCTCGCCGACCGCCTGCACAACATGCGGACGCTTGACTCGATGCCGCGCCACAAGCAACTCAAAATAGCGTCGGAAACCATCTACCTCTACGCCCCGCTGGCGCACCGCTTGGGGCTCTACGCCATCAAAACGGAGTTGGAGGATTTGCACCTCAAGTATACCGATACGGAAATTTATGCCGACCTGAAAGGTAAGATTAAGCAAAGCCAGAGCGCCCGCAATCGCTTCATCAAGGAGTTTGTGCAGCCCATCGATGAGGAGCTGAAAGCCCAGGGCTTTAGCTACGAAATAAAAGGCCGGCCCAAGAGCATCTACTCGATTCTCAAGAAGATGCGCAAGCAAAACGTGACCTTCGAGGAGGTCTACGACCTGTTTGCCATTCGCATTATTCTCGACGTGCCGCACGACCAGGAAAAGGCTGCCTGTTGGCAGGTTTATTCTATTGTAACCGACTTTTACCAGCCCAACCCCGACCGCCTGCGCGACTGGGTGAGCACGCCCAAAGCCAACGGCTACGAGAGCCTGCACACCACCGTGATGTCGCACCCCGGCCAGTGGGTGGAGGTGCAAATCCGCTCGCGGCGCATGGACGACATCGCCGAAAAAGGCTACGCCGCCCACTGGAAATACAAGGACACGGGCAGTCTCCAGCCCGAGAGCACACTCGAAGCCTGGGTAAACCGCGTGCGCGAAATGCTGGAAACCAACAATTCCAGCGCGCTGGAATTCATGGACGAATTCCGGCAAAACCTTTTCGTGAAGGAGGTTTACACCTTCACGCCGAAGGGTAAGCTCGTCATTTTGCCCGAAAAGGCCACTGCGCTCGATTTTGCGTTCGACATTCACACCCACATCGGCCTGCGCTGCCTGGGGGCCAAAGTCAACCAAAAACTGGAGCCTTTCAGCTACAAGCTGCGCAACGGCGACCAGGTCGAGATTCTGACCTCGCACAAGCAAAAGCCTACCGCCGACTGGCTCAACTACGTGATTACCAGCAAGGCCAAGACGCGCATCAAGGATTTTCTGCGCGACGACAAGCGCTCGAAGGCCGACGATGGCAAGTTCATCTACGAAAAGCGGTTGGAGCTGATTGGGGTTGAGAACACGCCCGAAAACTTTCAGCGGGTGCTGACTTATTTCAACGCGCCCACGCCCCAGGAATTTTACTTTCGCCTGGCGATGGGGCAGCTCGACGGCCGCGAAATCCGGGAAAACCTGTTTCGGCAGGAGGGCTTTATTTCGCCGCGCCCCTCGGTGCTGGAGCCGAAGAAATTCGACAGTGAAATACAGAAAATCAGGGGTTTGCACCCCAATATGCTGGTAGTCGGCGAGCGCACCGACAAGTTCAACCACAGCCTGGCGCGCTGCTGCAACCCCATCCCCGGCGACGACGTGTTTGGCTTCGAAACCGAAACCGGCCTTATCATCCACCGCACCAGCTGCCACCGCGCGGTGGACTTGATGTCGAACTACGGCAACCGCATCGTGCGCGCCAAGTGGACCGACCAGCTCGAACTAGCCTTCCTGGCCGGCATCCGCTTCAAAGGCTCCGACCGCGTAGGTATCGTAAACGACGTAACACGCATTATATCAACGGCCTTGAAGGTGAATATGCGCTCCATCACGGTGGAGGCCAATGATGGTTTTTTTGAAGGACAAATCCTGGTTTTCGTCAACGACACCGACCATCTCAATAAGCTCATTCAGCGCCTCAGCCGGGTCAACGGCGTGCTGCAAGTAGAGCGGTTCGATTCATAAATGGCTATTGCTAACAACATGCAAGTCCACGGCCGCGGCGTGAACGCCTGTACCCAATGCGCGCACTACCATTCTGAGCGCGATATTATTGCCATCAAGCACAAGTGCTGCGGCACGTTTTACGCTTGCATCGAGTGCCACCGCGAACTAGCGGGCCACGCGCCGGTTGTGTGGAAGAAAACCGAGCGCAACGCCGAAGCCATTTTGTGTGGTAACTGTCGCAGTACGTTGAGCATCAGTGAATACCTGGCCTGCGAAAGTAGCTGCCCACTATGTCAGGCCGCTTTTAACCCTGGCTGCGCCAATCATTATCCGCTGTATTTCGAAATGTAATCCCGCCCTCTGTTGTTGGTAGCGGCAGAAATTCCCATCGTACTCATTCTCAATTCGCAATAAATTCATTTAGTTAAATCCTTGGGCTGCTTCGGCACCTAGGCTACTGCGCCCGCCGGGCGTAGTCGTTGTATGCAAGCTTCCATTGCCGTTACTCGGCCGCGCCACGTGCATCGGCTGGCCGTGAGCGCCTCTTTTCTACTGCAAGGCCTATGTTTCTCGACTTGGGCCTCGCGCATCCCCACGGTACAGCAAAAGCTGCACCTCTCCGAAACCGAGCTGGGCGGCGTGCTACTGGCGGTGCCGGTGGGCCTCATCGCGTCGCTACCCATCACGGGCTGGCTGGTGGCTAGGCACGGCAGCCGCACCATGACGGTGCTGGCCGTGTTGCTCTACTCGGGCGCGCTACCGCTGTTAGGACTCGCCCAAAACGTGCCGCAATTGCTGGCCGCGCTGGTGCTGTTCGGCTTCGGCAGCAACATGGCCAACATCAGCGTCAATACTCAAGGAGTAGGAGTAGAGGCCATCTACGGCAAGTCCATCCTGGCTACTTTTCACGGTATCTGGAGCTTGGCCGGCTTCTTGGGAGCGGCTCTAGGTACGGCCATGATAGGCTGGGGTATTTCGCCGTTCCAGCATTTCACGGGCATGGCCGCGTTCATCTGGCTGGGCGTGGCCCTGATGCGCCCCTACCTGGTGCCCGCCGATGCCCCCAGCCCCGCCGACCAGCCGATTTTCGTGCTGCCCGATAAAGGCCTGATGCTCTTGGGCGTGCTGGCCTTTTGCTCGCTGCTCTCCGAAGGCACTATGTTCGATTGGAGCGGCGTGTATTTCAAGAAGGTAGTGCTGGCCGAAAAAGCGCAGGTAGGCATTGGCTTCTCAGTCTTTATGGCCATGATGGCGACCGGCCGCTTCATCGCCGACTGGTTTACCGATACGTTTGGCCGCTCACGCACCTTGCAGCTCAGCGGATTGTTGACTACAGCGGGCTTGTCTATTGCTGTGGCGTTTCCGACGCTGCTGGTCGCGTCCATCGGCTTTATGCTAGTAGGCCTAGGGGTGTCGTCGGTGGTGCCGCTGGTGTACAGCGCGGCGGGCCGCTCGCGCACCATGCCGGCCGGCGTGGCGCTAGCGGCGGTGTCTACAGTGGGCTTTGCGGGCTTTTTGCTGGGGCCGCCGCTTATCGGGCTGGTGGCGGGTGCTACCAATTTGCGGGTGTCGTTCGCCATCATCGCTTTAATGGGCTTGGCGGTAGCCGCCCTGGCCCGCCCGGCTACGGCCGAATAGCCTCAGCTTAGGTAGGAATCTTAGCGGTAGTAACTTTGTCGTAACGCTAGCCAAGTCACTGATACTATAATAACGAGTAATTATCGTGAAAACCGACCTCCACGCCCCACCCGCGCCGGTGCCCACCAGCGGCCCTGGTTCCAGCCTCGGCGGCTCTACCGAAGTGGGCTATGCCGCGCGCCACGCGCCCAGCGCTGCCAGCCAGGCCACGCTGAACACTGACCGCCTCGAAGAAGTCAAGAAAATCTTCACCGCCCACCTCGAAAATAAAGGCCTCCGCAAAACCGCCGAGCGCTACGCCATCCTCGAAGAAATCTACGCCCGCTCGGGCCACTTCGATGTCGAAGAGCTCTACGCCGGTATGAAAGAGCGCAACCTCCAGGTGAGCCGCGCCACGGTGTACAATACCCTGGATTTGCTTGTGGAGCAAGGTCTTGTGAGTAAGCACCAGTTTGGCCGCAACCTCGCGCAGTACGAAAAAAGTTACGGCTACCGCCAGCACGACCACGTCATTTGCACCGAGTGCCACAAGGTGGTCGAGTTTTGCGACCCCCGTATCCACGGCATCCAAACGATGGTCGGCGACCTGCTGAATTTTCATATTCTGCATCACTCCCTAAATTTGTATGGCATTTGCGGCGATTGCCGCGCCAAAGCCGCCGCCCACCCCGCCTCCGAGCCCGTAAAATAGTAAGGTAGATGACCACCACCAGCACCCTCGCCGACGGCGTTCTCTACCTCACCCTCACCGGCGACCTCATCGGGAGCCCCGATACCCAGCAGCTCCTCGACTCGGTAAACGAGTACCTGGGCGAGGCCGTCACCAACTGCGCCGTCGACCTCTCAGGCATCCGTTACATCAACAGCACCGGCATCGGCGTGCTGGTGTCGCTGCTCACCAAGTTCCGCAGCCGCGGCGGTGAGATGGTGCTCATCAACCCCGCCGACCACCCCAAGAAAATGCTGGCGCTCACCAAGCTGAATAACATTTTCACCGTAGCCGCCGACCAAGCCGCTGCCCGCCAACAGTTAACCGTAGCCGCCTCCTAGGCGGCTATTTTTTTGCCATAAATTTCAAAACCCCTCCAAACTAACAAGAAATCGTCCGGCTCCCCCTCTCCTTTTCGGAGAGGGGGCCGGGGGGTAAGGCGCCACGCAAGGAGAGATACAACCAAAAAAATGCCCGTAGACGTACTAGTAGGCCTCCAGTGGGGCGACGAAGGAAAAGGTAAAATCGTAGACGTATTAGCGCCCACCTACGATGCCGTAGCCCGCTTCCAGGGTGGCCCCAACGCCGGCCACACCCTCACCTTCGACGGCCAGAAGCACGTGCTGCACCAGGTGCCGAGCGGCATCTTCCACCCCCACATCCTCAACGTAGTCGGCAACGGCGTGGTCCTCGACCCGGTCGTATTCCGCGGCGAGCTGCAAAAACTGACCGATAGGGGAGTGGACTGGAGCCAAAACCTCTACCTCTCCAAAAAGGCCCAGCTCATCCTGCCCAGCCACCGCGCCCTCGACCGCATCAGCGAAGAAGCCCGCGGCAACACCAAAATCGGCAGCACCCTCAAAGGCATCGGCCCCACCTACTCCGATAAAATCGGCCGCGTGGGTTTGCGCGTCAGCCACATTCTGCTGCCCGATTTTCAGGCGCGTTATAAGGAAGCCGTAGCCCACCACGCCAGCATCGCCGGCCACTACGGCAAGGAGCTGGAAATTGCCGAGTTCGAAGCCGACTTCTTCTCCGCCATCGAGTTCCTGCGCACCCTGCAAATCATCGACACCGAATACCTACTCAACGACCTGCTGAAGCAAGGCAAGCGCATTCTCGCCGAAGGGGCTCAGGGCTCGCTGCTTGATATTGACTTCGGCACCTACCCCTACGTTACCTCGTCGAGCACCATCGCCGCCGGTGCCTGCACCGGTCTCGGCATCGCGCCCCGCCATATCGACAAGGTATACGGTATTACCAAAGCCTATTGCACCCGCGTCGGTAGCGGCCCCTTCCCCACAGAGCTCAACGACGAAGTCGGCGAGCAAATCCGTCAGGCTGGCCGCGAGTTTGGCTCCACCACCGGCCGCCCCCGCCGCACCGGCTGGATAGACCTGCCCGCCCTGCGCTACGCCATCATGCTCAACGGCGTCACCGAGCTGCACCTCATGAAAGCCGACGTGCTCGATGGCTTCGCCGAAATCCAGGCCTGCACCCACTACCGCACCGCCACCGGCGAAAGCACCGCCAACTTGCCCGACCCCGGCCAGCTCGAAACCATCACCCCCGAGTACCAGGCCATCCCCGGCTGGAACACCGACCTCACCCACGTCACCGACGCCGCCCAGTTCCCCCAGCCCCTGCAAGACTACCTAGCCTTCCTCGAAAAGGAGCTGCAAGTGCCCATCCGCATCGTCAGCGTCGGCCCGGATAGAGTGAGCACACTTTTCCGTTAAGTCAGTAGCAGGGCAGTTGCGAAACATGATAAATTGCTTCTGCCCTGCAAAGGCACCTTGCTCAGGCCATTGTGCCGCCAGTTCTTTTAGCTTCTCGACCCCTTCGGCCCAAGGAGCATTGTCAAAAAAGCAGTCCCCGATAAACTCGCCGCTTGGCTGCCGGCTTATATAGAGCTTCAACCAATGAAAAGTTTGAAGCTCAAACTGCGGCAATAGAAGAGGTTTAAGGAGTTCAAGAAACAGAGTGTCATCTAATTCAGCCGAGCGCGTTGCCCAAATCCCCTGCACATGGAGCGGGCCTAGCATAGTATGCCATAAAGCACCATCCTCGGTTCTAAAATCTAATAACGGTTCGTAGCCTCCCGCTAGCGCCTCTATTACGACTGAGAAGACACTCCCGACATAGTTGCGAGCGCCAGCTTCTATCGCTTCCGCATCCGTGCTCCCAATGCCAGCCAAGCAGTCAACAATGCCCGTTGGAAAAAAGCGTTTGTGAATAAGGCACAGCCGAAGCCCATAAACTACTGCGTTAGGATGCTCGGTTCTCTCAAATACGTCGCTTTCCAACACAAGCTCACCGTCGTAAAAAGAAAGCGTCTTTTCATCTGCCTTGATAGCTAAGTCGATAGACTGTAGGGCTATTTGCTGCTGCAGCTGCCTCTGAAATGCTTGTTCAATAACAAGTGCTTCGGGGGCAGTCGTCGTTTCAACCGATGCAACCGTTTCTGAAAAACCTAGCAGCCGCTTTATGTTTGATATGAAACCCATTGATAGTCAGTTCAAAGTCGTTGCGAGTTAAGAAATAGTCACTGCTAATGTAAAAAGATGGCCGGGTATCACAGCATTTTTTCTTCCCCAAACCCAGCTACTTACAACCCACGCATACCTTATTTCGTAAGCCACTGCTTGCCCGCCCAAAAAGTCGTCCTACCTTTGCAGTCCCAAACGGCAACAGGCCCGCTGGAAACCTGGAAAAACGCAAGTCTCCCAGATAAAAAGCAAAGCCCATGGAACTCCCCGGCTGGCCCGCGTGTCTTACGCACCGTGCCGCCTCCGCAAGACCTAGAAAAAGAAATTTTTCGAACCTCTTGCAAAGTCAGAAAAGCCCTCCTTACCTTTGCACCCCGCTTCAACAGGAGGCGGTTAGACTAAAAAAACGAGATAAGAAAAACTTAAAAATTTTTCACTTCAGATTTGGAAAGTCAGAAAATTTAGCTACCTTTGCACTCCCAATCACAAACAGGGCGCTGCAAACAGCGAAACGGGTTTCTCACACAGCCCACCAAGTTGCCTCAAATGGAAGCAACAATCGTTCTTTGAATGTTGGAAATAGATAAAACGTGAGGAGTCACGCTAGCAAGCGCAAGCCTGCTAGGCATGACACAACCAAACGACACGAATTAAAAACGTCAATAATACGAGCAAGGATAGCACTCGACATCAGCCCATGTTCGCATGGGTGTAGGAATATTTTACAATGGAGAGTTTGATCCTGGCTCAGGATGAACGCTAGCGGCAGGCCTAATACATGCAAGTCGAAC
>CAXYJY010000014.1:0-30849 GCA_964277755.1 uncultured Hymenobacter sp.
CGTTGTTCAGTTTATATCAACTCTGAACAACGACGGGCGGGGGCCAGCCCCGCACCCTACTGCGTGATGGCAATGGCTAGCCGATGGTAGAAGGCGCTACTCACGTACCACGCGCCGGGTAGCCGTGCCCTGGGCCGTGGTCACGGTCAATAGTAGTACGCCCCGGAAGCTGCCGAAGGCACTGGCCTCCAGCGTGAGTGTGGTACCTGCCGTGCTGCCGAAGCTGCGGCTGAACACCTGCCGCCCCAGCAAATCGGTAGCGGCCACCGTGAGCGGGCCGCTGCCGGCGGACACCGTCAGGCGCACGGCCTCGCCGGCGGTCGAAGGGTTGGGGAAGGCGCTGAGGGCGGCCTCGGTGGCCGCGTCGCGGCCACCCAGCGTCACAAAGCGGCGGTAGATGTCGCGGTATTGCACGGCCGTGATGGTTTCGGTGGTGCCGACTTGCTGGGTGGTGATGGTGAGCAGCGGCACGTGGTGAGTCTTAGCCAGCCACTTGTATTCGCGGGTAACGGGCACATCAAAGCCAAGGCCAGGCAGGCCGCCGAAGGCAATGCTGTCGTGGTCGATGAGCTTGCTCACGATGCGTACCGTTTGAAACGTGCCAAATGGCGTGGTGAGCGTGCCCCAGGCATCGACGCGGTTTACGCGCTTGCGCTTGCGGTTGAGGTAGCCGGTGGCGGCGGCGGCGGCCGGAGTTTCGAAGAACGAGCGGCTGGAATCGGGCAGGCTGGCGAAGCTGACCGGAAAGCGGTAGATGATGTCCTGCTCGGCCTGGCTCCGGTACGTGACGGGCACCTGCAAGCCCGCCAGCGTACCCCCAAAGCCTACCGAGCGGTAATCCTGCGCCGCCGCCGAGGCCGCCGATACGGCGTAGAACTGATACGGGTCGGAGATGGGCAGCACCCCGGCCCCCACCGGAATGGGCTCGGGCGAGGCTACCGTGGCCCGGTTTACGCCGCCCAGCAACCCAAACGCAAATTGGTAAAAAGCCGAGCCCGTGGCCGTTACCGAGATGTAGCGGTCCACCGTCTGCGACGTGGCCACGAGGGTACTGTAATTCCAGGTCTGGTTAGCGCCCCGGCGCGAGAGGGGCGGGGCCGCGGCCGGCAGCGTGGGCGCGGCCTGGCTAAGCCGCAGCGAGTCCACGGGGGTATTTGTGGATACGGCCGGCATGTCGGTGCGGTCGATGCTGGGCGACGTCTGGGCCTGGGCGGCCGTGGACAGGGACAGGCTCACACTAACACCAAAAAGTAGTGGTTTAATCATTCTAGGCGGGAATAAAAAAAGAAAGGCGCAACTCCACGAGTTGCGCCTTTAAAAATAAGAAGGCCAAGTGGATTAGCGATGGCCTCAGCCTACACGCCCGTCATTTCGGGCACGGCCTCGTCGCCATCCGGCACCACCAGCCGGCCCGCCGTGGCGGCCCGTATCTGGGCTACGCTCACGCCGGGGGCGCGCTCGCGCAGCACGAAGCCATCGGGCGTGACGTCGAGCACGGCCAGCTCGGTCACGATTTTTTTCACGCAGCGCAATCCGGTGATGGGTAGCGTGCAGTCGGCCAATAGCTTGCTGCTGCCGTCGCGGGCCACGTGCTGCATGGCCACGATGATGTTCTTGGCCGAGGCCACGAGGTCCATCGCCCCGCCCATGCCCTTCACCATCTTGCCGGGGATTTTCCAGTTGGCGATGTCGCCGCGCTCGCTCACTTCCATCGCCCCCAGGATGGTGAGGTCGACGTGCTCGCCGCGTATCATGCCAAACGAGTCGGCCGATGAGAAGATGCTGGAGCCGGGCAGCGTCGTCACGGTCTGCTTGCCAGCGTTGATGAGGTCGGGGTCTACCTCGGCCTCGGTCGGGAAGGGGCCCATGCCGAGCAGGCCGTTTTCGCTTTGCAGCTCGACGTTGATGCCCTGGGGTATATAGTTGGCTACCAGCGTCGGAATGCCGATGCCAAGGTTGACGTAGGAGCCGTCTTGCACTTCCTGCGCGATGCGCCGGGCAATGCCGTGTTTATCTAGAGCCATGACCGCAGATTGAAACGGATTTTTAGGATTTAACGGATACGCCCGCTGCGCGGGCTGACTAGTTGGGTGTGCCGTAAGCCTTAGCTTGCGTGCGTCTGGGCTCGGCAATGCGGCCCGGCCGCCTCTACGGTACAGTGAGTTGCTTGCGCTTGGCCAGCGCGCCGTACACCAGCTTGCGGAAGCGGGGCACCATGTCGGGCGTGTTGGTATGCGGGTATTTCTGGGTGTAAAGCAGCACCACCAGTTTCTCAGTCGGGTCGACCCAGTAGTCGGTGCCGAAGATGCCGCCCCACTCGTAGGAGCCGGCCGTTTGGCCGGTCTGGGCCGCGCCCTGGGGCGTTACGATGCTGAAACCCAGGCCGAACTTATTGAGGCCCTGGTTCACGTCGCCCATCTGGTTTTGGGTGATGAGCTGCACGGTTTCGGTTTTCAGCAGGCGGTGGCCGTTGTAGGTGCCGCCGTTGAGCAGCATTTGCAGAAAAGCCGCGTAGTCGTCGATGGTCGACGACAGCCCCGCGCCGCCCGAAAAGTACGTGCCCGGCTGCTTGGGGTAGTCGGGCCGCAAACCCAGCATCCCGCTGGCCGGCATGGGCACCGTTTTGCCTTGGTATTCAGTGTAAAGCGGCACGAGCCTCGCCTGCTTGGCGGCCGGTAGGTAGAAATAAGTATCGCGCATCCCCAGCGGCTCGAAGAGCCGCGTGCGCAGGTACTGGTCGAGCGGCTGCTTGCTGAGCACCTCAATCAGCCGGCCCAGCACGTCGATGCTGATGCCGTAGGTAAAGCGCTCGCCGGGCTGGTGCATGAGTGGCAGCGTGCCCAGCCGGTCGATGGCCGGGGCCAGCGTGCCGCTGGGCGAGCCGATGCCGCTCGGAATGCGCGCCTTGGCATAAATAGCCCGTGCCTCCTTCGAGCCGATAACCGGGTAGCCCAGGCCCGAAGTGTGCGTGAACAGCTGCCGAATCGTGACCTCACCGCGCGCCGGTACGGTAGTGTACGTCGTGTCCTTCTCGTTGAAAGTCGCCAGCACCTTGGGGTTGCGGAAGGTGGGCAGATACTTCGAAATCGGGTCGTCGAGCTGGAATTTACCCTCGTCGTACAGCAGCATCAGCCCGATGCTGGTAATGGCCTTGGTTTGCGAGGCAATGCGCTCGATGGCGTCGGGCTTGAGCGGCGTTTTGGCGGCCACGTCGCTGTAGCCGAAGGCTTTGCGGTACACTACCTTGCCATCGCGGGCCACCAGGGCGATAGCGCCGGGCACGCGGCCGTCGCCGGTTACTTCTTGTAACAGCTGGTCGATGCGCTGCAAGCCCTCGGGGCTGACGTCGGCCGTGGCGGGCGCAGCTTCGCGCAGCGTGGCCGGCTTGGCAAGCTGGGCGAAGGCGCTGGGCGCGGCGAGGAGGAGGAAAGAGGAAAGGAGGAGCGGTTTCATGGAAGTATGGAAAGGACGTTTGTCATGCTGAGCGCAGCGCAGCGAAGTCGAAGCATCTCTACCGCTTCATTGCTGACGCAAGAAGTTACTCTGCTAAAGAGATGCTTCGACTCCGCTGCGCTCCGCTCAGCATGACGGTCCGGGGTATAGTGGTTGACAGACTACGCCCGCACCGTGCGCTGCTCGATGCGCTTCTCGTAATCCTTGCCCTGAAAAATACGCTGCACGAATATCCCCGGCGTGTGAATCTGGTTGGGGTCGAGCTCACCGGCGGGTACCAGCTCCTCGACCTCGGCCACGGTGATGATGCCGGCCGTGGCCATCATGGGGTTGAAATTGCGGGCCGTGCCTTTGTAGATGAGGTTGCCGGCGGTGTCGCCGCGCCAGGCTTTTACGAAGGCAAAATCGGCGCGCAGGGCGGTTTCGAGTAGGTACATCTTGCCGTTGAACTCGCGGCTTTCCTTGCCTTCGCCCACCTCGGTACCATAGCCGGCCGGGGTGTAGAAGGCCGGAATACCCGCCCCGCCGGCCCGGCAGCGCTCGGCCAGCGTGCCCTGCGGAATCAGCTCTACCTCCAGCTCGCCGCTCAGCAGCTGGCGCTCAAACTCGGCGTTCTCGCCCACGTAGCTGCTTATCATCTTGCGCACCTGCTTGGTTTGCAAGAGTTTGCCAATGCCGAAGTCATCGACACCCGCATTGTTGGAGATGCACGTGAGGTTGCGCACGCCCAGGCGCAGCAACTCGGCAATGGCGTTTTCGGGGATGCCGCAGAGGCCGAAGCCGCCTAGCATCAGGGTCATGCCATCGGCGAGGCCGGCCAGCGCGGCCTGGGCATCGGGGACTACTTTAGTTATCATGGGTGGGCAGGGTAGAGCCGGGGGGCAGGTAATTGACGGGCAAAAATTCACCCATTTTCTCGAAACTCCAGTACTCGGTGGTGATTACGGCCAGCAGATTGGCCAATTGCCCGTTGGCTTCAATCTCGACCTCGGGCTGCCGCAGGATGAGCTGCGACACCTGACAGTCGGGGGCCAGGGGCGCGGCCGGGTTGCGCGCGTAGCGCGAAGGCTGGGGGCGGTAGTTGGCATCGGGGCCAGCCAGCAGGTAGGTTACTTGCAGGCGGTCGCGGAAGCGCAGGAACACGTGCCGTCCATCGGCCGATACGCGGCGCAGGCTGTCCACGTGCAAGGGCCGCGTGTGCAACAGCAAGAAGCTGGGCGGCACCTCGGCCCAGCGCGCCAGCGAGTCTTGCTCGGCGGCCGAGTAGGCGCGGCGCTGCCGCCGCAGCGCCTGGCGCAGGCTGTCGGCGCGGGCAAAATGCGGATTGGGCACCGCGCGCAGCCGCCGCGCCACGAAGCCCTGCGCCGTGAGCTGGCTGTCGCGCAGGCTACGGAAGAAATGCGCCGGCGAGCCCAGGTAAGCCTGCGCCCGGTTAGCGGCCCACTGCCGGCGCTGCCGCTCGCTGCGCGGCGTCATTTCCTCGAATACCGGCTGGCCGTAGAACGTAACGACCTGCTGGGTGAAGTTGCAGTTGAAATGCAGCCCATAGTACTTCACCCGGTAGCCCAAGGCTTGGTTGTCGACCTGCACGTAGTTGCGCACCACGGCCGTCAGTTCAGTGGTTTTAGGGTCAAAATCGATGAGGACGTCGTCGGGATTGCGGATGCGGCACTGCTGCGAAAACGTGGTGCGCCCGAGGAATAAGTCCTTGAATTTCTGGTAATCGCCGGGGTTGTTGGGGCGCGGGCGCACTACCACTTCGGCCAGCTGCGCGCCCGTGGGGGCGAGGGTTAGCGTCAGCTTTTGCGGCGTAGTCTTCACCGTAACGGCCTGCTTGGCCAGCCGGTAGCCCACGTAAGACGCCACCACGTCGTAGCTGCCCGCCGGCACACGCTCAAACGTGAACGTGCCCTGCTCGGTGGTGGTAGCGCCCAGTGTGGTATTGGCCAGAAATACGCTGGCAAACGGCAAAGGCTTCTGCGTCAAGGAGTCGCGCACGGTGCCGCTGAGGCTGCTTTGGGCCGCTGCCAGCAAAGGCAGCAGTAGTAGCAAAGAAGCTAGGACAAAGCGCATAAAATGGCCGGCGCGCTAAGGGCGCGCCGACCGGCGAAAATACGTCATCAGGGCGTGGCCACGGCTGCCGCCTTGGGCTTTGGGGTGGCCGCTACCGGCGGCTCGTAGTCGAGCGGTAGCAGCTCGCCGATACGCTGGAAGCCCCAATACTCACCCGGTACTACGTCGAAAGGGTTCACCAGCGTGCCATTGGCATTAATCTCTGTTTCGGGCACCAATAGCGTCAGGCGCGACACCTGCCGCTTGCTCGACATCGTCTTATCGACCGGCCCGATGGGCGACATGGGCGCGGTGTAGGCCGGGTCGGGCGCTTCGCCAAAATACACTACCTGCAGCTCGTCGCTGAACCGCAGAAATACGCGCCCGTCGGGGGCCACGCGGCGCAGGCTGTCGATGGGCCGGGCCACCGGGTTGAGCTGCGCGATGGGCGGCAGCGCGGCCCAGGCGCGCAGCGAGTCGGCGTCGGCGGGCGTGAAGGGCGTTTTCTTCTTGCGCAGCGCCGCCTCGGCCCGGGCGGCGCGCGGCGGTATCACGAGGCGTACTTGCTGCGCCAGAAAATTATTCTCCTTCAGCTGGTTGTCGTACACGCTTTTCAGGAAGTGCGTCTGCGAGCCGTTGTAGGCGGCCAAGCGGTTGGCGACCCATTGGCGGCGCTGAGCTTCGTCCTTGGGTTTCATCTCCTCAAACACGGTCTGGCCCTCGTAGCTCACGGCCTCGCTGGTTTCGTTGTACTGAAAGCGCATCCCGAAGTACTTGAGGCGGTAACCCAGGGCTTTATTTTCGACCTGTACATAGCTGTCGGTGGTGGCCGTCAGGGTCTTGGTGGTGTCGTTGAATTCCACGTCCACGTCGCCGGGGTTGGTGATGCGGCACTGCTTCGAGAACGACGTGCGTCCCACAAATAAGTCGGTGAACTTGCGGTAGTTGTCTTCCTGATGCGCGTCGGCCTTCACTACCACCTCGCCCAGTTGTGGCCCCGACGAGGCCAGCCGCAGCGTCACGGCCGGGGCCGTAGCGCCCGCCGCCACCGTGATACTCTGCTTGCTCAGGCGGTAGCCCACGTAGGAGCCCACGATGTCGTATGTGCCCTTGGGCACGCGGTCGAGCACAAACTGCCCGTTCTCGTTGGTAGTCGCGCCCAACGTGGTATTGGCCAGAAACACGCTCGAAAACGCCAATGGCTCATGCGTCACCGAGTCTTGCACCACGCCCGTGATGCGGCCGGCCTGGGCCTGAGCGGCAAGGGCGAAGCCCAGCCAAGTGATTGCCAGTAAGGATAAGCGCAAAAATCTCATAAGCAAGTAGGTAGGTTTTACGAACGGTGCGGGCCTGGCTGTCATTGCGAGCGCAGCGAAGCAATCGCATCTGTTCGGCCGCGCCACTCGGGTTCCGTTCGGGTGCGATTGCTTCGCTGCGCTCGCAATGACAGTTGGGCCCAAAGCATAAAGCGTGCCCAGGCTACGCCAACGCCGCGCGCGTGGCCTCTGCATCCAACGCCAATTGCGCCGTTAGCGCGTCTAGCCCGTCATATTTTTCTTCGCCGCGCAACCAGGCCACAAATTCCAGGGTCAATAACTGGTCGTACAAGTCGCCGCTAAAATCGAGCAGATTCACCTCTATCGTCTGCGCCAAACCAGCCCCGATGGTGGGCCGCACCCCGATACTGAGCATGGCCGGGTGCCGGGTGCCCGCCGCCGTGGTGGCCCACACCGCGTAGATGCCCTGCGCGGGCACCAGCTTCAGCGGCTCGGTAGGCGCCAGATTAGCCGTCGGGTAGCCGATGGTGCGGCCCAACTTTTGGCCGTGCACCACGGTGCCCGTGAGCGGGTAAGGGTAGCCAAGGTAGCGGGCGGCCGTGGCCACGTCGCCGGCACGCAGCGCCCGCCGGATGCGCGTGCTGCTCACGCCCACGGCATCTACGTCCTGGCGCGGAATTTCCTCCACCGTGAAGCCGTAGCGCTCGGCGTGTTGGCTGAGGTAGTCGAAGCCGCCCTCCCGGTTTTTGCCAAAGCGGTGGTCGTAGCCGATAACCAGGTGCTTGGTGCCGACCGTTTTCAGTAGTAATTCCTGAATGTATTGCTCCGACGTCCACTGCGCGAACTCGCGGGTGAAAGGCATCACCAACAAGTAATCGACACCCGCCGCCAGCCGGGCAATGCGCTCGTCTAAGGTATTGAGCAGCTGCAACTCCAGCAGCTCGGAGTGCGAGGGCGGCGGCCCCAGCACCAGGCGCGGATGCGGCCAGTAGGTAATCACCACCGCCGGCCCGCCCACCGCGTCGGCCACCTGCCGCAGCCGTGCCAGAATGCGCTGGTGCCCCCGATGCACGCCATCGAAAGTGCCGCTCGTGACGACGGCATTGGCCAGGGGCGGAAAATCGGCGGGGTCGCGGATGATATGCATAAGGCGAAATTTTGCCGCTTACGCAGCCGGCGTACCCTCGGGATGCAGCGGCAGGTCGGGGCCGCTGGCGGCGGCTTCCGGGCCGGCGTGCTGCGCGGCGTAGAAATCGAGGCCCGCGCGGGCCGGCCGGATGCGTTCGCGCCGCTCGCGGGGCGGCCGGTCGGCCGCGCCTTCGGGGCGCGGCGGGCGTTGGGCTTCTAGGGCGGCTATCGTCCAGGCGTCTTGCAGTTTATACTGGCCGATGCGGGTGCGCACCAGCCGCGTGAGGTGCGCGCCGCAACCCAGCGCCACGCCCAGGTCGCGGGCCAGGCTGCGGATGTAGGTGCCCTTCGAGCACACCACCCGAAAGTCAATCTCGGGCAGCGCGATGCGCGTGAGTTCAAAGGTCTTGATTTCAACGGTTTTGGCTTTGATTTCGGCTTCCTGGCCAGTGCGGGCCAGCTCGTAGGCGCGCTTGCCATCCACCTTCACCGCCGAAAAAACGGGCGGTATCTGCTCTATTTTGCCCAGAAACGTGGCTACGGCCGCCTGAATGTCGGCTTCGGTCAGGTGCTCGTAGGGTTGCTCCGCGTCCACGGGCGTTTCGAGGTCGAAGCTTGGCGTGGTCTGACCCAGGCGGAAGGTACCTTCGTACTCTTTTTCCTGCGCCTGAATCTGGTCTATCTCCTTGGTTTTCTTGCCAGTGCAAAGAATAAGCAGGCCGGTCGCCAACGGGTCAAGGGTGCCGGCGTGGCCGATTTTGGGCGGGCGCAGCGTGTTCTTCACCTTGCGCACCACGTCGAACGAGGTCCAGGTCAGCGGCTTATCAAGCAGCAGTACCACGCCTTCCGCGAGGCTTTTGGCCGATAACGAGGGGCGCTGATTGGATGCTGAGCCAGTAGCTTCTTGCATAATTTTTTATAAAAAAGCTAGTAGCGAACAGCCGCAAGCCACCAGCTCAAAACACTAGACGAGCTGCAAATTTACCCCCAAGCCCAGCAACAGCAGCAGCAGCCCACCCACGATGATGCGGTAGATGCCAAAAGCCCGAAACCCGTATTTGGCCACGAAGCCCACGAACAGCCGGATGGCCAGCAGCGCCACCACGAAGGCTATTACGTTGCCAACTACCAGCAGCTTGACTTCCTCGCCTGAAAATAGCTGGCTTATTGCTATGCCTTGAGCATGAAGCTCTTTGTAGTAATCGTAAATGTCTTTTGCCGCCGCCGCCGCCATCGTGGGCATGGCCAGAAAGAAGGCAAACTCGGCCGCCGCCTTGCGCGTCAGCTTCTGCGAGAGGCCGCCGATGATGGTGGCCGCCGAGCGGCTCACACCCGGCACCACGGCTAGGCACTGAAACAGGCCGATAATAAATGCTTCTTTGAAGCTGGGCGTCGTCACCGGGTGGCCGCCAGCCTTGGGGTCTTCCTGCGGAAACCACTTATCGATGAAGAGTAGCACCACGCCGCCGAGTAGCAGCATCACGGCCACGGTAGTCACCGATTCGAGCAGCGCGTCGATGTGCTTTTTCAGCAGTAAACCTACCACAATGATGGGCAGAAATGCTACTAGTAGTTTGAGGTAGAAGTCGATGCTCTGGAAAAAGCGCTTCCAGTACACCACCAGCACCGACAAGATAGCTCCGAGCTGAATGACTACTAGAAAGAGCTTGGCGAAGGGCGTCATGGCGACGCCCAGCAGTTGGGATGCAATAATCATGTGGCCGGTGCTGGACACGGGCAGGAATTCGGTGAGTCCTTCCACGATGGCCAGCAGCAGCGCCTGCCAGTAAGTCATTTTAAATTAAGAAAAAAGTTGCTATCGTCTGTCATTGCGAGGAGGAACGACGAAGCAATCGCATCAAAACGGTAGCCGTTCAGATGCAATTGCTTCGTCGTTCCCCCTCGCATTAATGAGCACAAATCGGAATTACAGGCGCTTGTAAGCGGGCTTGGCCGGGGCGGGCGCGGGCACTACCGGGGCTGCTGCCACGGGAGCCGCTACCGGCGCGGCTACGCCGGGGTGGGCGGGTGCCACGGGCGCTACCTCACCAGAGGTGCTGCGCACCATGATGGCGAAAAACTCAATCACAAAGCCTACAAACAGCAAAATTGGCCCCAGTGTGAGGCCCAAAAAGCCCTCGCCGTAATCGGCCCTGTCGAGCGTCATTGTGATGAAGCCCGCCGCCAGTACGGCCAGGCCCAGCCACATCAGCCGGAAATTGCGAGGCCCGAATGCGAAGCGCGGAGCCGGAGTAGTTGGTTGCATAAGATGTAATTAGTAATTAATAATGAGCAATTAACAGGTGCAATATCGAGCAGCTTTTTTGCCAGCTGTTCAGTGATGGTTGCTCATTACCAATTGGCTTTAATACAGTTCATCAAGCGAAACGCCAATGTATTTATTGACAGCGCGGTACGAGCTCAGGAAACCGATAATGGTGCCCAGCCCTACCACGGCCAGCAGCAGCAGCGCCGTGAGGCGGTCGTCGCGCAGCAGCTTGAGCTGCTCCACTTCGAGGTAGGCGTATTGGAGCAGGGCCACCAGCACCAGCGCCGCCAGCCCGCCGCTGGCAAAACCCTGCCAGGTCGCGCGCTGCAAAAACGGTTGCTGGATAAAGAACCGCGTTGCGCCCACCAGTTGCATCGAGCGAATCAAAAACCGCTGCGAAAACAACGCCAGCTTGATGGTATTGTTAATCAGAATCACCACCACTACCACCAGCACCGCCGCGAAGCTCAGCAGCAGCAAACTCACCTTGGTTAGGTTCTGGTTGATGCTGTCGAACAGGCTTTTGGGGTATTGCACCTCAAACACGCCGCGCTGGCTGCTCAGGCTGCGGCTCAGCTGCCGCAGGTGCATGGTGTCGGTGTACTCGGGCCGAATGCGGACGGTATAAGCATCGCGCAAGGGGTTGTCGTCCAAGAAGGTGCGAAAATCCTCGCCGGTATTTTCCAGCAACTGCCGGGCGCCTTCCTCTTTGCTCACGAAGCGCAGTCCGTTCTTTTCGGCCACGTAGGGCTGGTGCTCCAGGTCTTGCTGGAGGCGCAGCAGCTCGGTTTCGGGCAGGTTGCGCTCCAGATATACCTGTACTTCCAGGTTTTCGCGCACCCGCTCGCTCAGCTTGTGCGCGTGTAGCAGCAGCAGCCCAAACAAGCCAATGACTACCAGCGCCAGCGTAATGCTGAACACTACCAGCGGGGTAGGGTAGGAGCCAAGTTTCTTTTTGCGGCGCGGCGGCATAGGGGGCGTAAAGGTAACGGTTTCTGGCTGCGTTCGACATGCCGAGCGGAGCTACACGCTGCTCAGCATGACGAACACAGCCAGAAGCTACAAATTGGTCCTGGCGTCCTCTTCCACCGTCAGCACCTCGCGGGCGCGCTGCTGGTTGCGGGCGCGGCGGGTAGGTTTTTCGCGGCCGAAGAGCTCGCGCAACGAATTAAACTCTTCGGTGTGTAGCAGCGAAATACCGGCCCGCGCCTGATTCTGGTTCAAGTTGTTGACGAGGTCGGCGGTGCGAGGCGTGGTTTCGTAGCGCAGCTTGGCCCGGAATTTTCCATCGGGGCGCAGGAAATATTCGAGGCTGAAATCGCCGAGCAGCGACGTTTGGTTGGTGGTCGTGATGCCGCCCGTGGTGGTGCTGGTCGAGGTATTGCTGATGCCGCCCTCGCGGGTCAGGCGCAGGCGGCCGTTGAGGAAGGAATAGCTCAGGCGCACTTGTAGGGCTTGCAACTGGTCGGCGGTGAGGCCGTTGATGTTGAAGTCGATTTCCAAGTTCTGGTCAATCTGCGAAGTCAGCGCCCCGAGCTGCGACGAGATAATCTGCCCCAAGCTATTCTGCACCAAGCTGTTTTGAGTGCCGCCGGCCTGCCCCGTCAGCGAAATGCCCGCGAAGCCGCTCACGTTTTGCGGCGACAGCGTGCGGAATACCAACAGGCTGAATACCTGCCGGTTCAGCTCCTGCTCGTCGTTGCGCAGCAGCGCAATAAACGACGCCAAATCATTCTGCAACGAACTGGGCGCGTCGTCAAATTCCAGCGCCAGCTTGATGGTCGGCAGCAGCAGCGGCCCGGTCAAATTCATCACGGCCGTAACCGGCACCACGGCCGCGCCCGCGCCGGCCCCCGTGCCAGTGCCTCCTTGCAGAATCGGGGCCAGCGAGGTGCGTTGCGTGTAGGTAGCCGTTACGTTCATCTGCCCATCGAGTGGGTCGCCGTTCCAGGAGATGACGCCGCCCGGTCGCACCACAAACTCTTTATTCACAAGGCCTTGTAAAGTGAAATTGTATGCTCCGCGCACGATTTCTACCTGCCCGTACATGTTGAAGTCGCCCCGCGTGTCGATGTTCAGGCGCAACTGCCCGGTAGCCGCGCCCCGGATTACGTCGCCCGTGGCCTCGTCCAGCAATATTTCGAGGTAGGCGTCGGGCGTCACCGTCAAATTCATATTGAGTTGAATGCCTGACAAATCTACCTTGTTTTGCGCGGCTAGCGCGGCAGCCGTGATAGCTTGCCGCCGCTTCACCGAGTCGGGCAGGTTGCGGTTCACAAACTTGATGTAGCTGGCCTGCTCGGCCTTGGCGGCGTTGTCGAGGGGTAGCGCCAGGCGCGTGCCGGCCTCCGACGAGGCACGCACGTCCACCACCAGGTCATCGACGGGGCCGCGCACGGTGGCGGTGCCAGTGGCGTAAGCCGTGCCGAAATACAGGTCGTTGTCTTTGCGGGTAGTGCTGAGCACTTGAAACTTACGGAAGTTTGCCCGCAGGTTTAAGCTCATGTTCTGGAAGCCCTGGTGGTTCACGGTGCCGTCCACGGTGCCTACATTGCCTTGCGCGTCGCGCAGCTTAATGCCCGGCAGCAAGATGCTCGTGTTGGTGAACGTGATGCGGTCGGCGAACGTGTAGGTCGTGCCCAAGTAGCCGAAGGTGAAGCGCCCGTTTTGCACGTCCACCGCGCCCGTGAGGTTGGGCGCGCCAAACAGGCCGGTCAGCATCAGCTCGCCCTGCCCGGTGCCGCCGAGCTTGTCGAGAATGCCGGCCAAAAAGGGCTGCGCCAGCACTACCGGCGCGTCGTTGAGTTTGCCGGTAAGGTTGAACTGCTGGGTCGTGGACTTGGGTGCCAGGTAGCCCGTCACGGTCAGCACGCGCTGCTGCTGGCGGGCCACGTCGAGGTTTACCCGCAGCTGGCCGCTGGGGTTGTCCCAGTCGCCGCGCCCGGCCACCTGTCCGATGGCCACGCCCTCATACACCAGCGAATCCACGGCCAGGGTGCTGTTGATAGCCAAGTTGTTGTAAATGCCGCTCACGCTGGCCTTCATATTCAGTCGCCCGCCCAGCCGCTGGCCAGTCACCGAGTTGAGCGTGCCGATGTCGAAGTTGGCAATGTCCAGCTCCAGCGGCGGCTTGCTGGCATCGGGCGAGATAAAGCCCTGCGCGCTCAGCCGCTGGCTGCCGTTGCTGAGCACGAAGTTCTGAATATCGAACTGCTTGCCGTAATCGCTGATACGCACCACGTTATCGGCCGCGATGGTGTATTCCTTATCCAGCAGGTGCAGCCCGCTCTGGCGAAAAACCACCTCTACCTGGCGCGGTAAAAACGACAGCGCCCCGTTGATGTTGGCGCGGTTGGTAGTGCCACTCTGCGCCAGCGAGGTCGAAAAATTGATGCGCTGCTGGTCCCACACGCCTTCCACCACAAACTTCTCGGTGTTGCCCAGCCCCGGCAGCACCTGCCGCGCCGAGGTCACGCTCGCCTGGGCCAGCACCTCGGGCTTGTAAGGCAGCTTCGAGGTCGAAAAGTCGAACTCCGTATTCACCGTATGCACCGGCCCGTACCAGATGCTGTCGAACCGCCCGCCGAGCTGGATAATTGAGGTTTCGCCCTGCCGGAACGACCCATCAACGTGACTGTTATCAGCCACTTGCAGGTCGGGCATCAGCAAGTCCAGAATCGGGTTTACGTGCTTGAGGTTGGCGGTAAAATCTACCTGGTACACCGGCAGCGCCTGCTGGCGCTTGCGCCGGTAGTAGGCAGCCGTGGCGGCGGCGTTACTCTCAAAATTGAGCCGGTACTCGCGCCACAGCGTTTCGAGGTCGCGGCGCACGGCGTTGGTTTCAAAGCGCCCGGTGGCCGACAGCGCCAGCAGCTCCGAGCGCAGCGTTACCGAGCGCTGCCCCTGGCTGTTGCGGGTGCTGAGCACGTCCAGCGTGTCGAGGTCCAGCGTCTGGTTGCGCAGTACAAAGCGCGAATTCCGCAGCCGCGCGTAGCCGAGCAGCGAGTCGAGCTGCGTGCCGCGCAAATGCACCTGCGCGCTGGTCCGCACTACCAGTGGCTCGTCCATGAGGCCCAGCGTGCCAAGATTGGCGCGGCCAATAACGGCGTTAATATCAACTACCTGGTGGCGCGGGTTAAGGTCGATTTCGCCGGTAGCACTCAGTTGCACGGCCGGGTCGTTGGCCGTGATTTTACCCTTAAAACCCTGCCCGGCAAAGTCGCCATCGAGCGTAAGATTGTGGTAGCGGTAGCCGTTGAGCCAGATGGCGGGCACCGTGGCCACGGCGTGCCCTTTGGCCAGCGGCGGCACGAAGCCGGTGCCCGTCACGCGCCCGCTCAGCGTCACGTCCCGAATTACCGACTCGTCGCCCGAAAACTTGCCCAACTGGAAGGCCGTGCTCTGCACTTCGCCTTCGTACACAGCGTGGTCGAAGTCGCTCTTGGTCTTGAGGTTAAGGTCGGTCGAAACCTTTCCCAGCGCGGTGTCAAACGAGGCGTTGGCCACGAAATCGGTCACGAAACCCACAAACTGCCCGTTCAGCTTCACCAGCCCCAAGCGCTGCACCAGCGTGTTGGCCGCTGGCGGCAGCCAGCGCCGCAGGTCGTTGGGGTCCACTTGCGAAGGCTGCAGGCGCAAATCCATCAGGCTTTCGCGCCAGCGGGGTAGGTTGTCGGCGTGGGCGCGGGTAGCCACGATATGCGTGCGGCGGCCGTAGCGCACGTCGAGGTTTTTTATCTGGAAATTACGCACATAACCCTTCGCGTCGCCCGAAATCTGAATGGAGTCTTTCAGCGAGGCCAGCTGCGGGGCAAACTTGGCGATGTCGTCGGTGTAGATTTTGGCCCCGCGCAACTGCGTAATCACCCGCATCGAGTCATTAAAATCCGAGAAATTGCCGAAACGGCGGTACTCGAAGCGCAGGTACTTCTGCAACTGGCTGCGACCCACGCGCAGCTTCAGGTTTTTGAAATCCCAGAAGTGGGTATGAAACTGAATATCAGCCGTGAGCTCGCGCAGCCGCGTCTTGGAAGGTACTTCCACGGCGCGCAGGCCGGCTACCCGCGCCCGCAGCGTATCGGTCCTGAAATTCAGGGCCGAAATGTTGGCGTACACGCTATCGACCTGCATGTGGGCGTAGTCGATGCTGCGGCCGTAGGCGGGGTCGCGGGCGCGGTCGGGGCGCTCCAGTTCAAAATGCCCGTTGCGAATGGCAATGTTGTGAAGCTGAAAATCAAACGGTTTCGAGTCTTTTTTAGTGGAGTCGGGCGGCCCGGCCAGCCGGCGGATGGCGCTCAAAAACTGGTCGAGCGTGGTAGAGTCGGGCTGCCCGGCCACGTCGCGCAGGGCAAAGCGCGGCTCATCGAGCGTGAGCGTGCCTACGTGCAGGTGGCTGGGGTCGAATACCGAAAAAAGCTGAATGTCGGCATCGGCTCGGCCGATGCTGAACAGCTCGCCGCCGCGCCGGTCGCGCACGCGCACGCCTTCGAGCAGCACGTGCGAGAAAGGCCGAACGTCAATGCCCGCTATTTCAACCCGTTGGCCCAGCTTGTCGGTGAGTACGGCGGCCGCTTTTTGCACCAGGCTGGTTTGCACGCTCGGTACCCGCAGGGCTAGCAGCGCGCCGCCCACCAGCAGCAGCACGAGCACCAGCAGGCTCAGCAAGGTTTTGAACAGAATGCGAAAAGCGCGGCGCACGAAAGGGGGCAAAAACGGGTTAGCAGCCGGTAGGCGTGGCGATTAAAACGCAAAGGTGCGGCTTTTAGCGCACAGTGCTTCCGCAAACGCGGTAGGTAGTCGGCGGGTTCGCCCGACCTTTGCGCAGGGAGTCGTGGGTTTACACCCGTCATGCTGAGCACAGCGAAGCATCTCGCTCGCTTCGTTGTTTATGCGGCGGGTTACTGCGCCACGCTAGATGCTTTGCTGCGCTCAGCATGACGGGCGTAAACCCACGACTCAAAATTCAGACCCAAACCATGATTCTTCTCGCCATCGAATCGAGCTGCGACGACACGGGCGCGGCGGTATTCCGCAACGGCCAGCTGCTGAGCAATGTAGTAGCCGGCCAGGCCGTGCACGAGCAGTACGGCGGCGTGGTGCCCGAGCTGGCCTCGCGGGCGCACCAGCAGCACCTGCTGCCCGTAGTTACGGCTGCGCTAAAGCGCGCCGGCATCGAAAAAACCGACCTCGACGCCGTGGCCGTGACGCAGGGGCCGGGCTTGCTCGGCTCCTTATTAGTAGGCAACCTGTTTGCCAAAAGCCTGGCGCTGGCGCTGGGCAAGCCGCTGCTGGCCGTGAACCACATGCGGGCGCACATCCTGGCGCATTTCATCCGCGAGCCCAAGCCGGCGTTCCCGTTTTTGTGCCTCACCGTGAGCGGCGGCCACACGCAACTGGTGGTGGTGCGTAGCGCGCTGGACATGGAAATCCTGGGCCAAACCATCGACGACGCGGCCGGCGAGGCCTTCGACAAAACGGCCAAGCTACTCGGCCTGCCCTACCCCGGCGGCCCGCGCCTCGACAAGCTGGCCCAGACCGGCAACCCGCGCCGCTTCACTTTCCCGGAAGGCGCGCTGGAGGGTTACAATTTCTCGTTCAGCGGCCTGAAAACGTCGGTGCTATATTTCCTGAAAAAGGAAACCGCCGCCAACCTCAATTTCATCGAAGAAAACCTGGCCGACCTTTGCGCCAGCATCCAGCACACCATCGTGCAGACGCTACTGAAGCAGCTAAAAAAAGCCGCCCAGGCCACCGGCCTGCACCAAATAGCCCTAGCCGGCGGCGTAGCCGCCAACTCGGGCCTGCGCCAGGGCCTGCAAGCCCTGGCCCAAGCCGAAGGCTGGGCAGTTTTCGTCCCCGATTTCGAGTTTTGCACCGACAACGCGGCCATGGTGGGCCAGGCGGCAATTTTCCAATACGAAGCCGGTGATTTTGCCAGCCAGCTCACCAGCCCCGACCCCAGACTAAAACTGACGTAGAAGCAAAAGAGCAAAAGCCGGATTAACGCCCAGCCAGCCAGCTTGGCGCAGCCAAGCGTATCCGTTAAATCCTAAAAATCCGTTTGAATCTGCGGTCATGAAAGACAAGACGCCTGCCCCCATCAACATCAAAAACCGCCGCGCGGGCCACGAATACACCTTCCTGGCCAAGTACGACGCGGGCATGATGCTGCAAGGCACCGAGATAAAAAGCATCCGCGCCGGCGAGGCCAACCTCACCGACGGCTACTGCACCTTCGACCACAAGGGCGACCTGTGGGTGCACAGCGTCCGCATCGCACCCTATAGCTTAGGTACTTACAATAATCACGACGCTATGCGGACGCGCAAGCTGCTGCTCACCAAGCGCGAGCTCAAGCAGCTGGCCGGTAAAATGGACCAGGGCCTCACCATCATCCCGCTGCGCCTATTCGTGACCGACCGCGGCTTTGCTAAGCTCGAAATCGCGCTGGCCCAGGGCAAAAAGCTGTTTGACAAGCGCGAAGACCTGAAAGCCAAAGACCAAAAGCGCGAAATGGAGCGGTTTCGGTAGGTTTATGGCAATGCAGGTAAGAACTTTAAAGCTTAAAAATCTGCCCTGGGTGTTTGCGTTCTTCACAGGTGTGCCGCTGCTGCTTCGCTTAGCAAGCGGTGGTAAAGACTTGTATGATGCTTTTCTGGAAGATTCAATAAATGCCCGGGTGGCAGTGCGTGGGTATAATCATGCTAACCCTATGATTACCATTCTGAGCGGATTGGAAAAAGAAGACAGGCTTGATATTATTTCCTGCCGCCAGCCACTACTTGCGAACGAATGACAGCATCACCAAGAAGGCCGGTGCCAATACGCTGACTATAATTCGGGACAGTGCGGACTGCCGCATCATTACGCATTGGATAAAGACTCGTGAGTCTGATTCGGTCGAGAAAGAGGTAGTAAAGAAGTGAATACAGGAGCTATTAGCTAAGAAATATTTTGAACCCAGGTATTTGCGCGCTTAGCGCCGTTCCCGTGCGGGCCGAGGCCAGCGATAAGGCCGAACTGGTAACCGAGCTGCTTTTTGGCGACTGCTACACCGTGCTGACGCGGCAGGGCAACTGGCTGCGCGTGGAAAGCGCCGCCGACCGCTACCAGGGCTGGATGGACTACAAGCAGCACACGCCCGTGAGCGCTGAATACTTCGCGGCGTGGCAGGCGCAAGACCACCCGCGCGCGCTCGACCTGGTACAGGTAGTTTCAGACGCGGACACGCGGCAGCCCATTACGCTGGGTTGCCGGCTGCCTTTTTTCGATGGTATGACGTTGAAAATAGGCGATAGATGCCTATTTTACAACGGTACGGCCACTAACCCCTCGCACCCCGCCGCGCTCGAGCGCCAGCTGCTGCTACTGCGCAAGCTAGGGCAGCTATACCTGCGCGCTCCCTACGTATGGGGCGGCAAAAGCGTGTTTGGCCTCGACTGCTCGGGGCTGACGCAGCAGCTGTTCGGGCTGCTCGGCGTGCAGCTGCCGCGCGATGCCCGCCAGCAGATTGAGGCAGGTGAGCCCGTCGATTTTGTAACGCAGGCCAAAACCGGCGACCTGGCATTTTTTGAAAATGCGGAGGGCCGCATCGTCCACGTGGGGGTAGTGCTGGACGAAGGCCAGATACTGCACGCCCACGGCGAAGTGCGAATTGACCCGCTCGACCACCACGGCATTTTCAATCGCGACCGGCAGCAGTATAGCCACAAGCTGCGGCTGATAAAGAGAGTGTTGTGAGTAGGGGCGGGGCTTGCCCCCGCCCGGCGTCATTCAGAATATGTCGGCTCGGCTGGCGCTGGACGGGGGCAAGCCCCGCACCCTACCACACGATGGGCTGCTCGCCGTGCTGTTCCAGCCAGGCGTTTGTCTTGCTGAACGGCTTCGAGCCAAAGAAGCCCCGGTCGGCCGAGTAGGGCGATGGGTGCGCAGCTTTGATAACCAAGTGCTTGCTGGTATCAATCAACTCCTCCTTTTTCTGGGCATACGCGCCCCAGAGAATAAAAACCACGTGCGGCCGGCCTTCCGATACCTTGCGGATAACGGCGTCGGTAAACTCCTCCCAGCCCTTTTTTTGGTGCGAGCCGGGCGTGGCGGCGCGCACCGTGAGCGTGGCATTGAGCAGTAGCACGCCCTGCTGGGCCCAGCGGTCGAGGTTGCCGTTGGGGGCGGGCGGCGTGCCAGGTATGTCATCCTGCAACTCCTTGAAAATGTTTTGCAAAGAAGGTGGCGTCCGCACGCCCTCGCTCACCGAAAAGGCCAGGCCGTGCGCCTGGTTTTTGCCGTGGTAGGGGTCCTGGCCCAGGATGACGACCTTGACCTCGTCGAAGGGACAGGCGTCGAAGGCGTGGAAAATCTGCGAGCCCAGCGGGTACACCGTGGTGGTGGCGTACTCGCCCCGCACCCAAGTCGTTAGCTTTTGAAAATAGGATTTTTCAAACTCGGCGGCCAGCACGGGGCGCCAGCTCTCGGCAATTTTGACCATAAGGGTAGAGGAGAGGAAGGCGAAAAGCGAAAAATAAAGTGGCGGGCAAGCCGTTGGCAGCGTTACTTCGTATAAAACCAAAGATTCCGGGCCGCTGTTGGCCCCGTAGCGAACCTTCGCCCCGCCGCCGCTATGCCCACCACTACTACGCAGGGCGTAACCGTAACGGTTACGACCAATTACTTGCCCGACTACTCCAGCCCGTCGCAGGAGCACTTTGTGTTTGCCTATCGCATTGATATTCGCAACAATAGTAGCCACACCGTGAAGCTGCTGCGCCGCCATTGGTTTATCTCCGATGCCAACGGCACGGTGCGCGAGGTAGAAGGCGAAGGCGTGGTAGGCCGCCAGCCGGTGCTGGAGCCCGGCGAGTCGCACCAGTACATGAGCGGCTGCAACCTGAAATCGGGTATGGGCAAGATGCAGGGCACCTACCTCATGGAGCGCCTCGGCAACGGCGATAACTTCCAGGTCAACATCCCGGAGTTTACCTTAATGGTGCCTTACCGAATGAACTAGCGCTATTTTTGCCATCCGTCATGCTGAACGCAGTGAAGCATCTCTACCGCATCGTTGAACCGGTGTAGTAGAGATGCTTCACTGCGTTCAGCATGACACTGTATTATGTTGAACACGTACCAACCTCTTGCTTACCTCCGCTACTGGCTGCGCTCGGGCAATGCCCACGGCCTGCATTCACCGTTCGTTTATGGCCTTTACACCACGGTTATCTGCCACGATGGCGAGTTTGGGGCCTACGCCCGCATCGAGGAGCGGCGGCGCGAGCTACTGAAAAGCAATAAAATCATTACGGTCAAGGACTTTGGGGCGGGTTCGCAGGTGGCGGGCGCGGGTGGCGCGCAGCGCCGCCTAAGCGCCATTGCGCGCCACGCGGCCAAGCCGCCGCGCCTGGCGCAGCTGCTGTTTCGGCTCATCAACCATTTTCAGCCGGCTACCGTGCTGGAACTAGGTACTTCGCTGGGCCTCACCACGGCCTACCTCGCGGCGCCCCGCTCGCGCGGCCAGGTTATCACCTTCGAGGGCTGCCCTAATACGGCTGCCGAGGCCAATACAACCTTTGAAAGGCTGGGTCTCAACAATGTGCGGCTAGTTGAAGGCAACCTCGACCAAACGCTACCCGCCACGCTGGCCGGGCTCGCGCAGCCGGTTGATTTTGCGTTTTTTGATGGCAACCACCGCTACGAGCCGACCCTGCGCTACTTCGAGCAATGTTTAGCTAAAGCGCATGAAAACAGCGTATTCGTGCTGGATGATATTCATTGGTCAGCCGAGATGGAGCAAGCCTGGGAAGCCATCAAAGCCCACCCGGCCGTGACCGTAACGGTGGACTTGTTTTACGTGGGGCTGGTGTTCTTTCGGAAGACGCAGCCGCGCCAGGATTTTTGGCTGCGGTATTAAAAGGTTTGTTATGCTGAGCTTGCGAAGCATCTTGTCAAGTTAGGATTACTGACCTTACCTGACAAGATGCTTCGCAAGCTCAGCATGACGCTTAAAACCTACGCATCCAGCCCGTGCCGGTGGATGTCGCCGCTGGGGCGCACGGCCTCGCGCACGCGGGTGAGGCGCTGCAAAAGGCCTTCGAGCTGGTCGAGGGGTAGCATGTTGGCCCCGTCGGAGAGGGCGGTGGCGGGCGTGGGGTGCGTTTCGATGAAGAGGCCGTCGGCTCCCACGGCGATGGCGGCTTTGGCGATGGTTTCGATGAGGGCGGGCTGGCCGCCGGTTACGCCGCTGGCTTGATTGGGCTGTTGCAGCGAGTGCGTCACGTCCATTACCACGGGCACGCCGAAAGACTGCATGGTGGGCAGATTGCGGAAGTCCACTACCAAGTCGCTGTAGCCGAACGAGTTGCCGCGGTCGGTGAGAATGACGTGCGGGTTGCCGGCGCCCTGCACCTTGTCCATGGCCCAGCGCATGGCCTCGCCGTTCAAGAATTGACCCTTCTTGATGTTCACCACTTTGCCGGTTTTAGCGGCGGCTACCAGCAGGTCGGTCTGGCGGCAGAGGAAGGCCGGAATCTGGAGCACGTCGACGTACTCGGCGGCCAGGGCGGCCTCGTCCGATTCGTGGATATCCGTCACGGTGGGCACGCCTATTTCGCGGCCCACTTTCTGCAAGATGCGCAGCGCCGTTTCATCGCCGATGCCCGTAAATGAGTCGAGCCGCGAGCGATTAGCCTTGCGGTACGAGCCTTTGAAGATGTAGGGAATCTGGAGCTTATCGGTGATGTGCTTCACGCGCTCGGCGATGCGAAGCGCCATGTCTTCGCCCTCGATGACGCAGGGGCCGGCCATCAGAAAAAACTGGCCCGAATTGGTGTTGCGGAAATGGGGGAGCGCTTGGGCGAGGGAGGTGAGCATGGTGTTATACTTAGAGAATCAGGTAGATACGTTTGTCATTGCGAGCGCAGCGAAGCAAACGCATCAGGACGAGTTGTGGACAAGCCGCTTAGATGCTCAACAGGTGCGATTGCTTCGCTGCGCTCGCAATGACAGACGTTACAGCTTTTGCAGGCAAATAAACAGCTCGTGCCCGGCGCGCGCGGGTAGCGAGTTGTACGCGGTTTCAAAATGAACGAACTCGAAATACGGCGCGAAGTACGCCGCGTACTCGGCCCGGCTGCCGCCGAAGGGTGGCTCGGTGGCCCCGGCAAAATCGCGGTCGAAGAGCAAGCCTACCAGCCGGCCACTGGGGCGTAGCAGGCGGGCGCACTGCGCGGCGTAGGCCGGGCGCTGGCTAGGGTGCAGGGCGCTCACGAAGGTTTGCTCGATGAGCAAATCGAAGGAGCCGGGCAGGTCCAGGGCGAAAAAATCGACTTGCCAGAGGTTTTCTTTTGGAAAATCGGGCACGCGGGCGAGGAGCGCCGCCAACGGCTCGGGGGCAAAGTCGGCCACTACCACGTGCCGGAAGCCCAGCCGGTGCAGATACTCGGCCTCGTAGGCGCGGCCCGCGCCGGGGATGAGGATGCGTGGCTGCTGATTCACAGCTAGTTGGTCGAAGTAGGTGCGCAGCGGCGGGGTGATGCGGCCGGCGTCCCAGCCGGCGCGGCCGGGGGTGGCGTAGCGGGCCTGCCAGTAGGCGGCATCGAAGGGCGGGAAAACCGTTTGCATGGCGGCAAAGTATAACGCAGACCGGCGCGGATAGAAATAAACGCTATTTTTACCCGTTGCAAAGGTAGCCGCCGCTTCGGCTGGCGGCTGCCGCGTCCTTCTCACTCTTTGGCCCCACCTCGCCGCATGGAACCTCAAAAAGACTATCCCGAACCCCGCCAGAACAACAGCCGCGTCTTGCTCTGGGTGGCCCTCCTGCTAGTATTGCTCGGTATCAACGGCGTGCTGTTTTACTTGAACACCCAAAAGAAAACCGAGAACGAGCAGCTCACTACCCAGATTCAGGCCAAGGACACCAAGCTGCAAGAGCAGATAAAGGAGTACGAAGACCTGAAAGCCAGCTACGAGCGCCAAAGCCAGGACCTGCAAAAGCTGGGCCTCAGCAACGACTCGCTGGTAGCACGCATTTCGAGCATCAACGCCGACTTGCTGAAGCTGCGCTCGTTTAAAGCCAACTCGTTTACGGTGGCCGAGCAGCAGCGCTTCAAGCAGCGCGCCCTGAACCTCGAAGGCCAATTGCGCAAAAAAGACGAGCAGATTGCCGAGTTGCGCAAGTCGAATGAGAACTTGTACACCGAAACCACTACCCTCAAGCAAAAGCAAAACAAGCTGACCGACACCATCAGCACCATCGCCAAGACCAACCGCGAGCTGAGCGACAAGGTAAACGTGGCCTCGCGTATTCAGGCCGATAATATTCGGGTTAGTATCTTGACTTCCAAAAATAAGGAGAAGGAAGACGACAAGGAAGAGTTCAAAGCCAAGCGCGTCGACCGTGTGAAGGTGAGCTTCAACCTGGCCCGCAACGACGTGTCGCCGAAGGAAACCAAGCAGATTTACATGCGGATTATGGAGCCCGACGGTGCGGCGCTCTACAACCTGAGCACCGGCGGTGGCACCTTCACCGTGGACGGCCAGGAAGCTTTTTACACCCAAAAGCAGGATGTAGTGTTTGATAATACCAAGCAAGCCCTTAACTTTATCTACGCTAAAGGGGGCGACTATAAAATCGGCCAGTACACCGTGGAGCTCTACGAAGGCGGTGCGCTGATGGGAAAAACGACGTTTACCCTGAAGTAGAAGAAGTTAAAGTTGCCCGAACGTCCTGCCGCGCCGCGCGCGGCAGGACGTTTTTTTGTTGTATTCAATGCCTGACCAAGCCTTGATAAGCTGGAGCGGCGGCAAAGACGCGGCCTTGGCCCTGCACCACGCCTGCCGCCGCCCCGACCTCGCCGTAACCCACCTGCTCACCAGCGTAAACGCGCACTACGAGCGCGTGTCGATGCATGGCGTGCGCCTAGTGCTACTCGAAGCCCAGGCCGAGCGCATCGGCCTGCCCCTCATGCAGCTGCGCCTCCCCGAAATGCCCAGCATGGCCGACTACGACGAGGCACTGCAAGCCACCCTGCGCGGCCTGCACCAGCAAGGCGTGCAGCGGGCCATCTACGGCGATATTTTCCTGGAAGACCTGCGCATCTACCGTGAGCAGCAGCTGGCGCGGGTGCCGCTGCGCGGTGAGTTTCCGCTGTGGCAGTGCGGTAGCCTAGCATTGCTAGAGGAATTCTGGGCGCTGGGTTTTCAGGCCATAATTGTCTGCGTAAATGACCGCTACCTCGATGCCAGCTTTTGCGGCCGGCTGCTCAACCGTGATTTTATCCGCGACCTGCCGCCCGGCGTAGACCCCTGCGGCGAAAACGGCGAGTATCACAGCTTCGTGTTCGACGCGCCGTACTTCAGCCGGCCCATCGCGGTGGTGCGCGGCGAGATAGTGCGCCGCACCTACCAGTCACCTAGCGGGAATGATGCTGGGGAGGATGACCCCTTTGCGGCGGGTTTCTGGTTTTGCGATTTGCTACCGGAGTAGGATGCTGATTTCGTTTAGTTAAAACGACCGTCATGCTGAACGCAGGGAAGCATCTCGCTCACCTCGTTGAATAGTGCGGCAGAGATGCTTCCCTGCATTCTGCATGACGACCAGCCGGCTACTTGCCCGCGCTCACGCGGCGGGTAGTCAGCTCCAAGCGGCGCAGAGCCTCTTCGGTGTCAGCGGGAGCGGCTTGCTTTTGTAGCTCCAGCACGGCCCCGTTTAAAAAAGCCAGCGCTTTGCTGCGGGTGTAAATGACTTTGTGGGTAGCGTCGGGGCCGAGGGTAATTTCGAAGGTGCCGTACTTATTGTTTTTACTATCGCTTTTGTTGCCAGTGGCATAGCCTTCGGCGTAGCGCAGCAGCGGCGTCAGCTCGGCGGCCGGTAGCAGGCATACGCTTTCGAAGCGGTAGCGGCCATCAATGCCCTGCGCGGCGTTTAGCTCGGGCGCTTCGGCCGCGAGGTAGAGGTCAATAATGGGCCGGCCTTGTGTGCCGAGGTGCGAGATTTTGAGGTAGGGCTGGCCGGTAGTCTGGGCCGCGCCGCCGAGGCTGCTCAGCACCAGCGCGCCGCCGAAAAACAAGAATTTGAACATCATAGAAAAGCTAAGCCCAGCGAGCACGCCGCGCTACCCAAATATACCCGACTTTTACGCGCTCGTTACCACCCAAGCCACTTACCCTTGTCCTTGCCCAAATCCCTGCTATTTCTGCTGCTGCTGGCCGCGCCGCTACTGGCCCCCGCCCAGCGCCGCCCGGCCGCTAAAGCCGCTGCCAAAACCGCCCGTCCGGCTGCTCCTGCCACCGGCACGCCGGGCTTTTTGCAGTACCTGCACTCGCCCTGGGTCGATAGCCTCATGCGCAGCCTCACGCCCCGGCAACGGATAGCGCAGCTGTTTATGGTAGCGGCATATTCCAACAAGCCAGTTATTTACCAGGATTCCATCTCGACGCTGATAAACGACTACGGCATCGGCGGGCTGATATTCTTCCAGGGTGGGCCGGTGCGCCAGACGCGGCTACTCAACCGCTTCCAGCACCAGAGCCGCGTGCCGCTGCTGGTGGCGATGGACGGCGAGTGGGGCGCGGGCATGCGCCTCGACAGCGTCCTGCGCTTCCCGTACCAGATGAGTTTGGGCGCGGTGCCCGCCGCCGATTCGGCGCTCATCTACGACATGGGGCGCGAGGTGGCGCGGCAGTTCACGCGGCTGGGTATGCAAGTCAATTTCGCGCCCGTGGTTGATGTCAATAACAACGCCGCCAACCCCGTTATCGGCTTTCGCGCCTGGGGCGAAAACCCGGCCGCCGTGGCCCGCCTCAGCCGCCTCTACATGCGCGGGATGCAGGATGCCGGCGTGCTGGCCGTGGCCAAGCATTTCCCCGGCCACGGCGACGTCGATGCCGACTCGCACCTGGCTTTGCCGGTAGTGCGGGTTGATAAAGGTCGGCTCGATTCGCTGGAGTTGCCTTCCTTTAAAAATATGATTGCCAACGGTATCGGGGGGATGATGGTAGCGCACCTCAACGTGCCCGCGCTCGATAATTCGGGCGCGCCCACTACGCTTTCCAAGCCGGTTATTTCGGGGCTGCTGCGGCAGCAAATGGGCTTCAAGGGCGTAGTATTTACCGATGCCATGAACATGAAGGGCGTCATCGAGAAGGTGCCGACGGGCGAGGCCGAAATCCGCGCCATCCTGGCCGGGAACGATGTGCTGGAGTTTAGCAAAAGCGTGCCGGTAGCTTTGAAAGCCGTGCTGGCGGCCGTGGACAGCGGCCGCATTTCGCAGGCCCGCATTGACGAAAGCTGCCGCCGCGTGCTGGCCCTCAAGCAATGGGCCGGGCTGCGCAAATACCGGCCTATTGTGGAGAAAAATCTCTTCGCCGACCTCAACCCGCCGCACGCCCGCTACCTCAGCCACCGGCTGGCCGCGCACAGCATCACGCTGCTGCGCAATCAGCGCAATATCTTACCCTTACAGCGGCTCGATACGCTGCGCGTGGCTACGCTGGTGCTGGGCGGCGCACCCGCCGACACTACCGATTTCCAGCGCGCTGTGGCCGATTACGATGCGCAGGTAGCGCATTTTCACCTGCCCACCGCGCCCACGCTGGACGAGCTAAGCGACGTGCGCGCCAGGCTCTTCGGCTACGATGTGGTGCTAGTGGCGCTGCAAAGCCTGGGCCGTCTGCCCGCCACTAACTTCGGCATCGCGCCCGAGGCGCAGCTGCTCTTGCGCGAGCTCACCAAGCCCGGCCAGCAGGTGATACTGAGCGTATTTGGCTCGGCCTACGCCGTGGCCAAGGTGCGCGACTACGACCGCGCCAGCGCCGTGGTGCTGGCCTACCAGGAAAGCCCCGACGCCCAGCAGCTGGCCGCGCAGCTCATATTCGGCGGCATCGGCGCGCAGGGCAAACTGCCCGTGACGGTGGCCAACAACCTGCCCGCTGGCTTCGGCCTGCGCACGCAGCCCGGCCTGCGCCTAGGCTACGCCCACCCCGAGGCCGCCAGCATGAGTTCGCGCCTGGAAGCGCGGGTAGACAGCATCATGCAGCAAGCGCTGGCGGCCGGGGCCACGCCGGGCGGGCAGGTGCTGATAGCGCGGCGCGGCGTGGTAGTGCTGCGCAAAAGCTACGGCTACCAGTCGAATGCGGGGAGCGCGCCGCTGCCGCTGGTGGCCGGGGGTGCGGTAGTGTCCAGCGCCGGCAATTTTGGCAGCGAGCCGGGTAGCGCGGCCAGCTCAAATCAGCCAGCGGCAGCCACTACCCAGCCAGCCGCTGCCCGCCCGGTGCGCAACACCGACGTGTACGACCTCGCCTCCCTCACCAAAGTGCTGGCCGCTACGCCGGCCCTGCTGAAGCTGCAAGCGCAGGGGAAGTTCAGCCCCGACAGCACGCTGGGGCAGTTTTTTCCATTCCTGCAAAAAACCAACAAGGCCGACCTAAAGCTGCGCGACGTGCTGGCCCACAAGGCTGGGCTACCGGCCTGGATTCCGTTTTGGAAGGCGCTGGCCAAGGACGATGGCACGCTGCGCCGCCGCTGGTTCCGGGCCGACTCGTCGGCGCGGTTTCCGCTGCCGGTGGCGCGCGGGCTGTGGGGGCGCAAGGACTTGCCAGCCTACATCTACGAGCAGATTGGGGCCGCGCCGCTCAACGCGAAGCCGGGCTACATGTACTCCGATTTGTCGTTTTACCTCTACCCGTGGTTGGTGCAGCAGCGCACGGGGCAGCCGTTTGGCGAGTTTCTGGCGCAGCAGGTGTACCGGCCGCTAGGCTCGGGACTGCATTTTCAGCCCTTGCACCACGGGCCGCTGGGTCGCATCGCGCCCACCGAGTACGACTCGCTGTTTCGGCGGCAGCTGTTGCACGGCTACGTCGATGACGAGGGCGCGGCGCTGCTGGGCGGCATCTCGGGCCACGCGGGCTTGTTTGGCTCGGCCAACGATGTAGCCCAACTGGCGCAAACCTACGCCTGGGGCGGGCGCTACGGCGGCCAGCAGGTGTTTGATAAAGCCATCCTGGCCGACTACACGCGCCAGCAGTTTCCGGCGGCGGGCAACCGGCGCGGCCTGGGCTTTGACCGGCCCGCGAGCCCGGCGGCGGGCAACACGGCCCCCGGCGCGTCGGCCGGCAGCTTTGGGCACTCGGGCTTCACGGGCACGTATTTCTGGGTCGACCCCGAGAAGGAGTTAGTAGTAGTAGTGCTCACGAACCGGCTCAACCCCTCGCGGCGCAACAATAAGCTGGGCGAGCTGAACGTGCGGACGCAGATTCAGCAGGTAGCGATTGAGGCGTTGCGATAGTTGTCTTCTTGGATTAGAAAAACGAGTCATGCTGAACGCAGTGAAGCATCTCTACCGTACCGTTCAATGAGGCGATAGAGATGCTTCACTGCGTTCAGCATGACCTCTTCTTATCTCTCTCGGTTCAGGGCTAGTATCTTCCGCTACCCAATTCCCACCCGCCCCATGCAAGGACTAATGATGCCCACGCCGCTGCGTATCGCAGGGCTCATCGAGCACGCCGCCAGGTGGCACGCCGATACCGAAATCGTGTCGCGCCTGCCCGAGGGCGGCCTGCACCGCTACACTTATGCCGCTGCCCACGACCGCGCCAAGCAGCTAGCCCAGGCTCTTTTAAAGCTCGGCATTCAGGATGGCGACCGCGTGGGCACGCTGGCCTGGAACACGCACCGGCATTTTGAGCTCTATTACGGTGTGTCGGGGCTGGGCGCGGTGTGTCATACCATCAATCCGCGCCTGTTTGTCGAGCAGCTCGTCTACATCATCAACCACGCGCAGGACCGGCTGCTGTTCTTCGACCTCACCTTCTTGCCGCTGGTCGAGAAGCTGGCCCCGCACTGCCCCACGGTCGAGAAATGGGTGCTGCTGACCGGCGCGGCGCACCTGCCGGCCGTGTCCGCTTTGCCCGGCCTGACGGACTACGAAAGCCTGCTGGCGGCCGAAACCGGCGACTACGAGTGGCCCGTGTTTGACGAGAACACGGCCTCGTCGCTCTGCTACACCTCGGGCACTACCGACGAGCCAAAGGGCGTGCTCTACTCGCATCGCTCGACCTTGCTACACAGCTACGCGGCCTCGCTGCCCGACTGCTTCAACTGCGGCGCGCGCGACGTGATTTTGCCCGTCGTGCCCATGTTCCACGTCAATGCCTGGGGCATTCCGTACCTGGCCCCGCTCAATGGCTGCAAGCTCGTGCTACCCGGCCCCGCGCTCGATGCGGCCAGTTTGTACGAGCTATTCGAAAGCGAAAAAGTCACCTTTTCGGCCGGCGTGCCCACTATTTGGTTTGGGCTGCTGACGTTTATGCGGGAGGGAAAGCGCCGCTTTTCGACGCTGCGCAAGATGATAGTGGGCGGGGCCTCGTGCCCGCCGGCCCTGCTGCGCGCCTTCGATGAGGAGCTGGGCATCGAAATTCGCCACGCCTGGGGCATGAGTGAAACCTCACCCCTCGGTACCGTGAGTACCCTCAAAGCCAAGCACCTGGAGCTACCCGACGAGGCGAAGTTCTTCCTCAAAATCAAGCAGGGCCGCGTCATTTTTGGCGTGGACATGGAGATAGTGGACGAAACCGGGCAGCCGCTGCCGCACGACGGGGTAGCCTTCGGCGACCTGCTGGTGCGCGGGCCGTTCATCGCCAGCGACTACTTCGGCGCGCCTACGCCGGGCCAGCTCACGGCCGGCGGCTGGTTTAAGACCGGCGACGTGGCCACCATCGACCCCGACGGCTTCATGAACATCACCGACCGCTCGAAGGACGTGATAAAATCGGGCGGCGAGTGGATTTCGAGCATCGACCTCGAAAACCTAGCCATCGCCCACCCCGCCATCGCCGAGGCCGCCGTCATCGGCGTGCCGCACCCCAAGTGGAGCGAGCGCCCGCTGCTGGTAGCCGTGCGCAAGCCCGGCCACGAAGTGTCGGCCGAGGAGCTGTTGGCTTTTTTCGATGGCAAAATCGCCACCTGGTGGCGGCCCGATGCGGTGGAATTCGTGGCGCAGCTGCCGCACACGGCTACCGGCAAGCTGCTCAAGACGCAACTGCGCAAAGACTTCGCGGGCTATGAATTGACGTAGATAAGAAGCTTTCAGCTGAGCTGCCAAAAGCCTTGAGCGGCCTGGTAAAGGCTTTTGGGGAGCTAGCTAAGCCTTCTCCACGTCGCCAGAAGGCTTTCGGAGGCTTGGTTAAGTCTTCTGAAGAAGGGAAAAAGCTTTCTGACGAGGCAGACAAAGCTTCCGGAAGCCTGGTTAAGTCTTTTGAAGGAGGGAAAAAGCTTTCTGATGAGGCAGACAAAGCTTTTGCAGGAGCGGATATGCTTAGCAAGGATGTGGAAAAGACTTCAGAAGCTGTGGATAACTCTTTTGTAAGTGTAAAAAAGGAAAGAGCGCACCTTCAAAAGCTTTTCCAGGCCAGCGCGCAGGTCAGGCGCTAGCCGCCAGGCGGTAAACTGATGGTAGCAAAAAATACAACAGTTTCGCAGTCAGTGTACAGCTAAAGCGGGTTGCGGGCTGCCGGCTTTTCGCCGGCTGTCCGCTCGCCGTGCAACGAGTCTTATCAACGGCGAGCGGACAGCCGGCGAAAAGCCGGCAGCCCGCAACCCGCTTTAGCTGTACACTGACTGCGAAACTGTTGTATTTTTTGCTACCATCAGTTTACCGCCTGGCGGCTAGCGCCTGACCT
>CAXYJY010000015.1:0-26803 GCA_964277755.1 uncultured Hymenobacter sp.
GTGGCGCAGTAAAATCAAACGCGAGGATTTACGGCACCACGCGAGATGCTTCGCTGCGCTCTGCATGACGGACGTTTTTGCTGTTTGCCTGTTGCTAGCCTATGTCCTTCTTTTCCTTTTTCCGAACCAGCCTGATAGCCGCCGCGCTGGCGGCCAGCCTACCCGCCCGCGCCCAGGTGCCACCCACGCCCACCGGCGATGTTTTTGTCGATGCCAAAGGCGTGCTGCGCTGGCAAAAAAACCGGCAGGAAGTCGCCCTGTTCGGCGTCAACTACACCGCGCCTTTCGCCTACTCCTACCGCGCTTTGCTGAAGCAGGGCATCAAGCCCGAGGATGCCATCGACCAGGACGTGTACCACCTGGCGCGGCTGGGCGTCGATGCCTTCCGGGTGCACGTGTGGGACGTGGAGATAACCGACACGCTCGGCAACTTGCAGCAAAACGAGCACCTGCGGCTGCTCGACTACCTGATTACCAAGCTTCAGGCGCGCAATATCAAAATCATTCTCACGCCCATCGCCTACTGGGGCAATGCCTACCCCGAGCCCACCAATACGGGCCGGGGCTTTTCGAGCATCTACGACAAGGGGCAGGCCTACACCAATCCGCGCGCCGTGCGGGCGCAGGAAAACTACCTCGGGCAGTTTCTCCGGCACCGCAACCAGTACTCGGGCCGGCTGTATCGCGAAGACCCCGGCATCATTGCCTACGAGGTGTGCAACGAACCCCACTATCGCCCGCCGCTGGCCCCGGTGCTGAGCTTTGCCAACCGGCTGGTGGCAGCCATGCGCGCCACGGGGCTGAAGAAACCGATTTTCTATAACATCGCTGAAAGCCCGCAGGTGAAAGACGCCATCCTGGATGCCAACGTGCAGGGCGTCAGCTTTCAGTGGTACCCCGAGGGGCTGGTGGCGGGGCACGAGCTACGGGGCAATTTTCTGCCCTACGTAGACCAGTACCCGCTGCCGTACCGGGGCGACAAGCGCTTCGATACCAAGGCCAGGATGGTGTACGAGTTTGAGTCGGCCGACGTGTTGCAGCCCATCATGTACCCCTTCATGGCCAGGAGCTTCCGGGAGGCGGGCTTTCAGTGGGCTACGCAGTTTGCCTACGACCCGATGGGCCTCGCGGCCTTCAACACCGAGTACCAGACGCACTACCTCAACCTGGCCTACACGCCCGCCAAGGCGCTGAGCTTGCTCATCGCCGGCCGGGTATTTCACGAGGTGAAGCGCGGCCAAAGCTTCGGCCGCTACCCGGCCGATACGGTATTCGGGGCGGCCCGCGTGAGCTACCGCCGGCAGCTGAGCGAGTGGAACGCGCCCGCCGAGTTTTACTACACCGCCACTACCGGCAGCCGGCCGGTGCAGTCCGCCCGGCTGCGCCACGTGGCGGGCGTGGGCTCGTCGGAAGTGGTGCAGTACGGCGGTAGCGGGGCGTATTTTCTCGACCAGATAAGCCCCGGCACGTGGCGGCTGGAGGTGATGCCCGACGTGATACCGCTCCGCGACCCGTTTGGCACGCCTTCGCTAAGCCGGGTGACTACACAAATTGCGTGGAACACCCAGTCGCTGACTGTTACCCTTCCCGACTTAGGGCCTTCGTATCTGCTTCGTAGCCTCAGCGGCCAGCGCGCTACTAGTGCCACCGCCACCTCGGGCCTGGTTCTGGTGCAGCCAGGCACCTACCTGCTCACCAGGTCGCAAGCGGCCGAGCTACCTCCCTTGTCTGCCCAGTTGGGCGTTATTCGCCTGGGGGAGTTTGTCGCGCCGCGGCCGCATTCGCTATACGCGCAGGTGCGGCACCAGCCGGTAGCGCAAGCTTCCGCTAACCAGCTGCTACCCATTACGGTTACCGTAAGCGACCTGCGGCCTACCGACAGCGTGCTGCTGGTGGTGCGGCATTACTACGGCCCCACGCGCACGCTACCAATGGAACGCCAGGGGGATGATAATACGGTGACTGCTACCATTCCCGCTGCGCTCACCTACCCCGGCCTATTAACCTACTGGATAGCGGTCAAAAGAAGTGACGGCTACGTCACGACCTTTCCGGGCCAGCCGCTCGGTTCTGTTGAGGATTTCATGCAGCAAAGCAACGCCACCTGGCCGCTGGCCTGGGATTTTGATGATTTTGCCCATTATGAGGTGCCGCTAGTGGCCGCCACCGCGCCGCTGCCGCTCTTCACCGCCACCCGCGACCGCGACGCCGTGGAAGCCAAAGGCATCAGCTGGACCGACTGGACGGACTTCACCACCACGCCCGGCGGCGCGCTGGCTTTGCGCCTGCTCGTGAACCCGGCCAAGGCCGGGCAGCCGGCCCCGGCCCCCGGCCCCGCCTCGGCGCTGCGCGCCTACCTGGGCTTCAAAACCGCCGCCCGCACTACCGATTTAGCTGGCTTCAAGGACTTGGTTATCAAAGTAAGCAGCAACCAGCCGGCCAGCACGCGCCTACGGGTGGCCCTCGTGAGCCGCGACGCGGTGGCCTACGAGGCCTTGGTGCCACTGCCCGCGCCAGGCACGGCCGCGCGGGTGCCGCTGAGCGCCCTGCGGCCCGCGCCGCTGCTGCTGGTGCCCCGGCCCTACCCCGGCTTTTTGCCGCTCACGCACGGGCCGGCGAGCGCGCCGCCCTTCCGCCTGGCCGATATGGAGGTGCTGCAAGTGCTAGTTGACCAGCCCGATGCCCTCAGCGAGCAACTGCGCGTGGATATCGAGTCGGTGACGTTGGAGTAGCGTCCGGGGCGGGCTGCGCAGAAGTAGTTCATAAGAAAGGGGAGTGAGTTCGGTAAAAAGGGAAGTCAGTTTCCCTTTTTACCGAACTCACTCCCCTTTCTTATGAACTCACTGCCCTTTTCGGGCAACTCACTTGACTTGGAGGCGAACTCACTTCCCTTTTTGGCGAACTAGTTCGGGTCGGACCCCAACTAATTGGGGTCCGACCCGAACTCACTCCTCTTTTTGGCGAACTAGTTGGCATTGGCCGGCAACTAACTGGCCGGCGCGGCTAGCCTTTGTAAAACATCCACTTCGACAGCTCTTTGTACGTCACTTTTTTGCCGTACATCAGGATGCCCACGCGGTAGATGCGGGCCGCTACCCAAGTCGAGGCCACGAAGCCGGCCACCAGCAACGTGCCCGACAAAGCCAGCTGCCACGTGGGCACGCCGAAGGGCAGACGCATCACCATCGCGATGGGCGAGGTCAGCGGTATCATCGACAGCCAGAAGGCCAGCGGGCCGTTGGGGTCGCCGTTGATGATGACGTTGATGCTCACGATGTAGCTCAAAATGAGCGGTATCGTAACCGGGAACATGAATTGCTGGGCATCGGTCTGGTCGTCTACGGCCGAGCCGATGGCCGCGAACAGCGACGAATACAGCAGGTAGCCACCCAGGAAAAAGAACATAAACCCACCAATGATGCTGCCGATGGGCAGCCCGTCGAGCACGCTCCAGAGGCTCACCGGCTGGCCGGGCTTGGGTGCTTCGGCTATGGCATCGGCATCTGAGCTGGCAGCGGCGGTAGCCACGACGGTAGCAGGCTGAGCGGGAGCCGGCGCGGCGGTAGTCGTCGTTTTAGCGGTGGCCGTGGCGGCCGGCTTATCCGTTTTCAGCAGCAGTGGCGCTACTACCGTGGTGATACCCCACGAGAGCACCAGCCACAGCGCAAACTGCGTGAGCACCACGCCCGCGATACCCAGAATCTTGCCCATCATGAGCTGAAACGGCTTCACCGACGAAATCATGACTTCCATGATGCGGTTCGACTTCTCTTCGCTCACGCCGCGCATCACCTGCACGCCGTAGATGAAGATGAACATATACACCAGGATGGACAGCACGTAGGCCATGCCCGTGGTTTTTTCGGCGTCGTTGCGCTGGCCGCCCACTTCGTTGAGGTTAATGGCGGTGAGGTCTATCTTGGCTTGCAAAGCAGTAATGGTTTCCTGCTTGATGCCCGAGCGGGCCATTTTCAATTCGCCTACGGCCTTGTTCACCGCTTTGCGAATGTTGTTTTGACGGCTGAACGAAAGGTTGCCCTTGCCCAGCACCTGGATGCCCTGCATACTATCGAGCGTGAAACTGGCCGGAATGTGCAGCAAGGCTGCCTGCTTGGGCTTGGCCTTAGTAAAGGCAACCTGGGCGGCGGCCAGCGGGCCGGGTGCGGACGGCACGAAGTGCAGCTCGTCGGTATCCTGCAAGCGGGAAGTCAAGTTGAGTCCGCTCTCATCGTGGACGGCCACCACGTCGGGGTCGGAGGACGAGCCGAACTTGGCGATGCCGACCGTGGTGAGGGCGATGAGCAGCGGGGCCAGCAGCGAAATCACCAGGAAGCTTTTTTTGCGCACGCGGGTGATGTACTCGCGCTGAAGAATGAGCCAGATTTTATTCATAACAAAAGGGCGCGGCCCTGCTTAAGCGTTGACGTTTTCGACCAGGCTGCCCGGCATGGTTTCGCCCACACGCCGGATAAAAATCTCGTTGATGCTCGGAATCCGCTCGCGGAAGGCCTGCACCTGCACCTGCCCGATGAGGAAGCGCAGCAGGTCGTTGGGCGTGGTGCCGGCGTGCAGCTGCACGCGGGCGTAGAAGTGGTCGTTTTCGCGCTCCTTCTGCTCCAGCACCTCAAAATCGGGGTGCATCAGCATCAGCCGGCCCTGGCCTTCTACCTCGTAGGTGTTGGTTTTAAACTGGTTTTTGATGGCCGTCACGGGCCCATCGAGCACCTTGCGCGACTTGTTTATCAAGGCAATACTATCGCACAGCTCTTCTACCGACTCCATGCGGTGGGTCGAGAAAATGATGGTCGCGCCCTGGTCGCGCAAGGCCAGAATCTCGTCCTTGATGAGGTTGGCGTTGATGGGGTCGAAGCCCGAAAACGGCTCATCCAGGATTATTAGCTTGGGCTCGTGTAGCACCGTGGCGATGAACTGCACCTTTTGCTGCATGCCCTTCGAGAGGTCTTCCACGTTTTTCTCGGCCCAGGGCTTGAGCTCCAGGCGGTCGAGCCACTTTTTGATGCGCTGCACGGCATCGGCGCGGCTGAGGTCGCGGAGCTGCGCCAAGTAGAGGAGCTGCTCGCCCACCTTCATTTTTTTGTAGAGGCCGCGCTCTTCGGGCAGGTAGCCAATCTGGCCGATGTGGCTAGGGTTCAGCTTTTCGCCCCGAAAGAGCACCTCGCCCGAGTCGGCCCCGGTTATCTGGGTGATGATGCGGATGAGCGAGGTTTTGCCCGCGCCGTTGGGCCCGAGCAGGCCGAAAATGCTTTGCTCGGGCACGGCCAGGCTCACGCCGTCGAGGGCCGTGTGCTGGGCGTAGTGCTTGCGCACGTCGCGCACCTCCAGGATGGGCGCCGCAGTAGTTTTTTGCATGAGAAAAGGTGAGTTGGTAGTCGGAGGGTAAAAGTAGCCGCCGCGCGCGCTGGCCCGCAATAGTCGGGCTCCAAACGGCACCGGGCCAGCCCCAAGCGGTAAAAAACGGGGCTGAGCGGTTTTGTGGCTCAGAGCAAACGCCTGTCCTTGCGAGCGCAGCGAAGCAATCGCATCCGAGCGGAACCCGACGAGTGCGCTGAACAGGTGCGATTGCTTCGCTGCGCTCGCAATGACAGACGTTTTTTCTCAAGCGCCCGGCTCGTCCAACTCGCGCAGCTGGCCCTCTAGCCGGTCGAGGTGCTGGCCGTAGAGGCGCTGCACGTACCAGCGGGCAAACCGCACGACCAGCCACTGCGTGAGCCCGGCCATGAGCAGCACCAGCACCCCGATAAAAACGCTCATCTGCCAGTGTTTGAACAGGCCGCGCGCGGCCATGCGCCCCAGCATTACGCCCCACACTACCAGCATGGTAGCCGGCCCACTGGCCAGTGTGAGGCGGTAGTAGAAGCGCAGCAGCTGCCGCAGCCCCTGCGCCAGCGTGCCCAGGTGCCCGCGCACGCTGCCGGTGGGCTCGGCCATGCGCGCCAGCACCCCCAGCACCCGGTAGTAGAACACCACCAGCACTATTACCAGCGCCAGCGTCAGGCCGATATACGCCCGCAGCAGGTTGTCGTGGGTGTAGGGCAGCACCGCCAGGCAGCCCAGCCCGACTAGCGCGTTGAAGCCGGCTTCGAGCCGGGCGTTGCGGCGCATGCGGGCCACCAGCCCGGTAGTGCGGCCCTTACGCAGGGCCACGAGCTGGGGCGGCGTGAGCGCCGGGGTAGCCGCCGGCTCGGGCTGCTGCCACTGGCGGCGCAGGTCATCGAGTTCCATACTAAATAAGCGCTTATTTATGAACTAATTGCTTGCGCAGCTTTTCCTGCACGCGGTGCATTTTCACCCGCACGTTGTTCTGGGTGATGCCCAGAATATCGGCCATTTCGTCGTAGGGCCGGTCCTCCAGATACAGCAGCACGAAGGCCTTGTCCACGTCGGACAGCCGGTTGATGGCCGCGTAGAGGGCGGCCGTTTCTTCGGGCTCGTAGGCACTGCTTTCCACGGGCTGGGCCAGGTGCCAGGCTTCGCCTTCCACGTCTACCGAGGCCGGGCGGCGGGTGCGCTGCCGCAGGTTGGAGATGGCCACATTCAGCGCAATGCGGTAGAGCCAGGTGCTGAGCTTGGCATCGGGCTGGGGCACGTAGCGCGGCCACGCCCGCCACAGCTGCAAGACTATCTCCTGAAATAAATCCTGGCGGTCGTCGGCATCCTGGCAGTAGAGCCGGCACACGCGCCGCACCAGCGGCTGGTACTTGTGCAAAGCAGCCAGAAAATCGGCAGAAGGGGCGGCGGTAGCCATTGCGGGGGTCGTGGTTTCGGGGAGGTATATCGCGGCCGTAGGAAGGCTATTACAGGCAGCGAACGATTTTATTTAACGCGGTCGGGTGGTACTAGCGCAGTAGTATCAGCGCACAAAAAAGCGGCCCCGCCGCTTAGCAAGGCCGCTTTCCGGCAAAAACAAGCTAGCGCCACGTGGGCTAGCGCACCACCACGCGCCGGGTGAGGGCGGCCGGGCCGGCTACCAAGCGCAGGCTGTAGAGCCCGGCCGCCAGGTCGGCGGTGAGCACCGTAAACTCGGCCCCGGCGGCGGGCAACGCCACGGCCTGCTGGCGCACTACTTGGCCGAGGCTGTTAAGCAAATCGGCCTGCACCGTAGGCACCCCGGCCACGGCCGGCACCCGCACCGTGAAACACTGTTGCGCGGGGTTGGGGAATACTTCGACGGCAGCGGCAGCCAGCCCTGACTTGGCCGCGAGCGGCGCGGTAGCGGGCAGGAAGGCATACACCTGCCCGGTAGCCGGCCGCCCCAGCCGGTCGGCCGATACCGTAGCCGACACGCCGGGCGCGGAGCCGCTATTGGTCAACGATAAGAAGCTGCCATCGGCCCCCTTCATCCCGATGGTAGCGTCGTTAGCTTCGCCGGGCGGGCCTTTGCGGTACACGTATTCGATGCGCCCGCTGGTTTCGTAGAGCTTGACCTGAAACGAAACGTAGGCCGTTACTTCCCCATTCACGTCGTAAAAATCAAGCCACTGCATAGTCAGTACGCGGCTGGGGGCGGTGCCAGTCGTGATGTATTGGGCCGTGGCCCCCGAGCCCGAAAATCCGGCCAGGTCGGTCCAAAAAGGGGCCAGCACCGGCAGACTGGTACCCGTGAGGCGGGGGCTGGTCATGGTGTTGCTCAGCTCCTCACCCACCGTCGAGAGCGCACTCCCAAACCCCAGCAGCCCGTTGGACGACACCCGAAAATCGGTGTAAGTAGCGCCCGCAAACGGAAACGAAAACCCGATGGGTAGGCTACCCGAGCTCGCGTTGTTAAAAATAATGGCCGGCACCGCCGTGCCCCCGGTAATCGGCGTGAACGTGCCGGCCGACGCCGCCAACTGGTAGCCCGCTACCGACTGCGCGCTGGCGCTGGCACTACCCAGCATCAAGGCCAAGCCCACCCACTGCCGCATCCGGCGGCCAAATTTTACGGGGTAAATAGAATCTGACATAAGCAATTAGGGAATGCGAAAAATGAACTGCCATCAATTAAAACCCGGCAATTCGTTCCACAAAAGTCTTATAAATGCATCATAGTTGCAAATTAAGAAATTGCGTAATCTCATAACAATGCCAGCTTCCGACCCGCCTCGCAACGCCGCTACACGCAAAACGCCCCGCTTGGTCAGTGGCCAAGCGGGGCGTTTTGCAAATCAGAAGCGAGCGCGTACTTCGCTCAGGCGCTGCTTATTGAAAGTACTCTTTCACCTTCTCAAAGAAGCCTTTCTCGTTCTTGCCGGGGTGCGGCGTGAAGTTGTCCGAGTCGCGCAGCTTCTCGAGTAGCTCGCGCTCCTGGTTGCTCACGTTTTTGGGCGTCCACACGTTCAGATGAATGAGTTGGTCGCCGCGGCCGTAGCCGTTGAGGTCTTTGATGCCTTTGCCGCGCAGGCGCAGGATTTTGCCGGGCTGGGTGCCGGGGTCGACCTTGATTTTTACCTTACCTTCGATAGTCGGCACTTCCAGACTCGCGCCCAGAGCGGCATCTACAAAGCTGATGTACTGCTCAAACATGATGTTGTTGCCATCGCGCTTGAGGAATTCGTGCGGCTCTTCCTCGATTTGAATGAGCAGGTCACCGGGCACGCCGCCGCGCTCCGGGAAGTTTCCTTTACCGCTCATGCTCAGCTGCATGTCGTTGGCCACGCCGGCCGGGATATTGATGGGAATCACTTCCTCGTTCAGCTGGCGGCCGTCGCCTTTGCACACGTCACAGGTCGCAGAGATAGTTTTGCCCTCGCCGTGGCAGGTGGGGCAGGTGCTGGCGCTCACCATCTGGCCCAGCATCGTGTTCACCACTTTCTTGGTCTGGCCCTGGCCCTGGCAGGTGGGGCAGGTCTTGAGCTCGGTGCCGTTTTTGGCGCCCGTGCCGCTGCACGGCGGGCAGGCCACGTAGCGCTTCACCTTAATTTTCTTCTCGACGCCGTTGGCGATTTCCTCTAGGTTGAGTTTGAGCTTGATGCGCAGGTTGGAGCCCTTTTTCACGCGGCGGCCACCGCGCTGCCCGCCGCCCCCGAAGAAGCCTTCGAAGCCCCCACCACCGCCGAAAATATCGCCGAACTGCGAGAAAATATCCTCCATATTAGGCCCACCGCCGCCGGCCGCGCCACCCACGCCCTGGTGGCCAAAGCGGTCGTAGCGGGCGCGCTTGTCGCCGTCGCTCAGCACCTCGTAGGCCTCGGCCGCCTCCTTAAACTTATCCTCGGCCGAGGGGTCGTCGGGGTTTTTATCCGGGTGGTACTTGATAGCCATCTTGCGATAAGCCGACTTTATTACGTCGCCCTCCGCGTTTTTCGCCACCCCTAATACTTCGTAATAATCGCGCTTTACGGTTGCCATTGCTGTATTAAAAATACGTCTGTCATGCTGAGCTTGCGAAGCATCTCGCGTGCTGCACTAACCAAAAAATCTTAAAGTTAGTGCGCCGCGCGAGATGCTTCGCAAACTCAGCATGACAGTAGTAATCAATCTATTGACCTAAAACCACTTTAGCGTGGCGAATAACCTTGTCGCCCAAGTAGTAGCCCTTCTCAATCTCGTCCACAATCCTGCCACGCAACTCGTCGCTCGGGGCCGGAATCTGGGTGATGGCCTCGTGCAACTCGGCGTCGAAGGCGCCGCCTTTGGCGTTCATCGGGGTCAGGCCCTTCTGCTCCAGCGTTTTGTTGAGCTTATTGTATGTGATGTCGAGCGCATTTTGCAGGGCGGCCGGGTCGGCGGTGCCTTGCGTGTGCTGGCGGGCGCGGTCGAAGTCGTCGAGCACCGGCAGCAGGGCCACCATCAGCTCCTGGTTGGCGGTTTTGAAAAGGTCGGCGCGCTCCTTGGTGGTGCGGCGCTTGTAGTTCTCAAATTCGGCAGCCAGGCGCAAGTACTTGTCTTTTAGGTCGGCCAGCTCGGCTTCGGCGCGGCTGGCCCCTTGCGAAGCACCGGCTTCGGGGGTGGCGGCGTCGGTAGCGAGGTCTTGCTCGCCGGCGGTGTGCTCGGGGGTAGCGGCGTCGAGGGGCTGGTCGTCAGGATTCATCGGTTTATCGTCGGTCATTTTCTGGAAAAAATGGCGGAATCGGCTAGAAAAGGGAGTTGCCATACGGGCGGCCGGTCAGGCGCAAGGAGTTTGCCAAAGCTAGGAAGGGTGACAAGTTGGCGGCTTTCTGTATTTGTCAGTTACTTTACAGCTGGCAAATAGATTCTGGACTCATGAAAAAACCGCGTATACATCTGATTGAAAAACTCTTTGACATCAAGCCTTCTGCTGACAATATCGGGCTTTATGAAAGCTGTTGCTGGAAGTATCTTGATGACGTAACGTGCCAGCGCTTAGTAGGAGGCAAAGTTTATTTTCATCCCAGCCAAGCAGAGAAGGCATATATGAGCGGAACCATTGTCTCATTTAAACCTGCTGGAAAGAAACGTGAGAATAGTGTAATCATCTTATTTAGAAAGGATGAAGACAAACCTGGCAATGACACCATCGTTGAAAACCCCGATGATTGGCAACCAACCAATTTAGGTCACAAAGGCATTCATCCTTACCGCCAAATAATTCTTTAGTGGTAAGCGCGTGGCACTTTTAACTTTAGTAGCTCTATCAAGTCGGCCTAGTTCCTTTGAAACCCAATAGCTACCCGCTTACCAGTTCACCTGAAACAGCGACCTTCCATTTCATCAGCCGCGGGCCGCGAGGCGATATTCCGAAGCTGATACCATTCAACCTGTTATCCGTTGAGCCCCTGCCCCTCTACAATTTAGCCTTCGGCGATGGCACAACGACGTTGGATGACCTAGCTATTTCGGCCAATGGCGACACCGAAAAAGTCTTGGCTACCGTCGCCTTGGCAGTAGGGCTTTTTCTGGTCGACCACCCGTATGCTTTGGTTTATGCCACCGGAAGTACCCCTGCCCGCACCAGGCTCTACCGCATGGGCCTGACGCGGCATCGCGCTACCTTCGACGCTGAGATTAAGCTATTCGGTATAATTGATGGTGCACCAGAGCCTTTTGAACCTGGCCGGCCGTATGAAGCGTTTATTGCACAGCGTAAGCCTGCCTAAATTTACCACCATGAAGCGCCTGAAACTCACTCGTGTTCCCGTTGCCCCCACGCTGGCTCGCTACGACAACGTTACCCTTTTCCCAGAAAAAGTAGCCCAGGCTAAAGCAATGTTGGCCCGGACGAATATGGACAAGCTGTACGAGTTGGTAGCAAAGGCGCAGCAAGAGGCAGCAAAATAGCCAGCCTACTCATGCAGCGCGCCCCAAATCATATCCTTCAGCCGCTGAATATTCTTGTTCGTGAGGCTGGAAATGAATACGGTGGGTGGTAAATCGGCCGGTAGCTCGGAGAGCAGCAGGGCTTCCAGCTCCTCGTCTATCATGTCGGCTTTGGTGATGGCCAGCAGGCGCTTTTTGGCTAGCAGCTCGGGGTTGTGCTGCTCCAGCTCGTTTAGCAGCACGCGGTACTCGTTGGCGATGCTGGGGCTGTCGCTGGCAATCATGAAGAGCAGCATGGAGTTGCGCTCGATGTGGCGCAAAAAGCGTGTGCCCAGGCCCTTACCCTCGGCCGCGCCCTCGATGATGCCCGGAATATCAGCCATCACAAACGACTTGAAATCGCGGTACGCTACCACGCCCAGGTTGGGCACCAGCGTAGTGAAGGCGTAGTCGGCAATCTTGGGCTTGGCGGCCGAAACCACTGATAGCAAGGTACTTTTGCCGGCGTTGGGGAAGCCCACGAGGCCCACGTCGGCCAGCAGTTTCAGCTCCAGAATCACCTGCTCCTCGATGCCGGGCTCGCCGGGCTGCGCGTACTGCGGGGCCTGGTTGGTGGCGGTTTTGAAGTGGTCGTTGCCCAGGCCGCCGCGCCCGCCGGGCGTGAGGATGAGGCGCTGGCCATCCTCGGTTATTTCAAGCTTGACCTCGCCGGTTTCGGCGTCGCGGGCTACGGTGCCGAGCGGCACCTGGATTACGATGTCCTCGCCCTGCGCGCCCGAGCGCAGGTTAGGGCCGCCGCCCTCGCCATTTTCGGCGAAGAGGTGCTTGCGGTATTGCAGGTGCAGCAGCGTCCAGAGCTGCGAGCTACCTTCCAGAATGATGTGGCCGCCGCGGCCGCCGTCGCCGCCGTCGGGGCCGCCGTTGGGCAGGCCCTTAGCCCGGAAAAAGTGGTGCGAGCCCGCGCCACCCTTACCCGAGCGGCAGGTAATTTTTACGTAGTCGATGAAATTGTTGTTAGCCACGTCTTTATAGGGTCGTTATTAAAAAACTGTCATCCTGAGCTTGCGAAGGACCTCACTGCGCTTGAGTCGTTGGTGCATTATCCAACGATTTCAGCCGTGATAAGGTCCTTCGCAAGCTCAGGATGACAGACGGATTATAGATACTGGGCGTAGCCCTACGCCTTCACTTCGCGGATGGCGGCAGCGGGTGCTTCGGTTTTGGCGGGCTCGTTGCGGTCGATGATGGCGCAGATTTGGGTGAAAATCTGCTCGATGTCACCGATGCCGTTGAGCGAATGAAATTTATGTTGATTATCGTAGTAACCAGCCACTTGCGCGGTTTCGGTATTGTATACCTGCACGCGGCGGCGGATTTTGCTTTCGTCTTGGTCGTCGGGGCGGCCGCTGGTTTTGCCGCGTTCGAGCAGGCGTTTTACGAGCTCTTCCTCCCCTACTTCGAGGGCAATCATGCAGGCCACGGCGGTGCCGTGCTGGGCCAGCAGCTGGTCGAGGCTCTCGGCCTGGGCCACGGTGCGCGGAAAGCCGTCGAAGATGAAACCGGCGGCCTGCTTGTTCTTTTCTAAGGCATTGCCAATCATGCCGATAACTACCTCGTCGGGCACCAGCAGGCCCTCGTCCATAAGCTTTTTAGCTTTCAGGCCCAGTTCGGTACCTTCGGCAATCTGGGCCCGGAGCAGGTCACCGGTGCTGAGATGGACGAGGCTATACTGCGCGATAAGCTTTTGGCTCTGAGTACCTTTGCCCGCACCGGGAGGGCCAAAGAGAACAATATTATGCATGGCAAAAGAATAGTAGTCGGCGGGGGACACCGAAGCAAGGAGTAATAATTAGGTAAAGGTACGGCTAGGCGGCCACGTACACATCGGGCAGGTTGCGGCCCAGGCCATCGTAGTCGAGGCCATAGCCTACTACAAAGTCATTGGGAATCTCCATTGCCATGTACTTCAAAATCAGCTGGTAGCGCAAGCTGGCCGGCTTATAGAACATAGCCGTTACCTCGATGGAGGCCGGCTGGTTAGCCTCCAGTGTGGGTAGCAGGTGGTGCAGCGTCGTGCCCGTGTCCACGATATCTTCGACCAGAATGATGTCGCGGCCCTTCACGTCTTCGCGCAGGCCCAGGATTTCCTGCACCTTACCGCTACTTTCGGTGCCTTCGTAAGATGCCACGCGGATAAACACAATCTCGCACTCGCCGGTGAAGCGCTTCAACAAATCGGTGGCGAACATGAACCCGCCCGTGAGCACCACCACGAACAGCGGCCGGCGGCCGGCGTAGTCGGCGTTGAGGCGAACGGCTACCTGGTCGATAGCCTCGGCGATTTTTTCGGCCGATAAATAAGGCTTGAACGCCTTGTCGTGGAGGGTAATAAGGGGGTGACCCATACGATAGAAAGCAGCCCGAACGGCAAACGGAAACGGCCCAGGCAGCCAGTGAGTAACGGCCCAAGCGGCCAATCGGGCTGCAAAGATAACCGCAGATTCAAACGGATTTGTCGGATTTAACGGATACGCCTGCTGCGCAGGCTGGCTAGGCTAGTAAGCTGCTTTCTACTTGGTAAGAAGATTAACGAGAGTGGTGGATGCAGTCTCATTGTGGCTATTACCACCTACATCGGTTGCGCGGCCTGGCTCAGCGACATACTTCACCCAGATAGTCAGCCCCGAAGGGGCATATCCGTTAAATCCATTTAATCCGTTTGAATCTGCGGTCCGCGCGATGTGGGGGGCGATGACGAGCGACACAATGCTCATGAGCTTGATGAGGATGTTCATGCTCGGGCCGCTGGTGTCTTTGAAAGGGTCGCCCACGGTGTCGCCGGTAACGCTGGCTTTGTGGGCGTCGGAGCCTTTGAACTCCATCTTGCCATCGACCATTACGCCTTTCTCGAATGACTTTTTGGCATTGTCCCAGGCCCCGCCGGCGTTGCTTTGGAACATGGCCATGAGCACACCGCTGACCGTGACGCCCGCCAGCGTGCCGCCCAGCACCTCGGGGCCGAAAGCAAAGCCGATTACGATGGGCGTGAGCAGCGCGATAGCGCCCGGCGCGACCATCTTTTTGATGGCCGCTTGCGTACTGATGGCCACGCACTTCTCGTACTCGGGCCGGCCGGTGCCCTCCATGATGCCGGGAATTTCGCGGAACTGCCGGCGCACTTCCTGCACCATCGCCATGGCGGCCTGCCCTACCGCCGTGATGGCCAGCGCCGAGAAAATGAACGGTATCATGGCCCCCACGAACAGGCCGGCCAGCACGCGGGCGTTGCTGATGTCGATGGTGTCAATATGGGCCGTGCCCATGAAGGCCGCAAACAAAGCCAGCGAGGTGAGCGCCGCCGAGGCAATGGCAAAGCCCTTGCCGGTAGCGGCCGTGGTGTTGCCCACGGCGTCGAGCACGTCGGTGCGCTCGCGCACTTCCTTGGGTAGCTCGCTCATTTCGGCGATGCCGCCCGCGTTGTCGGCAATGGGGCCGAAGGCGTCGATGGCCAGCTGCATGGCGGTGGTAGCCATCATGCCGGCGGCCGCGATGGCCACACCGTAGAGACCGGCGAACTCGTAGCTGAGCACGATGCCCGCCGCCAGCACCAGGATGGGTAGCACCGTGCTTTCCATACCCACGGCCAGCCCGCCGATAACGGTGGTGGCGTGGCCGGTGCTGCTTTGCTGCACGATGCTGAGCACCGGGCGCTTGCCCATGGCGGTATAATACTCGGTGATGATGCTCATGAGCGTGCCCACGGCCAGCCCCACCAGCACGGCGTAGAAGACGTGGTTGGCATCGAAGGTGAAGCCGCGTACGCTGATATCACCGGCCGGCAACAGCCACTTTATCAAGAAGTAAGAAAACGCAGCCGATACGACTACCGAGGCATAATTGCCGAAGTTGAGGGCACCCTGCACGTTGCCGCCTTCCTTTACCCTTACCAATAAAATGCCCACCAGCGAGGCCACGATACCCAGCCCGGCTACCGCCATCGGCAGCAAGATGGGCGACAGACCGCCGAACTGGTCGGGGTTGCCGAGGTGCACCTCGCGGCCCAGTACCATCGTAGCCAGGATGGTAGCCACGTAGGAGCCGAACAAATCGGCGCCCATGCCGGCCACGTCGCCCACGTTATCGCCCACGTTGTCGGCGATGGTGGCGGGGTTGCGCGGGTCGTCTTCCGGGATGCCGGCCTCGACCTTGCCCACGAGGTCGGCCCCCACGTCGGCCGCTTTGGTGTAGATGCCGCCGCCCACGCGGGCGAAGAGGGCGATGCTTTCGGCCCCGAGCGAGAAGCCGGTGAGCACTTCGAGCGCCTTTTCCATCTCCGGGCCGGTAGCGATACCGCTGGGCACGAACAGCTTATAAAACACGATAAACAACGACCCCAGCCCCAGCACCGCCAGCCCGGCCACGCCCATGCCCATCACCGAGCCGCCCGCAAACGACACCTTCAGCGCCTGGCTGAGCGAGGTGCGGGCCGCCTGCGCGGTACGCACGTTGGCCTTGGTCGCGATTTTCATCCCGACGTAGCCCGCCGTAGCTGAAAACACCGCCCCGATGATGAAGGCGATGATGATGACCGGGCTGGACTTCTCGCCCGTGAAGCCCAGGTAGCCCAGAAATACGCTGGCAATGAGCGCAAACAGGGCCAGCACCCGGTATTCGGCCTTGAGAAAGGCAATGGCCCCGTCGGCGATGTAGCCGGCAATGGTTTGCATCTGCTGGCTGCCGGCATCCTGGCGGGCCACCCAGCCGGCGCGCAGCCAAGTATAGAGCAGCGCCAGCAGGCCCAGCGCGGGCACGGCGTAGAGGATAGCAGGCATAAGCAGAGGGGGTTGGGTGGGAAGAAAGGGGAGCGGAGTAAATATGCGGGATATAAATTAAAATGCTATATCCTGCCGGCCCGCCAGACCTACTTTCTTCCTGCCCAAGTACCTCAGTGCTGCCGGATGTTGGTATCGGCGATGAGGTAGAGCGGGCGCTGGCGCACGTCGGCCGAGAGGCGGCCGATGTACTCGCCGATGATGCCGATGGCGATGAGCTGCACGCCGCCCATGAAGAGCACGCTTATCATGAGCGAGGCCCAGCCGGGCTGGTAGCTGTGCGACACGAAGCGCGAATACAGCGTGTAGAGCATTATCAGAAACGCCACGCCCGACACGAAAAACCCGCTGAGCGAGGCCAGCTTGAGCGGGAAATCGGAGAACGCCGTGATGCCATCGATGGCCAGGCGCAGCATCTTACTGTAGGTGTAGCCGGTTTCGCCGCCCGCGCGCTGGGCGCGGTTGTACTCCACGTATGTTTGGCGGAAGCCAATCCAGGAAATCTGGCCGCGCAAGAATTTACTTTGCTCGGGCATGCGCTTGAGGGCATCGACCACCCGGCGCGAAATGATGCGAAAATCACCGGTATCGACCGGAATGCTAACGTGCGTGATGGCGGCCAGCATTCGGTAGAAAAGCTTGGCCGTCATGAGCTTGGCGGCACTTTCGCCGGGGCGCGAGAGGCGCTTGGCATACACTACCTCGTAGCCGCTCAGCAGCTTCTGGTACAGCTCCGGAATGAGCTCGGGCGGGTCTTGCAGGTCGGCGTCAATGATGACCACGGCTTCGCCGGCGGCGTGGTCGAGGCCGGCCGTCACGGCTATCTGGTGGCCAAAATTGCGGCTCAGGTCGATGTAGCGCACCTGCGGGTCGCGCTCACTCAGGCCGTGCACCAAGGCCAGCGTGCTATCGCGCGAGCCGTCGTTGATGAAAACAAATTCGTGGCTCACGCCCATGCCTTCCACCACGGCCTTGAGGCGCTGGTAGAGGGCGTGTACGTTGGCTTCCTCATTATAAAGAGGCACCACGATGGACAAAGCGAGCGGGGCCGAGAGCGTGTTTTCGGAGGTCATAAGTAAAATTTCATCGCCGGGCCGAGAACGTAGCCAGCCCGGCAATGCGGAAGGTACCCTGGCAGCCAAGGCAAAATCAAGTGCAAAGCTAGCGCCCAGCCGGAGCTTATGCGGCCCGCGCGCGGCGGGCAAAGTCCAAAGCTTATAGTTCGCGCAGCAGCGCCTGGTAGAGACGCAGCATACTATCGATATCGCGCTTGTCCACGATTTCGTCGGGCGTATGCACGTGGTCTTCGGGCGCGCCCACAAAGCACCAGTTCCAGGGCATATCGCTGCGCTGCAATTCTTTAGCGTCGGAGCCGCCAGTTTCTTCTACCTCCAGTTGATAGGGCACGCCGCTGGCCTCGGCGATACGCCTAATGCGCTCGACGTAGGCACGGCGCGGCAGGAGCGAGTCGCGCAACGAAATAACGCAGCCCGCGCCCGGTTGCACGCCCTCCGTCACCCAGGTAATATCGCAGATGAGCGCCTGGCGCACACCGTAGGTGTCGTAGATGTAGCGGGCTAGGTAGGGCACCGAGCCGCCGCCGTGCTCTTCGCCGCACGAGAAGGCGAGGATGCCGTGCTCCAGGGTTTCGGCCAGGCGCAGGGCGGCCCACACCCCAAGGCGATTGTCGAGGTAGCAGCTTTGCACAGTAATGTCGGTTTCGCGAAAATCGCAGGCGTAAGTGAGCGTAGTGCCGCGCGCGATGTCGCGGCTGAACTCATAGCCCAGGCGCTCGGTTTCTCCCTCAGCATCTGTTTCTACCGTGAGCGTGCAGCTGATTTCGCCTTGCGCGTCGCGCCCCACCAGCCGGTCGCCCGCCCGGGTCTCGGGGCCGCCAATGGGCACCAGCTCGCGCCCGTAGCGCACGGTGAAGCCGATGCTGTCGAGGTGCGCGAACACGGCCGTGCGCGGCTGCCCGAATACGAGTAGCAGGCAGTCCTGAAACCGCGCTTCGTCGTGCAGCACCTGCGGCGGGTGCGCCCAGCCAGGCGCGTGCCGGCGCACGTAGTCGAGCACGAAGCGGGTGAGGCCCGCCTCGTCGCCCGACGGAGCCGGAATTTCGCAAAGTGTTTGAAGTAATTGCATAAGTGCTACTAACCCGTAAAACCTGCCAAAGCTAGGTTTGCCGCCGTACTTTCGTAGGGCCGCAGTGCGCCTTTGGGGCGCGGCCTGATGGCTTTTTGCTGATTTTATCTTGTCTATGCCCGCCCTGTTCCGGTTTTCGCGCCTGTTTCTGCTGCTGCTCCTGCTTGGCCCGCTCACTCCTGGCTACGCCCAAGACACCAGCCAGGTGAAAACGCCGCCCATTCGCAACGTGGACCTGGGCAACGTGGACGTGCTACCTAGCACCGACACCAAAGGCTGGCTGCTGCTTGACAAGGACATTCAGCTGGAGCTCGACGGGGCGGTGCAAAACCTGTACAACTTCAAGTACGACAAGGCCGAAAAGCAATTTCGGTCGCTGCGCCGGCGCTACCCGCACCACCCCATGCCGTACTTCCTGATGGGCCTCAGCAACTGGTGGAAAATCATGCCCACCAACTTCCAGACCAAGCAGTACGACAAGATTTTTGAGGCCTACATGGACACGGCCAACACCTACGGCGAGCAGCTCGCCAAGGCCGACCCGCACAACTACGAGGCGTATTTTTTTCTGTCGGCCTCCAATGCCTTCGATGCCCGTCTCAACGCCGAGCGCCACAACTGGCGCAAGGCCACCTTCAGCAGCAAGCGCGCCCTCAACTACCTGCAAAAGAGCAAGGAAGCCAACGGCCTGAGCCCCGAGTTCTTGTTTGGCGACGCGCTGTTCAACTACTACTCGGTCTGGATTCCGGAGAACTACCCGCTGCTCAAGCCCGTGCTACTCTTCTTTCCGAAGGGCGACAAGCGGCTGGGCCTCAAGCAGCTGCGCACCGTAGCCGACAACGCCTTCTACACCGGCGTCGAGGCCAAGGTCTTCCTCATGAAGCTCCTGCACAACGATGAGCACCAAACTGGCGCGGCCATGCCCATCGCCCAGAGCTTGGTCCGCAAATACCCTGATAACGGCTATTTCGAGCGCTTCTACGCCTTGCTGTGCTTCGACCAGGCGCAGTTTGGCGAATGCGAGCGCTTGAGCAAGGACATTCTGGAAAAGATAAGCGTGGGCATGCCCGGCTACGAGGCGGCCAGCGGGCGCTACGCCAGCTACTTCATGGGTTACCTCATGCAGTTCAAGTACAAGGATATCGCCAAAGCCAAGGACTACTACCAGCGCTGCATCGTGTTTGCCGAAAGCAACGGCGAAACCGAGGGCGGCTTCTACCTCTTCGCCAACGCCAGCCTGGCCAAGCTCGCCGACCAAACCAACGACAAGGCCAGCGCCCGGCGCTACTACGAGGTAGTGGCCGACAAGGCCGACCACAAATCAAGCCAGTACAAGGAGGCGAAAGCCTATTTAAAGAAAAAGCGCTAAGAGTAAGCAGCAGTATGGAACTAAGCGATTATGTCCTGACGCCTCTCTACCTAGGCTTGATTTATGCGATAGCCTACGCTATCCGGCCGTCTGTAACCAATAAATACACGGTTCGCTATTTTATTCCGGCGCTATCGGCCAAGATAGTAGGTGCTTTAGCCTTAGGTATCCTTTATCACACTATTTACGCAGGCGATACTAACAATTACTTCAATCAGTCTTCTATTATTTATAAGGCGTTTGGTGATTCGTTCGGAGCGGGTCTTCAGCTGATAACTACCGATGGTACCGTAACCCCCGAGATTGCTCCTTACGCCAGCCAAATGGTCTGGTTCGGGCCGGGCAGCAAAGAGTATTTTGTAATCCGAACCGCTGCGGTAGGGGCAATATTGGGCTTCAACACGTATTCGGTCACTGCTTTGTTCTTCGCGGTACTGAGCTTCAGTGGCATGTGGGTTATGTACATGACCTTCGTCAAGATTCGCGCCCAGGTTTACAAGGAATTGGCTATCGCCGTTTTCTTTCTACCGTCGGTATTTTTCTGGGGGTCTGGTTTATTGAAAGATTCCCTTTGCATCGGCGCATTGGGCTGGTTGTTCTACGCCTTTTACCGGGGTGCCATTGAGAAAAAGAATATTATTCGTTGCCTTATCATTGGTTTTATCGCGGCATGGATTATTAACTCCATGAAGGCTTATATTCTGCTTGCCTTCATTCCGCCAGCAGCTCTTTGGGTATTTAATGAGAACACCGCCCGCATACGCTCGGCGGTAGTGCGCTGGGTAGCCAAGCCGCTCTTCTTGTTAGTTGGGCTGGGAGTAGCTATTTATGCGATGGGTAAGATTGCGGAGACAGATGCTCGCTTCAACCTCGACAAAATCGGCGAGCAGAGCAAGCTTACCGCTACGTACTTGCAGGGAGTAAGCAAAAATGAGAATGGCTCGGGCTATAATATTGGAGAGCAGGACGGGACTATCGCGGGCATGGCTCGGCTGGCTCCCCAGGCTATGGTAGTGGCGCTGTTCAGGCCTTTTCTGTGGGAGGCCCGCAACCCCACCATGGCGCTTTCGGCGCTGGAGGCAACGTACTTTTTGCTGTTTACGCTCCGCATTTTCTGGCGGGTTGGCTTTTTCAAGTCGCTGCAAGCTATCGCCAGCCAGCCGGTGCTTACGCTATGCTTCGTATTCAGCTTGATATTCGCCATATCGGTGGGTATCTCCAGTGGCAACTTCGGCACGCTGGTGCGCTACAAGATTCCGCTCATGCCCTTTTACCTGGCCGGGCTTTACATTATGCAGAGCATAACCCAGCCGGTAGCCAAACGCACCCGCGCGCAGCTGGTGCGGCAGCCCCAGCCCCATCCCCAGCTAGCATAGCCGACAACCGCTAGGATTAGGAGAACAGTGACAGAAAAACGGGGGTAGTTGCCACCACCGAGTAGCGTTGCACGATGGTGGCGCGGGCGGCGGCCCCCAGTTGCTGGCGCAAGGCCGCGTCAGTCAGCACCTGCCGGATGCGCCGCTGCCAATCGGCGGGCTCGCGGCAGATGTAGCCATTGACGCCATCCTGCACTACCTCCGTATTCATCCCGACCGGCGACACCAGGGCGGGAATACCTAAAGCCATGTATTGCAAAGCCTTAAAGGCACATTTACCCTGCGCCCACTGGTCGTCTTCCAGGGGCATCAGCCCCACGTGAAACGTTAGTAAATCGGCAATTTCGGTTGCTTTTTGCCACGGCACGAAGCGCAGCGAGCGCAAGGGCTGGTCGAAGTCGGGTGGCTGATTGGAAATAACCCGAAACTCAAAGTCGAGCCCTTCCGCCTCCAGCTGAGCTAGCAGGGGCACCAAAGGCCGCAGGTATTTGAGGGTAGAGTGGGTGCCCGTCCAGCCGATTACCAGCGGGCCGGGCGCGCCTTGGTCTCGCACTTGGTTGTGCAGATGTTCGGTGTCGATAGTGGTTGGCACAACGACAGTGCTCGGGTTGAACTGCCGGGCGTAGGCCGCCAGGTAGGCATTACCACAGCTGTTCTTGTAGGCCCAGCCGCAAATGCTGTCCACCTTGTGGTGCCACTTGAGCCCAGCCGCCACCTTGTTTGCCTCCGAGGTATTGGCCAGCCAGATGGCATCGTCAAAGTCGTAGATGACGCGCTTGCGCAACACCTTGGCGAGCAGCCATTCGAATACCGGGGGGCCGAGCGGGGCCGCTTCGCGGTGCACAAATACGTAGTCGTAGCCCGTGGCCGATAATACGTGCCCCAGGCGGCGGCCAAAGCCCCGCACGATGCCTAAAGCCTTGCGGGCCGCGTGGCCGGGCTTGTACAAAATGCGCCACGTTTTATCGTCCAGAAACGACGCCAGTTGGTACGTATGCCCGTGCTGCTGCAAGCTACCCAGGTATTGCTCGAAGCGAAATCGCTGTGACGGCGCCTGGCCAAACGGGTACGGAGTAAGAAATAGGATGCGCAAAATGAGAGTAGGCCCAGCCAGCGGGACCGTAGCGCGCAAAAATACGCCCTCCCTCCCCTACCGCTCGCCGGCCAGCACCTGGCGGTAGAGCTCGCCTAATGCCTGGTAGGTGGCGGCGGGCGCAAATTTTTGCCGCACGAAAACCCGGCCCGCTTCCGCAAAGCGAGTGCGCAAGGCCGCGTCGGCCGCCAGCCGGCCGATGGCGGCCGTCATCGCGGCCACGTCGCGGTTGGGTACCAGCAAGCCTGATTTTTCGTGCTCAAACAGCTCGGCCGGGCCGCCGCAGTCGCTGGCGATGAGGGGCGTGCCGTAGTACAGCGCGTCAAGGCAGGTTAGGGAAAAGGATTCCGACTCCGAGAAGTTCAGGATAATGTCGGCCGCCTTCATAGCGGCCTCCACGTCGGTGACGAAGCCGCCAAACTGCACCGCCGCGCCGAGGCCCGCCCGGGCGGCCGTGGCTTCGAGCTGCTGCCGGAACTCCTGGTTTTTGGCCATGCCCATGTCGCCGCCCGCGAAGCGCAGCCGCAGGCGGTTGTCTTGCTGATAAGCCGCTGCAAAGGCTTTCAGCGCTAAATCCTGCCCCTTGCCCTGCATGTAGTTGCTGAGGTAAAGCAGTTCGATGGTGCCGTCGGGGCGCGGCGGGTGGGTGGGCGCGGGGTGGCGCTCGGTGCCGGGCAGCGGGTCGTACACCACCTGGTTTTTGGGGTCGGCATCGAAATAGCGCCGCACAGCCTGCGACACGCATACGACGCGGCTCGCCCCTACCCCCGCCAGCCAGCGCCAGGTGCGCGCCAGCGGCTGCACCAGGCTTTGAGGCAAGAAGCGCACGTGCGTGACCACCCGCAGGCGACCCAGGCTAAACAGCCGCGCCACGTAGCCGGTCAGGTTATAAAAGTCGTTTTGATGAAGGAGAGCGGCCCCTTGCCGTCGAGCCAGTTGCCGCAGCCGCCAGCCATTGAGCAGCAATGTGGGCACGTAGCGCAGCACATCCGCTTTGCGGCGGCTTATTTCTACGAAGGGCAGCTCGTGCACCACGTAGCCCTCGGCCTCCAGCACCGCCTTGCCCAGGCTGCCAGTGGGCAACACGTACTCAAACCGGAAGCTTTGCCGCGTCTGCCGCAACGCGTTGGTAGCCTGGCGGATGGCATTTAAGCCGCCCGTAATGGCCGTAGCATTATCGACTACTAGTATCAACGGCTGCGAAGTTGTATCTGGCACGTGTCTTACCTTATAACTAATTGCTGGTACGGGCCACGGGCAGCGTAGCCAGCCCGGTTAACACCGCCTTTTTCTGGCCGGTTGTGGCCGGCTTGCTATATAAAAATAGCTGGCAAGCGCCGGCCCTACTGCCGTGCGCTTGCCAGCTACTCACTACTTATTCCCTACTTCTTGAGGCGCTCGAAAGCTGCCTTAAAGCCTGATTTCAGGTTTTTCACGGCCCCGCCGGCCCCTTCCGTGTTCACGTACACCGTGTTGTGCTCGCCGGCAATCTCGTGGGCCGGGCGGTCTTTGGTGTAGTAGTACACTGCCAGCGACTTGCGGGTAATGCCACCCGGCGCGGCCAGCGGCTTGGGGTGGCCGTGGTACGATACCTCGTTGGTTTCGAAAATAACGCAGCGGTTGAAGAGCGGCGCAATGTTCTCCAATTGCTGCTTCTTGGTCATGTCCCACAGCTCCAGGTGGCCGTTGTACTGGTCTTTCCAGTCCTTGTTCATGTACACGATGGCGTTCATCCGGCGGTGGTAGCGCGTGGTCTGGTGGTAGTTGAAGTCCACGTGCACATCCAGAAAAGCCCCAGTTACAGATTGATGCAAGCCGCCGCCGAACAGTTCGTCGTCGCCTACCAGCTCTTCGATGCCCGTAATCTGCTCGACTAGCGCCAAAAATTCGGGACCGTTGAACTCGTTGAAAGCCTCCTGCAACAGCGGATGCTCGTCGCCAAATTTGGTGAGCGCAAACTTATTCTTTTGGTTGATGTACGTCGTCCCGTCCCAGTTGCCCGTCGTTACGTCGGGGTAGGCAGCCAGAATCTGCTCGGCGGCTTCGGGCTTAAAAAACCCATCGTATACCAAGTAGCGAAATGGTTTCTTCGGGTCATTCCACTGCGCTTGCAGCTCGGTGAGGTGGGCTTGCAGCCGGTCAAAGTCAATTAGGGCCTGACTCATAGGAAAGTACGTTGAAAGAAAAGAATAATTTGGTAGAGCCGCAAAGGTAGTCAGGGCAGCCCACTTGCAGCCGCGCGCTGGCTACCGCACCCCCGGCGCTGCGGGGCGGCGCGGTAGCTTACGGGCCACTCATAGCCGCTGTTTTACCGGCTCTCGGTGCCTTTGCCCGGACCGGTAGCGCGGCGCGCGCCCAGCCAGGTTGGCGCAGCCCGGCCGCAAGGCTGTAGCTTTGTGCCTGCACAACTTGGCCCGCTGGCCTTGAGTGCCGGGCCGCTAGCGCCGCTACTTTGCCGGCGGCCCGCAACCGGCCCACCCCAAGCGGCTCATCTCACCCCAGGCACAATGCGCGTATTTGTAATCAACCTCGCCAGGTCGACTGACAGAAGGCAGTACATGCAGCAGCAATTCGATAAGCTGGCTATCCCGTTTGAGTTTATAAAAGCGATTGACGCGGCCGAGCTCAGCGACGAAGAGGTCGAGCAAATGCAGGACCCGGCGCACACCGCCTTTTTGCAAACCGTGATGCGCAAGGGCAGCTACGCCTGTCTGCTGAGCCATCATTCCATTTTCCAGAAAATGGTGGATGAGCAGATTCCCTACGCCGCTATCTTCGAGGATGATGCGGAGCTGTCGGCCGACTTCAAAACCGTGCTCGCCGAAGTCGAGCCGCACCTGCGGCGCACCGAACTAATTCTGTTTTACAGCCACAACAACTACCAAAAAACCGAATTCTCCAGGCTGGATACCAAGCCCGTGGGCCGCCGCCAGTTGGTTTATACTTTGGATGTGTGGTCGCACTCTACCGCGGCTGGCTACGTAGTGACGCTGGAGGCCGCCAGGCGGCTGCTGGCTATCAATACCAACGTGCAGATGCCCCTCGATGCGTGGGGCTCTTACTACGACAAAGGCTACATCACCAGCATTCGCTGCGTGGTTCCGTTCCCGGTTACGCCCGGCAAGTTTGAAAGCGAAATCAACTACGTGGCCGAAGGCTCGCTGATGAATAAAGTGCGGGGCTTGCTGCACAAATACAAAGTGTTTCCCATCACCCAACTGCTGGAATACCGCCGCAACCGCTACATCAAGCAGTTTTCTGGCTATACCTTGGTTGATAAACCTTCGCCCCTAGCCGCTACCAGCCACCAGGATGATGCCGCGTGAGCACTACCTCACTCTGGTGGCCGGTAGCAGAGCGGCAGGCTAGTGCTTGATGAAGGCAAATCGGTTTTTAAGCTTCAGGAACGGCTTCTCGTAAAAATTGAAGCTAACCCAGCTGATGGCCAGCGCCAGGAGCAATCCCACGGCGTTGTCGCCCAGCACCACGCCCAGCGGCGTGCCGTTTAGCCCCAGCCGGTGCAGCAGCTGGTAGGCCATGAGCAGCGCTAGAAAATGCAGGCAGTACAGACCGTAGGTATACGTGCCCCAGTACGAGAGCAGCCGCAACTGCGCCATCTTGAGGAAGGAGTGGCGGGCGTAGTTCTGCTCCAGCAGCACAAAGGCAAAAAAGCACGCCAGCACCAAGCGGTCGAGGGCCGGGTAGCCGGGCAGGTGCCAGAGCGCGTCGCGGCCGTAGATGAGGGCCACGCCCGCCAGGTAGCCCAGCCCGATGGCCCAGCGCGGCAGGCGCGCCACGGCCGAGGTCAGGCGCTCGTCGCGAAAGCAGAGCCAGGCCACCAGCCCACCTAGCGCCATATCGCCGATGAGGCTCAGCGTGTGCAGATTATATAGTTTTACCATCCATTGCGGGTCGTCGTGCAGGTGCCAGAGCCGGAAGCCCAGGCTCAGCGCCAGCACGCCCCCAAACAGCCAGCCCATGCGCCGGGCCGGCGTGGCGGCCACCAGCAGCGGCCACACCAGGTAAAATTGCTCTTCTACCGATACCGACCACAGCAGCGTAAGCGTGGGCGTCTGGCTGCCGTGGTAGAGGTTGTTGAAATTGACCAGAAACGTGAAGAAGTACCAGGGCCGGGCGGTTTCCTGCAAGCCGTGCAGCCCAAAGCGCGCCTTTAACCACGGAAAAACCACGAAGCCGATAAAGACCACCACGAAATACAGCGGCCAGATGCGCAGAATACGTCGCATGTAAAACGCGCCGATGGCTACCCGCCCCGTCAGCTGCTTTTCGCTGAGCAGCAAGTAGGTGATGAGAAAGCCGCTGAGCACGAAAAAGAAATTCACGCCCAGGTCGCCCACGCGGGTGAGCTGGTGCGGCACCTGGTAGAGCGGGCTGGCCGCGATACCAGCATCGGGGGTGTAGAACGAGTGGAACAGGAAGACCGCGAAGAAGGCCAGAAAGCGCAGCCCATCCAGGTTGGGAAAGAAAACGCGCGGCGTTTTGGGCTGGGCAGGTGGTGAGCCGGGCGCTGGTGCCGGTGAAACGATACTCATGCGAGGAGGAAGCCGTGGGGGCTGGTTATTAAATTGTCGCTGCTCGTGGGCGTACCTGGCTGCTAGCTGGCAGGCTATTGCCAGTAAAATAGCAAAACCGACTAGCTCGTTACTAAGCTTAGTACAGCAGTTTTATAGTCGATGAAGAGGTAAAAGCGTTGCGGGCTGCCGGCTTTTCGCCGGCTGTCCGCTCGCCGTTCAACGAGCCCGCCTGACGA
>CAXYJY010000016.1:0-62994 GCA_964277755.1 uncultured Hymenobacter sp.
GCAACCCCTACCCCGCCCCGCTCGACTACTCGCGCGTGGCCGCCGCCGACCGCGCCGGCCTCGAAGGGGCCATCTACGTCTACAGCAGCACCAGCCAGTACGCGGGCCGCTACCGCAGCTACGTCAATGGCATCGGCAACCCCGTGCTGCCTGTGGGCCAGGCGTTCTTTGCCCGCGTGGCGGCGGGCCAGAGCAGCGCCACTATGACTTTCCGCAACAGCCAGCGCCTGACCGCGCCCAGCGGCACCACCTTCCAGCGCCCCGCCGCCGACCCGCGCCCGCTGGTGCAACTGACGCTGCAAGCCGCCAGCGGCGCGCTCGCCGACGAGGCCACCGTGTACTTCGAGCAGGGCGCGACGAGCGGCTTCGAGCCCGCCTTCGACGCCGAAAAGCTGCCTAACCCCAATGGCTTCAACCTCTCGACCACGCAGGCCGGCCAGCAGCTCAGCATCGACGGGCAGCCCGAATTGGGCGCTGCCCAGCGCACCGTGCCGCTGGCCCTGGGCGTGCCCGCGCCGGGCACGTATACCTTCACGGCCAGCCAGCTGCTGAACCTGGGCACCGTACCCGTGTATTTGCGCGATGCGCAAACCGGCGCGCTCATCGACCTGGCCGCGCAGCCCAGCTACCAGTTCACGGTGAGCAAGGCGGCGGCCCTCAACACCACGCGCTTCGCGCTGGTGTTCTCGCCCCAGCGGGTGCTGGCCGCCGCCCCGGCCGCCCTGGCCGGTCAGGTGGGCCTGTACCCCAACCCGGCCCGCGCGCAGGTAGCCATTGAGCTGCCCGTCGACCTAAGCCGCCAGCCGGTGGCCGCTACCCTGCTCGATGCGCTGGGCCGCGTGGTGCGCCAGCAGGTGCTGCCCGCTGGTGGGGCCGCCCACACGCTGCCGCTGGCGGGCGTGGCCCCCAGCGTATACTCGCTGCGCCTGGCTACGGCGCAGGGCACCATCATGAAGAAGCTCGTGGTCGAATAGCCAGCCCCGCGCCTCAACCAAAACCCCGTGGCCGTGCTGGCTGCGGGGTTTTTGCTTTTGTATTTGACCAGCAAAGGAGTAGGTTGGTAGAGCTTAGGTGCCCGCGCTCGCGCCCCGCCGCCAGCCGGTACCTTTGGGTATGAAATTCGCCACCAAAGCCATCCACGCCGGCGTACACCCCGACCCCACCACCGGGGCCGTCATGACGCCCATCTACCAGACCTCGACCTACGCCCAGCGCTCGCCGGGCGATAACAAGGGCTACGAGTACTCGCGCACCCACAACCCCACCCGCACCCAGCTGCAAGACGCCCTCGCCGCCCTCGACAACGGCCGGCACGGCCTGGCCTTTGCCTCGGGCATGGCCGCCATCGACTGCGTGCTGCGCCTGCTGAAGCCCGGCGACGAAGTCATTTCGACCGACGACCTCTACGGCGGCTCCTACCGCATCATGACCAAGGTGTACGAGCCGCTGGGCATCAAATTTACCTTCGTGCCCATGGGCGACCTGCGCGCCGTGCAGGAAAAAGTATCACCCCAAACCAAGCTCATCTGGGTCGAAACGCCCACCAACCCGCTGCTCAACATCATCGACGTGGCGGGCGTGGCGGCCATTGCGAAGGCAGCCGGCGCGCTGCTGGCCGTTGATAACACCTTCTCGACGCCCTACCTGCAAGAGCCGCTGGCGCTGGGGGCCGACATCGTGGTGTACTCGCTCACCAAGTACATGGGCGGCCACTCCGACGTAGTGATGGGCGCGCTCGTTTTCAACGACGACCAGCTGCTCAAAGACCTCAGCTTCTACCAGAATTCGTGCGGCGGCACGCCCGGCCCGCAAGACTGCTTCCTGGTGTTGCGCGGCCTCAAAACGCTGCACCTGCGCATGCAGCGCCACTGCGAGAATGGCCGCGCCGTGGCCGAGTACCTACGCCAGCACCCCAAGGTAGAAAAGGTGTACTGGCCGGGCTTCGAAACCCACCCCAACCACGCCGTGGCCGCCCGCCAGATGCGCGACTTCGGGGGCATGATTTCCTTTGTGCTCAAAGGGGACAAGCAGGAAAACGCCATCGCGGTGCTAGAGAAATTTCAGCTCTTCACCCTGGCCGAGAGCCTGGGCGGCGTGGAAAGCCTCAGCGGCCACCCAGCTACCATGACGCACGCCAGCATCCCGGCCGAGCAGCGCCGCAAGGCTGGCCTCAGCGATTCGCTAATCCGCCTCAGCGTGGGCATCGAGGATGCTGAAGACCTCATCGGAGACCTGGCCCAGGCGATAGGGTAGGGCCGGCTGCGGCTGATAAGTACGAAGGGCGGGCACCGGGCGCGGCCACGAATGGTAGCGCCCGGTGCCCGCCCTTGTTGCTGCCCGGTGCCGAAGCCCGGCGAGTAGCCTGGGCAATGCCTGGCGGAGTGGGGCGCTACCTTTGTTGGTTAAAAGCATCCCGTTATCTTCCATGCTACCCGACCACTCCTCGTCTGCCTACCCCTCGCGCTCGCACTGGCTGCTGTACCTGCTGCTCTTCACGCTGCTGATACTGCTGACGCCCAAGGCCGGCCACCTTACCGACGTGGCCTGCTGGGTGGCTTGGGCCACGCACATGGATGCCTACGGCCTCACCAGCGGCTACGAGGTCGATACCAATAACTACAACCCGCTGTACCAGTACGTGCTGTTTGGCTTCGGGCGGCTCTTTCACGGGGCCGACCACATTTACCGCTACCGGCACTTGCTGAAGATAGTGACGCTGGTATTCGACTTCTGGGGGGCCATCTGGGCGGTGCGGTTTTTTGGCTGGGGCGATGGCAACCAGCGCTTCCTGCTGTCGCTGCTGTTTTTGCTCAACATCGGCTACATGTACGACACCGTGGCCTGGGAGCAGGTCGATGCCATCCTGGCCACGCTGGCTTTCGCGGCCATTGTGCAGGCGCTGCGGGGGCGGGTGCTCAGCAGCATGGTGCTGTTCGTGCTCACCGTGAACATGAAAACCCAAGGCATCATCTTTTTGCCGCCCCTGCTGCTGCTGTGGGTGCCGCAGTGGTGGCTGGCCCCGCGCCGGCTGGTGCAGGGGGGGCTGCTGGCGGCGGCGGTGCAGCTGCTCATTTTGCTGCCCTACATCCTGGCCGGCAACGTGCGCACGATAGTAAACCTCGTGTACGGGGCCGTGGGCTACTTTCCCATCGCCAGCATGAACTGCTTTAATATGTGGGTGCTGCTGCTGCGTCCCTACGACGTATTTGACTACACCGTGTGGGCCGGGCTCACTTACAAGCAGTGGGGCTTGCTGGGCTTTATGCTGGCCTCGGCGGTGGTGCTGCTGCCGCTGGGCTTGCGCACCTTGCACAAGCTGCGCACGCGCGCCACCTTCGGCCCCGACGACTGCGCGCTGGTGCTGCTCAGCCTGGGGCTGATTCCGGTGGTATTCTGCTTTTTCAATACCCAGATGCACGAGCGCTACTGGCACCCCGCCCTCATTTTGCTGGGTAGCTACGCCATCCTGCGTCAGCGCTACGTGCTGTTCTGCTTGTTTTCGGCGGCGTATTTCCTCAATCTCGAAGCCGCATTTTCCTTTCAGCTGCCCCCCGATAAAGTGCATACCACCGTGCTGTTCTGGCCCGAGGTGGTGGCCTGCCTGTTTGCCGTAGTGCTGGTGGGTGGCGTGTGGCAGCTCTACCGCCACGAGGCCGGGCTGCACGCCACCTGGCAGCTGCTGCGCCAGCCCACGCGGCCCGGCGCTACGGCCGCAGCTGCTTAAATCTGGCCCGGCGGCGGGCTGCGTAAGTGCGGCGGCCCGCGCCGGTAGCGCGGCCCGTACCTTGCCCATGCGTAGTTATTTCCTCTTTTTTCTCAGCCTGCTGGCAGGCTGTGCTACCCGCGTGCCTTCCATGACGACGACGACCCCGCCCGCTGCCTCTATCTCTTACCTCGCGCTCGGCGACTCATACACCATCGGCGAAGGCGCGCCGGAGGCCGGCCGCTGGCCGGTGCAGCTGGCCGCACTGGCCCGGGCGCAGGGCCTGCCGCTGGCCGCGCCCACCATTATCGCCCGCACCGGCTGGACTACGGCCGAATTGCAGGAGGCCATCCGGGCCGCCGACCTGCACCAAACCTACGGGCTGGTGTCGCTGCTGATTGGGGTGAATAACCAGTACCGCCGCCAGTCGCTGGCGCAGTACCGGCAGGAGTTTCGGGCGCTGCTGGCTACGGCCGTAGCCTTTGCGGGCGGGCAGCCGCGCCACGTGGTAGTGCTCTCCATTCCCGACTGGGGGCTGACGCCCTTCGCCGCCGACCACGACCGGGCCCAAATAGCCCAGGAAATCGACCAGTTCAACGCCGTGGCCTACGAGGAGTGCCAGCACGCCGACGTAGCCTTCGTCGATATCACGCCCTTCACGCGGGCCGCCGCCACTGGCGATGCCAGCCAGGTAGTGGCTGATGGCCTGCACTATACGCCCGCCCACATGCAGCAATGGGCCCAGCGCGCCCTACCCGTGGTGCAGCAGCTGCTGCGCTGAAAATTACCCGCGCGGGCGCTACTTGCGGAAAAACTGCCAGGCTGGCCCGGCCTCACTCGTCACTCACGGCGGCCGGCCTAGCTTTCGCTCGCTGCATCGGTATCGGCCGGTAGCGGCGCTATTTTCTGCAAGATTATGCGTATCAAACACTACCTGCTGGCTGCGCCGGCACTGCTGCTGGCCGCTCCGGTGCTGGGCCAGACTATCGAGTATTCGGGCCGGGCCTCGGTGGGCTTTTCCGCGTTTCGGGGAAGTAGCACCACCACTATTACCCCGGTCATCACGACCAACGACGGCAGCTCCGAAAGCAGCCGCGCCTTCAGTCCCTACGGCAAAAACCTGGGCACCGGCTTCGGGGCCAGCCTGCGCGCGCAGCGCGTGGGCCGGGCGGGCCTGCTCACAGCCCTCGACTTGGGCTTCGACCGGATGCAGGCCCGCGCCGATGTCAGCTCTATCTACTACAACGGGCCCGGCAATAGCTCGACGCGCGCGGCCACGGGCACGGTGCGCCTGTTCACGCCGGCCATCACGGCCTTCGGGGGCGTGGGCTGGCGGCTGGCCGGCGGCAAGCTGGCCCTCGATGCCCTGGTGGGCCCCGAGCTGGCCTACGTGCTCGATGCCCGCGAAGAAGGCGAAGGCACTTCGTCGGTAAACGGCAACTGGACCTCGGACCTCACCCGCTTGCCCGCCCACCGCCTCGACTTCCGGCTGCGCGGCGACCTCACCGTGTGGCGCAGCCGCGTGGGCCTCACGGCCAGCTACTCGGGCGGCTTCACCAACTACCAGCCCGCCACTACTGCCACCGCCGCGCCCGATGCCTCGGTACGCCTGCTGCGCGTGGGCCTGGCCTACCGGCTGAAGTAGTGACTAATGGGTAAGCTTGGTGAGTAAAGTAAAAGCGGAGTGAAAGCGTCTGTCATTGCGAGCGCAGCGAAGCAATCGCACCCGAACGGAATCCGGCGAGCAGCCTGAATTAAGTGCGATTGCTTCGCTGCGCTCGCAATGACAGGCGACGACCAAGCTCACCAAGTACCCAAATTATGCTGCTTCAGCCCGGCCACGACGGCCGTAAATACCTTAACGTGCTGCCCACCCGCGTAGACCCGCCCTCGGGCTACGTGGCCCTGCTGCGGCGCTACTTGTTTGAAAAAGCCGAGCGCACGCCCCGCCGCCCGCTCGGCCCGTTTTGGGCCGATGCGGCGGCGCTGGCCGCGCCCGTGCCCGCCGCCGCGCTGCGCGCCACCTGGCTGGGCCACAGCACCGTGCTGCTGGAGGTCGATGGCCGCCGCTTCCTCACCGACCCGGTGTGGTGCCAGCGCGTGTCGCCTTCGCAGCTGGTGGGACCGAAGCGGTTTTTTGCCCCGCCGCTGGCCCTGGCCGACGTGCCGCCGCTCGATGGCATCATCCTCTCGCACGACCACTACGACCACCTCGACCCGGCCGCCGTGCGGGCGCTGGCCGGGCGCACCGCCCGCTTCTACTGCCCGCTGGGCGTGGGCGCGCACCTGCGCCGCTGGGGCGTGCCCGCCGCCAAAATTTCGGAATTGACGTGGTGGGACGAGGTAGCCATCGCTCCCGATTTCCGGCTCACGGCCACGCCGGCCCGGCACTTTTCGGGGCGCGGCCTGGGCCGCGATGGTACGCTTTGGGCCTCTTGGGTGCTGCAAGGGCCGCAGCACCGCGTGTTTTTCGGCGGCGATTCAGGACCGTTTGATGAAGCCTTCCGGCAGATAGGGGAGCGCTTCGGCCCCTTCGACCTGGTGCTGCTCGAAATCGGCGCGGCCGATGCCGATTGGGCCGACATCCACCTCGGCCCCGACGAGGCGCTGCGGGCGCACCAGCTGCTGGGCGGCGGCCCGCTGCTGCCCCTGCACTGGGGCACCTTCAACCTGGCGCTGCACGCCTGGCGGCAGCCCGTGGAGCGGCTGCTGGAGGCCGCCGCGTCCACCGTGCCGCTGCTGCTGCCCGCGCCGGGCCAGCGCGTGGAGGTAGCAGCCGGGGCGTTGACCTCGCAGTGGTGGAAATAATTATTATATAGGGTAAAACACTGATAGATAATAAAAAGGCTGAGTATTAAGCTCGGCCTTTTTAGTTCAGGTAGCGAACAAAATTCGGGCGGCTCAGTTTCAAGCGCCATAGTTCCTCAAGCGCTTTTGCTGCTCATGCGTCTGCCCCTAGCCTGCTGTTTGTGTTGTTGCCGCCCGGCAGGCGGGGCGGGTTGTTGCGCGTAGGTTTTTCGGCTACTCGCTGCGGCGAGGCTTTTTTTAATTCTCTCATCTTTTGCGGGTAGCGCCACACGCCAGCCTAGGCCGGTGGCTACTGCGTCGGCTTTTGCAAAGCCGTGACGTACAACTGGCTATCCGCAATTCTCAATTATCCACTTGGCTGTTTCACTTATGCAACGAAGCCTACTTACGCCCGCCCTGGTCGTGGCCGCGCTGGCCGCCCATGCCCAAAACATCACCGTCACCGGCCGCGTGCTCAGCGCCAGCGGCGAGGCCCAGCCAGGCGCTACCGTGCTCGAGCGCGGCACCACCAACGGCACCGCCACCGGGGCCAACGGCGAGTATTCGCTCTCGGTGTCGCCGCAGGCTACGCTCACGGTGTCGGCGCTGGGCTTTGCCACCCAGCAGGTGCCGGTGCAGGGCCGCACCACCCTGGAGGTGCGCCTAGCGGCCTCGGCCACCGACCTCGGCAACGTGGTCATCACCGGCTCGCGGGCTGCCATCGGCCGCTCCAACGTGCTCACGGCCTCGCCGGTCGACGTTATCTCGGCCCGCGAAATCAAGGCCTTCGCCCAAACCGACGTCAGCCAGGTGCTCAACTACGTGGCCCCGTCGTTTCAGTCGGCCCGCCAGACTATTTCGGATGGCACCGATGCCGCCGACCCGGCCACCCTGCGCGGCCTCGGACCCGACCAGGTGCTGGTGCTCGTGAACGGCAAGCGCCGCTACCAGCAGGCGCTCGTGAACATCAACGGCACGGTGGGGCGCGGCTCGGTAGGCACCGACCTCAACGTGATACCCACGGCCGCCATCAAGCGAATCGAGGTGCTGCGCGACGGCGCGGCGGCGCTCTACGGCTCCGATGCCATCGCGGGCGTCATCAATATTCAGCTCAAAGACGACACTACCGGCGTGCAGGCCACCGGCCTCTACGGCCAAACCGTGGAAAGCGACGGCAAAACCGAGCAGGTCGACGTCAACATCGGTATTGGTTTGAATAAGCGCGGCTTCCTGGATATCGGCGGGCAGCTCCTGAACCGGGGCTACACCAACCGCGCTTTTGCCGACACCGCGCCGCTCATCTACTCGGGCGACGCTGGCGGCAACTACCCGGCCTCGGCCACTACCGAGCAGGCCCGCCGCGACCTCAAGGCCCAGGACGATGCCCTGGTAGCCCAGCGCGGCTACGACCGCCGCAACATCCGGGTGGGGCAGTCGGCGCTGCGCAATTTTTCGGGCTTCCTGAATGCCGGCTACCGCCTGGGCGGCGGCTACGAAGTGTATTTGATGGGCAACGCGGCCTACCGCACCAGCCACGCGGCGGGCTTCAACCGCCTGCCCACCGCGCTCACCCAAATCGACCTCAACATCTACCCCAATGGCTATTTGCCGTTTATCGACGTCACGCTCTACGACCAGTCGGCCATCGTGGGCGTGCGCAAAACAGTGGGCGGCTTCGCGGCCGACCTCAGCAACACTTTCGGCCGCAACGAGATGGTGTACAACGTGAGCGGCTCGGTAAACGCCTCGCTGCCGCAGGGTCCCAACCTGGTGGGGGTGAACCCGACCGACTTCTATGCCGGCCGGCTGGCCTTTTTGCAGAATACGACCAACCTGGGCTTCACGCGCCGCTTCGAGCAGGTGGGGCCGCTGGCCACGCTCAACGTGGCGTTCGGGGGTGAGTTTCGGGTCGATAACTTCCTGATTGGGCGCGGCGAATACGCCTCGTACATCAACGGCGGGCGGCTGCTGAACGGCGCGCCCACGGCCTCGGGCTCGCAGGTGTTTCCGGGCTACCAGCCGCAGGATGCGCTCAATAAAACCCGCACCAACCTGGCGGGCTACCTCGATTTGGAAAGCGACATTACCGAGCGGCTGCTGGTGCACCTGGCCGGCCGCGCCGAGCGCTACAGCGACTTTGGTGGCAACGTGAGCGGGCAGGCCAGCGCCCGCTTCAGCCTCACCGAGGCCATCGCCATCCGGGGCACCATCGGCAACGGCTTCCGGGCGCCCTCGCTGCAGCAGCGCTACTTCACGAGCACGGCCACGCAGTTTGTGAGCGGCAACCCGCGCCAGGTGCTCACCGCCAACAACGACAGCCCCATCGTGCGCAACGACATCAATAATACTACTCAGCCGGGCTTCGGAGTAGAGTCGCTGAAGCAGGAAAAATCGACCAACTACAGCCTCGGCGTCACGGCGCGCTTCCTGCGCACGCTCACCTTCACGGCCGACGTGTACCAGCTCAACATCCGCGACCGCATCGTGCTGTCGTCGCAGTTTTCGACCAGCAACCCCACGGTGGCCAACATCCTGCGCAACACCGACGTAACAGGCGTGCAGTTCTTCGCCAACGCCGTGAATACCCGCACCCGGGGCCTCGACGTAGTCTTGAGCGAGCGCCTGCGCCTCAATGAGCGCAGCACGCTCGGCTTTACGGCGGCGGCCAACTTCAACGAAACGGTGGTGCGCAGCTTCAACAGCTCGTCGAGCACCATCAACAACGACCAGACGGCCGGCACCACCAATCTCCAGAATACGCTCTTCAACCGCCAGCAGCGCACCCGCCTCGAAAACGGCAACCCGCGCAGCAAAATCCTGCTCACGGCCAACTACTCACTGGGCAAGTTTGGGGTGGAGGCCCGTAGCGTGCGCTTTGGCGAGGTGCAAACCAAAGACCAGGACCCGGCGCGCTCGTACCTCGACCAGACCTTCTCGGCCAAGTGGATTACCGACCTCACCGTAAGCTACCAGCTCATCAAGCAAGTCGGCCTCACGGTGGGCGTCAATAACCTCTTCAACGTGTACCCCGACAAGGTTATCGTGGACCCGCGCAACGACCCCAACAACTTCGCGGTGGGCGCTACCAGCTACAGCTCCGGCGTTGATAACTCCAACCGCGGCCGTTTTCTCTACAACGCCAACCAGTTTGGCTTCAACGGCGCCTACTACTTCACACGCCTATCCGTGACGCTGTAAGGGTATTCGCCCTAAGCTGGTACAAAAACGTCCTAAGTTGGTACAAAGCAAAAAGCCCGTTCCATTTGTGTGGAACGGGCTTTTGGTTGATTTGCGTGCTTTACTCGGCGCGGAGCAGGCGGGCCAATGGCTGCCCGGTGCTGGCGGCGCGGGCCAGGTAGAGGCCGGTGGGCAGCGAGGCGGCGGGCTGCCAGCGCACCAGCCCGCCGGGGCCGCTGGTGAGGCGGGCCACCTCGCGCCCCAGCGCATCGACCAGAATAACGGCCTGGTTGGGAGCGGTAGTGAACTGCACCTGCTCGCGGAAAGGTACCGGGTACACGTCGGTGGCCGGGGCTGCCGCGCGCGTGGCCAGCGCCGTGCTGCCCACCACGAAGGTAAGCGTGCACTCGGCGCTGCCGCAGATATCATCGAGCACGCCCACCGCGATGTGGTAGCGGCCGGGAGGTAGCGTGGCCGGCACCTGCCAGGTCAGCAGCTCAGCATTGGTGGTGCCAATGCGGGCCAGGCTAAGGCCGGGCACTACGGCTGGCGCGTTGCTGATAAAGTTGATGAGCTGGCCGGCGTTGGGGTCGGTAGCCTGCAAGGTTACGCTGATGGTTTGGCCCGCCCGCGCGGCAATGGGCTGGCTGAGCTGCTGCGCCGCGCCGCCATTCACCTGCATGGTGGTGAAGGTAGGCGGCAGGTTGGTGGCGGCATCTACCACGTACAGGTTGTCGCGGGTAACGTAACCAAGCAGCGCCCAGCGGTTGGCGCTCACTTTGCGGTATTCGCTCACGCGCGTCACGGTGCAGTAGATGCCCTGAGCGGTGCTGGTAGCCGCCACTGGGGTCATGGCCCCCGAGCCGGTATTCAGCCCAAAGTGCGGCGAAAAAGTGGCCGGGATGGTCTGCCCGCAGGCTTCATAGGGTAGCACCGCCTCGTAGCGCAGCGAGTCGCCATCGAGGTCGAAGGCACTGTAGCTGTAAGGAGCCAATGCCAGTGCGCTCGTACGTGGCCGTAGCAGCGACTCGAAGCGGGGCGAGTTGTCCTGAGTACTCACCGTATTGTCCAGAAAAGCCCCTATGTAATAGCCCTGGCCACCAGGGTTGGGAATATTCACCGTGCCCGAACTCCGGCTGTTGTCAACATAGCCTAGCTGCCACTGCCCGGCCGGCAGGTCAACATCGACCTCATAGAGTCCCACCTTATAGGTGGCGCACAGGAGTGGGGCAGTTGTAATGGAGGTAAGGGCCGCATCCACGGTAAAGGCGTTGGGTGCGGTGGTGTAGCAGCCGCCTTTAGAGGCCACCAGCGGAACGGAGGTAGCCATTCCTATGCCCGCAATATCGCCGAAGCTGCGTATCGTAATATGGTAGCGCGGCACCCCGGCCGTGGTCGACGCGATGGAGGCAAACGAAATATCGCCCCCCTGAATGTGGGACGCCCGAGCCTGTGAAAAGCTACCTGCTACCAATAGCAGCGCTAGTAGCCAGCGAAAAGGGGTAAGGGTACGCATGGGTCGGAAAAGTAACGAGTTTCTCAGAGGCAAACAGTTCTATATAAATGCAATGATAATTGACTTTTAGAAAGAAGCAAATATGTTAGATTAAGAAACAATGAAAAAAGGCCCGCTCGGCGCTATGCCGAGCGGGCCTTGCGGTTGGTTAAGCTAAGCCTTACTTATTCAGCGCGCAGCAGGCGGGCCAGGGGCTGCCCAGTGCTGGCCGCGCGGGCCAGGTAGAGGCCGGCGGGCAGCGCGGCAGTAGGCTGCCAGCGCACGAGCCCGGTAGCGGAGCTGGTGAGGCGGGCCACCTCGCGGCCCAGCGCATCGACCACGCTAATGGCCTGATTGGCGGTGGTCGTAAACTGCACCTGCTCGCGGAAGGGCACGGGGAACACGTCGGTGGCCGTGGCCGCCGCGCGCGTGGCCAGCGCCGTGCTGCTTACCAAAAACGAAAAGGTGTACTCCTCGCTGGCGTTGGGGCAGCCGTTGTCGAGCACAGCCACGGTGGCGGTGTAGCGGCCGGGCGGCAGCGTGGCCGGCACCTGCCACGTCAGCTGCGCCGAGGTAGCGCCGGTGGTTTGCAAACTCAGGCCGGGGATGATGCCGGGCGCCTGGCTCTCGAAGCGCAGCGCCTGGCCCGCGTCGGGGTCGGTAGCCTCCAGGCCGAGCGCTACCGCCTGCCCCGGCTGCACCCGGATGGTCTGGCCCAGCGGCTGCGCGGTGGCCGCGCCATTCAGGCGCAGGGCGGTGAAGCGCGGCGTCGTATTAGTTGAGCCAATGGCCAGATAGGTAATGTCGCGCGTGACGTAGCCAATCTGCTGCCAGCTGCCATTAATTCGGCGGTACTCGCTCACGCGGGCGGCCATGGCAAAGCGCCCCTGCTGTATGGCGGCCGGGATGGCAGTGAGCGCCCCGGTGGTAGTATTTAGCTGAAAATGCGGAGATAAAGTGCCCGGGATAGGTGAGCCACAAACGTAAGGATTGACAGGGGATTGTGCCGCCAGCGACTGTTCTGGCTGCCGAAACTCGTAAGCCAGGGAGTCGCCATCGCTGTCAAACGCGCTGAAGCTGTAGCGTTGCGCCTGCCCATTGCAAATGAATGGAAGCAGCGTAGAAAGAAACCGCGGTGAGGAGTTTTGTCCAGCCAGGCTATTATCAAGATAGGCACTGATGTAGTAGCCCGTAGTAATGGAGTTCACCAGGTTTTGAATGCTGCCCGACCGGTTATTCTCGGCCACGCTCAGCGTCCATTGGCCGGCTGGTAGGTCTACATCAATTTCAAATAACGAGACCCGGTACACGTAGCCAGCTACAGTGGGGCAGCCAAGTGAGTACAAGGGCGTTAGTGAACTTGCGGGTACTATCAGCGAAAAATTACCGGTAGTAGTGGTGCCGCCGCAGCCGTTGCGGCTGCACGCCAGCCTAATAGTGGGCTGCGTGGCACCGTTTGGGTCGAGGTAAACGATGGCCGTGACGTGGTAGCGCGGCACGCCGGCCGTGGTCGAGGCCACGGGCCGGTAGGTGAGCTCGCCGCCCAGCACGTGGGTGGCGTGCGCCGCCAGCAGCGGCCCCAGCCACAGTACCAAGGCCGCCAGCCAGCGAAAAGGAGTAGTAGTGCGCATCAGCAAGCAGGAGTAAAATGGGAAAGTGCCCCAAGGTACTCGCTGCCTACTGCGCTTGCAAACAATCGGTTACTTGCCCGGCGTGGCCGCGCCGCTGCTGCTGTCGAGTATCTGAAACAGCTCGTCGAGCTTGGGCGTGAGGATGATTTCGGTACGGCGGTTCATGGCCCGGTTCTGGGGCGTGTCGTTGGCGGCCACGGGCACGTACTGCGAGCGCCCCGAGGCCGTGATGCGGGCCGGCGTGACACCGCTGGTGGCCAGCAGGCGCGCAATTTCGGTGGCGCGCAGCGCGCTGAGGTCCCAGTTGTCCTGGATGGCGCCGCTGCCGCGCATGGGCACGGCGTCGGTGTGGCCTTCTACTACCACGTTCACGTCTTTTTGCTCTTGCAACACGGCGGCGAGCTTTTTCAGGGCTTCCTGGCCTTTGGGGTCCACCTTGGTCGAGCCCGACTTGAAGAGTAGCTGCTCGGACAGCGACACGTACACCTTGCCGTCTTTGAGCTTCACTTGCAGCTCGTTGCTGTTGAAGGACAGCAGCGCCTTGCTCACGCGGGCCTTCAGGTCGTTCACGGCGCGGTCTTTGTCGGCCAGGGCCTGGGTCAGCTCCTTGAGGCGGGCTTCGCGGGCGGTGAGGTCGGCGGCGAGGCGGTCGTTGTCGGCCTTGCTTTTGCGCAGCGTCTGGTCGAGGGTGCCGAGCTCACCTTCGCGGGTAGCCAGGTCTTTGGCCAACTTGCCGTACTCGTTGTTGCGGTCGGCGAGGGCGCGGTCGCTGTTTTTGAGTAGCTTATCGTAGCTTTCGGTGAGCTGGGTGTAGAGGGCGCGGGTGCGGCGCAGGGCGCTGCCGGTCTGGGTCGAGTCGGCGATGAGGCGCTTCTGGTCGGCGCGCAGCTCGGCGAGTACGTCGTTGGTTTTTTGCAGGTCGGCCTTGGCCTGGCGGGCCTGCTGCTCGGCAGCGAGGCGGGCCTGCTCTTCGTTGCGCTGGCGGGCTTGCAGGTCGTCGTAGCGCTTGGCCGTCACGCAGCTACTGAGGCTGAGGCTGGCCGCCGCCACCAGAGCCAGCGTGAGCGGGTAGGCGCGGCGGGCCGTAAATTTCGCAGAAAACATAAACACGGAAGGAAATTGGGTTCTGCCCGCCAAGTTACCGCAATTTTTGCCGCCGTACCTTTGCCCCCACTTTTACTTAAAAGCCGGGCCAGACCCGTTTTTCGCGTCTTTGTCCTAGTGCTTCGGGTTGAAGTGCTACCCCGTTTTTAGCAGTCAACCGGCCCGGCAGCGGGCTGTTTTTTACTATACTTACACCCGTACCCCGCACTTTTAGCCAGGGCTAGCGCACGCTAGCGGCCGGCTCCACCGCGTTCTCACTTCATTATGGCTTGGTTTAAGCGACAAGAAAAGGGCATCATCACTCCTACCGAGCAAAAAAAGGAAACCCCCGACGGGCTCTGGTACAAGTGTCCCGAGTGCAAAACCGTGGTGACCATGGCCGAGCACCGCCGCCTCAGCCACGTGTGCGGCAACTGCGGCTACCACGACCGCATCGACGCCGGCACGTATTTCGAGCTGCTTTTCGACGACAGTCAGTTTGAGGAGCTCGACGCCAACCTAACCTCGGCCGACCCGCTGCACTTCGTGGATACCAAGGCCTACCCGCAGCGCGTGCAAGCCACCGAGCGCAGCACCGGCCTCAAAGACGCCGTGCGCACGGCCCACGGCCTCAGCGCCGGCCAGCCGCTGGTGGTGGCGGCCATGGATTTCCGCTTTATCGGCGGCTCGATGGGCTCGGTAGTGGGCGAGAAAATAGCCCGCGCCATCGACTACGCCCGCCAGAATAAGGTGCCCTTCCTCATGATTTCCAAATCGGGCGGCGCCCGCATGATGGAGGCTGGCTACTCGCTGATGCAGATGGCCAAGACCTCGGCCAAGCTGGCCCTGCTCGCCGAGGCCGGCGTGCCCTACGTGAGCCTCCTCACCGACCCCACTACGGGTGGCGTTACGGCGAGCTTCGCTATGCTCGGCGACTTCAACATCTCGGAGCCCGGCGCGCTCATTGGCTTCGCCGGCCCCCGCGTCATCAAGGAAACCATCGGCAAAGACCTGCCCAAAGGCTTTCAGAGCGCCGAATTCGTGCTGGAGCACGGCTTCCTCGATTTCATCGTGGACCGCCGCGAACTCAAGCAGCGCCTGGCCGACTTGCTGGGGATGGTAAAGTAGTGGATGAGTAGGTTTTGGATAGGCATCCGAAAAACTACCTTTGGCACAGCCTTTGAAAAGCCTGCCCCGGCAACCGGGACAGGCTTTTGCGTATAAGGCCCGGTTGAGCAACCACCCACTCTTCACCAATCCACTTTATGACTACCTCGAAATCTCTGCTAGCCATGCTCATGGCTTTTGTAATGCTACTCGGCTCGTGCGCTACCTCGCAACAGGCTTCCGACGGCTCCTTATCCAGCGCCAACGGCACCGGCCAGCGCAAAACCGGCATGACCAAGGCCAACAAAGGCGGCCTCATCGGGGCCGGCGGCGGCGCGGTGCTGGGCGGCGTAGTGGGCGGCCTCATCGGGGGCGGCCGGGGCACGGCGGCCGGCGCTATCTTGGGCGCGGCCGTGGGCGGCGGCACGGGGGCCATCATCGGCCGCCGCATGGACAAGCAAGCCGCTGAGCTTCAGCGCGACATGGCCAACGCCAAAGTAGAGCGCGTGGGCGAAGGCATCAAAATCACCTTCGACTCGGGCATCCTGTTCGACACCAACAGCAGCGCCTTGCGCCCGGCTTCGCAGTCGGACATTGCCAAGCTCGCCGCTACCCTCCAGAAATACAACGACACCAACGTGCTGATTGAGGGCCACACCGACAACACCGGTACCGACGCCATCAACCAGCCTCTGAGCGAGCGCCGCGCCCAGGCCGTAGCCAACGACCTAACCGGCAAAGGTGTAGATACCAGCCGCATCAGCACCAAGGGCCTTGGCTCGACAGACCCCGTGGCCGACAACACCACCGCCGAAGGCCGCCAGGCTAACCGCCGCGTGGAGGTAGCCATTTTCGCCAACGAAAAAATGAAGAAGGCCGCTGAAAAAGGCACCCTCTAAGCTTTTGCGTAACCCCGACACTAGAAAAGCCTGTAGCATTCAGCTACAGGCTTTTTTTACTTTCAAGGCGTAACCTTGTTTTTTTGGCTTTCGTTAAATAGCTCAACGCTGCCGGCTACGGCTGCGCGGCGCTTTCCAATTCTCCCCAAATTCCCTTTTTGATATGAAATCGTTCGTCCGTCTCTTCGTTTTATTGTTGACCTTCATCGTGCTGGCTGGTAGTACCGCCCAAGCTCAGGACAAGCCCAAAGGCTGGAGCCGTAAAGCCAAAGGTGCCGTAGCCGGTGGCGTAGGCGGGGCCGTGGTAGGCGGCCTTATCGGCGGCAAAACAGGGGCTGTGCTCGGCGCTGGTGCTGGCGCCGTGGGTGGCGGGGCCATTGGCCGCAAGCAAGACAAGAAGAAAGACCCCGCCCGCTACTACCGTTATAAGAACCGCTAAGCGAAAGCTATCCATGCTGCCTCCAGCAGCCGAAAACCCGGCCCCGCGCCGGGTTTTTTTGTGGCCTTTAAAGAGGAAAAATGGTGCCTTTCCGCCAAAATGAAGAGCGATTTGGCAAGATGGTTGTAACGTGCCGACCTTGCCCCGCGTAGCTGTCTGCGCACCAAAAGCAGTCCTCTTTCATTCATTTTTACTTCATGAAAACCTTGCGATTCTCTTTCTCCTACCTACTGGCGCTGTTGCTGGTAGTCGGCCATTTTGCCCAGGCCCAAACCTCGACCGTATCGACGGCCAAGCCCAAAGGCATGAGCAAAACCGCTAAAGGCGGCATTATCGGCGGCCTGGGCGGCGCGGCCGGCGGGGCTATTCTGGGCCGCGTGATTGGCGGTAAGTCGGGTACGGCTAAAGGGGCCATCCTGGGCGCGGTAGTGGGCGGCGGCGCGGGCGCGCTCATCGGCCGCAAGATGGACAAGCAGGCCGCCGAGCTGCGCCGCGACCTTGAAGGTGCCACCGTAGAGCGCGTGGGCGAGGGCATCAAAATCACCTTTGCCTCGGGCATTCTGTTCGGCTCCAACTCGTCGTCGCTGACGCCGGCCGCTATCGGCAACATCGATGAGTTGGCCACCACGCTCCAGAAATACGCTGACACCAACATCGTCATCGACGGCCACACCGACTCGTCGGGCTCCGACGCCATCAACCAGCCTCTGAGCCAGCGCCGCGCCCAGGCTGTGGCCAATGAGCTCACGACTAAGGGAGTGGATAGCAGCCGCATCACGGCTACGGGCTACGGCTCGTCGCAGCCCGTAGCGTCTAACGCTACCGAGGCCGGCAAAGCCGCCAACCGCCGCGTGGAGGTGGCCATCTTCGCCAACGAGAAGATGCAGAAAGCAGCCAAGAAAGGCACGCTCTAGACCGCAGATTCAAACGGATTTTTAGGATTTAACGGATACGCCCGCTGCGCGGGCTGGCTAAGTAGTTCGTTTGCTAGGAAAAGGTCGCCTTTGGGCGGCCTTTTTTCGTTTGAGGAATTGACTACAAAATCCGTTTAAATCAAAAATATTTTTGAATCCGTGGTTCTGACTTATACTTCCTCGCCGCTCGACAAGGCGCTGGCCGACGCGACCATTCTCAATACGTTTTTTGGGCCGGTGCCCACGGCGGCGCGGCGCACGCCCATGCGCGAGCTCATTTCGACGCTGCTCTCGCACCGCACCACCCACGCCGACGAGGAACTGGCCTACGACCGGATGCTCGAAGCCTACGGCGACTGGGACGGCGTGCTGGCCGCCCCGCTCGACGGCCTGATTCACGCCATCCGCACCACGCGCTGGCCGGCCACGCAGGCCCCGCGCATTCAGGAGATTTTGGGGCGCATCAAAACTGAGACGGGCGGCAGCTTTTCGCTGGATTTTCTGGCCGACTGGCCCACCGAGCGCGCGATGGCGTGGCTCACCGACATGCCCGGCATCGGCCTGAAAACGGCCTCGCTGGTGCTGCTTTTTAACTTTCGCAAGCCCGTGCTGCCCGTCGATGCTCACGTGCATCGCGTGATGCAGCGCCTCGGCGTTATTGGGCCGAAGGTATCGGTGGAGAAAGCCCATCACGTGCTGCTCGATTTGCTGAAGCCGCACCTCGACCCCGAAGGCTTGTTTAACTTTCACAAGCACAACTACTGGCACGGGCAGCAGATTTGCTTTTTTCAGCGGCCCAATTGCGCCCGCTGCCCGCTCAAGGGCTTTTGCGACCACTACCGCGAGCAATTCGGCGAGGCCACGGCGGAGGCGCTGGCTGCCACGCCTGAATACTGGGACGCGGCGGCCTGGGGCAAGCTGCCGCACTAACATGTGCGGTAAACTCTAGCTTGCCGTTTCGTAAATCATCAAGGCATGTAAGCTAGTTAAACGGCAAGCTAAAGCTTACCGCACACGCTACCTTTATCTATGCGCCTCGTTCGCCACCCCGTCCTCTGCAACTACTACGTTACGTACCGCTGTAATGCCAAGTGCTCATTCTGTGATATTTGGGAGAAGCCTTCGCCTTATATTATGCTGGAGGATGTCGAAAAAAACCTGCGCGACCTCAAACGGCTGGGCGTAAAAGTCATCGATTTTACGGGTGGCGAGCCGCTGCTGCACCGGCAGCTGCCCGAGTTTCTGACGCTGGCCAAGCAGCTGGGCTTCATCACGACCGTGACGACCAACGGCCTGCTCTACCCCAAAAATGCCGAAAAGCTGCGCGGGCTGGTCGATATGCTGCACTTCTCGCTCGACTCGGCCGACCGCGCCACCCACGACAATGGCCGCGGCGTGGCCTGCTACGACTTCGTGCTCGAAAGCATTCGCATCGCCAAAGAGCTAGGCGAGCGGCCCGACATCCTGTTCACCGTTTTTCGCCACAACCTCCCCGACCTGCAAGTCGTCTACGATACTATCACCCGTCCCAATGGGCTGATGCTCATCATCAACCCCGCCTTCGAGTACGGCGAAGTCGAAACCGGCGAGAATCTGACCGACGCCGAGCTGGACTTTCTTTCGGCCTTCGGTAAGCGCCGGGGCGTGTACCTAAATGAAGGCTTCATCGCGTTGCGGCGCGACGGCGGAAACCACGTGGCCGCACCCGTGTGCCGGGCCGCCAGCACCACGCTCGTCATCTCGCCCAGCAATGAGCTGGTGCTACCCTGCTACCACCTCGGCGAGCAGAAAATGCCCATTGAAGGCCGGCTGTTTGACCTCTACAGCGCGCCCGCAACCCAGCGCCTGGCCGCCCTCGAAGGCCGCCTGCCGCAGTGCGAAGGCTGCACCATCAACTGCTACATGCAGCCCAGCTTTGCGGTCGAAACCAGCAAATACTTCTGGCGCGCGCTGCCGAGTACGTTAAAATATAATTTTGAGAAAGGTACCTGGAAGCAGCTAATGCGCCTGGGATAAGAAAGCTATTTGTCATTGCGAGCGCAGCCAAGTAATGGCAAACCATGCAAACTACAGCGAAATAGGTAGCGTTGGGTCGGCCTGGTGCAAAGCAGCCAGCACCTGCCGCAACTGCGCGGGCTGCTGGGTGCCGAGTAGCAGCCGATTGCCGCTCTGGAATACCAATTGCAGGCCGGCTTTGCCCCACACATTGTAGGCCAGGTTGCCGGGCAGGCCCCGGATGCCCCAGCCGCCGTAGTCGCCCAGCGGCGAGTAGGTGCGCGGCTGCACCTGCCGCAACTCGCGCCACGCCCAGTGCCGCCAGCGGTTCAGAAACGGCGTGAACTGGTAGTGAATCCCTTCTACATCGACCCGCACCCGCAGCCGGATGAGCCACAGCCCCGCCAGTACCAGCGCCAGCAGCGGCCCCGCCACTGCGGCGGCCTGCCGGCCCTGCGGCTTATCCAGGGCGAAGAGTAGCGGCCCCAGCGTGAGGGCGGTGGCCCCCAGCATCAGCCACCACCAGCGGCGGTAAAACCACTGGGTTTCGGTGAAGACGGGGGTAGGGTTGAGCGGCAAAGGCATGGTGCGTATAAAATGAAGTGGAGCCGTCGGCACGAAACCGGCTACTTTTAGGCCTCATTTATCGATAAATCTCCTTTTTCGTTACAGCTTATGCCCGCGCTTCTGCTTCCCGTTCACGGCGTTATGCCCACCCTCGGCCCCGACTGCTTTCTGGCCGACAATGCCACCATCGTCGGCGATGTGATGCTGGGGCGCGGCTGCACCGTCTGGTTTACGGCCGTTATTCGGGGCGACGTCAATAGCATCCGCATCGGCGACGAAACCAACATTCAGGACGGGGCCGTGCTGCACTGCACCTACGAGAAGGCCGCGCTCACCATTGGCTCGCGCGTGAGCATCGGGCACCGCGCCCTCGTCCACGGCTGCACCGTCGAAGACGACGTGCTCATCGGTATGGGCGCCATCGTGATGGACCACGCTGTAGTGGGCCGCGGCTGCCTCATCGCGGCTGGGGCCGTGGTGCTGGAAAACACCATCTGCGAGCCCGGATACCTCTATGCCGGCGTGCCAGCCAAAAAAATAAAGCCCGTGAGCGAAGCGCAGGCCGCCGGCCTGCGCCGTACGGCGGCCAATTATCAGCTGTACGCCAGCTGGTTTTGAGGCGGGCTATGCAACTATAGCTAGCTGTAGCATACTCTAAGTGTAAAGTCCTTGAAACAGATAGTAATTGCTCGAAAAAGCAGGTAGCAGGCGATGCCAGGACGCATAGTAGCCAGTGTAGCTGCGCGGGCTAAAGTCTGAGTTGAGCGCAATTATAGTTGCCTGGGCGTTGGCCGCGCTTCTACCTTGGTATCATACTAACTTCTTACTCAGCTGGAATGCGTCTACCTATTACTATCCTTCGCTGCGGCCTGCTGCTGGGGTTGCTGACCGGCAGCATGGGGGCCTGCCAGCGCGCCAGCTATCAGTTTCAGCCGGTGGCGAGCCCCATTCCGCAAGCCGTAGTGCCCGAGCTAGGCGCGGAAAGCGCGGTAGTGACGCTCGCTGCTGCGCCGCTGTCCGCCGCACCCGTGGCGAGCTCCCCGAGAGTTAAGTGCCGCCGCCCGGTGCGGCCACGGCTGGCGCGCGTGCTGCCTCTACTACCGGTTACTCGGCCAGTCGCCACCGCCGGTGTAGCTGCGGCGGCATCGCGGCGGCAGGAGCCAAAGCCGGTGGCTCAGCCGGTGCGCTACCGCTCGCGAGGCATTGCTATTATACTGGCCTTGTTATCAATTACATACCTGCCGCTTAGCCTGCATAATTTTTACTTGGGCTACCATGGCCGGGCGGCGGCAGCTATTGCCTTGCTTGTAATAGGTCTTTATTTTTTATTCATCGGGTTTGCGGCTAGCCTTTTTGGTGGCGGCGTAGCAGCGCTGGGTGTCGTTGGGGCAGTCATGCTGGGTGGCTGGCTTATCTGGCAGATAACTGACTTTGTCCGTATCATTACCAAAGACCTCAAGCCCAAAGATGGAGAATACACCCCGCGCTTTTTTCAAACCCGCCCAGCCGTAAAGGAAGATTTGCCACCGCGCACCGACTAGGCGCTCAGCGGGTCGGCATCGGGCGCGGCATTAGCCGAAATGACGCGTAGCTGCACCATCTCCACCACGCGGCTGGCGCGGCTCAGCACCCGAAACTCGTAGGGTTCGAGCACGGCCACGTCGCCCACCTCCGGGATGTTGCCATAAAGTACGTTGAGCAGGCCGCCCACGGTTTCGTAGTCGTCGCCCTCGGGCAGGGGGTAGGGGAGGTACTCGTTGGCGTCGGGGATGGGCGTGGAGGTATTGACGCGGTACTCGGTTTCAGAAATTTTCTCCACTACCGGCACCTCGTTGTCGTACTCGTCCTGAATTTCGCCCACCAGCTCCTCCATAATGTCTTCGATGGTGACGATGCCGGCCACGCCGCCAAATTCGTCGCTCACGATGGCCATCACGATGTGCTTGCGCTGAAACTGGCGCAGCAAGCGGTTGATTTTCTTGGTTTCGGGCACGAAGTAGGCCGGGCGCATAATGCGGGCCAGCTCCAGCGGCTCGCCGCGCCGCACGATGGGTAGCAAGTCCTTGACGTTGAGCACGCCCACGATATTGTCGATGCTGCCATCGTACACCGGCAGGCGTGAGTAGCCTTCGTTGAAAATCTTTTCGAGCAGCTTGTCCTCTGGCGCGTTCACGTCGAGGGCGGCGAGCTTGGTGCGGGGCACCATAATCTGGCGCACCATGCGGTCGTTGAATTGAAAGACGTTCTCAATCAGCTCGTGCTCCGAGTCTTGTATCTCGCCGCTTTCCTTACTTTGGTCGAGTAGGATGCGCAGCTCCTCGGCCGTGTGCACGTCGCTGCCATGCACGGCCTTCACCCCAAACAAGCCCAGCAGGCCGTTGGAAAGCGTATTGAGCAACCAGATGGCCGGAAACGTAATGATATAGAAAAACCGCAGCGGGGCCGCGATGACCAATGTCGTGGCTTCCGATTTCTGAATGGCCAGCACCTTGGGGGCCTGCTCGCCGATGACGATGTGCAGCACCGTGATGGTGGCAAACGACGCCACGAGCGCGATGCTGTGCACGGTTTCGGGCGCGATAACCAGCCCGAACTTGTGAATGATAGCCAGCAACACTTCGGCCACCACGCTTTCGCCTATCCAGCCCAAACCCAACGAAGCTACCGTAATACCTAGCTGAGTAGCTGATAGATACGCCTCCAAGTTGTGCAGCATGCTCTGCGTGAGCCGGGCTAACTTGTTGCCCTCCTGCGCTCGCAAATCGATTTGAGAAGACCGCACTTTTACGAGGGCGAACTCGGCGGCGACGAAAAACCCGTTGACCAAAACCAGCAACAGGGTAAGCAGTATTTTTAAGACCATGTAGGCGGCTCCCCTCAGACGCGGACGGTCGGGCAGCCTTTATAAGGTCAAAAGTACGGACTTTGCTGGGGCGAGTTGGTGCCGGGGCAATTGTTTATGGCTTAAAAGTGAGTGGCCGTATCTTATTTTGCCCTTTCTCTGTTAAGCATCCATGAAACACGTCCGGTTTTTTAACCTGCTACTTATAACGCTGCTACTGAGCCGACTGGCTGGGGCGCAGGTGCTCATTCCCACGCACCTGAGTACGGCCCTAAGCCAGCCCAAAGCGGCCGTCGGCACCGAGCTGGAGCTGATTATCAACGCCAAAATCGACCCTAAGTGGCACCTCTACGCCACCGATTTCAGCGACGAGGTCGGCCCCACGGTCTTCACGCTCAAGTTTCAACCCAGCCCCGCCTACGAGCTGGTGGGCAAGCCGGTATCGGTGAAGTCGCACCATGCCGAAGACCCTATCTTCAAGGGCGAGGTAGCCTACTGGGAAAATACCGGCCAGATTCGGCAGCGCATCAAGGTGTTGCAGCCTGGTGCGCTCACCATCAAGGCCGAGGCCGACTACCAAAGCTGCACCGACGTGGACGGCAAGTGCATCCCCGGCAACGAAACTCTGACCTTTGGTCCGCTGGCCGTGGCCGGGGGCGCGGCTACTGCCGCTGCCACGCCCGCCGCTGCTAAGCCCGGCGCGGTAGCCACTCCCGCGCCCGCTACCCCGGCCCCGGTAGCAACTACTACCGTCGCCCCGGTCCCGGCCGATACTGCGGCGCTAGCCGCCGCTCCTGCTACCACGCCCGCCCCGGCCGCACTCGATACCGCCGCAAAGGTGGCTACTACCGCCGCCGCCTCGGCGGCCCCGGCTGGCCCCGCTGCGCCCGCCGAGCAAAGCCTGCTGGCGTTTGCGTTTGGCGCGTTCCTGTTTGGCCTGGGGGCCCTCATCACCCCGTGCGTATTCCCACTGATTCCGATGACGGTGTCGTTTTTCACCAGTGGCAACGACAGCCGGCAGCGCGGCATCCTGAAGGCGCTGGTTTACGGCCTCAGCATCATGGTTATCTACGTGCTGATTGGGGTGGTAGTGGCGGCGGCGCTGGGCGAAGACGGCCCCAACCTGATTGCCACGCACTGGCTGCCCAATCTAATTTTCTTCACCGTGTTCGTCGTGTTCGGCCTGTCTTTCCTGGGCTTGTTCGAGATTACGTTGCCCAACGGTATGGTCAACAAGATTGACGCCCAGGCCGATAAAGGCGGCTGGGGCGGCGTCTTCTTTATGGCGCTCACGCTGGTGGTAGTGTCGTTTTCGTGCACCGGACCCATCGTGGCCAGCATTTTGGGCTTGGCCGCGCGGGGCGAGCGCATCACGCCGGTTATCGGGATGCTGGGCTTCTCGCTGGCCTTCGCGCTGCCGTTCACGCTATTTGCCATCTTCCCGGCCTGGCTCAAAAGCCTACCCCGCTCGGGCGGCTGGCTCAATACAGTGAAGGTAGTGCTCGGCTTTGTGGAGTTGATGCTGGCCCTCAAGTTCTTGAGCATGGCCGACCTGGCCTACCATTGGGGCATCCTCACCCGCGACGTGTACCTGGTGCTCTGGATAGTGTTGTCGGCGCTGTTGGGCTTGTATCTGTTGGGTAAATTCCGTCTTTCGCACGATTCGGAAATAGGCCACCTCAGCGTGGGCCGGCTGCTGATGGCGGTGCTGGCCTTCAGCTTCATGACCTACCTGATTCCGGGTCTCTTCGGCGCGCCGCTGCCGCTGCTGGCTGGCTACCTGCCGCCCCAGAGCAACCGCGATTTCTCCATTGCCAGCGCCGAGGGCGGCGCGCCCACCGTGGCCGCCACCGGCCGGCCCGCGCAGTGCGAAGCCCCGCGCTACGCCGAGTTTCTGGAGCTGCCGCACGGCCTGAATGGCTACTTCGACCTGGAGCAGGCCAAGCGTTGCGCCAAGGCGCAGAACAAGCCCATCTTTATCGACTTCACCGGCCACGCCTGCGTAAACTGCCGCAAGATGGAAGCCTCCGTGTGGAGCGACCCGCAGGTGCTCAAGCGCCTGCGCGAAGACTACGTGGTAGTGGCTCTCTACGTAGACGATAAGGCCGAGTTGCCCGCCTCCGAACAGTATGTATCGACCCGCGACAAGCAGCGGAAAACCACCCTCGGCAAGCGCAACGCCGACCTGCAAATCACGCGCTACGGCTTCAACGCCCAGCCCTATTACGTGGTGCTCGACCCCAACGACCCCACCGACAAGCCCCTCACCGCGCCCGTGGCCTATGAGCCCAGCGTGGCCAAATTCGGCGAGTTTCTCGACCGCGGCAAGGCGCAGTACCAGCAGCGGCAGGCCGTGGCCCGCCGCTAGCCGGAATTAAGAAAAAAGGTCATGCTGAACGCAGTGAAGCATCTCTGCCGTTTCATCCAGACTGTGCGACAAAGCGATAGAGATGCTTCACTGCGTTCAGCATGACCCTCGTTTACAAGGTTTTTTAAGCAAGCAACAAATCTGGAAGCTAAAAACAAAAAAGGCGACTTCCGCAAGGAAGTCGCCTTTTTAATTGGCTGTAGCGGAAGGACTTGAACCTCCACGAAGCGGTTAGCCACAAGCTCCGAAGAGCGAGGGTTTATCCCGGGAGCCTTCACCCCCGAGATAGGAGGGCGTGTCTGCCAGTTTCACCACACTACAAGGTTTGTATCGCCGCGCCGTTTGCGTTTTGATGTGTCAAAGGTAAGACGGTTTTTTCTGATTATGCAAATTTTATTCAAAAAAGATTGAAAAATTATTTAATCTTCAAAGAAGGCCGTCATTACTGCCGATATTTGCAATACGTAGCTCTTCCCTTTTTGTTCTCATCTTCCCTCCTTATGTCCCGCCCCTACGAATTAGACGAAACCGACCGCCGCATTATCAATCTGCTAGTTAAAGACGCCAAGCTGCCCTACTCCGAAATAGCCCGGCAACTGCAAGTGTCGGGCGGCACCATCCACGGGCGGATGGCGCGCCTCGAAGAGCTGGGTATCGTGCGCGGCGCTACCCTCGACCTTGATTTGCAGAAGGTTGGCTATACCATTGAAGCTTTCCTCGGGATATTTCTGCTTAAAAGCTCGTACTGCGACGGCGTGATTGCCAAGCTGCGCGACATCCCCGAGGTAGTGAGCGTACATTTCACCACCGGCAGCTACAACCTGTTTGCCCGCCTCGCCTGCCGCAACACCCAGCACCTGCGCAACGTGCTGCACGACCAGGTGCAGCACATCGAAGGCGTAGAGCGCACCGAAACCCTAATTTCGCTTGAGGAAGTTTTCAGCCGCCCCATGCAGCTTGAAGAAGCCCCAGCCACTGCCGTGGCTGGCTAGCGTAGAGACGCATCCTTGCGTCTCGGCATTGTTTGGCTCGCCTAACGTGAGACGCAAGGGTGCGTCTCTACACTCAGTTTCGGGCACAACAAAAAGCCCCGTCCAGCGCGCTGAACGGGGCTTTTTGTTGCGGCAGCTGCCGTATACTACATGCTCGACTTAGTCGTAGTCTTGGTGGTTTTGGTCGACTTGGTCATGCCTGAGGGCGTGGTCATGGTGCTGGTTTTGCTCATGCCGGTGGCCGATTTGGTCGTGGTGTGCGACTTGTGCATCCCGGCCGGATTGCTCATGGTCGTCGTTCTGGTCGTGGTGGTGGCCGGCGTCTGCGACGTGGTCGTGGTCGTCATTTTCGACGAGCTGCTGCTCATCGTGGTGCCGGGGGTGGTTTGGGCCTGGGCCGAGAGGCTGCCGGCTACTACGAGCAGGGCCAGGATTTGCGAAAAGCGTTTCATGGGTGAAAGAAAAAAGGGTGGTAAAAGCTCAGGCGTACTTAAACGAATAAAACAGTCGCAGGTTTGGCCCCGCTAGCCCCCAAAACGCCAAAAGCCCCACGCCAGCGAAGGCGTAGGGCTTTTAACAAAATAAAGCCAACTAGCTTAGGCAGTTACCTGGGCTTCGAGCTTCTGGGCGAGCACGTGCTTGGGTACGGCACCTACTTGCTTGTCTACAATCTGGCCGTTCTTGAACACCAGCAGCGTCGGGATGCTGCGGATGCCGAACTTCATCGACGTCTGGGGGTTAGCGTCCACGTCCACTTTGCCGATGATGGCTTTGCCTTCGTATTCGCCGGCCAGCTCCTCTACCACGGGGCCTACCATGCGGCAGGGGCCGCACCACTCGGCCCAGAAGTCCACGAGTACGGGCTTGTCCGAGTTGATAATCTCCTCGAAGTTGGCGTCGGTTATTTCAATTGCTTTGTGCGCCATGACGCTAAGGTTTTATGAGTGAAAAAACGTCCGGCGTATACGGCCTACGGGGCTGCAAGGTAGCGGAGTGCGAGTAAAACAGCGCGGGGGTAGGAAAGTTCAGGCTATTGTCATTGCGAGCGCAGCGAAGCAATCGCACCTGTTGAGCCGCGCTGCTCTGGTGCGATTGCTTCGCTGCGCTCGCAATGACAATAGCCTTAAATCAGCGCGCAAACATCCAGCTCAAACTCCCGCATCTTATCGATAAACGCTTTAGGCTCAATCTGGAAGCGGCGCGAGAACATATCCACCGCCAGCCGTTCGTGCGGCTCCACAAACTGAATCTCCAGCCGCTTCGAGCCCTTGGCGTGCTCGATGGCTTCCTGCAGGCGGTCTATCATCGGCCCGGTTACGGTGCGCAGGTCGAGCTTCACGCGCACGCCTTTGCTGAGCTTTTCGGCAATGTTGCCGAGCTGCTCCATGTGCTTGATTTTCAATTCCCACTGGTCCTGGGTGCCGTAGCGCAGCTCCATCTTGCCGCGCACGAACATGGGCGGCACCTGGTCGTTATGGTAGTTTTTGGGGTTGATGAGCGGGCCATACTTCGTGAAATCGTCGCGGAACAGCGCCAGGTTGATGCTCGAATCGTAGTCTTCGATGTTGAAGGAAACCATCGGCTGGCCGCTCTTGGTGGTGCGGAACGTGACGCCCGAAATGAGGCCCGCTACGTTCACGTCCTTACCCTTTTGCGCATCCAGCTGGTCGAGCGGGCAGGTGCAGTAGGCGTCGATTTCCATGCGGTACGTGTCGAGCGGGTGGCCCGACAGGTAGAAGCCCACTACCTCCTTCTCGCGGCGCAGCTTTTCGGGCGCGCTCCATTCTTCCAGGTCCTGTATCTTGGGTAGCGGCGCGGCTACTGCCCCAAACGCGCCGGCCCCGAACAAGCTATGCTGCGCCGATTCCTTGGCCGCTTGGTGCTGCTGGCCGAGTTTCAGCGCTTTTTCAATCAGGTTCTGGTCGCCGGCCGGGGCATCCATAAACTGACGGCGGTTGTACTTCTCGAAGCTGTCAAAAGCGCCGGCCTGGGCCAAGCTTTCCCAGGTTTTCTTGTTCACGGCGCGCAAATTCACGCGCTTGGCAAAGTCGAATACGTCGGTAAAGGGGCCATTTTTCTGGCGCTCTTCTACTAGCTCCAGTACGGCAGCTTCGCCGGCCCCTTTCACGGCGGCCAGCCCGAAGCGAATCTGGTTTTCGCGGGGTACGTTGAATTTCTGCTCGCTTTCGTTCACGTCGGGGCCGAGCACGGCCACGCCCTGCTTGCGGGCTTCCTCGATGAAGAACGTCACCTTCTTGATGTCGCCCATGTTGTTGGTGAGCACGGCGGCCATGTACTCGGCGGGGTAGTTAGCCTTCAGGTAACCAGTCTGATACGCTACCACCGAGTAGGCGGCCGAGTGCGAGCGGTTGAAGCCGTACTCCGCAAACTTCTCCATCACGTCGAAGACTTCGTTGGCCTTCTTCGCCGGAATCTTGTGCAGCTTTTCGGCACCGGCCACGAATTTCTCGCGTTCCAGGGCCATCTTTTTCATGTCCTTCTTACCCATAGCGCGGCGCAGCAGGTCGGCCCCGCCGAGCGAGTAGCCGGCCAGAATCTGGGCCGTTTGCATAATCTGCTCCTGGTACACCATGATGCCCTGGCTGTACTCCAGGATGGGCTTGAGCAGCTCGTGCGGGTATTCGATGGGCTCGCGGTTGTGTTTGCGGTTGATAAAGGTGGGAATGAACTGCATCGGACCGGGCCGGTACAGGGCGTTCATCGCAATCAGGTCCTCAATGTTGGTCGGCTTCAAGTCCTTGAGGTACATCCGCATACCTTCCGACTCGAACTGAAACGTGCCGATGGTGTCGCCGCGCTGGTAGAGCTCGTAGGTCTTGGGGTCGTCGAGCGGAATCTCGTCGATGTCGATTTTGACGCCGTGGTTGCGCTCAATCAGGCGCAGGGCATCCACGATGATGGTCAGGGTTTTGAGGCCCAGAAAGTCCATCTTCAGCATCCCCGCGCTCTCAATCACCTTGCCGTCGAACTGCGTCACGAGCAGGTCCGAGTCCTTGGAGGTCGAAACGGGGATGTAATTCGTAATATCGTCGGGCGCGATGATGACGCCCGCCGCGTGGATGCCGGTGTTGCGCACCGAGCCTTCGAGGCGCTCGGCCAAAGCCAGAATCTGGCCCTTAAGGTCGCCCTGGTCCTGGCGAATGGCTTGCAGCTCGGGTACGTCGCGGAAGGCCCCGGCCAGGGTGGTGCCGGGCTTTTCGGGCACGAGCTTGGCAATTTCGTTGGCCGCCGGCAGCGGTAGTTCCATCGCCCGGGCCACGTCTTTGATGCTCGACTTAGCGGCCATCGTGCCGAAGGTGATAATCTGGGCCACCTGCGTTTTGCCGTACTTACCCACCACGTAGTCAATGACTTTCTGACGGTTCACGTCATCGAAGTCAATATCGATATCGGGCATTGATACGCGCTCGGGGTTCAGGAAGCGCTCGAACAGCAGCGAGTACTTAATAGGGTCGATGTTGGTGATGCCCACGCAGTAGGCCACCGCCGAGCCGGCGGCCGAGCCCCGGCCGGGGCCCACGGCCACGCCCATGCTTCGACCCTTGTTGATAAAATCCTGGGTGATGAGGAAGTAGCCCGCGAAGCCCATCGTCTGAATGATGCGCAGCTCGTAGTCCAGGCGCTCCTCGATTTCGGGGGTGCGCTCGGAGTAGCGGGGCGGCTTGGTCATGGTGACGGTACCGTTGCCAGCGCTGGCCCCGAAGGCGCCCACGTAGGTGAGCTCGCGCAAAAATTCGTCGGCGTTGGCAAACTGCGGGGGCAGCGGGAAGTTGGGGAGCAGGATGTCGCGCGCCAGCTTGGGCGGCGTTATCTTATCCACAATCTCGTTGGTGTTGTCCACACTTTCGGGCACGTCCGAGAAGAGCTCGTTCATCTCGGCCTGGCTCTTGAAGTAGAACTGGTCGTTGGCGAAGCCGAAGCGGCGGCGGCGCTGCTTGGGCGGCTTTTGCAGCTCCTCGTCAATGCGCGAGAGCATGCGCCGGGCGTTCTCATCGTAGGCGTGCTCGCGGCGCAGGTCGTCGAGCGGGCCGTAGTGCACGCGCTGGTCGGCGGTAAGCACAGTGTAGTAGTTTGTTTCGAAGTCGCCGACCGGGATGCTGCGCTCCTCGGCCGTGTTCACGCACAGCAGCAGGTCGTGGGCCGCGTAGTCGGTTTGGTCCACGTAGTGCGAGTCGTTGGTGCAAATGACCTTGACGTTGTACTTTTTGGCAAATTTCAGTAGCACCTGGTTTACGTCTTCCTGGCTTTTACCGGTGCCATCGAAGTTCATCAGCCCGTGGCGCTGAATCTCGATGTAGTAGTCTTCGCCAAAGACGTCCAGCCACCATTTTAGCAGCTCCTCGGCCTTTTCCTCGCCCTCAAACAGAATAGCCTGCGGCACCTCGGCCCCGATGCAGCAACTGGTGGCGATGAGGCCCTCGTGGTACTTTAGAATCAGCTCCTTATCGATACGCGGAAACTTAGAGTATACACCCTCGATAAAGCTCAGCGAGCAGAGCTTGGCCAGGTTGTGGTAGCCCGCCTGGTCCTTGGCCAGCAGCAACTGGTGGTAGCGCTCGTCTTTTTCGCCTCTTTCGCGCAGGAAGGTCTTTTTGTGGCGGTCGGCCACGAGGTAAAACTCGCAGCCCACTATCGGCTTCACGTTGTACTTGTTAGCTTCGGCCACGAAGTTGAACGCCCCGAACATATTGCCGTGGTCGGTGAGGGCCACGGCGGGCATGCCGTCAGCCTGCGCCTTCTTCATGAGCGCCGAGATGCTGGCCTGGCCGTCGAGCAGCGAATACTGGGTGTGCGAGTGGAGGTGCGAAAACGTGGGCATCGGGGAGGGCAATTGGCAATCAGCACCAAACAAAAAGTGCGGGCTGATTGGTGCGGCGGGTTTAAGTAAAGATACCCCCGCCGCCCGGGGCGAGGCAAGCCCGATTGGCGTAGGGCCTGATAATGTGCCTACTTGATTTTGGCGGGCTGCCCCGAACTGACCGCCCGCCGCCGGCGTACACTTCCGGTGCCGCACCGAGGCGGCGGGTAACCTCACCTGTGATGAAAAAGCTGCTTGCGCTCGCAACAACGGCCGTGCTGGGAGTACTACTAGCCCCCGCTACCCACGCCCAGGACGTGTATATGGACATGTTTAACTCGGCCAGTCAGGCGGCCGTGAGCATGTCGCTGGTGAATATCAACAACGCGGCGGTGATGTCGGCCTACCGCAATTCAAGCGGCAAAAGTGGTGCAGCGGCCGGCAAGGCGGCAGCCAGCCGTAAGGTTAGTTTGGCCTACACGCCATCGGCGGCGCTGCGGCAGCAAACGGTGCAAGACATGAGCCGCCAGATGCAAGCCCGCAACCCGGCTGCCGGGCAAGCCCTCACCAACGCCTTTGGGCCGGGCAAGGCTGATTACGGCCAGCTGTTTACTGAACTAGTGAAAGAGTCGGGGTTGCCCGCCAACAACGCAGCCACCGCCTTCGCCGCCTACCTGGAAATTGGCTACATCGTCGTCAACAACGTGTTGGACCAGCGCAGCATTACGCCCGCGATGGACTGCGGGCTGCAACAGCAAGCCGGGGGCTTGCTGGCCCAAAATAAGGCGCTGACCTCGCCGGCTGCCGTTGCCAAGTTTGGGGAAGCCACCAAGCTCCAGGCTATCCTATTGTATCTGGGGTGGCAAAACGCGCAGAAGAGCGGCCAGGCCAGCCAGTTTCGCGCTACCATTGCCAAGCAATTTCGCAAGCAGGGCCTCGACCTGAGTTTAGTAAAGCTGACTACCCAAGGCCTGGTGAAGAAATAGCCGCGCTTGCGGCCGGCCGTGCGAACTTTGCGGCGCACGGCCCGCCCGTGCGCTCCACTTCGTCACCAACATATCGCCCATGCGCTACGGACCCATCGCCCCCGAGCTATTCATCGAAAACCGCCGCCGCTTCCGCGAGCTGCTGCCGCCCAACTCGCTAGCCATTTTCAACGCTAACGACGTGCTGCCCACCAACGCCGACGGCACGCTGGCGCTGAAACAGAACACCGACCTTTTCTATCTGTCGGGCGTCGACCAGGAGGAAACCATCCTCGTTATCTGCCCCGACGCCACGCTGCCCAAGTACCGCGAAATCCTGTTCGTGCGCGAAACCTCAGAGCTGATTCTCATCTGGGAAGGCTACAAGCTGACCAAGGAGGAGGCGCGCCAGGTGTCGGGCATCCCGACCATCATGTGGCTCGACCAGTTCGAAACCGTGCTGCCGGCCCTCATGAACGAGGCCGACTACGTGTATTTGAACTCAAACGAGCACATCCGGGCCGTGGTGGAGGTTGAAACCCGCGACGCGCGCTTTATCAAAGAATTGCAGCGCCGCTACCCGCTGCACCAGTACCGCCGCGCCGCCCGCCTCACGCACCAGCTGCGCGCCATCAAGAGCCCCGAGGAAATCCGGCTCATGCGCCGCGCCTGCGACATCACCGGCAACGCCTTCCGCCGCGTGCTCGGCTTCGTGAAGCCCGGCGTGTGGGAATATGAGGTAGAGGCCGAGATTTTGCACGAGTTTGTGAAAAGCGGCTCGCGCGGGCCGGCCTACACCAGCATCATCGGCAGCGGCGAAAGCGCGACCATCCTGCACTACATCTCCAACGACCGCCAGTGCCAGGACGGCGACGTGCTGCTGCTTGACTTCGGCGCCGAATACGCCAACTACGCCGCCGACCTCACGCGCAGCATTCCGGTCAATGGCACCTTCTCGCCGCGCCAGCGCCAGGTGTACGAGGCCGTGTTGCGCGTGTTCCGCTTCTGCGAAAGCCGTTTGGTAGTGGGCCATTCCATCGAGGACTACCACAAGGAAGTGGGCGACACGATGGAGCAGGAGCTCATCAAGCTCGACTTGTTGAACGCCAACGACGTCAAAAACCAGGACCCCGACGCGCCGCTCTACAAGAAGTATTTCCCGCACGGCACCAGCCACTACCTCGGCCTCGACGTGCACGATGTGGGCTTCAAGTACCGCAAATTTGAGGCGAACATGGTCTACACCATCGAGCCGGGCATCTACATCCGCGAGGAGAAATTAGGTATCCGCCTCGAAAACGACTTCCTCATCACGCCCACCGGCAACGAAGACTTGATGGCCAACATTCCGATTGAGCTGGCCGACATCGAGCGGCTGATGAAGCGGTAAGCAAGCAAAGCCCTAGCTGTCAATCAAACGGCTGTCATGCTGAGCTTACGAAGCATCCTATCACGCTAGATTATTCCAACGTGATAGGATGCTTCGCAAGCTCAGCATGACAGCCGGGAGGGAAGCTAATCAAGTAAATAGCCTACGGTCGCCGAAATAGCATCAGATGCTGCTGCGGCAAGCGTTCGCGCACTTCCACCAGTTCCAGCCCGACGGCGCTCATTTCCTTCTTGGCCTGCGCCACGGTCATCTTGTGAATGGGCTTGATGGGCACGTTGGGGTCTTCGGCCCGGTACTCGACCAGCGCGAGTCGGCCGGTGCGGGGCCGCAGGGCGTTGCGAATGGCGCGGCCCATTTCGCGCGGGTGGTCAAACTCATGGTAGGCATCTACCAGCAGCACCACATCGACGCCGTTGGCGGGTAGGCGCGGGTCGGTAGTAGTACCCAAGATGGGCTTCACGTTGGGCAGCTTATTTTTTTCCTTGCGCTGGGTTAGCTCGGCTATCATCTCGGGCTGAATGTCTTCGGCCAGCACCCGGCCCTTGGGCACCAGCGGCGCGATGCGGAAGGAAAAAAAGCCCGTGCCCGCGCCAAGGTCGGCTACCACATCGGTGGGCTTTAGCTGCAATTCTTTAAGTAGCACGTCGGTGCCTTCTTCCTCGCGGCGGTCCGAGCGTTCCAGCCAGTCGGCCCCTTCGTGGCCCATCACGTGCGCTATCTGGCGGCCCAGGTAGTAGCGGCCTATGCCGCTGGGGTCGCGCGGGGGGCGAGTTTCGTAGCCAGCCGTGTCGGGCGTTTGGCCCGAGGGCAAGTCGGAGCGCAAGAAAGCCTGCGAGGCCACGTTAGACTCAATAGGCAACTGGGTGCAGGCGCTGGCAGCGGCCGCACTTGCTAGCACTCCTATCACAACGGCTTTTCTCATACGTATTCGGTGGTCTAAGCTGGCTTCGTAAACTGTTCGCCCTAACAGTACTACCGGGCTGGGCGTTCAGCCCGGTAGCAGTTATCATGGGCTGGTGCAATAGCAATATTAAGTAGCACAATGCCTAGACGAGGCAGCCAAATTACTCTCTACAACGTAGGGAGCCCTGTTTTTCTTACCTTCTTCCCCTTTTTTCACCTTATGAAAAAGCTATCGCTCACCCTCGGCCGCCTTTCGCTGGTGCTTGTTGCCGCCTTTTCGCTCGGGGCCTGTGGCCGCGCCGACTACGCGGCCGTTTCGCAAGTGGCTACGCAGCCCGCTAGCACGCCCATAACCCAGGCTGCGCCCTATGTGCCCGTAGCCGACGAAGCTTCGGCCACCGTGGTGGCCGCCGCGCCAGCTACCCCTGTAGCTGCCCCGGCCGTAGCCAGCGCCCCAGTGGCCGCCGCGCCCGCCGTAGCCGCCGCCCCGGTCACCAAAGCTGTTACCGCTCCCAAGCCCAACCTGGTGCAGCGCTTGGCGCTGCGCAAAATTACCAAGAAGCTCGACAAGCTAACGGCCCAAATGCCGCAGCTGAAACAGCAGGAGGCTAGCGCCGCCCGTGGTGGCCTCGATAGCAACCTGCGCAGTGCCATTCTTTTCGGGCTGGTGGGCCTTATCCTGACGCTTTTTGGCGGCGTAAGCGGTATTTTCTACGCGGTTGGTACTATCCTGATTGTTGTCGGGCTGGTATTCCTGGTGCTGTGGCTGCTCGACCAAGCATAAGCTGACTTTCGGCAACCCGCCTGCAAAAAGGCCCCGACTGCAATCCGCAGTCGGGGCCTTTTTTTGCCTTGAAAGCTACTTGTCTTACATCGGGTCCACATCGACTACCAGGCGGGCCTGGCGGTATTCCTTCTGGTCGCGCACCACGTCGAGGGCGGCGCAGATGTCGAGCTTGGCTTGCTTGAGCACCGTGTGCTCGCGGCTGAGCTTGATGAGAATTTCCTGCAAGAAGAAATTGCGGATGCGGAAAATGTACGGTGCCTCGGGCCCCAGCACGATGTTGCGGCCCAGGCGGTCGGCCAGCTCCTGGGTGAGCAGGATGGCGGCCTTTTGGGCCAGCTCCTGGTCCATGTGCTTCACCGTCAGCTTTATCATGCGCGTGAAGGGCGGGTACTCGTGCTCGCGGCGCTGGGTTATCTCATACTCGTAAAATTCGAGGTAGTCGTTGCGGATTACCTTGTCGAAAATCACCTGGGTAGTGTCGGCGGTCTGGATTAACACCTTGCCTTTCTTACCCTTGCGCCCGGCCCGCCCGCTCACCTGCACAAACATCTGGTAGGCGCGCTCGTGGGCCCGGTAGTCGGGGTAGTGGATAATGGCGTCGGCATTGACGATGCCCACCAGGCTCACGTTTTCGAAATCGAGGCCTTTGGTCACCATTTGAGTGCCCACGAGCACGTTGGTTTTCTGCTGCTCAAAGTCGCCGATAATCTGCTGGTAGGCGTTTTTGGCGCGGGTCGTGTCGAGGTCCATGCGCTGCACGTTGGCCTGGGGCAGCATGATTTTGAGGTCGTCTTCCAGCTTCTCGGTGCCGAAGCCCTGGGTGCGTAGCGCGCGCGAGCCGCAGGCTGGGCACTGCGTGGGCATGCCCTCGTGGTAGCCGCAGTAGTGGCAGCGCAGCTCGTGGGCGTGCTTGTGGTAGCTCAGGCTCACGGCGCAGCTCTGGCACTTCGGGATGTAGCCGCAGTCCTGACAGGCCGTAACGGGCGCGTAGCCCCGCCGGTTCTGAAACAGGATAACCTGCTCGTTCTGCGCGATTTTGCTTTCCATCGCGTTCAGCAAATCGGCCGAGAAGTGGTTGTGCATCTTCTTGTCGGCCCGCAGCTTGCGCGTGTCAATCAGTTCAATCTCCGGCATCCCCGCCTCGCCAAAGCGCTTGGTGAGCGAGACCAGCCCGTAGCGCCCCTGCCGCGCCATGTAAAACGTTTCCACGGCTGGCGTAGCCGAGCCCAGCAAAACCTTGGCCCCTTGAAAGTTGCCTATCATCAGCGCCACTTCGCGAGCGTTGTAGCGCGGGGCGGGGTCGTACTGCTTGTAGGAGCTTTCGTGCTCCTCATCCACAATGATGAGCGACAGGTTATCAAACGGTAGGAATACCGCCGAGCGCACGCCTACCACCACCTGAAAGCGGCCCGAGAGCACGCCATTCCAAACCTCAACCCGCTCGTTGTCCGAAAATTTAGAGTGATACACGCCTAAGCGCGAGCCAAATACGCGCATGAGGCGCGTCACAATCTGGGCCGTGAGGGCGATTTCGGGGAGCAAGTACAGCACCTGCCCGCCGCCGTCCATCGCCTGCCGGATGAGGTCGATGTAAATCTCCGTTTTGCCCGAGCCCGTGACGCCGTGCAGCAGCACGATGTTTTTCTGGTTGAAGAGCGCCATTACCTCGTCGCGGGCCGTGGTTTGGGCTTCGCTGAGGGCGAAGGGCATCTGGGCCACCGGGTTTTCGTCGAGCGGGAAGCGCGATACTATCTGGTCGAACTGCTCCAGGATGCCGTTCTTTATCAGCGTGTTCACGGCCGAAGGCGACAGGTGCGGCGAGCTGGTGAGGGCCGCCTTTTCGAGGCCCGCGTGGTTGAGGTGCTCGTTGTGGTGCACCGGCACGCGCTGCAAATATTTCAGCAGCACATCAACCTGCTTGGGCTTGCTGGCCAGCGTTTCGAAGAGCTGCTCCACGGCCGCTGTTGAAACATAATGCTCGGCGAGGCGCACCTTTTTTACCACTTTGGGCGTGTACTTGTCGGCCATCTGCTCGAAGAGAAAGATGACGTCTTTCTGCATCAAGGACTTGATAACCTTGTGAAACGAAGCCACTTCCAGCAACTCGCCCACTTCGGTGAAGGTTAGCGCCTTACCATCTTCGCTGCCCAGCGCGTCCACGATGCGCTGCTCTTTCTCATCGAGCGGGTAGGGGCTGCCTTCGGCAATAAAGGCCGGGTGCAGCTGAATGCGCGACTCCGACGAGAGCTTGAGCGCCGAGGGCAGAGCCGCGTTTATCACCTCGCCCAGCGTGCAAAGGTAGTACTCCGCCATCCAGCGAAATAGCTTGAGCTGCGGCTGCGTCACGACCGGCGCGTCGTCGATAAACTCCAGGATGTACTTGGCCTGGTACTCCTTGGGCGGCGTTTCGTGCACGGCGGCTACGATGCAGCTCAGCGTGCGCTTGGCCCCAAACTGCACGATGACCCGGCCGCCCACTACTACGTTGTCGTTCAGCTCATACGGCACCCGGTAGGTGTAGAGCTTGGGCAGCGGCAGGGGCAAAATCACGTCCACGAACAGCGTCACGCGGTCGGGCGCGGGGGCTGGAAGCGGGGCAGGCTGGGCAAATTCGAACGTAAGCGACACGGGCAACAACTGGCGGCAGGCGAATAGTAAAGATAACCCCGGCCAGCCCGGATAGTGCCCGCGCGCCAGTAGAAGGTTGGTAGGGTATTGGTGCAGAGTAGTTTTGGCGTGCGGCCCCGCCGCGCCCCGCGCCGGTACCTTTGCCCGATGCAACCGCCCCTGCCCCTTGCCCTCATCGAAGACCAGCCGGCCATCCGGGAGGCGCTAGCGGAGTATCTCTGCGCGCAGCCCGAGTTTGCCTGCGTGCTGGTGGTCGACTCGGTCGAGGACTTTCTGCACCGGCTGCCGCCGGGCCTGGGTGGGCCGGTGCTGGTGCTGAGCGACATCGGCCTGCCCGGCCGCTCGGGCATCGAGGGGCTGCCGCTCATTAAGGCGGCGCTGCCCGAAGCCCAAGTGCTGATGCTGAGCGTGTACGCCGACGCGGCGCGGGTGTTTGAAGCCATTTGCGCCGGAGCGGTGGGCTACCTGGTCAAGACCACGCCGCTGCCGCAGCTTAAGGAGCACCTCCTAGAAGTGGCGGCCGGCGGCTCGCCCATGAGCCCGCAGGTGGCGCGGCACGTCACTCGGGCGTTTCAGCGGCAGCCGCCGGTGGTGGCGGCCGCCGAGCCCGCCCGCCGCCTCACGCCCCGCGAGCAGGAAATCGTGACGGCGCTGGAGGAAGGCTTGAGCTACAAGCTGGTGGCCGCCCGCTACGGCCTCAGCGTCGATACCGTAAAAAACCACATTCGGGCGGTGTACCGCAAACTGGAAATCAACTCGAAAGGTGAATTGCTGGCGCTGGCCCTCAAGCGGCGCAGCTAAAGCGCGCCTGGCGGGTAGGCGGGCGCGCGTAGGCAGCCATATAGCCCTTTTGTGTCATAGCGCCGCATGGCGCCAGCGCCGTGCTTTGTATGTACGTGAGGCATGTTTATTCTTTTCTCACGAAGCATTTCACAAACTCTATTTTTTGGTTTCCTTATTTCGGAGCCAGTGGCCTGATGCCAGCGGGGTAGTACCTGCACTAAACTGGGCTATAAAGCAAGCATACCCGTCTTTCTGAGTTGAAAACACGCAAACGCCTGCCTCGGCCCATTGGCCAGGGCAGGCGTTTGCGTGTAGAGGCGGCTGAGGCGGAAACTGCTACCGGCCCCACTGCGGCTCGGCTGCTGGCAGCTTTGGCGCGTAGCCAGCGCCCGTACCCGTCCAGCTAAGCTTTTTAGTGGTACTGTTGCGGCGAGTTATGTGCTGCTTGCCGCCTATTTTTCTGCGCCCGCTGCTGCGGCGCTACCTGCTGGCGCTGCTGCTGCTGGCGGGTGGCCGGGCCGCGCGGGCGCAGGGGCCGCCCGTGCCGCTGGCGCGCCAGCGCGCGCTGCGCGACAGCCTGGGCTACCTGCTGGACCGCGACACGCGCCCCGATACGCTGCGCGTAGTGCGCCTCAATACCCTGGCTTTTGTGCTGCGCACCAACGAGGCCGCGCAGGCGCTGGCCTCGGCGCGGCAGGCCCTGGCGCTGGCCCAACGGCTGCACTTCGAGCGCGGGCTGCTGGAGGCGCAGTTCAACCTGGGCTACTACCACCGCTCGCATAACAACTACGACTCGGCCCTGCGCTACACGCGGCAGGCGCTGGGCACGAGGCTGGGCAACCGCTTTACGCTCACGCGCCTGCATTATAATCTGGCCCGCATTTACCTGGAGCAGGGCGACCTAGCCGCCGCCCTCGGCCCCAGCCTCGATGGGCTGGCGCTAGCTCGCACCATGCGCAGCCCGCGGGTGCTGCTGCTTCAGCTAGTGCTGGCCGCCCGCATCGAGCTGGCGCTGGGCGAGGACGCCGCCGCCCGCGCCTACGTGGCCGAGGCCCGCCCCCTGGCTACGGCCGTACACGACCTCATCTCGGTGGGCTACCTATACAGCGTGCTGGCCGACCTAAGCCGCCAAGAGCGGCACTGGTGGCAGGCCCGCCGCTACTACCAGCAGGCCGAGGCCAGCTACGCCGTGGTGTACAATGCCGAAGGGCTGCTGCCCACGCAGCTCAGCGTAGCCGAAATGACCGAGCGGCTGGGCGATTACCCGGCCGCCCGCACGGCCGCCACCAAGCTGTTGCGCCGCGCCCAGGCCACTGGCACCCCCGAGCAGGTGGCGCAGGCGGCCCTACTGCTGGCCCGCGCCTGGCTGCCCGCCCGCTCCGACAGCGCCCACCGCTACGCCGCGCTGAGCTTGGCCGCCGCGCGGCCCCGGCACCTGCGCCCCCTCGCCCGCGATGCCGCCCAGGTGCTGGCCCAGGCGAGCGACCAACTGGGCCGTTCGCGCGCCGCCTATCAGTACCAAGTGCTAGCCAGCGCCTATGCCGACAGCCTCGGTGGCGAAGACACCCGCCGCCGCCTGGCCGCCGTGCAGGCCCGCGCCACGCGCTCGCACACCCGGGTGCAGCTAGAGCTGGCGCGCAAGCAAGCCAGCCTCGCCGCCCAAGCCGAAGAACTGACGCGCCTGCGCAGCCGCCAGCAACTGGCGGGCGCGGCCGGCGCGGCCACGCTGCTACTGGCGCTGGCAGGCTACAGCTTCTGGCAGTACCGGTGCCGCCAGCGGGCCCAGCAGGCGCAGGCCGCCGCCGCCCTGCGCCTGCGCCTGGCCGCCGACTTGCACGACGATGTCGGCAACCTACTCACCCAGGTGAGCTTGCAAAGCAGCGTGCTGCGTGAGTTGGTGCCCGCCGCCGCCCCGCTGCACGCCCGCCTTGATGCGCTGGCCAGCACCGCCCGCCACGCCGTGCAGCAAATGAGCGACGTAGTGCTGAACCTGCTCGACGAGGTGCACACCCTGCCTCAGCTAATAACCCGCCTGCGCGACCACGCCGCCCAAGCGTTGCCCCCTGGCCTGGAGGTAGCCTTTGTGGTGCCCGCTATCCCGGCCGCCACGCCACTGCCCGCCGAGGTACTGCACCACCTCTATCTTATTTATAAAGAAGCCCTGCACAACGCCGTGAAGCATGCCCAGGCCACCCATCTGACCGTAGCGCTGGCGGCTACCCCCACCGCCCTCACCCTCACCGTGGCCGACAGTGGCCGGGGCCACGACGGCTCCTCGCGCCCTGGCGGCCCGGGCCTGCGCAACATGCAGGCCCGCGCCCAGGCCGTGGGCGGCGCGGTGCGCTACGAAACCGGCCCCACGGGCTTTGCGGTAGTGGCCGTGCTGCCGCTGTAAGCCGCCCGGCTAGCCCGGTGCGGGTGCCATAGCCAGCTGGGCGAGCGCTTCAGGTACCGACTGCACCGGTAGCTGGCAGGCCCTGTTGCGGCACACATAGATGGTCGTTTTGGTCGTGGCAGTACGGCCTTCCAGCAGAGGCAAGCTACTGGTTTGCAGCGTGCCAGCCAGAATATCATTAGGTAGGAAATGCTGGCTCAGTTCGCGGCGTAGCTGCTCGGCCTGCGGGCCGCTGATGGCCACCTCGGCCCCCGGCCGCAACAGCGCTACGTAGAGGCTGGCCCAGTTGGCCAAGTGCAGGGGCTCTTTCACTACCAGGCTTTGCACCTGGCTGAGCATGGCGGCGGCGAGGTTTTGATATTGCTCCTTTTCGAGGTGGCGGCCCAGGCGCAGCAGGTTGTGCGCCATCACCGAGTTGGACGCCGGAATGACGTTATCAAATAACTCCTTTTTGCGGGCGATGAGCGGCTCGGCGCTGGCATCGGTGTAGAAAAACTGCTGTTCGGCGGGGTCGAAAAAATTGGCGAGCACGTACTCCGTCAGCGTTTCGGCCTCACGCAGCCAGCTTTCGGTGAAAGTGGCTTCGTAGAGGCCGATGTAAGCTTCGATAACTAGCGCGTAGTCTTCCAGAAAACCGCTAATGGTGGCGCGGCCGTTTTTCCAGGTGCGGTAGAGACGGGGGCCGTCGCGCAGGTTTTGTTCTAGAAATTCGCCGTTGCGCAAGGCTAGTTCAAGGAATTCAGCTTCGCCGATGGCGCGGTAGGCGGCTAATAGGCCGCTTAGCATGAGGGCGTTCCAGCCGGTCAGTACCTTGTCATCGAGCGCCGGCCGCACGCGATGAGCGCGGGCGGCCAGTAGCTTTTTTTGCCAGCCATGCACCAGCTTGGTCAGCACGGACGGGTCTAGGTTGTGCACACTGGCAAAGTCGATGTCGGCGAGGCGGCGGTGCAGAATATTGGTGCCATGCTCCCAGTTTCCCACGCCGGTACAGTAATAGTAGGCCGCCGCCAACAGCTCCTCGTTGCCCAGCACGTGCTGCAATTCCTCGCGCGTCCAGACGTAGAATTTGCCTTCCACGCCCTCGCTGTCGGCATCCAGAGACGAGTAGAAGCCGCCCTCGGGATTGGTGAGCTCGCGGCGCACCCAGGCCACGGTTTGCAGCACCACCTCGCGGTACAGCGGGTTGTGCGTGACTTGGTAGGCCTCGCTGTAGAGGCTGAGCAACTGGCCGTTGTCGTATAGCATCTTCTCGAAGTGCGGCACCAGCCACTCGGCATCGACCGAGTAGCGCGCCCAGCCGCCGCCCACCTGGTCGTAGAGGCCGCCCCAGGCCATTTCGCGCAGCGTGAGGTTCAATTGGGTTAAAAGAGATTGACTATCAGATACACGGTAGGCGCGCAGCAAAAACCGCCAGATGCTAGGCATCGGAAATTTGGGGGCGTGACTGGTGCCCCCGCGCTCGCGGTCGAAGCGCTGCATCAGGTTGTAAGCCAGCAGCCGGAACTCGTCGTCGCTCACGCCAGCGACTGGCGCGCTACCGGCCGCGCCTTGCCTGGCCAGCGCGCTGCTTTGCAGCGCCTGCGTGAAGCGCTCGGCCGAGCCCTCCAGCTCGGCGCGGTGCTCGCCGGCATAGGCCTGGGCGATGTTTTCGAGCAGCTTAATCCAGTTGCCGGGTGCGAAATACGTGCCGCCGTAGAAGGGCTTGGCCTCGGGCGTGAGCATCACGTTGAGCGGCCAGCCGCCCCGGATGCCCATCGCCTGCACGGCATCTAGGTAAATCTGGTCGATGTCGGGCCGCTCCTCGCGGTCAACTTTTATGCAAACGAAATACTCGTTCATTATCCGCGCTACTTGCTCATTCTCAAACGACTCGCGCTCCATGACGTGGCACCAGTGGCAGGCCGCGTAGCCGATACTCACGATGATAGGCTTTTGCTCGGCCTGCGCCCGCCCCAGGGCTTCGGACCCCCAGGGGTACCAGTCCACGGGGTTGCGGGCGTGTTGCAGCAGGTAGGGGCTGGTTTCGCGGGCTAGGCGGTTGGCGGGCGGGGTAGGGGAGGAGGCAGACATATACAGGAGCGGTCTGGTTAAAACAAAACCCAGCCGGTCGGGGCTGGGTTTTGAGAAAGGCTAGGCGTTCGGGGCGTCGGGCGCGTCCGGGGCGGCTTTTTTGCCCGGCGGGCGGCCCCGCCGGGCGGCGGTAGTAGCAGCCGTTTTCTTAGCTGCGGCGGGCTTGGTGGCGGCTGGCTTCTTCGCGGCGGCCGGCTTGGCAACCTTGGCTTTGGCCGGGCGGGCGGCGGGCTTTTTAGCTTTAGCCGCTGTTTTAGCTGGCGCTGCCTTGGCTGGAACTGCTTCCGTTGGTGCAGGTGCTTCTTCCGTTATAATTGGTTCTGCTGCGCTTACCGCCGACACGGCTTCAACGGGTTCGACTTCAGAAGCTACTGGCGTGGCTGGTGCACCTGCTGGGGCAACTGGCTCGATAGCGGCGCTGGCGACGGGCGCAACGGCCGTTGCCGGTGCGGCGTCATTCGAAGCCAAGTTAGCCACCGCCGCTTTAGGGCGGCCCCGCTTGGGCTGGGGCGTGGCTGCTGGGGCCTTTGGCTTGCTGGCGTACAGGCCCAGCACGGTAGCGGCCAAATCGGGTTCGGCCGCAGGCTCTGGCGAACTGGCCAGGTTATTTGCCGGGCGTTCCAGCAGCACTTCCGGGATGATGGGCGCTGAAATAATCGGGGCCGTGCCCAAGGTCGGCGTGCCGGTTTCTTCCGGGGCCGGGGTGGGCGTGCGGTACAGGTTGCCCCGCTGCCCACGCTTCACCAAACCCGATTTGGTTATCACCTTCGACTTCTTGGGCGTAGGCCCGGTGCCGCGCCGCCGCACCGCGGCGGGTTGCTCGGTAGCGGCTGGCTCGGCATCGGCTGGTAGCTCGGTTGCATCGGTTTCGGGCTGGTCGTCGGCTACTTCAAAAGCAGTAGTTTCTGGGCTTGCAGTTTCTGCCGCAGGCAACTCACTTAGGGAGAATGGGTTCGAGAAAACGGCGTCGGGAATCGGCACTTCTGCCAATTCGGTAGCCGCTTCCGGTGCGTCAGTGTCGTCTTCGCCTTCCGGGTTCACTACGTCGCCCTGCTCACCCGCCAGGCGGGCGGCGTTTTTGCGGGCCGTGCGCTTGGCACCGCCACGTGAGCGCCGCTTTTTCTTTTTGGCCGGGTAGGCGCTAGCCTCTTCCGAAGCAGATAGCAAAAGCTCTGCCTCGGGGCTGACGAGCAGCGCCTCCGCCGAGGCGGCTACCGATTCTTCGGCTACTTCTTCGGTTGGCAGCACGGGCTCCTCCGCCACTGGCGTGGCGGCGGGGGTAGGGCGATTGTCGCGCCGGTCCCGGTTGTTGCGGTCGTTGCGGCGGTTATCGCGGCGATTATCTTGGCGGCGGTTGGGCTGCGCGCCGGCTTCGGGGGTTGCCAAGGTGGGCGTCCCATCCCCGATGTCAATGCGCTCTTCGCCGTCGTCTTCCGGCTCCTCCTCGACTATCCGCGGCGGGCGGGGCGGGGGCAGGGCGGCGAGCTGGCGCTGCACATCGCGCAATTCCTGGCGCACGTCCACGCCTTGGCTGGTGAGGCGCTCCAACCGCTCGCGCGTCTGGTCGAGGAAGGTACGGTGCTCGGGCGCGCCGATGTGCAGCGGCCGGTGGCCCAGCGACTGCCGCACAGCTGCCCACTCCTTGCGAAAGCGGCCAAAATCGGCGTCAAAATACGCCCGCGCGAAGCGCTCCCATATGTAGTCCTCAGCCACTTCCGACGGGTGCAGCATATCGGCCGCGTAGAAGCGGTAGTCGCGCAGGTCGTCGGTTAGCAGCTCGTAGGCCGGGAAGTAGCTGACATTAGGCAGTAATTCGCTCAAGTAGTGGCAGGCTACGCGTAGCACCGACTTACTTACCGCGTTCAGCGGCAACGTATCTTTGATATGCCGCACGGGACTCACTGTGAGCACGATGCGAATGTTGGGATTGAGCCGGCGTAGCAGTGCGTGCACTTCGGCTAGCCCGTTCACAATCTCGTCGGCGGTCAGTAGCTCTTTCTCAAACAAGCTGGCGGGCAGCTTGTGCAGGTTGCTCACCAGCTCGTCGGTTTCGCGCAGGCGGTAGGCCCAGGCGGTGCCTAGCGTTAGTACCACCGCGTCGGCCGTGCGGATAAACTCACCGACCTGCCGCACTTTTTCCCGAATGGTTTGCAGCAGCTCAACCGGCGACTCGGCCCCGACGGTGCTGTGAAAATCGTAGCTCTGCCAGCGGCCCCGCGCTTCCACCACATGTTGTTGCCAGTCCTGCTCTTCGCCGGCGGCGGCCCGCAGCAGCTGCGCCAGCGCCAGTGGCTGAAACACCGTGCCGAAGGGATTGACCAGCGCGTTTACCTTATTGAGACGCAGCCGCTCGCCGATGCTGTCGGCAAAACACGAGCCCACCGTCAGCACCCGCGCCGTGCGCGGTAGTAGCCGCTCCTGCGGCGCAATAGTTAATTCAGTCCGAAACATGAACTACAAAGGTAGGCGTTAGGTGGCTGTTAGCTTATAGCGGCTGGCTGTTGGCTTCTTATCAGAGTAAGTATTTGACAAACAAGAAAAAGCCCTGACAAAACAGCCTTGCCAGTAGCAGGGCCATTCATCAGGGCTTTCTTAAATGAAGAGAGCTAGCAGCTAATAGCGGGTAGCTAACAGCTCAGAAACTAGGCAGCTACCACGCGGAAGTTAACCGTGTGCTTCACTTCCTTGTGCAGGTTCAGGGTAGCGGTGTAGTCGCCGGCGGTGCCAGGCTCCTGGTCGAAGCTCAGGCGCTTGCGGTCTACGTCGATACCTTTAACTTTCAGGGCGTCGGCCAGTTGCAGGGTCGTTACGCGGCCGAAGATTTTGCCGGTTTCACCCACCTTGGCGGGCAGCTCGAATACCTGGTCGCCGATTTGGTCAGCTACTGCCTGGGCATCAGCTTTCACTTTCTCGGCTTTGTGGGCGGCTTGGCGCACGTTCTCGGCTACGATTTTCTTAGCCGATTTGTCGGCCAGCATGGCCAGGCCCTGGGGCAAAAGGTAGTTGCGGCCGTAGCCCGACTTCACCGTTACGAGGTCGTTCTTGTAGCCCAGACCCTTAACGTCGTCTTTCAGAATGATTTCCATCTCTATAAAGCTTATTTCAGGGCGTCAGTTACGTAGGGCATCAGGGCCAGGTGACGGGCTTTTGCCACGGCCTGAGCCACTTTGCGCTGGAATTTCAGGCTGGTGCCGGTGATGCGACGGGGCAGCAAGCGGCCCTGCTCGTTCACAAACTTCAGCAGGAAGTTCGGGTCTTTGTAATCCACGTACTTGATGCCGTTTTTCTTGAAGCGGCAGTACTTGTTGCGGGTGTCAACGGGCTTGTTGCCGTTGTCGCGGTTGTTGCGGTTGGTCTGCGTAGCCATCGTAATTGCTTGCTTAGAAGGTTACTGAGCGGCAGCTTCGGCCGGCTGGGGCTTAGGCTGGTTCATCTCACCGTTGCGGCGGCGCTCGTTGTACGTCACGGCGTGCTTGTCGAGCACCGTGGTCAGGAAGCGGATAACGCGCTCGTCGCGGCGGAAAGCCAGTTCGAGTACGTCTACGATGTTGCCTTCGCCGCTGTGGTTATAAGTCAGCGTGAAGTAGTAACCAGTGGATTTCTTTTGAATCGGGTAAGCCAGCTTGCGCAGGCCCCAGGCTTCAGTAGAAATAAGGTCGGCGCCATTTTCCTTAAGCACCTGCGAGAACTTCTCGACCGTCTCTTGCACCTGGCCCTCGTTCAGCACGGGGGTGAGGATGAAGACCGTCTCGTAATTTCTTACGTCCATTGACGGGGTTGATTTTATGAATGAAAAAATGAATTGGGGTGCAAAGGTACTGATTTTGCGGTAGATTACCAAGCACCGCCTAAAATACCCGGTGAGAACTACTTAATCTCAGCTGCATTTACTCAGCTGCATTTACTCAATGAGGTATAGCATTATAGCGAGCCACTTTGAATCGCTGAAAACAACGCACCCAAAAAGTAGGCTCGTGCATTGTCGATGCCCCTATCGACCAATACCTTTAGTATAAATCCGGAAACCGCTCTTTAAAAATAACGCTGGCTTCAGCTTATTTAGGGTATTTCTAAATAAGCCGACCGCGCCCCGAAATGCCCCTCCCACCTTTGCCGCCCGCGATTCCTAGCCTACATTTGTGCCCCGGAACGGGTCCGCTCGTCCTCCGTTTTACTGGTTCGTTTGAAGATGAATAGCTTTCTATCACGCACTAAATATTGGGTGCTAGCACTATTTCTGACGTTGGCGGGCACCGCTGACGCGCAGAATGCCACCTCACAAGCTACGCCGAGCCAACAAGGCGTAACTGCTCCCAATGCCACGGCTGGCGCCGCGCCAGCCACTGGCGGCGGCGACGCAGCGGCCATTCAGGCTGGCGATGCATTGTTCAAAGCCAACTGCGCACAGTGCCACGCCGTCAATGAAAAGGTAGTGGGCCCGGCGCTGGGTGGCATCACCAAGCGCCGCAACATCAGCTGGCTGATTCCGTGGGTCAAAAACTCTGCCAAAGTAATTGCCAGCGGCGATGAGTACGCCGTAAAGCTGTTCAACGAGTACGGCAAGCAGCAAATGCCTTCGTTCGGCCTGTCGGACAAGGAGATTACTAGCATCGTGGCTTGGGTTACCTCGCAGGAAGGTCAAGGACCTACTGTTGGAAAGCAACCCGCTGTTGATGGTAAAGAGCCCGCTACTGGCGGCGGAGATGGTGCTGAAGCCGGTGCTGGCAAATACGTCGACGTGCTCCTCATCGTCCTCGTGGTAGTGCTGATTGTACTGGTCGTAACGCTGGCCATCATCGCCAACCTGATGAAGGATGTGTTGGGTGGCCGCAAAGACTTGGACGGCCGCGACATTGAGGTGTTGAACCAGCGCTTCGACTGGACCAGCCTGTACCGCTCGTCGGCCCTGCGTGGCATCGTAGGGGTAGTGGTGGCGCTAACCCTGCTGTACGCCGGGGTGCAAAGCGTGATGGCCGTAGGCCTGACCCAGGGCTACCAGCCCACGCAGCCCATCGCCTTCTCGCACAAGCTGCACGCCGGCGAAAACCAAATCAACTGCGCCTACTGCCACACTTCGGTGTACAAAGGCAAATCGGCCAACATTCCGTCGCCGAACATCTGTATGAACTGCCACTCGCAGATTAAGACGGAGTCGCCGGAAATCAAGAAAATCTATCGGGCCATCGAGCGCAAGCAGCCTATTCAGTGGGTGCGCGTGCACAACCTGCCCGACCTGGCTTACTTCAACCACTCGCAGCACACGCAGGTAGGTGGCATTCAGTGCCAGACCTGCCACGGCCCCATCCAAAACATGGAAGTGGTGTACCAGTACTCGGCCCTCACCATGGGCTGGTGCATCAACTGCCACCGCGAGACGCCGCTCAACACGAAGGGCAACGCCTACTACGACAACCTCGTGAAGCTGCACGACAAAGCCAATAACGCGGTACCCTTCACGGTATCGTCGAACGGCGGCACCGAGTGCTCGAAGTGCCACTACTAGGTAAGTAAAGGAAGTAGAGGTTCGATAAGCCACCTCGGTTTTCGGGCCTCTACTATTGCTTGCCCCCTGCCTGAAATATTTTTAGCCTATCTTATATTACTTCTGGGTGCGGGTTGACTGGTGTAAGAAGCCGGGTCCGCGCCTCTAAGTCCCCCAAAAATGAAATACTGGAAGGGAATTGAAGAACTGGATAATTCGCCGGAGTTTGCCAAAAACGCTTTCGCCGAGTTCCCCGACTTTCTGCCGGTGAAGGAAGGCCGCAACGGCGACGCCGACGATGCTACCGTAGCCCCGCGCCGCGACTTTCTGAAGCTCATGGGCTTCAGCGTAGCTGCGGCTACCCTGGCCTCGTGCGAAGCTCCGGTGCGCAAAGCAATTCCTTATCTCAACAAGCCGGAGGAAGTCGACCCGACTATCTCCAACTTCTACGCTTCTACCTACTTCACGGGCTCGGACTACAACGCGGTATTGGTAAAGAACCGCGACGGCCGTCCGATTAAGCTGGAAGGCAATCCCGAGTCGCCCGTTACGCGCGGCGGTTTGTCGGCCCGCGCCCAGGCGGCCGTGTTGAGCCTCTACGATGGTGCGCGCTTGCAGCACTTCATGGCCAAGGGCAAAGAAGCTGATTTTGACAAGGTTGATAACGCCGTGCGCGCTGCGCTGGCGGCTAACACCGGCAAAATCGCCATCGTTTCGCCGACCATCATCAGTCCCAGCACCAAGCGCGCGATTGCCGCTTTCGCGGGTCGCTACCGCAACGTCGAGCACATCATGTACGATGTGAACTCGGCTTCGGGCCTGCTGCAAGCCAATGGCGGCGTGCTGCCGGCTTATGACTTTGGTCGCGCCAACGTTATCGTAAGCCTCGGGGCTGACTTCCTCGGTACTTGGATTTCGCCGGTAGAGTACTCGCGCCAGTATATCACCAACCGCAAGGTGAGCAGCGACAAGCGCACCATGTCGCGCCACTTCCAGTTTGAAACGGCCCTCTCGCTCACCGGTTCTAACGCCGACGTGCGCGTGCCGCTGAAGCCATCGCAGATGGGCCTAGCCGCGCTGTATCTGCACAACGCCATTGCCGGCGGTGGTGCTGTTCCTTCGCTACCTGCCAATAAAAACGCCAAGCAAGACCTCAAAACCCAGCTTGATATTGCGGTAAAAGAGCTCCAAGCTAACCGGGGCAACTCGCTGGTAGTGTCGGGCTCAAACGACCCCGCGGTACAGGCACTGGTAGCTGCTATTAACCAAAGCCTCGGCAACGTAGGTACCACGCTCGACCTGACTAACCCGTCGTACGTGCGGCAGGGCGACGACGCCCGTATGGCGCAGTTCGTGAGCGACCTGAACAGCGGGGCTATCAGCGCGGTGTTCTTTTACAACGCCAACCCGGTTTACAATCACCCCAAAGGCGAGCAAATCAAGGCGGGTATTGCCAAGGCTGCGCTGAGCGTATCGCTCAACGACCGCCTCGACGAAACCGGCTCGCTCTGCCAATACCAGGCTCCCGACAGCCACTGGCTGGAGTCGTGGAATGACTACGAGCCCAAGCGCGGCTCGCTGAGCCTCGGGCAGCCGGCCATCACGCCGCTTTTCAAGACCCGTCAGGGCCAGGAAAGCTTCCTGCGCTGGGCTGGCTCCAATGAGAGCTACTACAACTTCATGCGTGCTGGCTGGCAAAACGTGCTGGGTGGCGGTGGCTTCAACGCTGCCTGGGACAAGGCTGTGCATGATGGCGTAGCTACCGGCACTGCGCTGGCTCCGGCCCCCGCTCTCTCAGCTCCCGCTATTGGGGTAGCCGAGGCAGTGAGCCGCCTGCGCAATGCCCCGGCCGCGCCTGCCGGCTCGGTAGAAGCCGTGCTGTACGAAAAGGTAGGCATCGGTGAGGGCGGCGTAGAAGCCAACAATCCCTTCCTGCAAGAGCTGCCTGACCCGGTTTCGAAAGCCACCTGGGGCAACTACGTGGCCGTACCCCGCAGCATGGCCGTAGCCAACAAGTGGGAGCAAAACGATGTGGTAAGCGTAAGCGCCCCCGGCCTCGCCAAGCCGCTCGACCTGCCCGTACTGATTCAGCCCGGCCAAGCCGAAGGCACGGTAGCCATTGCCCTCGGCTACGGCCGCTTGATGGCTGGCAACGTGGGTAACAAAGTAGGCGAGAGCGCTTACCCGCTGGCCCAAGCTAGCCGCGACGGCGTGGTGTACGTTACCAGCGTTACTCTCAAAGCCACAGGTGCCAACAGCCCCATCGCGCAGACGCAGACACACCATACCATCATGGACCGCCGTGAGGTGGTACAGGAAGCAAGCCTGGCCCAGTACCGCGAAAACCCCAAGGAAGTAACTGAGTACGAAAAGATTGCTACACCTGAAGGCCTTGAAAAGCCCAGCCGCGTATCGCTCTGGCAGGACTACCAGTACAACGACCACCATTGGGGCATGGCCATCGACCTTAACTCATGCATCGGCTGCGGCTCATGCGTGATTGGGTGCCAGACGGAAAACAATATCGCCGTAGTTGGTAAGCAGCAGGTTATCAACCGCCGCGAAATGCACTGGATGCGTATTGACCGCTACTACAGCTCGGATGCGCACGAAGAAGGCGGCTTTGAGAAAGATGGTAAGCTGGCTACTTACGCTAAGATGGAAGACCCTTCGGACAACCCGCAGGTAGTGTTCCAGCCCATGATGTGCCAGCATTGCAACCACGCGCCCTGCGAAACAGTATGCCCGGTACTGGCTACCACGCACAGCTCGGAAGGTCTCAATCAAATGACCTACAACCGTTGCGTAGGTACGCGTTACTGCGCCAACAACTGCCCGTATAAAGTGCGTCGCTTCAACTGGTTCTCGTACTACTCGAACGAGAAATTTCAGGACGTAAACGGCCACATGTTCACCGACCTCGGCCGCATGGTACTGAACCCCGACGTAACGGTGCGCGCCCGCGGCGTGATGGAGAAATGCTCGCTCTGCGTGCAGCGTATCCAACTAGGCAAACTGGAAGCTAAGAAGCAGAAGCGCCGCCCGAAAGATGGTGAAATAGTTTCGGCCTGCGCACAGTCGTGCCCCACCGAAGCTATCCTGTTCGGCGACATGCGCGACCCAAACAGCCGCATCAGCCAGCTGCTGAAGCGTGAGGACGGCGAGCGTGCTTTCCACGTGCTGGATTCCATTAACGTGCAGCCCAACGTTACCTACCTGACCAAAATCCGTAACTCAGCTTCGGAATTCTACCCCGAGCACGAAGCAAAAGGGAAAAAGGAAAACGCATAGGTCGAGCTGTTTGGTAAATAAAAGTTAAGTTTCTAATATTCATTTCTATGCAGCACATATCACCAGTACGCGAGCCACTCGTAACGAGTGGTAAGACGTACCACGACGTCACGCAGGATATCTGCTACCAAGTAGAAGCTGCCCCTAATGTGCGGTGGATGGGTGCCCTGTCGGTGGCCCTGGTTCTGCTCGGGGTTTTCTTTTACTCCGTATACCGCACCTTGTGGTACGGCATCGGCGAGTGGGGCCTCAACAAAACTATTGGCTGGGCCTGGGACATCACAAACTTCGTATGGTGGGTAGGTATCGGCCACGCAGGCACGCTGATTTCGGCGGTACTGCTGCTATTCCGTCAGAAGTGGCGGACTTCTATCAACCGCGCGGCAGAGGCTATGACCATTTTCGCCGTAATCTGTGCGGCGATGTTCCCAGTACTGCACATGGGTCGCCCCTGGCTGGCGTTCTACGTGTTCCCATTGCAAAACACGCTGGGTTCGCTGTGGGCCAACTTTAACTCGCCGCTGCTGTGGGACGTGTTCGCCATCTCGACCTACTTCACGGTATCGCTGGTATTCTGGTATACGGGTCTGGTGCCCGACTTTGCTACCATCCGTGACCGCGCTAAGGGTAAAATCGCCAAAGTGAGCTACTCGCTGCTGAGCATGGGCTGGAAAGGCTCGGCCAAGCACTGGTCGCGCTACGAAACGGTATCGCTGATTCTAGCCGGTGTTTCGACCCCGCTGGTACTTTCGGTACACACCATCGTATCGATGGACTTTGCAACCTCGGTAGTACCGGGCTGGCACACGACTATTTTCCCGCCCTACTTCGTAGCGGGTGCTATCTTCTCGGGCTTCGCCATGGTACTGACGCTGATGCTCATTACCCGTGTCGTATTCCGCCTCGAAGATTACATCACGCTGGAGCACATCGCGCTCATGAATAAAATCATGATGGTGACGGGCTCTATCGTAGGGGTAGCTTACATCACGGAGTTCTTTATTGCCTGGTACTCTCAGGTTGAATACGAAAGCTACTGCTTCATCAACCGCGCTACGGGCCCTTACTGGTGGGCATACCTCAGCATGATGAGCTGCAACGTGCTGTCGCCTCAGATGGTATGGTTCCGCCGCATCCGCTACAGCATCACGATGACGTTTATCTTGTCCATCATCGTGAACATCGGGATGTGGTTCGAGCGCTTCGTAATTATTGTATCGTCGCTGCACCGCGACTACCTGCCTTCGTCGTGGGCAATGTTCTCGCCGACTATCATTGACATCGGGGTGTACGTGGGTACCATTGGTCTATTCTTTACCTTGTTCCTGTTGTTTGCCAAATTCTTTCCGGTGATTAATATGGCTGAGGTGAAGTCTGTCCTAAAATATGGTGTAGACAACGGCCCGACCTACGGTGGCCCTAACAACGGTTCGCAGTCGGCTCGCCGCCACGCATCGCCTAATCCCTACTCTACGCCCGGCGTTCCGGCTTCGGCACCTGTTAATTACGACAAGCAAAATGACTAGTCCCGCTATTACTGCTGCTCCGGTCGCTGCCGCTCCAGCCACCCATAGCTCTACCAAGCGCTTTGCGCTGGGCATTTTTGAAGACGAAGACGTTCTATTGCACGCCATCGACAACGTGCGCGCGGCCGGGGTCAAGATTTATGAAGTCTTCTCACCTTACCCGGTCCACGGTATTGATGACGCCCTCGGCATTGAGCGTTCGCGCCTGCCGATTGCGGCCTTCTTCTATGGCCTTTGCGGCCTGTCATTCGCGCTGTGGATGCAGATTTATATGCTGGGCTTCGACTGGCCGATGATTATCGGCGGTAAGCCTAATATCGCGCTGCCGGCCTTTATCCCGGTAAGCTTTGAGTTGACGGTATTCTTTACCTGCCACGGCATGGTAATCACCTTCTATACGATTTCCAAGCTGTACCCGCGCTTCAAAACGCCCGTGCTAGACGTTCGCTCAACCGACGACAAGTTCGTAATGGCGATTGAACTGGACGCCAACAGCTCGCAACTGCCACAATTGACCCAACTGCTCCGCGACAACGGTGCCAGTGAAGTCAATCAAAAGGAAATGACTAACTTCTAATGATGTCGCTCTCCACCAAACCTGGGCTGTACGCGGCCGCCTTGCTGCTTAGCGCTGGCCTGGGAGCCTGCTCGACAGACCCCAACGACCCCGGCGTAGAATATGCGCCGGAGATGTACGAGTCCATTCCCTACGAGCCGCTGCGCCAAACCAGCTTCAATACCATTAACCCCTTTGGTATTAACGAGCGCACCCCGGCCAACGGTACCGTGCCGCGCGGCAAGCTCAACTACTACACGCACATTCCCAAGGATAGCGTGCGGATAGCCGAGCGCACGCTGACTAACCCTTATCCTTACACCAAGGCTAACTTGGAGGAAGGCCAAGTGCTGTATACGCGCAACTGCCAGCACTGCCACGGCGAGAAGGGCGACGGCCAGGGCCCAGTTGGCCAGAAGTTCAAGGGGGTGCCTAACTACTCGACAGGTGCTTACAAAACCATGAACGATGGGCACATCTACCACGTCATTCAATGGGGCCGCAACCGCATGATGCCGCACGGCTCGCAAGTAAACCCGGAAGAGCGCTGGAAAATTGCCATGTACGTGCACGTGTTGCAGCTCAACAACGATGCTGCTGACCTGCCCAAATTGGTTAAAGTAAACGCGCCGGCACCTACTACGAGCGCCGAGTCGGGCAATGCTTCGCAGCAAACCGACGGAACAAATCAGAAAGCCGAAGGCGAAGCCCAGGCTCATACCGGCTCCGAGACGCCCGGCCAGGGCGACAAGGCCCGTAACGGCTCTATGTAATTTCGTATAGATTATGGCAACCCTGACGCATCATCACGAACCCGTTGTAGCCGAGCACCTACAGGAGCACCCCGGGCTGCAGCGCACGTTCGTAACCATTATTATAGCTGGCGTAGTTGTGCTGGCTCTTGGTCTCCTGGCCGCTTTCATGGGCTGGGGCGCTGGCCACCACGAAGGTGCTGCTGCCCATGCTGCCGCTGGCCACGCCGAACACGCTGGTAGCCCACTTTGGCTTAAACGTCTGCTGGTTAGCCTTTGGCACAGCAACGTGTACCTGATTGGTATCTCAGTAGTAGGTACGGTCTTCATGGCCATTCAATACGTAGCCTACGCCGGCTGGTCAGTAGTAGTGAAGCGTATCAACGAGGCGCTTAGTGCTTGGCTGATACCGGGTGGCGTACTGCTGGTAGTAGTTTTCGGCCTGAGCTTGGTAAACCACGACCTGTTCCACTGGACAGTACCGGGCATCATGGATGAGAACAGCCCCAACTACGACAAGATTATTGCTGGTAAAGGCGGTTTCCTGAGCATTCCCTTTTACCTCATCCGCATGATAAGCTACCTGGTTATCTGGGCGGTATTCAGCTGGAAACTACGCCAGCTGTCTTTGCAAGAAGACCAGAACGGTGGTACTTACTACTTCCACAAAAGCATCGTAGCAGCTGCGCTGTTCCTCGTACTTTTCGCCGTTACTTCTTCGATGTCGGCTTGGGACTGGGTTATGTCAGTAGATGTGCACTGGTTTAGCACCATGTTCGGCTGGTATGTATTCGCTTCCTGGTGGGTATCTGGCATCGCCGCTACCACTCTGATTGCCATCTTCCTCAAGCAAGCTGGCTACCTGCGGATGCTGAATTCGAACCACTTCCATGACCTGGGTAAGCTCATGTTTGGTTTCAGCATCTTTTGGACCTACGTATGGTTTTCGCAGTTCATGCTCATCTGGTATGCCAACCTGCCCGAAGAATCGGTGTACTTCAACCAGCGTCTGGGTGGCTTTGATGGCCGCTACACTTGGATGTTCTACGGCAATCTGCTCATCAATTTTGCCTTCCCGTTCTTGGCCCTGATGACGCGCGATGCAAAGCGTCAAATGATTATGCTTAAAATCGTTTGCATCGCTATACTTATAGGGCACTGGTCGGACTTCTATTTGATGTTCATGCCGGGCACTATGAAGGGCGAAAATGGGTTCTTGATTGAAATCGGCGTAGCCTTGATTCTACTAGGGGCTTTCCTCATCTTGGTTACCCGCCGCTTGGCTGCTGCCTCGCTGATTCCCGTTAATCACCCCTTTGTTGAAGAAAGCGTTCACCACACGACCTAATCCATTAGCACTGAGAAATCTGAGCTTAGGACTTAGCGCGTCGCCAATTGGCAAGTAGCAAATTCTAAGCTCTAAGCTCTGCTCTCTAAGCTCTATACAATGACTGCTTTAACTATTTTACTGGTACTGGTATTGTTGTTGGTCGTGTTCGGCCTGCTATTCCGGCTCCAGATTCTGACGTCCATTTTCTCTGGGTCTTACGTGCGGGAAATCGGCATGAGCAACCGCGTCAATGCGGTACTGATGCTGGTGTTCATGGTAGTAGGCGGTGCGGCTTTCTTCTGGTCGTTTTCGGAGAACTTCAACAAGATGAATCCGCCCATCGCTTCGATTCACGGCCACGTGATGGAGCGCATGTTCTGGATTACCATGACGGTTATCGGCGTTGCCTTTGTACTGACGCAGGCGTTGCTATTCGTCTACTCTTATAAGTATCAGCATAAAGACAACCGCCGCGCTTATTTCTTCGCGCACAATAATACCATTGAGGTAGTTTGGACTATTATCCCGGCTATCGTGATGGCCTCGCTGATTTTCGCCGGCTGGAAAGCTTGGACGCGCATCACCGGCCCAGCTCCTAAGGATGCCGTTGTGGTAGAGGTAATGGGCAAGCAGTTCAACTGGCTGGTGCGCTACCCTGGGCGCGACATGAAGCTGGGGGTAGTTAACTACCGCCTGATTGATGCTTCTAACGACTTTGGTTTTGATTTGAGCGACAAGGCGGCGCTGGACGACTTCACCAGCACCGAGATTCACGTGCCGAAAGGTCACCCGGTGTTGATTAAAATCCGTTCACGCGACGTGTTGCACGCCGTTTACATGCCGCACTTCCGTGTGCAGATGTACGCCGTACCGGGTATGCCCACTCGCTTCTGGTTCACGCCGACCATGACGACCGACGAGATGCGCGCGCACTTGGGTAATCCTAACTTCAAGTACGAGTTGGCTTGCAACCAGATTTGCGGGAAGAGCCACTATGCGATGAAGGCAACGGTTGTTGTTGACGAGCCGGATGACTACCAGGCTTGGTACGCTAAGCAGAGCCCCAACTCGGCCAATGCTGATATGATGGCTTCGTATAAGCAAACCAGTGAGAAAGCTGGCTTAGGCAAAGGCGGTACGAAAGGTGCGCAGGAAGCTGCCATCAACGAAACGGGTGAAACGCAAGCCATGCCGCTTTCGGCACAGGCTTCGATGTAAGTTGTTTTTTACTGGTAATAGTTTTTTATATGGCTACTAATATCCCCGCTTCGGCCTCTGCGCATGGTGATATCGGCACTGCCCCGGTACCACATACCGAGCACGACGACCACCTGCACGGGCACGACGACCACCACGACCAGCATTGGCTGTGGAAGTACGTGTTCAGCCAGGACCACAAAATGATTGCCCGCCAGTTCCTTATCACGGGGATATTCTGGGCTATTGTGGGTGGTACACTGTCGAGCTTATTCCGTTTGCAACTCGGCTGGCCCGAAGCCACGCTGGAATGGCTGCAACCGCTACTCGGCAAGTGGATTGAAGGTGGCAAGTTGAACCCCGAGTTCTACCTGTCGCTGGTAACTATGCACGGCACTATCATGGTGTTCTTCGTGCTCACGGCGGGCTTGTCAGGGACGTTCTCCAACTTCCTTATTCCGTTGCAAGTAGGGGCGCGCGATATGGCTTCCGGCTTCATGAACATGCTCTCGTACTGGTTCTTTTTCCTGTCGAGCATCATCATGTTCGCCTCGCTGTTTCTCGAAACAGGCCCTGCGGCGGCTGGCTGGACTATCTATCCCCCACTCTCGGCCCTGCCGCAGGCAATCCCGGGCTCGGGCATGGGGATGACGATGTGGCTGGTGTCGATGGTGTTCTTCATCGTATCGCAGCTGCTCGGTGGCGTTAACTACGTTACTACCGTCATCAACCTGCGTACCCGCGGCCTGAGCATGAGCAAATTGCCGCTCACTATCTGGGCGTTCTTCCTTACGGCTATCCTCGGTATTCTGTCGTTCCCGGTTCTGCTGTCGGCCGCCCTGCTACTGGTATTTGACCGCTCGTTCGGCACGTCGTTCTTCCTGTCGGATATCTACATTGCCGGGCAGGCGTTGCACAACCAAGGTGGTTCGCCGGTGCTGTTCCAGCACTTATTCTGGTTCCTGGGTCACCCTGAGGTATACATCGTAATCATGCCTGCTATGGGCATGGTGTCGGAAATTTTGGCTACCAACGCCCGTAAGCCCATCTTCGGCTACCGCGCCATGATTGGCTCGCTGATTGGCATTTCGCTGCTGTCGTTCGTTGTGTGGGCTCACCACATGTTCGTAACCGGCATGAACCCCTTCCTCGGCTCGGTTTTCATGTTCCTGACGCTGATTATCGCGGTGCCCTCAGGCGTTAAGGTATTCAACTGGCTGGCCACGTTGTGGCGTGGTAATATCCGGTTCACGGCTGCAATGCTGTTTTCCATTGGCTTCGTATCGCTGTTTGTCTCAGGCGGTCTGACGGGTATCATTCTGGGTAATGCTACCCTCGATATTCAGATGCACAACACGTATTTTGTGGTAGCCCACTTCCACTTGGTAATGGGCTCTTCGGCTTTCTTCGGGCTGTTCGCCGGTGTGTATCACTGGTTCCCCAAGATGTTTGGCCGCATGATGGACGAGAAACTGGGCTACATCCACTTCTGGCTGACGTTTATCGGGGTTTACCTCGTGTTCATGCCGATGCACTACGTGGGTATCGCTGGTTTCCCCCGCCGTTACTACGCCTGGACCGGCTTCGACGCCTTCAGCCAATTTGCTGACCTCAATAAGTTTATCTCGGCAGCGGCTATCTTGGCCTTCTTCGCGCAGTTCGTTTTCATCTTCAACTTCTTCTACAGCATTTTCCGTGGCCGTCGCGCTACGCAAAACCCGTGGAACTCGACGACCTTGGAATGGACGACGCCCATTGAGCCCGGCCACGGCAACTGGCCTGGCGAGATTCCGGCCGTATACCGCTGGCCCTACGACTACAGCAAGCCAGGCGCCGAAACGGATTTCATTCCACAGAATGTGCCTTACTCGCAAACGGCTTCTTCTAACATGCCCTACGAGCGCGAGCTAGAAGACTAGTTGTATAATAAGTTTTGCCTAAACGGGCCGCCGCGCAACGGCGGCCCGTTTCTTTTTGTTTACTAAGCGCCAAGCGAGAGTTTCGCTTGCTTTTAGCAATATGCAGCCAGCTGGTTTTGTACGTCGATTTCGCTTTTGGAGCGTGCTGACGGTGATAAGTATCTACCTGCTCATCTTGGTCGGGGGCGTGGTGCGGGCGACTGGCTCGGGTATGGGCTGCCCCGACTGGCCCAAGTGCTTCGGCCAGTGGTTACCTCCAACTGATATCAGCCAGCTGCCGGCCGACTACAAGCAAGTGTACTTAGCGCAGCGCGTCAAGAAAAACCAGAAGCTGGCCCGCACGCTGGCCAGCATGGGCTTTAAGCAGGTAGCGGGTGAGATTTTCGCGCATCCGACGCAATATGTCGAAACTGACTTTAATGCTACTAAAACCTGGATTGAGTATGTCAACCGCCTTGTAGGAGTGCTGATTGGCTTTTTCGTTTTCATCACGGCGCTGGTGGCAATTCCCTACTGGCGGCGCGACCGCCCGGTATTCTGGCTGGCAGTAGGAGGGTGGCTTCTGACGGGCGTGCAAGGCTGGCTGGGTTCGCTGGTGGTTTCTACTAATCTGCTCCCCATCATGGTGACCATTCATATGGGGCTAGCGTTGCTCATCATGGCTATGTTGCTGTATGCTGCCGACCGTGCCCAAACCCAGCCTACCGTAGTGGCATTAGAAACGGAAAATAGGGGTAGTGCTACGTTGCCCGCCATGAGTGCTGGCAATGGTCTGCATACGCTGCTGTGGCTGGCCCTGCTGGCAACGTTCGTGCAGATTGTGCTCGGCACGCAAGTGCGCGAGCAAATAGACCATATTTCGGCCGCTGCTGACTATCTGCGGCGCGATACCTGGGTCGACCAGCTGGGTGCGGTATTCAAGGTACATCGCTCGCTTTCCATTTTGCTGGTTTTACTGAATGGCTACGTTGCGTATCAGTTGTGGCCACTCGGGGGGCATTTGCGCCGTTTGGTACAAGCAGTGCTGGTGGTACTGGCAATCGAAGTGGTGGCGGGCATCACGCTAAGCTACCTGGCGCTGCCCGCTGTGGTGCAGCCGGTGCATCTCACTTTAGCGACACTGCTGTTTGGTGGGCAGTTTCTGACCCAGCTAGCTTATCATCGTGCGGTAAGTACGTTGCAAAAGGCACCGCTACGGCCGGCTCATGCGTAACTTTGCGCTCTGGATGCAAGCTGCGCTAAAGCACGAATCCTTTTTAGCTGAATGACCAAGGCCCGCGCCTATTTTCAACTCCTGAAGTTCCGGCTCTCGTTTACCGTGGCGTTTTCCAGCGCCATTGGCTACTTGCTGGGGGCGCGCGACATAAGCTGGAGCCGGGCGTTGCTGGTCATGCTCGGCGGCTTGCTCGTAACGGGCTCGGCCAACATCATCAACCAGGTTTTCGAGAAAGACCTCGACAAGCTGATGCGCCGCACCGACGACCGGCCGCTACCCACTGGCCGCATCTCACCCAACGAGGCGTGGGTGTTTTGCGTGGTGCTGGGGCTAGCGGGACTAGGGCTGCTGGCGTACTGCTTCAATCCGCTCACTGCCGCGCTGTCGCTGCTGTCGCTTATCCTGTACGGGTTCATTTACACGCCGCTCAAAACAGTATCGCCCGTCTGTGTAGCCGTGGGGGCCATTCCAGGCGGGCTGCCGCCGCTCATTGGCTGGGTAGCGGCTACGGGCTACGTGGGCGAAGCCGCCTGGGTACTGTTCGGCATTCAGTTTATGTGGCAGTTTCCGCATTTCTGGGCCATTGCCTGGGTTGCCGACGAAGATTACAAGCGGGCGGGCTTCAAGATGCTGCCCTCGCCGGGCGAGCGCGACCTACGTACCGCCTTCCAGATAATGACGTACACGGTGCTGCTCATTCCGGTGTCGCTGCTGCCGCTAGTGCTGGGTATCTCGGGCCGCGTGTCGGCGGGCGTCGCGCTGGTGTGCGGCGTGCTTTTCCTGCTGATGACCGTGCAGCTGATGCGAACCCAGGACCGCAAAGCCGCACTCAGTATCATGTTCGCTTCGTTTCTGTACTTGCCGATTGTGCAGATTGCGCTGGTTTTAGATAAAGTTTGAGTTTTATTGCCCGGTAGTTTGTTGCGGAGACAACCGCAGTGGGAACACGTCTAAAGCCCGCCGCAAGCAACTAAAAATCCATTTTATGAATTCCACCGAATTATTGGCCACCAAGCAAGAGGGTACGGGTACGCACCCCAAGCGCTTGGTGCTCATTCTGCTTATTTTCAGCATCATTATGATGTTCGCCGCCTTCACGAGCGGCTACATCGTGCGGCGCGATGAGGGCAACTGGCGCGAGTTTGACCTGCCCTTGAGCTTGCTGTTTAATACCATTGCCATTGCCTTCAGCAGCGCTACCATGCAATTGGCTTACGCTTCGGCTAAGGCCGATGAAGTAAAGCGCGCGCAGCTAGGCCTGTTGCTTACGCTGGTGCTGGGGGTAGTTTTCCTGCTGGGGCAGCTCCACTCGTGGAGTGACTTGGTAGCGGGCCGCACCTTCTTTGGCGGGGCAGACGCCAATCCGTCCGGCTCGTTCGTATACGTGCTCATGGGCGTCCACGCTTTTCACCTAGTCACGGGGCTTATTTTCGTGGCCGTCGTGCTCAAGCGAAGCCTTAACTATCAAGTGCATTCGCGGGCAATGCTTTCGATTGGCAACGCCACGCTTTACTGGCACTTCCTGGGCGGCCTTTGGTTGTACCTGTATTTGTTCCTACTTTTGAACCACTAATCCGCGAGTTGCCGTAAGGTGATTCCGTCCATTTTGCCGCCTGCTATGGCCCACTCGACCACTCTAGAGCCTACCCCCACCGTCTACGCCGATGCCCCGCGCACCGGCACCTGGGATGGGGGCAACGAACCTTTCAAAGCGAGCTACGGCAAGCTGATGATGTGGTTCTTCCTGCTGTCGGATGCTTTCACCTTCGGAGCTTTCCTGACGGCCTACGGCATGATTCGCCACAAGCACGGCGTCTTTACCGGTACGGCCGACAAGTTCTTCTTCAGCACCGCCCACTGGCCCATTCCCGAGAAGGTGTTCAATGCCTTCCCCGGCTTGCACGGCATGGATTTGCCGCTGGCTTTCGTGGCGTTGATGACGATGATTCTCATCTTCAGCTCCGTAACGATGGTGCTGGCCGTAGAAGCCGGTCACCGCATGGATAAGGCCGACGTGCAGAAATGGCTGTTGTGGACCATCCTGTTCGGCGCGATGTTTCTGAGTTCGCAGGCTTGGGAGTGGAGCCACTTTATTGGCGGCACCGAAGAAGGCCTGCGCATGGCCGACGGCTCGGTGATGCACGGGGCTAACTTGGCCGTGAATCAGTACGGCCCGCCGCTGTTTGCCGACCTGTTCTTCTTCATCACGGGTTTCCACGGCACGCACGTGTTCTCGGGTGTCTGCTTGCTAGTGTGGTGCTTCATCGCTACCACCAACGGCACGTTTGAGAAGCGCGGGCACTATGAGATGGTCGAGAAGATTGGTCTCTACTGGCACTTCGTTGACCTCGTGTGGGTGTTTGTATTTACATTCTTCTACCTGGTGTAATTGAAGTTTTGAAAAATAAACCGACTGCTGAATGTCTTTTTAGGCATTCAGCAGTTTCCATTCAAAGCTTAAAAAATAAAGAAAATGGCTGCTCACGCTACTACCGAACACGCCTACGTTCCGGGCGAGATTGCAAAGCCCAACACGGGCTGGATTTGGAAAACCTTCTGGGTGCTGGTAATCATCACGGCCGTTGAGTTTGCTATCGCCTTTACCCTGACTTCGCCCGACTGGCGCACGTTCCGCAACAGCATCTTTATCGTGCTCACAATTCTGAAGGCTTTCTTCATTGTAGGTGAATTTATGCACTTGAAGCACGAGGTGAAAAGCCTCATCTGGACTATCCTCATCCCGACGGCGTTGCTGGTGTGGCTCGTAGTAGCCCTCGTAACGGAAGGTTCGTTTATCGGCGAAACCCTGTCGCACATGTTCAGCATCTAGCCGATGCGGCCCCGCCAAACCATCTTGCTGGGGCTCCTGCTGCTGGTGCCGGTACTGGCCTTTCTATTCCTGTACGGCTTCGGCTCCAATCACTACGCGCTGCCAACCTACTTGCCTGTGTGGACGGAGTCCGCCCGCTCAGGCAAGTAGGTTGGC